>CAYJEJ010000015.1:0-2968 GCA_964369315.1 uncultured Alphaproteobacteria bacterium | reverse complement strand
CCATGTGCTTTATGTAGCGGAGAGGGATGATAAAGGGGTATGGGAGATAAGGTAGAAAGGGGATTATATGTTTGTTCAAAAATTAGGTAATAGACTGGATTCAATAGAAAATACCAGTAATAACATTGTTGTTAAGATGTTGTGTTCACACATAAAACAAATAGTTGGGACAAGTGAACGCAAAGCAGAAATTGTATTTGCTGATCTTGAAAATGGATTTAGCATAGAAGATCTAGATAAAAAAATTGAAAAAGCCGCAACCAAAGAAGGGAAAAAAGCTGTTTGTCCTCCTTGGGTGGCGGAAACGGTTATATGTGAATTTTTTGGATTGCCTTTAGAAGATGAACAACTTACAAAAGAGCAGCCTGTAAAGAAAAAGGTTGTAGACCTTGCCGATTTGATTTGAGGTGACACATGGATTATCGTGATTTAATTCCGGAAATTCCAACAGGTTTTGAAGAGTGGGCAAAGCGGATACATCCAAGAACAAATTATATAACATGGAAAATAGTGTGGATGAAACATGAACGGAAGAAATCGGAAAGGGTTGCTGAGTGTGTTTGTCAGTTTTGTGGATGTCAACATTATAGAAACATTTATGATGGATTTATTGAGGACGCTTATTATAGCCAGTGCAAAAACGGAGAAATTGCAATTTGCCCACAATGCAACACTGAGGGAGAGCTTAGGCATACTACAAAATTTTTCAAGAAGGGTTATAACAGTGAAAACCAGTATGCGTATCTTGATTTTATTGACGAACATTTATGTGTTGTACAGATGAACCTACAATGGTTTTGCCGCAATCATTCAAAAGGTTATTGGAGTTTAGACGTGCATCGTTATTTAATATTTACACCTCGTAAAGTTTATAGATATGACGGGTACAGTTATTACGGTTGGTACCCCGTTACGGGTGAAAAAGTTTATAATGGTCATCTTTTTGAAAAGATTGCGTCGTTACCTAAAATACCACGAGTGTGCAAAGTTTTTCCAATAGATGATAGCATGTTTAAAGGCACTAAATACGAAAATAGCAAAATACCGGAATTTTTAAAACTAAGTTTTACACGTGTAGACATTGTTGAATATTTAAATTTTTTAAGAAAAAAAGGACACCACTCTATTGAAAAATTATTTAACCCTAAAACACAGCACTTAATTGAAGATACAATTATATCGCCAAGTCTTATTGATTGGAAGGCAAAAACAGCTTTTAAGATGATAGGAGTGGATCGTGACGAACTTAATGAGCTTAAAGGGTTTTCATTGTCTGAAATCTCTGAAACAATTCGATATCGAAATTGTTTAGGATTTAAGATTAAAAGGTCTGATGCAATTAAATGGCGTAGTGTTAGAGGTTATAACGAGTTTTTAAACATGCCGCCAAAAACAGCATATCGAACTATAAATTATTTATATAATCAACATTTAAATATTCAATACTATCAAGATTATATTAGTATGGCAGGGGATTTAGGGTATAACATGGAAAACCCTATAATAGTTTACCCTAAAAACCTTAGAGAAAAGCATGACAAGGTTACGAAAGAATATAACTTTGTTGCCGACGAGCTAAATAAAAAAAAGTTTTTTAATTTAGCTTCTGAATTTGAATGCGTAAGCTTTAAAGATAAAAAATACTGCATCCGCATTGCATATAACGAACAGGAGTTAATTGATGAAGGTGCAATACTTAAACATTGTGTTGGAGGGTATGCCAAAAGTCATTTAAGCGGTAAAAGTATTTTTTTTATACGGCTTGCAGAAACACCGGAAGTACCATATTACACCTTGCAAATAGACATTAAAACAGGTGAGGTTTTACAGTTGCACGATTATGAAAACAGACATTCCTTTGATGACTCGCCAAAAGATATTCAGAATTTTATAAACAAATGGACAGCAAAGTTTTTTAAGAAGATTAAAATAGCGGTTTAGCATTTAAATGCAGAAAGGACTACCATGGAACTTATTACTATAAACAGTGACGGAACTCAGCAGGGCACAGAGGCTTTATTATTATATCACGAAATATCAAGTGTATTAAAGACAACAGCAGAAAACTTTGTGGAATTATGCGGGAAACTAAAGCAAATGAGAGACAGTCGATTGTATGAACATCTTGGTTTTGAAAATTTTGAAGAATATGCGGAAAAGGCTCATAACATCAAACAGCGCCAAGCATATAACTATATACAGGCTTACGAACAACATTCGGGTAAGTTTCTTGAAGAAAATGCACGAATAGGCATCTCGAAGTTAGTTTTACTTACTCAACTGTCCGGAGAGGATAAGCATGAACTTGTGCAAAACAATGATCTTGCCGGTATGACTGTAGCCGATGTTAAAAAATTAATAGCAGAACATCAAACCATGGGGGAACAGATATCTTTGCTAACCTCAAAAAAAGAACCCATTGATGTTGCTGCCGTTGAGGTTGAAAAAATTAATGCAGCAGTTGAAAAAGCTTTAAGTGAGGAGCGCACCCTTCAAGATTTACAGAAGAAAAAGATAAAGGATGATGCCGCTGCAAAACTTAAAGCTGAAAAAGATTACGCGGAAAAGAAAATATTTGAGGCCGTAGAAAAAGAAAAAGTTAAAATTATTGAAGATACTACTGCAAAGGTTAAAACATTATTTGAGGAGCAGAATCGAGCAACTCTGTCAGAGTTTTATGAGGCAAAGGCTAAGGCGGAAAAGCTTGAGCGAGAATTACAGTTATCGAAAAATGACAGTACAGTACGTTTTTCAATTTTGTTTACCCAACTGCAAGAAGTTGTAAATAGTTGCAATGAAACAATAGAGCAAATAGCGGAGACAGATGAGGCGACTGCACAAAAGTTTAGGGGTGCACTAAAAAAAGTATTGACTACAATTATATAGGTTTAGTATGTATCCATTATACTTACTATAATCTTTGTTATGACTTTGTTAGGAATAATTGTGTGTATTATAAATGGCTATT
>CAYJEJ010000014.1:0-20826 GCA_964369315.1 uncultured Alphaproteobacteria bacterium | reverse complement strand
CTGCTTGAACGCCCAGTCGTTCTTCGGGTCAAGTAACCTCTCCATCTATCTCTCCAATACAATAATTATATATATATTCTACATACAATATCATATGTGCATGTTTTAGAGATACTATAAAAAAAACAGCAAATTTTTTTATATACAATTACAAGTTAATCAATAAAAAAATTGAAAAATCTATTATAATGATAAGTTGTTATATAGCAGTGACATATGTTTAGCAAAAAAAGATGAAGTTATAAAGGGTTTAAGGCAATGTATAATACTACTATTGAAAATATTTTAAGCAGAAGAAGTTGTCGCTCATATTTGTCAAATCAAATTGATGAAAAAGACTTAGATATAATACTAAAATGTGGGATATGTGCTCCAAGTGCAATGAATGAGCAGCCTTGGGATATTTTATGTGTGCAAGACAAGGTTTTGCTTGATGAAATAAGTGAAAATTGTAAAGCTTTCTTAAAAAACAATGACCCAGAATTGGTTGAATTTGTAACAAGACCAAGATTGCATATTTTTCATAATGCTCCAACGGTGATTTTTATCTCGGGAGATAAAAATAATAAGTACTCTGTTATAGATTGTAGTCTAGCCGTAGAAAATATATTAATCTCAGCACATTCGCTTGGCATCAGTAGTTGTGCTATAGGTTTGGTTGCAGATTTTTTTAATGGTAATGAAAGTGTACAATATATTAAAAAATTTAATATCCCAAAAGACTATAGAGTATATCTTGCTATAGCTTTGGGGTATGCAGGCTCAGTCTCACAATATAAGCATGAGAGAGATGAAAGTAAGGTCAGAATGTATTAGAACACTATGATATTTTCTACAATGTTAAAGCTTTACTAATTTTTAGAAAAGAAGAACTATTTTTTATAAGCGGTTATAATTGCCGACGCGACATAGTCCTCAGCCTTGCTGTTCGGTGCCCAATTGCCAATATAGCTACGGCTATCTTCTTTCACCTCGATTTTGACTGAATCAAAACCCGCCTCAATCATCATGTTTTTTAGTTCTTCAACTGGTGTTGCCCCTGCCATGCACCCAGTATATAACGCCAAGTCATCCCGAATGTTTTGCGGGATTTCTCTTGTTGCAATCACATCAGAAACGATGAACCTTCCGCCACTTTTTAATACTCTGGCAGATTCGGATAAGACCTTTTTCTTATCAACAGATAAATTGATTACACAATTTGAAATTACAACGTCAAACAAACCGTCGTCGGCAAACGATAAGTCTTCTATTTGACCAAGGACAAATTCAACATTTTTGATGTTTTTTTCTTGGGCGTTTTTATTTGCGAGGTCTATCATTTCTTGCGTCATGTCAACGCCAACAACCCGACCTGTTTGACCGACTTTTTTCGATGCAATAAAACAGTCAAATCCTCCTCCACTGCCGAGGTCAAGAACATGCTCACCTTCTTTTAAGGTGGCAATTGCTGTGGGGTTTCCGCAGCCAAGACCAAGGTTTGCACCAGAGGACATTTTCAACTCTTCCTGAGAATAGCCCAGTAAAGACGCGTATTCGGTCAGTTTATTATTTGATGTTCCGCAACCACTCGAACAACAACATTTTTTGGCACTTTCTTCTTGTGAAGAGAGGGCGTGTTCAGCATAGGTTTTTTTCACAGCATCAATTTTTTTATCGTTCGACATGTTTCCGCTCCAATCATTTCTGAAAAGAAATATAACACAAGCTTATTTTTATGAGTATAAATTAATATTTTTAAATATGATTTAAATGGTGGCAGTTTTGCCGCGTTTTCTCAACCATTAATTAAGTCGTTATAAATTTTATATTAACATTTGAGATTTATGATGAAATCGTTTTGTTGTGTGTTTTTAAAAGTTTTACTTTTTTGAAGTTGTGATATACAAAAAACATTTATTATTAAAATTAGGTATTAAAAAGTGACTACTTATATAAAAAATTTTGCTCTGCCGATTATTTTTTTAATAATACTTCTCGTAACCATGACTTTTGGCGGATTGATACCAGTGAATATAAAATCGGTGGTGTATGCGTATAGCCTGCTGGTGAAAGAGATGATTGTGTTTTTTATGCCGGTGGTGATTTTTTCTTTGGTCTTTATTGCAATAAACCGCATTGGAAAAAGCAAGGCGACCAAGTTCATAATAATACTTATTCCATTGGTTTGTTCATCCAATTTTGTGAACACGTTGCTGTCATATTTGTTTACGATGACATCAATTAATTTTGGCGTGATATCAAATATATCATTAATCTTGACGGATAGCACGAGCTTGGAGCCCGCATTTAATGTGCGGTTTATCAGTATTATTTCAAATGACTGGTCATTATTGATGGGCGGGGTGTTAGGCTTTGTCAGTTGTTTTTGGCAAAACAGCAAGATTTCAATCAAAATGATTTCGGTTTTTGAGCTGGTAAATAATTGTTTTTTCAAATCTTTGACTTTTATGATGCCAGTGTTTTTTGCTGGCACGGCACTAAAACTTCAATATGATGGGATTCTTAAGACGATTTTTTCACAATATCTTGTGATTGTCTTGATTTTTATCGTCTCGTCCTATGGTGTTTTGGCGTTGAGCACGTTGTTGCTGACGGGGGGTAATTTGAGAAAATTTTTCTCTCACCTCAAGAATATAATCCCAGCAGTGTTGACGGGTTTTGGTGCGATGTCTAGTGTGGCTGCTCTGCCATTTTCCATTCAAGCAGCAGAAAAAAACCTCGGGGATAAAAGCATATCCGGAATAGTTGTGCCGTCGACAGTGAACATCCATTTGGTGGGGGATTGTTTCTTTATCCCAATGGTTGCAATTGCCGTGATGATATCTTTTGGGATGGAGGTTCCTAGTTTTAGCCAATATTTATTGTTTTCTTTTTACTTTGTTTTGGCGAAATTTGCTGTGGCAGCGGTTCCTGCTGGTGGGGTGTTGGTGATGATTCCCATAATGCAAAAACACCTTGGACTCAACGCCGAAATGTTAAGTTTGGTTACGGCGATTTATATCCTATTCGACCCAATAATTACTGCGTGCAACGTTGCAGGAAACTCTTACTTCGCACTGTTGTTCAATCGGGTCAACAAAATCTTTGAGAAACGCCATTAGCGGGTGGGAATAATACGTCGACGCTATTTTGCTTTAAATGGGTTAAAGTTGTTTGTCCCTCCCACTGACCAATTATTGTGTGTGTGGGTATTTTCGACGGGACGTTTTTGGTATGCCTCTTTCAGTTCTTTTAAAAAATCTGTCATAAATGATGCAGTAAATCGTTCTGCAATTCCTTTGCTCCCTAGAACATCAATAGCAATCGTTTCAATACGTTCTTTTAACTCTGAGGTACACTTTATTTCGGCACGAACAAGATGCCCCCATAATCCGTATTTTAATAAAATTTCTCTACAATTATTCCCGCTTAGAGCCTCCTTTAACATTTCATCATATTCAGCTTGCGAAATTTCATACTTATCTTTTTCAATTTCTTTATCATCAAGTTTATATTGATTTTTAATGCATAGACAGAGAATATTTATGAGTGTTTCCAAATAATAATGCTCATTTGTTTTTTTATTATATTTATTGAAGTTGGATAATATACTCTCAATTTGTCGGATAGTTAACAGATGATTAAAAAATACTCTGGGTGGTGAGCCTGTCTCTCTTGGGTCTTTTGTTATCTCCTTTAATTTTTCGCAATCTTTAAGATTTGGTAAGCCTTTGACAAAACGGTTCACTACTTTCAAATAATCATCTTTATTTGGTATTGGCATAGGGAACTCTCGGTCGATGAACTTGAGAAAATAATCTTCCTCATTATTCCCTTCATTAAAGTCGATACCGTAGCGATTGTTCAAAATCTTGCACAGTACAGTCTTATTAAACACTAGGATAATGGACAAACCTTCTATACCAGAAAAATGCTTTATTAACTTCAAAAATCCTAGTGCAAACTCCGGCTCACACCTGTCGAGCTCATCGAATATAAGAATGGCTTTCTGTTTATCACAACATTCTTTGATATGTTTTTTCAATTCTTCCATTGGATGTTTTTTAAAAGATTCTAAAAATTTACCCATATCGAAACCGAAATTAGCATTTATTATTTTATATTGAATACCAATGTTGGCAGACCAACTCTTTAAAAAAGCCTCGAGTATTTTATTACATTTTTCCTGAAGACTTGGAAAAGCTTTGTACAACATCTTGCTTAATAAGATGACTGGGTCATCATAATAATCCTCGCATACACTTAGGTAATGTGACTTATGTTCCTTTTTCGACTTATGTTTCTTTTTCTTTGCGTATTCACAAAATCTTGTTATAAAATGTGTTTTGCCACTTCCAAATCCACCTGAAATTGAGATGACTTTACTAGACGTCGTTGCTTCTGTTAAAATTCTTTCTCCGAATTCTTGACAACCAGGGAGTAATTGTCGCCAGAACACATAGCTATCGCCCTCTTGCTCTTGAATTTTTGTGAACTCCGCTTCAGACAGGTCATAAATATTAGCGACTAGGTCTGACGTTCTCTCATTATTATCAGATGTCATAGAAAAAAATTCCTTAATTTTTTGAACACAATCTCAAGATGTTTTTAATAAACATGTTGTTGTATTAAATTTTAACAATTATTAACATTATAATTATAATAAGTTAATTTGAGTAATTCAATAGAATAAAACGCGAGAATAGTCCTATCGATTGCGAGCATCAAAAAAGTTGAGAGGCTTGAGAGCATTAACGGAGCTGTGACGCGTACACGTCCTTGAAAGTATAATGCATGTTAATGAACCTAGTTGGTGAAAAACAGGAAATTGTAGTATAATCAGATGTAAAAACCAAGACCATTAAATAATTTTTTTTCACGGGTTTTCGTTTTATATTTATCATTAATGGTCTCAAAATAATGATAGGTGAAGAATGTATTTAATCGTGGGGCTTGGTAACCCCGGTCAGGCATATCATCATAACAGGCACAATGTGGGTTTTTTGGCGTTGGATGAGATTGCTAGCGTTTATAAAGCTCAACAGTTTAAGCAAAAAGGGGTGGGATTATTTAGCCTTACGGATATTTGTGGCGAAAAAGTTTTATTATTAAAACCCATGACATATATGAACCTGTCTGGTCAGGCGGTTTTAGATGTTGCGGGTTTTTTTAAGGTGCAACCAAAGGATATGTTAGTAATCCATGATGAGATAGACCTGAATTTTTTAGAGTTAAGGCTGAAATTTGGTGGCGGGCATGCTGGACATAATGGATTAAGGGACATATCGCGATGTGTCGGCGTTGATTATTGGCGTTTGCGTGTTGGGGTGGGCAGACCCTTGAACAAAGCTCAGGTTTCAAACCATGTCTTGTCTAATTTTACGGACTTAGAGAAAAAACCACTTGAAGAAGTGTTATATAAAATCGCCCGCGGCTTACCACATTTTTTTTCTGTAAATAAAAATGATTTTATAAATAACATCACTTAAAACGGAGTGCGATTTTTAACCTATGCCAGAATTACCAGAGGTCGAAATTTTATCAAGACAACTGAAGCATCATTTAATTGGTAGGGTTATTAATAAGGTTGAGGTTCATTCTCATAAATTGAGAAAACCAGTCCCAGCAACCCTTCAAGAGGGGCTTATGGGCAATGAAATCAAATCTGTCAACCGTATGGGAAAATTTTTGCTTTTCAAGCTAAGCCTTGGACAAACATTGGTTATGCACCTAGGGATGACGGGGAGTTTAAGGTTTTTTTCGACCTGTTCGACCGACTGCCATGACCTTAAGCATATCAGGGTGAAGTTCGCTCTAGATAAAGGGGTTTTGTTTTTTTGTGACGTTAGAAAATTTGGTTTTATTGACCTTTTTAATAATTTTCCCAGTTACCTAAAAAACCTAGGGTTAGAACCCTTGACGGATGATTTTTGTGGGCAAAAATTGTTTTTGATAACCAAAAAAACGACAAAACCAATTAAAACCTTATTGCTGGAACAAAACAAAATAGCAGGGATAGGGAATATATACGCTAATGAAGCGTTATTCGTCTCAAACATTAATCCTTTTCGTTCGGCTGCTTCACTCTCGCTCGCTGAGTGCGAAGTTTTGTCACAATCATTAAAGACAGTTTTGATAAAGTCAATTGAACTAGGCGGGAGCAGTATGAAAGACTATTGCCACTTAGATGGTAAAAGGGGAGGGTATCAAAACCATTTTTTAATATACGCTAGGTCAGGTTTGCAGTGTAAAAAATGCGATAATATGATTTCTTCTTCTGTTCTTGCGGGGCGTTCGACGTTTTTTTGTAAGACTTGTCAAGGTTAATAAATTATAGAAAATTAACCATTCTTTTAATCCATTGTCGTATTTTTGATTAGAGAATGGAGATTATAAGATGGTTAGTGGCAGTATTAATATTGAAATCTCAGGTCATGTTGCACTCGTGCGTATTATTTTCCCTAATTTGAACGCAATCAATACAGCTTTAATTGAAAAGTTATATGAAACAATCGTTAATATAGAAAATAATGAGAACATAAATCTCATAGTCTTAACAGGGCACGAAAAAGCTTTTTCGTCAGGATTAGATTTACGAGAAGCACACAAACACGATTGCTCCACTGCTATGACGTCAAATTTTATTAACGATAAATGGCATTATTTAGCAAATTGTAAAATACCTGTGATTGCTGCCGTGTCGGGCTATGCCTTGGGGGCTGGTTTAGAGATGGCACTAATGTGCGATATGATTGTTGCAAGTGATAGTGCCGTGTTTGGTCAACCAGAAATAAAATATGGTCTTATTCCTGGGATGGGGGCAACTCAGCGTTTAGCAAGGCTCATTGGTTGGCAAAGGGCAAGTTATATCTGCTTAACGGGGGATTTTTTTAACTCAGCACAGGCACTAGATTTTGGAATAATAAATAAAATCGTTCCATACTCTGAGCTTATATCAAGTTCTTTGGAATTAGGGAAAAAGATAGGTTTGAATTCTAGGATTGCACTAATGTCAGCCAAAAAATGCATCAAAAACGCTCAAGAACAACCCCTTTCTCAGGGAATGGCTCTTGAAAGGCAAATGTTTTATAATCTGCTTTCTTCAAAAGATAAGCAGGATAAGGTGGAAGAGTTTTTATCTAAAAATCAAAGTCACTCTATTTGAGAATAGAATGACTTTTTATTGATAACAATGGTCTTGAGCTTTTAGCCTTTTTTCTTTTTCAATTGCTCTGGAAAAGATTCCTTTAAAAGTGCGATAAAAATCAAACTGACCAACAAGGATATCACTATTATTGAAATCGCTTCTTTATAACACGCGATACTATAAAATGGCACGCCATCTGACATAGTGCCATCCCACAATTTACTTAGCATCCAGCCGATTAAGGGTTGTAAAATAACCCCACTTATCATGCTGAATGTATTAATGAACGCAACAATCGTCCCGCCAAAAGCATTTGGCATAACTTCTGTCGCTAGTGTATAGATTAAAAACGTTCCAGACAGCCCAAATCCTGCCAAAAACATTAAAATAGTCAGTATAGAATAGTTAATGCTTGGTAATAAAATCACGATACCAAAAGAAATGAGTGCAATGACATTACCCATCCATAGGCAAATTTTTCTTTTCTGCATGAAAGACGAAAACCAAGCGAATAACGGTCCACCAATTACAATTCCGACATACATCATGTTGCTAGCTGACGATGCAGCAACAGTATCGAGGTCATAAACACGCTTTAAAAACGGCACTCCCCACATGTCTGCAAAGCCGCTAAGCGGAGCATAAACGAGCATTATATAAATTGACGACACCCAACATTGACGGCTTTTAACAACAGCCTTCAGACCATCTAAAAGCGAAGGTTTGTTCTCATTGACCTTAGTGGAAGGCTCTGAACCTCTAGGGTAGTCGCGGACGAATATGTAAATAACGATACCCAAAACAACCCCAATCCCTGATGAAATGATAAGTAGGGTTCTCCAATCAAAAGATTCTTTTAGGCATGCAAACAAAGGTGCACCAGCACATGCTCCAAGTGTTCCCACTGTTACGGTTAAGGTGTTAATCAACGCCATATAGGATTTATCAAACCAGTTCATCCCGATTTTCATAGCCGCAATAAACGCAGCAGCAGATGCAATCCCCATTAGGGCTCTTCCCAAAACGGCGACGCTATATTCAGGCACAGCGACAAACATAAGGATTCCAAGTCCGCAAAGTATACACCCTAATGCAGAGATTTTCTTTGGTCCATACTTGTCTAAAAGAATACCAACAGGTATTTGTAAGGGAGTGTATGTAAAATAATAATACCCACAAAGAGTTCCGAAAGAGGTCGCTGTTAACGAAAAATACTTCATTAACTCTACATCGATTACTGTCGGTGCAATACGGATAAAAAACTGATAAAGGTAGTACATGCACACCATACCCCACATAAGCCAAGCTGCAGAATTTTTATCTTTCCTTGGTGAAGTTTTAGAGGTTGTTTTCATATGTTTTTACCCTTTTATAAATTCTAAAGATGCGTAATTATAAACGATTACCCTAAAAAATAAAGACAATTATCTCGCACCTATTAGTAAAGCAGTCCAAATTAGTGGATTAGGCTATGTTTATTACAAGATGAGGTTCATGTTTAACCGAGGATTATTAGTTCGGACTCTAGTTGTATTCCAGTTTTTTCCAAAACCTTTTCAGAGATTAGTTTTATCAAATTTTCGACATCATTAGATGTTGCGTTTCCATGATTAACTAAAAAATTACAATGTTTATCGGACAACCCCGCATCGCCACACTTTATTGAGCGACAACCAGATTTATCAATAAGTTCCCATGCTTTGTATCCAGCTGGGTTTTTAAATAAGCTTCCGCAAGTCAACACCCCTACGGGTTGAGACGCTTTTCTTGTTTGTTCAAAATGACGCATCTTTTCTTCAATTATTTCGGGCGAATCTAATCTCCCTTTTAACCAAATTCTGGTAACAATAATCTCCTCTGGAAGGGAAGATGTGCGATAGCTAAATTTAAGATTATCAGTTGAAAACCATTTTACTATGCCATTTTTTGTCATGCCTTCTGCTTCAATAAAAAGGTCTTTTATCTCACAGCCGAAACAACCAGCGTTCATACGCAGCGCTCCACCGACTGACCCTGGGATGGTTGATAGAAATTCAAACCCTGCGATGCCAAAATCCGCCGCTTGTCTTGACAGTTCTCTGCATGAGGTAGAACCGCCCGCTTCCAAAACATCGCCAGCTTTATAAACATTATTGAACCAATCGCCAAGATGGATTGTCACGCCCTCGATACCAGAATCTCGTATCAGCACATTTGACGCATTACCAATTATTGTTACAGGAACGTCAGCAGGTTTGTCTTTTAAAAACAACCTCAGGTCATCTGTATCCGCTGGGCGAAAAAAAACCTCGGCATTCCCTCCGATTTTTAACCATGCTAAATGTTTGAGGCTATAGTTTTTTTTTAACGTTCCTCGAACTTTTGGTAAATCAGATAAATAGTCTTTGTTCATTGAGTTTTTAAATCAAAATTATCATCTAAGCACTTATATAAACGAGGAAAAGTTGAAAGTCAAAAACACTTTATTTTATGAAGTAAAAGATTTTTAACTAAAAATTAACTATTTTTCAAGAATTTTATGTTTTTCTAGTTAAAAATTGTGATACAACAAAACTTAGTAGACGGATGTTCTTTTATTATTAGAACTGGTTATGATGTCAAACTTATTAAAACGTTTTTCAGAAGCTTTTAATGTGGGCTGTCCATCTTTTGGACTGTTGATTATAGCCTTGGCATATTTTCTTTTCAGCATATCCAATGCAACGGCAAAAGGTTGTATAAAAAACATTCCACCAATAGAGATATTTTTTATTCGCCAGACCATCATGCTGGTAATGATATTGAGCGTCTTGAAGTTTTTTAAAAGGTTTCATTTACTGTCAATAAGGCACCTACATGAACATTGCTTAAGAGCGATTTTTGGCGGTATTGGGATAATATTTTGTTTTACATCGTATAAATTTTTACCAATAGCAAGTGCAACAGCAATCATATTTTCCAATAGTATATTTTTAGTACTGCTGACGCCATTGGTTCTACATGAACATATAAAGCCATATGTCCTGTGGAGTGTGTTAATTGGCTTGTCTGGTGTAACTGTGATTATTAACCCAAATGAAAGTGTGAGCATAAAGGGAGCTTTGTTTGCTCTTGGAGCGGGACTTTTTGACGCTTTGGGGCTTCTTTATGTCAGGATTCTCTCTAGGAAGGTTCATGTTATAAATATCCCATTTTATTTCGCGTTATTCTCGATTGTGGGGTGTTTATTGTTATTTATTCTCGAATATGAACTACCTGGGATATTGCCCCTACAAATGCAATTGGTTTGTCCCTCTTTTTCAGACACCTTGACATTGCTTATAGTGGGCGTTTTTGGTGCAACATCACTGATGCTGATGCCAATGGGGTTGAAGCTGGTTGCACCCGCGATTGCATCTCCAATGATGTATACTTCGATGATATGGATGGCTTTGTTTGGATATGTTTTCTGGGATGAAGAACCAGAGAGAAATTTTTACCTCGGGAGCGTCTTGATAATTTTATCTGGCATCATTATTACCGTCGTCGAGGTTTATAAAGACAGAAAAAAGAAAAGACATCAGCCAAATTAAGCTTTTAATAAAATAGTCAATATTTTTTCTAAATCCAAAATTAGTAGCAGCTCATTTTCAACATAAATCGCTCCTAGTGAAAGGTCAGCCAAGGTTTGATGAACGCTACTAGGTACGTCGTTTATGTCTTGTTTATTGATGTTTAAAAATTTGACGATTTTATCTGCTGATATGCTATAAAGCTCGGATTTAACGTCAACAACGATATAAAGCTCAGCCTCTTCGCTTGAAAAATCTTCTGTAATTAACGGTATGATATCTATCACAGTGACAATATTGCCGCGAAGGTTGACGACGCCCTTAATCCCTTTATGTGTTAAAGGAACTTTATCGACATTTTTTTTACCCAAGACATCTCTAATATGGTCAACGGATAGAGCAAAATGATAGTTATCGATAATAAAAGACATTAATTTTAGGCTATCGCTCATTGAGACCTCCCAGAGCTTTGTCTTGATGCGATTAAATTGATAATAGATTGTAATATGGTGTTTTTATTTTTGGTTGGTATATAACGCAAAATCCCAGCCTTTATGCCAGAGACGACATCTTGCTTGCTTGCGGTTTCAAAAAGCTTGACCATGGGGGTTGAGCTAATAGCACTAGGGGATGTTTTTATGCTTTTTGCCAGCTCTAAACAAGTGTTTTGGTTGATATGTTCACTGATTATAATAACCTCAGGATTAGTGTCAGTATTATTCGACAAGTTGCTCACAGCGAGTACTTTAAAGTCATTTTTCAGCAGTTCGGTGATATATGTGATTTCAGATGTTTCACTGCTAATAAGCATTATCATCGGAAGTTTTTTATTATTGGTCATGATTGTGTCAATAACCGACTGTTTCTCATCTGAAAAGTTTGTTGTATTCGATGTTTTTTTATTCAAATAATATTCAGCATCGACGATGTCTATGGTCTCATCATTAATAATCGCACTGCCGATAAAGCCCTGTTTTTCAAAGGTTTTTTGAATTGTTAATTTCGTTTGTATTAAGTCTATTACCTTTAAGGTAGCCAAAGCTATTTCTGTTGATTCGTCCTTAAACACGATTAAGCATAATTCAGTTTCTTTTGTGTCTTTATTAAATATTACAGGGATTAATTTTTCTTTATATTGTACGACGGCTCCGTCGATTGAGCGTTCAATTTTGTTTATAGAAACTTTATCTATACGTGCTAAATTATCTAGGGTGACGGCATTTTTATCCCCATTTAAATTTTTAAATATCAAAACCTTTGTAAGCTCTTCATCATCAGTATTATTTAATTGAAGGTCTTCCTTGGTAAGATGAGATGGGGTTTTTTTGTTTAATCCATTGGGGTCGAGTATCATCACCACCTTCCCATTGCCTAAGATTGTGTTGCCTGAAAAAACTTTGTCTTTGTTTAAGACTGCCGACATTGGTTTTAAGACGATGTCTTCCATATCACGCACATCATCGACCATTAAGCCAAAAATACTCTCAGCGGATTGTAAAACAAGGGTATAAGAATTATTCCGCGATTGCCCCAACTCCAACGTTTGGGTGAGCGATATTAAGGGCAGGATGACGTTCTCATTTATCACTAGGGCGATGTCATCATCGAGCTTAGAAACCTTATGGTTTTTTCCAGAAGAGCCGTAATAAATATCTAAAATACTAGATTGAGGAATAGCAAAATATTGCTCAGCACACTTAATTATTAATGCGGGTATAACAGCTAGGGTTAAGGGGATTTTTATGGTCAAACTCGTTCCAACATTTTTGCTAGAGCTTAATGAGATGGTTCCGCCGATTTTAGTAATGTTGGTAATGACAACGTCCATCCCAACCCCACGACCAGACACTTCGCTAACATTAGCAGAGGTTGATACGCCATTTTTAAAAATATATTGATTTATTTCATCATCACTTAACTTAGATGCTTCTGATTCTGATAATAGCCCTTTTTTTATTGTTTTTGCTCTCAGCTTTTCGCTGTCGATTCCTCGACCATCATCATTTATGCTGATGATTATGTGACCGTTTTGATGAAAGGCTTCTAATGTGATTTTTCCAGTTGGATTTTTGCCCATTTTTTCCCTTTCTTCGGGAGATTCTATTCCATGGTCAAGTGAGTTTCTGATTAAATGAATGAAAGGGTCTGTAATTAATTCAAGCACTTGACGGTCAAGTTCTGTTTGCTCTCCAATCATTACGATTTCGGCTTGTTTTTCAAGTTTTATACACAAGTCACGTGCTGTTCTGGGGAGTTTGCTCCATATGTTTTTGATTGGTTGCATGCGAGTTTTCATCACTGTTTCATGCAAATCGGTCGTGATTTTACTTAATCTTTTTAATGGGGCGAGAAAAGGGCTATTGTCATCTTTTTTTAAGGACTGTAATAATTGATTTCTTACCAACACCAGTTCACCGATTGTGTTTACTAAGTTATCAATTGTGCTTAATTTAACTCTGATAGAGTTGGTCGACACGCTTATATTATCACCGGTTGTAGGGGGAGGCGTTGTGGTTGACTGCGGTTTATCAATTGTTTTTATTTGTTCTTTTTTAGATGGAATGTCTCCATTTTCTTCATGTGGAATGAGGCTGTTTTCAAGCTCTGATATGAGGTCTGTATAGTCTGAAGGGGGCTCAACGTTATTTGTTGATATGTGAGCGATTATTTCTTTTAATGTGTCTGTAACCTTTAGGATTAATGAAATTAACAGGCTATTAGGCGTTAATGAGCCATCACGCATTTTGGATAATATATTCTCGGCTGTGTGAGCGATTTTTTGTAACTTAATAAACCCAAGAGACCCGCCTGACCCTTTGATTGTGTGGAAATTACGAAAAATTTCATCCAGTGCAGCAGGATTATTAATGTCTTTTTCCAAGGTTAATAATCCTGAGCTCAGGGATTCAAGATTTTCTTGTGTTTCTTCGATGAATTCTTCTATTAAGTCATCCATTTTTAATCAAACTCATATTGATAAAACAAAGCACGCTTTTATAACCAAAACATTTCAATAGTTTTAGTTTTCTTGAAGCTCTTTTAAGTTTATATAATATTCGAGAACCTCGGGGTTTCTTAGAGATTCCTTGTTTTTAACCTCCCGTCCATGTATCACGCATTTTACAGCGATTTCTGATAATTTATCGTTTTTAGTATAAGGGATGCCTTGAACCTGAATGATTTTTGCTGGAACGTGTCTTGGTGTGGCATTTGACCTTATGGTGGATTTGATTTTTTTTATCAATAAATCATCTAATTTTTCTGATTCTTTCAGTATTACAAATAATATTATTCTCTCATCATTGTCCCACTGTTGACCAACGGCAAGGCTCTCAGAGACTTCAGGGATTTTTTGCACTTGAGCATATATTTCAGCTGTTCCGATGCGGACACCACTGGGCTTTAATACAGTATCAGCTCTGCCAGAGATAATCACCCCGTTTTGTTCTGTTATCTCGATTAAATCCCCATGCGACCAAACGCTTGGAAATTGTTTATAATAAGCCTTGTCATATTTTATATAGTTTTCATCTTTCCAGAAGCCGAGCGGCTTTGAAGGAAAAGGGCTTTTGCAAACTAGTTCGCCTTGGGTGTTTTTCCCTAGGCTTTTTCCATCATCTGAAAAAGCGTCAACGTTCATTCCAAGTCCTTTACTTTGCATTTGTCCAGCATAAACGGGCGAAATTGGATTACCAATCACAAAGCAAGATATTAAATCTGTTCCGCCTGAAAAAACGTTCAAATGCATATCTGATTTAATATTTTCATAAGCATAGGCAAATGCTTCAAACGAAAGCGGAGAGCCAGTCGACCCTATGGTGCGGATTGACGATAGTTGATTATGCAACTTCGGTTTTATCCCTTCTTTATATAAAAGGTCTAAAAATTTGGATGAAGTGCCAAAAAATGTTATTTGATGTTCATCAGCAAAGTCAAATAGTGTATAAGGTGTTGGATACAACGGATTGCCATCGAACATTAACAATGTTGTCCCTGACGCGAGAGCTGTGATATGCCAATTCCACATCATCCAACTGCAAGTGCTATAATAAAAAACCCTGTCACCAGCCTTTATATCGCAGTGAAGCTGATGCTCTTTCAGGTGCTGAAGAAGCGTTCCACCACCGCCGTGTACGATGCACTTTGGAGCACCGGTGGTGCCAGAAGTGAACATGATATAAATTGGATGGTTGAAAGGAAGCTGTATAAATTCAAAATTTTCTTTTGGAAGATTTTTTGTGCTAGAGATAAAATCTTCAAGATATATAAAATTGGGGGCAAGCTGTTTTTCCTCCACCTTTGCGTAAGGACAGACTATGACCTTTTCTAAGGTTGTTATGTCTTTTGCTATATCGACAGTTTTCTCGAAGTTATCAAAGATTTTTCCCTTATAATAATATGCTTCGGTAGAAAATAAAAATTTTGGCTCAATTTGAGCAATACGGTCTAGAGCACCTTTTACGCCGAAATCTGTGGCACAAGAACACCAGATTCCACCCAATGATATTGTCGCTAGTGCAGCGATTAATGTTTCAGGCGTGTTTGCGACATATCCAGCAACCCTATCGCCCACTTTTAGCCCATGGTTTTTTAATGCGAGTGCTAGGGATGTGACTTTTTCATATAACTCGTCATAACTAATGACAACTTTTATTTGGTCTTCGCCTTGAAAGATTATTGCCGGTTTGCTTCCTCGGTTACGCAAGATGTTTTCTGCAAAGTTGATTTTTGCGTCTGGAAAGTAGCGATGCTCTTTAAAGTTTGTGGAGCCATTACTAATTCTTTCGCCCTTTGAAGAGGAAATTACATTACAAAAATCCCAGATTTGATTCCAAAATTTTTCTTGATTTTCAATCGACCAAGCCCATAAAGAGTCAAAGTCATTTATCTGAGAATTATATTTTTGATTTATTAAATCTATGAATTTTGAGATGTTGCTATTTTCGATTCTCTCTTTGCTAGGAGTCCATAATGGGGCGGTTTTGTTCATATTATTTCTGCCAAATTAATTACTAATATCAATAGTAACGTTTTTTGGTTAATAAGACGTTTCGGGGTGATTAATAAATTGGTGGATACTACAGGACTTGAACCTGTGACCCCTACCGTGTGAAGGTAGTGCTCTACCGCTGAGCTAAGTATCCGTTATAGGACTGTCAACCATATTTTTACAATCTTTGTTTAAAGCTTGCAACAACATATCGCGGGATTTAGGTGGGTTTTTTGAGTATGAATGAAATATTTTATTCAAAAAATAGCCTGTTAAGTTAAGGTAATCAAATATCTGAACCCATTTGATTCCCGCTACGTCATCATAAGAGAGCGGTTCTGGGAGCTTTAATAATTTTTCTTTATAAGGCTCGCCAACGGTTTGTGAGACGGCTCTTCCCGTTTTGGGTGATACATAGGCAAGATTGGTCTCAACGCCTGTAACAGCACACTTAGACAGGTCAAGCCCATAGCCGAGATATTTCAAGATTTCTAGTTCAAATTTGATTAAATATATTGACCAAACATCGGTTTTACTTGACTCTATTACGTTTGATAAAGATTGATATACCCCACCAATAAACTGACGTTCGGGGCACAAACTAGCACACAAGTCGGACGCATGTTTGATTAATAACAGCTTGGCTTTGCTATTGAAGACATATGCGAAGGGTTGTTTTTTTATCTCTAATTTCATTGTGCCGAGATTTTCTTGAATTCTTGAACGCCAATGGCAATCAACAAAGTCCCCACACTCGACATTCGCTCGCCTAGAGTAGGCATTTTTTCCTGAGCTATGGTTGGCAGAGGCTAAAAAACCTGCCCATTTCCCCCTGTGTTCGCTCATCACGGTGACTATATGGGCGTTTTCGCCATGGGCTATTTTTGAAAGAATAATCGCATTATCGTTCCAGTTCAAAAGCCACCTTTTTAAGTTTGAAAAACACCCTGAACACAAGCTTATAATATTTTCTCTTGTAAGCAAAATATTTATATATAAAATGATGCTTATTAAATATTTTCATTGTGTAACATCAATATGCGAAAAGCCCGCAAAACCCCACCTCCCAAGAAAAATAATCCTAAGAAAAATACTCCTAAGAAGAACAAAGGTAAGCTAAAGGTTTTGGTTGCATCATGTTTGGGCGTGTTGACCGTCATGTGTTTTTTGATGGTAGTGTTTTTGTATGATATGCCGAGCATCAACAATATTAAACCGCCCACGCGTTCGCCCTGTATTATTGTTAAGTCGCAAGAGGGCGTGTTATTAGCGACCTATGGCGATTTCTTCCGTAAGCCTGTAAAGGCATCAGAGCTCCCGACATATATCCCTCAGGCAATCATTTCCATCGAGGACAAGCGTTTTTTCGAGCATTTTGGTGTGGATGTATTGGGTTTGATTAGGGCGTTTTGGGTGAACATCAAATCTGGAAGATATGCACAAGGCGGCTCGACCATCACGCAACAATTGGCGAAAAATGCGTTCTTGTCCCCTGAGCGGTCGATAAAACGCAAAATCCAAGAGGCTGTTTTGGCTATTTGGTTGGAAAGACGTTTTTCAAAGAATCAAATACTGAGTATGTATTTAAACCGAGTCTACTTTGGGTCGGGCACCTATGGGATTGACGCTGCAGCGTGGAAGTTTTTTCAAAAGCCAGCGAATAATTTGACATTATATGAGGCTGTGAAGTTGGCGGCCGTGTTAAAAAGCCCTGTGAAATATTCACCGTTTAACAACCCAGACGCCGCAGATGTTCGTGCAATCAAGGTTTTGGTCAGCATGATAAACGCGGGCTATATCACGCAAGCACAGGCGGAACGTGCCATTAACAATCACAGGGAAAGCTTAAGACCCAGTGCTCACGGCGGTGAGGGGTATCGTTATTTCACAGATTGGGTGGTTGAAAGTGCCCAAAGGCTGATACCGTTGACGAATGACGATTTGGTGATAAATACGACCTTAAGCTATAAGATGCAGATTCACGCCGAAGCAGTAATAACAAAATATGCCAGTGATTGTATTAATAAGTTAAAACAAGACCCCACACAGGTCGCCTTTATTTGTGCCGACTCAACTGGTGCGGTCAAAGCGATGGTGGGGGGGCTGTCTTATCGCGAGTCGCAGTTTAATCGAGTGATTGCGGGCAGGCAGAGCGGGTCGATTTTTAAGATGTTTGTGTTTTTATCAGCCCTTGAATCTGGGATGAAGCCATATGACCAAATAAGCGATTTACCGCTAAAATTGGGCAGCTGGTCGCCAAAAAACTATCATTGGGCTAGTCGAGGAAGCGTCTCAATGAAGGATGCGTTCGCCTTTTCGATTAATACCGCAACTGTCAGGTTGGCTCAAAAGGTGGGGATTAAAAACGTTGTTGACCTCGCTCAAGCCCTTGGCATAAGCACGAGGATACCGCTTGACCTAACGGTTGCATTGGGCAGTGGGAACACGTCTTTATTTGATTTGGTGGACGCCTATAATATCATCAATACTAAGGGGGTTCGAATCCCAGCCTATGCGATTAATAGCATCACCAATAGCAAAGGAAAAGTGTTATATAAAAAAACAGCACACAAACACGAAAAGATTTTGCCCGACGGCGTTATCTCGAACATGAAAGACATGTTAAAAGGCGTGATGGAATATGGAACTGGTAAAAAAAGTCAACTCGCAATAAAATCTTTTGGTAAAACTGGCACAAGTAACAAGGGTCGCGACGCATGGTTCATTGGTGGAGCAAATTCACTGATTGCGGGGGTTTGGTGCGGTCATGATGATATGCGAGAGACTAAAAACTTGGGCGGAACGGCTTCTGCCAAGATTTGGAAGGATTTTATCTCTGCCTGTGTGGGTTTGACTCCATATTATGGTATTAATGACATTCCCAAGGTGAAATTTTTCAAGAAAAAACTCAACTCAAAAATAGAGAGCATCGACGAGCTCATAAACCAATATGAAGAATAAAAGGCGTTTGGATTTGTCTTAGATTGGATGAGAGGTTAATATGAGCGGTTTTGACAGAAAAGAGTTGGGGGAGTTTGATACAATCATCCTCCCCCTGCAAAAGAGTCAGAGGCTTTTAATTCATTGGTTCTGTCCTTGAGCGAGTAACTGCCCCCTGCACTGGAATGTTTATCTGTCTTTCATTAAAATTGAACCATGATCCCTGAATGACATCATTGTTTGTACTAGATGGTATTACAACAGATTTTAAATTAGGGCAGGTATTACCCGTAATGCTGAAGTTTTTTAATAGTGTACTATTTCTTAAGTCTACTTTTGTTAAAGCAGATAGCTTCTCTATACATAAATCAGTTAATTTACTCTGATTAGTTAAATTTAGGTCTGTTAGTTTTGTTAAACGATATACAAATAAGTCAGATAAATTGTTTTGGTTTGATAAGTCTAGAGTTGTTATATCCAAATCGGATAAACTTAAATTAGTTAATTTGGTTTGATTAGTTAAATTTAGGTCTGTTAGTTTTGTTAAACCCTCTACATATAAGCGAGCTAAATTGATTTGGTTTGATAAGTATAGAGCTGTTACACCCACATGTGATAAACTTAAATAAGTTAAGTTGTTTTGATTTGATAAGTCTAGAGCTGTTATACCCAAATTTAATAATCTTAAATAAGTTAAGTTGGTTTGATTAGTTAAATTTAGGTCTGTTAGTTTTGTTAAACTATATACAAATAAGTCAGCTAAATTGATTTGATTTGATAAGTCTAGAGTTGTTATATCCAAATCGGATAAACTTAAATTAGTTAATTTGGTTTGATTAGTTAAATTTAGGTCTGTTAGTTTTGTTAAACCCTCTACATATAAGTGAGCTAAATTATTTTGTTTTGATAAGTCTAGAGTTGTTATACCCAAATAGGATAAACTTAAATCAGTTAATTTGGTTTGATTAGTTAAATTTAGGTCTGTTAGTTTTGTTGAACCTTTTACATCTAAAGAAGCTAAATTGTTTTGGTTTGATAAGTCTAGAGCTGTTACACCCAAACCGAATAAACTTAAATCAGTTAAGTTGGTTTGATTAGTTAAATTTCGGTCTGTTAAATTGTATAAGCGCTCTAAAGATAAATCGGTTAAGCCAGTATTATGTTTTAAACCTAGTAACTCTAATTCAGAGGAAGAATTTACACTCAGCTTTGTCAAGTTGGTATATTTAGTTAAATCTATTGGTTCTTCTGTAGAATCAGTTCTACTCAGAAGATTTACACTAGTATTATCAGGCTTTTGACCCATCTCATTTATGTTAGAATAACGATAGTACTTACTACGACCATGTATGAGAATACTAATTGGATGGCTAGATTTTTGTGAGTTGATAGAAGCATGTGCATTTTGTCCTTTAAGAGAGGTTGTCACTGCAATTGCCATAAATACGGCGGTTAAAAGTTTTTTATTCATATATTAAAGCTCCTGATTAAATATTAAAAACATTGTTAAGAGTATCTTTATATTAAAATTCGAAGATTGTCAATATTTAAATTAATTTTTGTTATTGAGGGTATGGATTATTTTAATTGGAGGGTTGATTATAGTTTATTGTTTGCCTGAGAAGTAAAAGGTTTGAGGTGAGTTAGTTTTTATTAAAAGGGAAGGGGGCGGTGATTAACGCCCCGTGTATTAGGATTTAGTTATCAGTTATTGATAGATAAAGCTTACTCTTCAACTGACAAATGTTAATTTTTGGTATAAGTAATAAGTCCATGCTCAGGAGTGTTTTGTTGTTTAGTGAATACACCAAGCCCCGCAATTGCATTGTCAACTAACCCGCTTATGCTCATCGGTGCGATAACCTGCGTTAGTTTGTCTAAATACCTTAAATTTAAAGAAGTTAATCCAGTCTGGTTACTTAAGTCTAGAGTTGTTAAATCGTATAAATACCTTAAAGTTAATGAATTTAAGTTCTTCAAATAAGATAAGTTATTTTGAATAGAGCTGTCCACATCTGTTAAATTGTTTAAAGAATTTAAATTTAAAGAAGTTAATCCAGTCTGTTTACTTAAGTCTAGAGTTGTTATGTATAAATACCTTAAAGTTAATGAATTTAAGTTCTTCAAATAAGATAAGTTATTTTGAATAGAGCTGTCCACATCTGTTAAATTGTTTAAAGAATTTAAATTTAAAGAAGTTAATCCAGTTTGGTTACTTAAGTCTAGAGTTGTTATGT
>CAYJEJ010000013.1:0-20945 GCA_964369315.1 uncultured Alphaproteobacteria bacterium | reverse complement strand
TTTTACAGACATTAACAGCATGTTGTTGCATTCCAGCCATTGAGCCGTGAGCGGTGCCAAAAGCGTTATATATACTGGCACCTGCACTTTCACCCAAGCCAACAGACATCAAGCCAAAACTAAGACAAGATGATAATAATATATTTTTAACCTTCATCAGGTTCCTCCGTATAAATAAAACAATGAATTACCTAAAAGCATAACCACCTTTCCTTTATTTTTGGTTAATTCAATGAGAAAATCTTTCTTCCACATCCTCCCTCCAAACCGCATGAATGGAAAATTTTGGATATAAAGCAAGTCAACGGATGAGGGTGTTAATCTTTGGGGGGAATGATAGTGTTGTGTTAAAAAATATTGCGTAAAATAATTTTTAGATAATTCAGACCGCTAATAGTTGTGATTACTGCTGCGACCCAGAGGCTTATTATACCGAAGGTGAATAGAGCGGGCGTTTGTGTCGCATCTGCGATGATTAAGATGCTCAGGGCGAGCATTTGAACACCCGTTTTCCATTTGGATATCGTGCTGACAGGCATTGCTTGCCCAATTGTGGAGAGATATTCCCGCGTGCCAGAAATCATGATTTCTCTCAGCACGATTATTAACCCCGCGATAATGTTTAAGCCAGAGATGTTATTAAACCCGATTAACATTATCATCGTGGCAACGATTAACAGCTTGTCTGCGATGGGGTCAAGGAGTTGACCAAGTCTTGACGTCTGCTTATAGCGACGGGCGATAAACCCATCTAAAAAATCTGTTATGCAGGATAAGATGAATAATATCGCGGCACATGTTAAACAATTTTTGGTTCCTAAAAAAAAGCAGGTAACAATCGCGGGGATAGACAGTATTCGAAACAATGTCAAAATATTAGGAATCACAAAGATTTCTCTATAAAAAGTATACTTAGTTAATTATTTATCAAGTTTATGGAGAGAATTAAAGATATTTTGTGCGATTTTTACACTTATTCCACGAATTTTAGATAAATCCTTGATGCTTGCACTCTTTATTTGGTTGATTGAGCCAAAGTGGACGAGGAGTTCTTTTTGTTTTGCTTTGCCTACGCCAGAAATTTTATCTAGGGCAGATGAAAAAACCCCCTTCCCCCGTGCCTTTCGGTGCGAAGTGATGACAAACCTGTGAGATTCGTCACGTAAACGTTGCAAAAAGAACAGGAGAGGGTTGTTTTTTGGGATTTTTAGGTCTTGGTTATTATAATATATTGTCTCGTCGCCAGAGTTTCTTTTTTCGCCCTTTGCGATGGAAATTGCCTGAATATTAGAGTCATATTTAATTAAACACTTGTTTGCGATTTCAAGTTGGGTGCGTCCGCCATCTATTATTAAAAGGTTGGGTTTTGTGTTTGAAAGTTTGTTTAGTCGGCGTTGGAGCATCTCTTCCATCATAAGGAGGTCATTGCCGTTTTTATTTGGCATTTTGAACAGGCGATATTCACTTTTATTAAAACCACGCCCGAGCTCATAGACAACCATCCCACCGTATGCAAATTGACCGCTGATGTGACTGTTGTCAAAAATTTCGATGCGTTGGATTGTGTTTTGTGGAATGTTTAATGCTTTTTCTAGGTCTTTGATGCAGTTTTCATCTTGCCCAGTGTCATTCTTCAGAGATGTGAGGGTTTCTTTTGCCTTCGCCTTTGCGTATAGAACGAGCTCGAGCTTTTCATGACGCTTTGGAACCAACAATTTGACGGCTTTGTTTGCCTTGGCACAGAGCCAGTTTTCGATGAGCGTTCTTTCAGTGCATTCGTCAGATAACAGTATTAGGCTTGGGGGGAGGTTTGATTGGTATCGCTGTTTAAGAAAGCCTGAAATCACTTCGCTTTGCTCCGCGTTGCTGCCGTTATCTATTATAAAGGTGGAGCTGTCGTCTAGGCGACCGTTTTGGTAAGAGTTGAGGCAGATACAGGTTTTGTTGCTATTACTTGCGATGCCAATTACATCTGTTGAGGTTTTTAGGTCGATGTGTATTTTTTGAGCGGTTTGGATTTTTGTTAGTGCCCTAATTTGGTCTCGCAGCGTTGCTGCTTTTTCATATTGCATTTGTTCACTGTATAGAGACATCTTGTTGTAAATTGAGTTTTGGAGCCTTGTGCTGTTTCCATTCAAAAAATCCCTAATGTTTTCGATTGAACTCATATATTCACCCCTATCGATTTTTTTGCAACATGGGGCGGAGCATCTTTTAATGTGATATCTCAGGCAGGGTCTTGTCCTTGCGGAAAAATATTTGTCTGTGCAGTTGCGGGCTTTAAATGCACTCGATAAACAGTCTAAAACCATATCCAACTCTTGAGAGGAATAATATGGTCCAAATGATTTATATAATGCCTCTGGGGTTGGTTTGTTTCTTGTCTTCCAGACTCTGGGATAGGCGTGATTGCTGATTAATGCGTAGTAATAATTTTTTGGCGTTTTTAGTAAAACATTAAATCTGGGCTGATGTTTTTCAATCAGCTGAGCTTCCAAAAACAGTGCCTCAAGCTCATTTTCAGTTGTTTGAAACTGCACCAAGCTTATGTCATAGACCATTAGTTGTAGCCTTTTCGGTAGGCGTTCAACCTGTGTGTAGTTTCTTATTCGGGTTTTTATGTTTTTTGCTTTACCTATGTAGATGATTTCCCCTTTGGCATTGACCATTTGATAAACGCCTGACAGGGTGGGGGCGTCAGGTATAAAGCTGTTTAATAGTTCCAGACCATTCAGTTGTTTTTCAGAGGTGTTTTTCATTAAAAATAACTAAATTTCATCATTTATGCTCCTGTTGAGCCAAAACCTCCATCATCACGGCTCGTTTTGTCTAGGTCTTTTGTGACGCAAAGTTCAACACGTTCAAATCTGGATACGATCATTTGTGCGATACGCATGCCTCTTTTGATGATGAAATCTTCTTGACCAAGGTTTATTAAAATCACACAAATCTCCCCTCGATAGTCAGAATCGATTGTGCCAGGGGAGTTTAATACTATCACGCCGGACTTTCCCGCCATGCCAGAGCGAGAGCGAACCTGAGCCTCAAACCCATCGGGTAAAGCGAGACATATCCCAGTGGGTATCATAACATGCTTACTAGGTTTGATTGTCACATCAGAGCGAATGCATGCCAGCAAATCTAACCCAGCACTGCCATCAGTTGCATATGAGGGCAGGGGCATGTCTTGTCCATGCGGGAGGATTTTTATGGGAATATTCATGTTGTCACCCTAATTACTAAAATAGCTCTAAAACATGCGCGATAACAGTGGGTTTTTTATTTCTTATTGAATTAAATGCTTTTCTTACGGCATTTTTAGTAATGTTTTCAACGCTAGAGGGGAGGTCTTTTGACTTATCTCGTTGTGCCAACATCTCATTAAAGATTTTTTCAATGGTATGCCTTGTTTTTTGCTGTAATGCGGATTGCTGGGGCTCAAACAGACCAACAAATGTCATCTCACATATTTCATATGGGCGATTTTTTATGTCAGTTTCTGACAACGTGATAAAGACGATGCCCTCACGCATAATCTTGACTTTTTCTTTTTGCATGGCACCGTTGGTTGGCACCAAAATATTCCCGTCAACAGCGAGCATCCCGTTTTGTGCTTTAAAGGATTTGAGGTTTTCAGGCTTTCCAGTGGCTATCTTGGTCGCCAAGCCATTTCTTGGGACAATGGCGTTTTTTATGCCGCATTCTTTAGCAAATTGTGCGTGTTCAAAAAGGTTTATTAGGTCGCCATGCACAGGGATGAGTATATCAGGGCTTAGCCATTCATAAAGTTGCTTCAGCTCTTCCCTTGAGGGGTGACCAGATGCGTGAATTGGCAACAGGTCTGGGGTGATAATCCTAACGCCTTTGTCAACGAGCCTATTTTGTAAATCTATAATGGGCTTTTCATTCCCAGGGATTATTCTTGCTGAAAAGACAACAACGTCTCCAGCCCCGAGTTTTAAACGTGGGTGACTGTCGTCTGCGAGCTTTGACAATGCGGAGCGTTGCTCACCTTGAGAACCCGTGCAAATTATCACAGTTTTTTCTGGTGGTTGTGATGCGACCGCCTTATCCTCTAGGAATGAATCTACTTGCTCCAAGTAGCCATGTTTACGAGCGATGAGCTCTATTCTTTTTATTGAGCGACCAAAGATAGCGGTTTTTCTTCCTGCTTTTTTTGCAGCAATTGCACATGATTCAATCCTTGCAATGTTTGAGGAAAAGCAAGAAAAAATCACACGATGACCTTTTAACGACTTTATAAGCTTTACCAGTTCGGTTCTGACAGAGCTTTCCCTAATGCTGGGGGCTTGTTTATGAGAACTGGTCGAGTCGCAAACTAATGCGAGGGGTTTGTTATCTCGCTCACCTATTAATTCAAGCATCTGTTTTTTTGATAGGGGCTTACCAGTCAGGGGCTTTGGGTCAAGGTTCCAATCGCCTGTATGGACTATTTTTCCATAAGGGGTTGTGATTAGGACGCAATTTGAATCAGGAACTGAGTGTGTAATGTTTATAAACTTAATTTCAAACTCACCAATTGAGACCGGTGTTCCAGTCTCGGTTGCCAATATCTTAATGGTGTCTTGTAAGTCAAACTCGGTTAATTTCTCTCGCAAAAAATCCTTGCCCATCGGCGTTATATATACTGGAACATTGCCAAGCATGGGCAGTATGTAAGGCACGGCACCTATATGGTCTTCGTGCATATGCGTGATGACAACGCCGAGAATTCTCTCTTTGTTTTCAATTAGAAAAGTTGGGTCGGCTAACAGCAATTCTTGACCAGGGATAGAGCTGAAACTCAACCCCATGTCCACTATTAAAAATTTTCCATTAAGGGCGTAAACGGCCAGATTCATACCGAATTTCCCGCACCCACCAAGGGGTAAGAAATATAGTCCTTTTTCAATCGGTAATTTGGTCTTTTTTGCCATTTCGTTCCTTATTTATATTATATTGCCACAATAGATTTTGATTTCAGTATTATTTTCTGTTTTTAACAATAAGGCACCATCATCAGCTATGTCAACAAGCTTACCTTGTGTTGTTTGATGCTGACCTTCTGTTATTTTTATAACTTCATTAAGTTTCCAAGCAAATTTCAGCCACTGGTTTTTTATTGGGGCAAATCCACTATTTTTATAAAATTGTATACTGTTTTGAATGTTTTGCATCAAAAGTTTTAATATTTTTTGTCTATCAATTTCTTCACTTAATATTTCAGACAATTTTGTTCCACCAGCAGGGCACCAACTTAAGTTCATTCCCACGCCTATAAGATAGTAAACATTTTCTGAAAAACTTGGCTTCCAGCGTTCACAAAGAATCCCACAGAATTTTTTTCCTTGAAAAAGAAAGTCATTTGGCCATTTTACACATATTTTATTAATAATATCTTCATGCATAAAATCTTGAAGCATATTGATTATTGCATCAAAAATTAAAAAAGGTAAGTGACCGATATATGCTAAGTTTATCTTCTCGTTTAAAGCGATGGTAACATATAAATTTTCACATAACGGCGAGTGCCACACACGATTTTTAAAACGACCATACCCTGCGGTCTGCTCTTGTGCAGAAACAACGAATTCAATCCCTATGGCAACTGGGTTAGAAGGAGTTTTTTTTGGGTGTTCGATGTTTATTATTTGTTTGATAACATCTTGAGTGCTGGTAATTTTTTTGAAATGATATGTTTTTGTTGTATTCAAAACTGTCACTACTTTTCTAATAAGTATGAAACGGCTGGATAAAAAACCTTCTCAATCTTGCTTAGGTAAAAAGGAATCAAAAGAAACATTATAACAAATAGCACTAAAAGAGTTGTTTTTTGAGGTCTGTTGATGAACATGATATTGGTGTTCGGCGTTGAAAAAATATTGCTCCAAACGTGCCTGACTAGGTTTAAACAGGGCGTTATCATAAGTATCAACGAACAGCTGATTATTAATGTAAATGTTACAGGTTTGATTTCAGCTATGCTTGATGCGATGTAAAACTTTGAAAGAAATCCTCCAAATGGCGGCAAGCCAAAAACTGATAAAGACGTCAATAAAAAACAAGATGACAGGACAGGAAGCCTTGCTAGGGACATAGAAAAAGAAGAGATGTTTTTTATGTTTTTAATGTGTTGTAATTTATCTATAATATAAAACAATATAATATATCCCACGACTTGAATGGCTAAAAAGCTAAATAAAGCCTTCATTCCGCTGTTTCCCCCACTTGCAATCGCCAGTATGCAAAAACCAAGGTCGAACAACATATTCCACAGAATACATTTTATGAAGTTTTGTTGAGACAGTCCTAAAAGAGAGCTAATGACAAGTAAAAAAAGCCCTCCAAAATAAAGAAAATCTCTCCACAAGCTTAAGATGCTCTCGCAATAATACCATAAAAAATTGGTAGTAAATGGTATCAAAAAAAACATCGATACCAAAAACATAAAAAACCATGTAAGTGATGATATTTGTTTTCTTATCCAAAATGAATATGAATACAGAATTAATTGTGTCGTTGCAAAAAAGATTGACGCAATAAATGTCAGGAGAGCAATTTTTAACTTGGGGTCTATATACGCCGAGCTGAATAAGAAAAATCTAATCTCTGAAAAATTTTTAATCCCTGTAGATAGCATAATATAAATACTGCAGACCAATGTTATTAGTCCAAATTGTAATGTGCTTATGCCACATAACTTCAGTCTCTGATTTATCGTTTTTATTTCGCTGGTAAACATATAAAATGAAAATAATAAAAAAGAAAACAAACAGAGTATAATCACATAAAACCCATTGCTAGAAATCATCATTCCAACAATTGCCATTATTATTAAATACAGCGAGTTATAAATATTCTGAAAATATTTTTTTTCAGCCCCTGTGCCATGGGTTGTTTTCTCTGGACGATAAAGGATTTGATAACCGATTAGAGATATGAAAAAAAATGTTAATTTAAGCGTTATGGTAAAATCATTGATGTTATTTAACAGACCCTTATTGAAAGAGTATTGGCTTATTAAAGCGAGGACAGCCAAGCTGATAGAAGGTTGGATTATTTTCTTTTGAGATAGCATTTTGTGATTAAATATGGAATACGCTCCATTAATCGCCGCACCTAGCACTAGTATTAATTCAGGTAATATAGATAAGAAAAATTTGTTCATTATGTTTATTACTCACGAATAAGTAAGATGGTTTCGGCTTTTTCTCTTAATTGATTGCTTATCCATTCTGTGTTTGTTCCAATTGTTATAATATAAATTATTAAAATTATCATTCCAATAATGGCATGGGAGTTTTTGTTTTCTTTAGCGGGCATTACAGAGGTATCTTGAATTGTATAAAAAAGCCTTATCGTAGAATGGGTTTGCACATAACAGGCATAAATAATCAAGAAACTAAAGTAAAAAAATTTGTTATACAAGCAGCCGTAACAAATAAGAAATATTGGTAAAAATCCAGCTGTTAACGGCACAAAAGAAGCACCGATTATGGGAAGTAAATTTTGCAAACGAATGCTATTAGTTTTGTTTGTGAGGTTGTGTTTATATAAACACAAATAAATTATTGCCGCTTGGCAAGGGAATATACTCATTCCAACTATTCCACCGATTATTGAAATTTTGTTTGGTAAAAAAAGACCAAGCACGGCTATTGCTAAAAACATTTGTGCAATGCTGAGTGAAAATATGAACAGGCTTCTGGTTTTTTTTATTTCGGATATTTTTATAAAAACGCCTAAGGTTATAGTTGCTATAGAGCAATATTGAACCCAAATATTAGGTGAAATAGCCAGCACAAGAATTTTATATATCATCAAAAGTCCGCTATATTCAAAGACCATCGAAAACACTATGATTTTTGGTATGTCATTTGAAAAATCTAATGCAAATTGTTTGTTTTTTGAGATGGGTAATATTCCGCTGCGATATGCAAAAAGCAAAAACAATGCACTCCAGATGATATTACGGTCAACATCGTTGATTAATTGATATTCTAAGAGATGTATATCTAATGTTCCAATTACTGAATATATATAAACCGTAACAGACATTAATATAAAAATTTCGAACAATAGACGTTTGTTTGAGATATAAAATTGTTTTCCAAGAAATATTAATAATATTATCGCCAACGCCTCATAGAGTATAAAAATTTGTAATAAATTTCCGCTAAACATTAAAGCTGGCGTTATCACGATGCTTAATGTGATTGCTAATAGCCGATTTTTAAAAATGCCTGTATCGTTGTCCTGTTTAAAAAGCATGAGATGGGCGAAAACACCCAACACTAACGAAAACATACTAAACACAGAAATGTCATCAACCAATAAGACAAAGTCAATATTGCTAAACCAATAATGATGAAGTTTTAATACGGTTGTTTTCTGCTCTTTTAAAACAATTGTATAAAGCAAATATAAGTAAAAAAAGAAGCTAGAAAGAAAAGTGAATTTTGCAGTGTGAAACGCATTTTGATTTTTATGAACCAAGGTTCTCTTATTAATTAAAAAAATTTGCAAAGCCCCAAATAAGGGAATCAATAAGAGGATTAATGGGGAATAGTTCATAATTTCCACCCATTAAAACGATATGCAATATATATAATTATAATCATATATACTATGAATAATTTTGTGTTTAATAATAGAGAGCGTTCTATCTTTAAAACGATGGAATGTTGTATTTTTAATAGCTTAGTTTTGTTTTGTGCATTAAAAAAAACGTTCGACAAGGTCAGAGAACGTCGAGCTAAACCTTTGTGGAGTTTGGCAATCGGTCTTTTCAGTAGAAGAAGTTTTCCTAGTCTTATTTTCTTACTTTTAAAAACAAACCCCGCTGCTATTCCAAAGATGCTCAGAATTATTTGATGGCTTATATTAATTTCAAGGGCATTGTTAGGCTCATAATTAAGCGTGACTAACCTTGCGATAAAAGAGGATATTAAAAACATAAGGATGATTGCTAATAAAAGCTGAATTTTAATATTAATATCTTTAAAATACGCACCGATTTCATCGCCTATATTTGTGTTTCCTGAGAATATTTTTTTATAAAATTTAAATAAATAAAACACTGAGAAATAAAAATATAAGGCACAAATAAACATGAAAAAACAAGATTTCATGTTTGTTAATGAATGAAAACCTAAAAACAAGATGACAACACCAATCATTGACATGAAGCTTATATAAACATATAGGAGTTCTTTGATTTTTGGTAAAAAGCTCATTAAACCGCCGATTAATCTTATGTCTTTTATGTTTCCAGTATTAATTTCTATTTCATAGTTCAAGGCTAATAAAACGGTGTGCATCAAAAAGATTGCTTGTATATATAAAAAATATACCTTTTCTAGGTTTAAAAATAAAAAAGCATGACCGAGGAGCCACATTATAAAAAAAACTTTTAAAATCATTTTTTTTGGCTGATATTCTCGTACCAATGAGGCGGACAACATTCCCGCAAAAAAACATATGGTCAACAACCCTAAATCAAAAAAATGTTCGAGCTTTGCTTGAATGATATGATTTTTCCAGCCTATTATTAGTGACGTTGATATGAACAAATATTTGGCAAAATTTATCAAATGACTTGTAAAGGCAACACTTTGATGTTTTTCAGATTTTGATGCAATCATGAAAGATAAATAAAATAAAATTACCCCAAACAACGCAATACAAAATATCAATTCATTATAAAAAGGACAGCCCGCCAAGTTTTGTAGTGGCAGAAAACAAAGGGCTAGTGCAATGAAAAAATAATCTAACTTCAAGGCTTTATGAACATTTTTTAAGCTCAAGTTTTTATTTGAATAATTTTTAATGGCTATAAGTGGATATATAATTAATAAAAATATAAACTTTGTAACCAAGTCATCTGCCAAGATTATCAAGTTGAATAAAAACCAATAAATCCCGATTTCTGTTTGAGCTTTTTTGAATTTTTCATATCCATTATTACTAAATAATAAAAACGTAATGAGAATGATGAAAAAACTGCTCAACATAAACATGAGCTCATATTTTTGCTGATAAAAAGATAACTTCATAAACGACTGAAGATAGGGAAAGCTTATGAACGGGAGAGTAATCGTTTGCGTTGAGCTTTCAGTATTTGTTACGAGCGAAGACCAGAGAATGAGAGAGTAGGAGATGATTAATAAAAATGATGTTCTTATTAAAAGGTATTCTAATTTTCTGTTTGTGCTTTTAAACAAGCCAAATAAAATAAAAAAGATTGGGCATAATACGTTAATCACTTCGAAAGTCCTATGTCTTCAATCATAATTTTTATTTGCTTTCTGCCGTTCCATGTGTCCATTTTTATGCTACCGACAACATCTACCCGTTTACTAGAAGGTGTTTCCATAATACACGTTCCTAAGCCTGTTGACACTCCGTTAAAGAGAAAACCAAAAAATTTGTTTCCAGCTTCATCAGATATTAAACACTTTATATGTTTTTCTTTTAAAATATCAAATCTAGTGATGATTAAACGGGGAAATAAGAATTTTGGAGCAGGGGTTCCCATCCCGAATGGTTCTAATTGCTCGATTTCATGTATAATTTTTGAATTAATATTAGAAAGCGACAACATGGCGTCAATCTTTAGGGCAGGGGGGGCGATTTTTATGCTATTTAACTCTTTGTCTAGGAAAAGCTCAAAGTTTTTTATATTCTCCATCAATAGCGAAAACCCAGCCGCCATCTTATGTCCGCCACCAGCTGAAACCACGCCTGCCTGCACTCCACGATGAACGATTGCACCAATATCAACGCCATCAATAGACCTTGCTGAACCTTTGCCATTAATCCCATCAACTTGCACAATGAAAACAGGTTTGTGGTATTTTTCTTTAAGCCTGCCCGCAACTATTCCAATAACGCCTGAGTGAAAAGCTTCGCTTGATATAAGTATATATTTTTTTTCTAGTATTGTGGGGGATAGTTTATTTTCTGCAGATAATAAATTGTCGTTCTCTATTTCTTGGCGATAGGCATTAATCGAGTGCAATTCACGGGCTAAGTTTATCAGGTCATCTTGCTCGGTGGATGTGAAATATTTTACCGCCAGTGATGAATATTTTCCAACCCTTCCAGCGGCATTTATTCTGGGACCTAAAATAAACCCCAGATGAGCAACATTATTAGTTTTGTCCACACCGCTGATGCTCTCCAACTGCTTAAGGTGGGGGTCTTTATTTTCACCCAAAAGTCTTAATCCGTGAAACACATATGCTCGATTAAGTCCAATGAGCACCATTACATCACACACTGTTGCAAGTGCAATCAGCCCTAGGAAGGTCTTTAAATCTGGCTCCTTGACAGATTTTGTATTATAGAAATTTATTCCTTTTAATTCGCGATTTAATGCAACCACTAACAAAAAAACCAACCCCGCTGCACAAAGTGGTGTGAACTTTTCGGCTTCAACTTGTTCAGGTTGTTGTGGGTTAATAAATGCGGTTGCACGTGGCAGTTCATCAGTAACTTTATGGTGGTCGATTATTATCGTATCCAAACCAAGTTGTGTTGCGAAATCTATCTCATGTGCATTAGATGTGCCGCAGTCGACGGCAATCAATAATGAGACATTTTCATTCTTTATTGCTTCAATCCCACCATCATTTAGACCATATCCTTCGGATAATCTGTCAGGGATATAGTAGATAACATCTCCTCCCAAACCTTTTAAAAACCTAAATAAAACCGAAGTTGCCACCGTGCCATCTACGTCATAATCGCCCCAAATACAAATTTTATCTCTTTTTTCTATAGCGGAGGTTATTCTTATTATGGCGGGTTCCATGCCCTTTAATAGTTTTGGCTCGGGCATTAAGGAAAAAAAATCTGGTTTAAGAAACGCTTCAGCATCTCTAACGTTTTCTATTTTTCGGTTAATAAGGAGCTTTGCAATTATTCGTGTCACGTTCAGCTCTCGCTCAAACATGCAAATCAAATCTGGGCTAGGTTGTGCAAGGAGCCATCGTCGGTTGGTGGACGAGTTATTTAATTCCAAATATTCGGGTGTTGTCATATTTATAAGAATTTAAACAATAAAAAACCTCCAATTAGCAATAATCCTCCCCCAATTGCTACTTTATTCAAATTTTTTTCAATAAATTTTTTCACGGGTTCTCCATAGTACCAACAAAGACCGCTAATAGCCAAAAACCTCATCGAGCGAGCGATGATGGAGGCAAGGAGAAATATTTTTAAGTCTATTTTAGCGACCCCACAAGCTATTGTGACTATTTTATAAGGAATTGGCGTTAAACCCTTCAGGGCAATTGCCCAAAACGCCCATGAGCGAAACTCTGCGATAACTCGTTCAAAAGCGTCTTGATAATTGTAAAATTCTAAAATTGCAACTCCGATGCTTTCAAACAGAGTATAGCCAACTAAATAACCGAACAGACCGCCAATAACTGAAGAAATTGTGCAAATAATTCCATAAGACCACGCCCTGTTGCGATGGGAAAGGCACATCGGAACAAGCAAAATATCTGGTGGGGCGGGAAAAAACGAGCTTTCCGCAAACGATACACAAATAAGCCACCAAATAGCACTAGGTTTTTGTGAACGCTTCAATACCCAATCGTATAGCCGTTTCAATTGCTCCCCCACTTAGTAAGAAGAATGATATGATTTTGTCTATCACAATATTAACCTTATGTCACCTCGAGAAAAGTTTTTATAATGCAGAAGCTGGAGATAACGTAACGCCATCATTTTGACGCTGGGCAAGGATTTCGTGCATAAAATGACATTAGGTCTTCGCGAAATATACAGATAAAATCGGGGCTCTCCTTGGATAAGGATACGATGATAGTTTCGCCATGGACGATTTTTACCTTACTGTTTTCTGTGTACAAAACGAAAGCGACGGGATTGATGTTATCGGTGTTGCTTTTTAAATCGGTCAAAGAAAATCCTTGTGGGTTTCTTACGTCAAGCTTTGAATTTGATTGAGAAAGTTTCCCACAAAAAGAGCAATATCCAAGATTTATACCTTCATCTGCTGTTGTACTAGCAGTTATTGATTGAGAGTTTGTTAATGATTGGTTGGGAATGTAGTAAATTTTCTTCCCGCTTGAATCTGTGGTGCAATCTTTACTCAAACCAAGCGTTTTAAATGGTATAAAACCAATATCGAGCTCAAGAACGCTTTCACCAGAGTTTGTGTCGTTTGCAGGGGTTGGTAATCTTGCGTTTCGAGAAACATATGATGCTATTGCAAAACATATTCTTTCATATTTTTGGTGGTCTTTTTGCATTCTCAAGCTTTTTTGCATAGAGGAAATTATTGGAAATAAAATGCTAAATATAACGCCCATGACCGCAATTGCAATTGCAACCTCAATCAGTGCAAAACCTCGTTCAGAGCGGATTTTCAAATTAGTCGACCCTCACAAAGATGACGCAATTTTTCTCTTTCGAAATCGTGTTAAATTTGCCGTGATTGATGCACTTATCAACGCACCCTTCACCAGTTATGATTTCAATTTCTTCCCCGATAGTTAAATCTAGTTTGTTTAATATTATATGTGCTTGTTTTGGCGTGATTACTCCAAAGTAATGCCCTGATAAAGTTTGTTCTGCACTCCCATTGCTTAGGCATAACCAAGTGCCGCTTTTGTTAATCGGGTTTGAAGATACAGCAAAATTTCCGCCTAATTTACTTTTTGGTGTTTTATCTTTAAACGACATCATTCCAGAAAAGCTCAAGTGTTGCCAAAACTGGTTTGCTTCTGATATGTTTTTTATAAAACCATCACCATCACCGTTTTCTAGTTGATATGAAATGTTTTCTTGAGCTTCAGAATAATCTCCTGGTAAATAATTATATCTGTCCCTAAACATTTCTATTGCTGTTTTGATTTGACGAATTTGTGTGCAAACAGAGTGTATTTTTGCCTCTTCTAACAAGCTTTGTCCCTTTAGTACTACGGCTGTTAATACGCCAATAATGGTGATTGCAATCGCTACCTCAAGAAGGCTGAAGCCTTTATCGTTTTTAAATATTTTTAGGAAAGTAATTAATTTTTGAAATAAAAACATATAATAATTTTTTAAATTTTTAACAAATTACTACGGATTTTATTAAAAATAAATGATTATATTAATCATCTCAGCGTTCTAAGGAGTTTTTAGCATCTATAAAGTCAAGGAGGGAAAACCTCCAATGAATTATTTTGATATTTTATTGTTTTGTTCAATCAGCTTCAAATACATTGGGGTTTCGGGGTCGAAATGAATATACCGGTCATCAACAGAGACATTAATATTCGCCTCGACCATTTTTTTGGATATTATTTTATTCATCTTTAAGCCAATACGGTTAAATGGGTCTGGGGAGGTTCTGATGCCCCACAGGAGGATGATGTCTTTTCCGTTTATTGATTTTACGCCCAGTATTTTTGCTTGTTCATATATTACAATGTTCTCAACAGGTTCTTTACTGACAATATCGCTCGATTCTTTAATGATTTGACTGACTTTTTCTAGGTCAGCAGCCATATCTAGCTGTAGTTCAAACAAGTTGAATTTAAAGTCCTTAGAAAAATTTGAATAGTTTGAAATGTTTCCATATGGGATTATATCAAGCTTTCCTGATGTTGCTCTTAGGTGCATCGAGCGTATTGTAAGGTCTTCAACATAACCTTCGCATTCGTTCACCTTAACAAAATCTCCCACCACGAAATTATTTTCCGTCAAGACCACTAGCCCTTGTATAAAAGATTTGACCAAGTCTTGAGCTGCAAGGCTTATTGCCAGACCAAACATTCCAAATCCTGCGATTAATGGTGTGATGTTTACCCCTAAATTAGAGAGGATTATCAGCCCTGAAATAATAAAAACCAACACTCTAAGCGAGCTTTTTACCAACGGCAAAACGGTTCTACTGTGCAGGTCTTTAGGGTCACGTTTTTTGCAGATTTCTTTCAATTTGATGTCTATCATTAATTCAATCGCAATGTATACCAAGCAGATTGCACTGATAGCCAAAACATTTCCGAGTATTGAAACAATCAATATTTTAGCAAAAATATAGTGTTCTATGACTTCGAATAGATTAACACCGCAAATTTTAAGTATTGCAGTTATCATAGAAACATAAAAAACCGCCATAACAAACATTTCTAATTTGCGTGAATAAGCCTTTATCTTAAAGTCATCAGTGCCTGATAAATATTTAATCATAAGGGCATCTTTTTTTGAGATTAAAAAATTCATCAAATATTGGCACGTAATAAAAAACGTAATAACCAAAGAAAGCTCAACGATAAATAATGTTGGGGACGTTGGCTTTCTTATTTGCCACGCTAAGCCAGATATGGCGATTATGAGTATTGATATCTGTTTCCAATATGTATTTACATAATGCAGCGTATGAACAACTGATGATGGGTCGAGCTCTTCATTAGTTGGGTTGATAACCTCACTGAGCCACATTCTCACATCGTGTTGACAATAGTGGATTTTTATTATCATAAAAACACAGGCGATGATGACATATGTTTTATTGAATAAGCTTATCATCGATGGAAAAATTTCGGCTATAACCAAATTGGCGATTATCCCAACCGTTGCAAGCATTATTAAAGAATTGATTATCGAACTAACAACGTGAGCAGCACGGTCTTGAAGATTGATTAGACGCACATTACGATGATTTGGTGCGAGCGACCTGTGTATTGCCGAGCAAAATAAGAGCATTAAAGCCAAAATTTCAAACGACATGTTCAAAACATGACCCAAGTTTTTGGGTAATTTCCAAATGACCAATATTGCGAGGCACGATATCAAAAAACATGACGGTAAAAACGTTAATAAAGAATCTTTACACGTTAAAAAAAACGATTCGATTATATGAGACGGTTTTATGCTTCTGGCAGTGTGCGTATCTAGGCGTTTATTAATTAATGTTCTTGATAAAATCCAAAATAGCACAACAGTTGAGGTTATTATCGCCATTGCTAAGAGAAAAAAGAAATGACCTTTTATAACGCTCAAGAACAAATCTGTTTCTAATACTGTCATATCGCTGTACATAATGTTTTCAAATGCCCCAGATAAAAACAAAAACCTTATTTAATACCAATATTATTGGTCGCAAAACCAAAAAACAACACCCTAAATTAGCAGGCATTTATTAACAGATTATTTCTGATATTAATTTTCACGAATATTTCAGGTGTTATAAGATGGGGCGAGCGATCGGATTTGAACCGACGACATCCAGAACCACAATCTGGCGCTCTAACCAACTGAGCTACGCCCGCCATCACAAGATTGGAAAGACAAGAATAGGTTTATATTGAGATTGTTCGTCAGTCAAGAGCTTGTTTATTGTTCATTATGCATGAAGGTGATTGAACTTAGGGTAGATGTGCTGTAATCTTTGGGGCAGGGCTTATTTTTTAAGGGCGATTTAACTTATGGTTTCAATGGAAGAATTAGTTTCATTATGCAAGCGACGTGGTTTTGTTTTTCAAAGTTCTGACGCTTATGGCGGTTTGCAGGGTGTTTATGATTATGGTCCGTTGGGCGTGGAATTGAAGAACAATTTAAAACAGGCTTGGTGGCGTTCGGTTGTTCATTTGCGTGATGACGTTGAGGGTTTAGATGCGTCAATTCTAACCCATAGGATGACCCTTCGGCACTCGGGGCACGAAAGCACTTTTACCGACCCCATGGTTGACTGTAAAGACTGTAAGTGCAGGATGAGGGCTGACCACTTGGTTGACGGGAAGTGTGAAAATTGCGGCAGTAAAAATCTTACTGAGCCCAAAAATTTTAACTTGATGTTTAAGTCGAACTTTGGTCCTGTCGATGACGGTTTGAATTATGTATATCTAAGACCTGAGACTGCACAGGGAATTTTTGTTAACTTTAAGAATGTTGTTGATTCTTCATCAAGAAAGTTACCGTTCGGCATAGCACAAATCGGGAAGTCTTTCCGAAATGAGGTTACTCCAAAAAATTTTATTTTTCGGGTAAGAGAGTTTGAACAGATGGAGTTGGAGTTTTTCGTGAAGGCTGGTTCAGACGAAAAATGGCATGATTTTTGGGTTGATGAGCGATTAAATTGGTGGCTGACGCAAGGTCTGAGCCTTGATAATTTAAAACTTGATCCACAGGAAGGGAGCGAGCTCTCGCATTATTCGAAGGCGACAACAGACATTTTATATAAGTTCCCGCACGGCTTTGAGGAGATAGAAGGGATTGCCAACAGGACTGACTTTGACCTAGGGTCGCACTCAAAAAATCAATCTGAGCTGGGCGTTCGTGCAAATGTTATGGAAAACAAGGATTCCAACACAAAGTTTGCAATTCAAGACCCAGACACGAAAGAATTTTTCGTCCCATTTGTTATAGAGCCGTCAGCGGGGCTTGACCGAGGGATGCTGGCTATTTTGGCGGAGGCTTACACCAAGGAAGAAGTCCCTTCTGGCGAGAGAATTGTCCTAAAACTCAAGCCGCACCTAGCCCCTTTTAAGGTCGCGGTTGTGCCGTTAGCGAAGAATAATGAAAAAATCGTTTCCAAGGCGAAGGAAATAGCAAATCGTCTGAGGAAGTTATCGGTGGGACGTATAAAATATGAAGACACTGGAAACGTGGGCAAAGCGTATCGTCGCCACGACGAGATTGGCACGCCAATTTGTGTGACGGTCGATTTTGATACCTTTGAAGGAAGCCAAGAAACCGTGACCATTCGTTCTCGCGACACGATGGAGCAAAGCCGAGTTTCATTGGACGAGCTTGGCGAATATGTGAAAAATTTTTATCAAGAGCTATGATAAATAAAGTGTTGGAGGGGTTTTTTGATTAGGCTTCTCGTTTGACCTTAAATTTTTGCTTGATTTAGCTAAGGATTGCTGGGGAGATATTCCATAAAGGTGATAAGCCTCATTAAGTTGCCAATAATATAATAGCAGAAAAAAGATTGCATTTGCTTGATTTTTAAAATAGACTGCCAACGTCTTATGTGTCCCCTTCGTCTAGAGGCCTAGGACATCGCCCTCTCACGGCGGTAACAGGGGTTCGACTCCCCTAGGGGACGCCACTCATGGCAACTTTGGTTGTATAGCCAGTATGTTTTACAATAATCACCTAGACAAAATAATTCATAATCTTTTGAGTAGCTTCAGATGTTAATATTTTGTTGATAATAAACTCATACAGCTTGACCGATATTCGTCAATAATTTTATTTTTGAATAAAGCGATGCTTTGATATAATCAAGTTCTTAGTTTAATAAGGAATATAACTGTGCAATCTAACTATATATTGTGTGGTGACACGATTGAGGAAATGAAAAAAATACCAGTCAATAGCATTGATTTAATTTTTGCTGACCCGCCTTATTGGATGCGTTTAGATGGGACTTTACAGAGAGTTGAAGGAACTGAATATCAAGGTTGTGACGATTCTTGGGATAACCAATTTAAGACAAATGATGACTACAACGAGTTTACTAGGAGCTGGTTATCTGAGTGTAAAAGAATACTTAAGCCAAATGGGAGCATATGGGTCATTGGTTCAATGCAATGTATTTATTCTATCGGTGCGATTATGCAACAATTAGGGTATTGGTTTATTAACGATATAGTTTGGCACAAAAAAAACCCCACACCGAACTTTAAGGGCACTCGTTTAAACAACAGCCATGAAACGTTAATTTGGGCGACTAAATCAAAAAAATCTAAATTTACTTTTCATTATAAAACAGCAAAAGAGCTTAACAGGGATAACATAAGCTTGGATGATTTTCAAAAAGGTGTTCGTAAACAATTGGGCTCTGTCTGGAAAATAGGGATATGTCAAGGGAATGAAAGAATAAAGGACAAAGATGGTCATAAATTGCATAACACTCAAAAGCCGGAGGAATTACTAGAGAGGGTGATTAATATCTCCTCAAATTTAGATGATGTCGTATTTGACCCTTTTGGTGGGACATTTACAACAGCAGCGGTTGCAAAGAAACTGGGGAGGAAGTATATATCATTTGACAATAATCTTAACTATGTTCAATATGGGCAAAAACGTATTGATAATACAGATACCCATATTGGTGATATTGAGAAGGCAGTTTTTGATAATAAACCACCGAGGGTTGCTTTAAGTGAGCTGATAAGGGATAATTATCTTGTGGAAGGAGAGGTTTTTTATTTAAAAAAATCCGATAAAACCGCTACTTTAGAGAAGAATGGTAGAATTATTTTAGATGGAATAGAAATAGACATTCACTCTGGAGCCGCGAAAACAAAAAATGGCGGTATAGTTAGGTTAAATGGCTTTGATTATTGGTTTGTGAAAAGAGAGAACCAATTGGTTAATATAAAAAAGATTAGAGAAAACTATATTAATGAAAAGTTAGGCAGATGATATGCCAATAATGACATACAAACACTTTGTAACCAAGCTAGAGTCTAAAATAACTTGTGATGAGCGGATGTACGTCGATTTGTTTAAGAAGTTGTCCGAAGCTCCAACTAGGTATGTTGGCTTGTTTCGGGTGACTAACGCGAAAACGAAAATTATTCAATGCTAGAAGTGACTATAAAAAAGTTAAAATAAATTTATTTTATGGGAAGGCTTTTTTCGAGTTTTTAGGTTTTCCTGACATCTGGAATGAGATAATCTTTTATTTGTCGAAATGGCGTCAAGAAAACCTAGATAGGGTTGTTGAATTTGATAGTTTAGATAGCTCTCAGTTTGCGTTTAATGTTTTGATGGGCTTAGATAAAAAGATTCTTAAAGGTTTAATGAGAAATACCCCAAGCCATGAAAAAATGAGGAGCGAAATATTCCCTACAGGTGAGAATTTTCATAAACTGTATTTACATTTTTCTAAGATAGATAAAGCAACGGCTAGCATATTCGAAAAATACAGATAAAAACTGTGTCCTAGAGCATCTAATTTTGGAGGTGCTCAAAAAAGTTCCTCGAGACTATCACTAAAGACAACGAATAAGAGTATTACATTACGCACAAACATCAAAATCACATAATCACATAGAGCCTTTCCAGACCTCGTATGGTTTGCCAAAAAAATAGCCCTGAGTCATGACAACTTTCAACTTTCTCGCGATTTTTAAATCTTTTTCAGTTTCAATTCCTTCGATAAGGGTTTGTATTTTCTCATCATGCAACGCATCAACATATTTTCCCACGCATTCTAAAGTTTTTTCATAATCGTCATATACTCTGAGAAGAGACTTATCTAATTTGACTATATTAAAATTAAACCTCTTCACGGTGTCAACTGGCATCATGCCGTTCAGACCAAAGTCATCCAACACTATTGTGAAATTAGTTTTTAAAAGGTTCCACAGCTCATAGGTGGAGGACATACACCTTAAGGTTGATTCTTCGGATATTTCCAGAAATAGATTTTTTTTACTAAAGTTTAATTGCTCAAGTAATGCCGACAACTGGGTTAGTTCTTTTTTGTTTAAAGGTTCTTTTTCGCTGAAATTGACAAAAAGTCTATTATTTCTATTAAAACTTGCTCCCCCCAAAAGAGTTTTTATCGCCGAAACCATATTAATAAACCCGAGGTTAGTGTTCCCCTTGAACCCATTGAGCTGAGACTTGTTGTAAAGCGGGCGACTGAGCAACTCGTAACCGTAAATATCACCAGTAAACGTGTTTACTATTGGTTGAATTCTTAAAGCATTAAACAATGGCATATTGAAACCTATACAAATATAAAATCACTAATACTTATATATTGTTACTTCATTAATAAATATTCAAGATAATTTTAAATTTTTTATAGATTTTTTTTATTGAAAATGTTACAAATAGATAGAAGGTATAGATTTTCAGGGGTTTTTGACCGAAAAACAGGTGACCTCTGGCAGAGTTTGATGGCTGATGGCTGATGGCTGATGGCTGATGGCTGATGGCTGATGGCTGATGGCTGATGG
>CAYJEJ010000012.1:0-24647 GCA_964369315.1 uncultured Alphaproteobacteria bacterium | reverse complement strand
AGTTTTCATGAAAGTTAAGTTCTTATTGAAGATTAGTGTAACCAATCTAAGTAAAGAAAGTTTTAATTAGGTATATTATTAATTAAACAAATTCCTAAAATCTTTAAATAACCTTTCTTCTTCGTCTGCTTCTTTCCTTCTAATATCGGCACCAGTTTCTTGGAATACTTGCTGTCCTTTGGCATTAACATAAGTTATTACTACTTTCTCATCAAACGCATCTTCTGGAACCCTGTCATACATGTTCTCTGATAGAGTCACTCTTTGCAAACCACGTCTAGCAAAAGCACGCTGAATACTGGTTAAATTACGTAAATCTAGCTCGTTTATTTGGACGGGTGTTACCTCATCATCTAAATCTTCTGCCTCAGGACAATTAAAAGCAAAACTTTGAATTTTTTCAGCATTTTTTAAACTGTCAACTTGTAATTGTAAATTTAGACAATTCTGGAAAGATCTAGTGCCAAATAATTTTATGTTTTTTAGGTTGATAGTTGTTAATGCAGGACAGTTAGTGAAACAACGATAAGCTATCTCTGTTGAGTTTTTGGGTAGTTTAACATGTGTTAAATTAGGACAACCATCAAATAAATAACTACCTAAAATTCTGACGTAATGAAACCTTGATAAGTCAACTATCTCTCCAAAGTCAATTACATCGTTACCAAGGTCAATGCAACTATGTTCCAATTTTGTAATCAAGATTTCTTGATTTTCTTCTTTATCTAAGTAAAATCTGTTAATGTTATGAATCGTATCGAAACTATAATGCAAGGCATATTGACCACCTTTTGCTCCCAAAGGAATAGCAAGTGCCTCGGATATCTTCATAGAAACATTTTTAAATTTCATTTTGTCATAATGTTGACCATCACTAGCTACTATGTTTTGGACTGCATTATAAGTCATATCCATAGGATATTCAAATCTAGCATGGACTATTGTTGGTTCTTCAGCTCTTATGTTTCTAAAACGATTAATTTGGTAGTCATCATATCCAAAATTATCTCCAAACATGTCAACAAAGATTAATATATCTCTTGCTTCTTTAATCTCCTCATATGTAGGCAACCTAAAGTCATTTTCAGCGTAAAAGACCTGGGTTTGCATATTAGGGAATTTATTTTTATCATCCAGTTTTTTAATAGGTAATGTGTTAATTCTAGTATCAACTATAACATCGCCATATCTTTGATTTATCTGTGCAAAATTGGATAGAATTTCTATTGGTGTAACTTCCCCTATCTGTCCTGTATTTTGGTTGTTTACAGTAACATTTTCAATAGGCATGGCTTGAAGAACATTCATAGCAATATGATGTGGAAGTTTTACGGGTGGACGTTGTTGAACGACCTGCATGTTTTGATTATTTACATGAACTCCTTCTTGACCTTGTTGAAAGTTAGGCAAAGCAGCGGTCACATGATGACTAGCTGAGAGAGAGACGACCCCCGCTATTACGGAAGACAGTATAATTTTTCTATTAATCATAATAAAATCCTTTTAAAAAAAACTTAAACATTAAAGTCATTAAATTATCTAACACCACATCCATCAATTGTCAAGTTTTTTTATAAAAGAAAAATAATAACGAGTTTTAATAAAAATATCACAACATTTTAGATGTTCTAGGATAATTTAAATTATGGGTTGCTAATAAGTAAAAATAAAGGCGAGGGGTTTATTCCCTCGCCGGTTAGTTTTCATGAAAGTTAAGTTCTTATTGAAGATTAGTGTAACCAATCTAAGTAAATAAAGTTTTAATTAGGTATATTATTGTTAAATAACCTCCTAAAATCTTTAAATAACCTTTCTTCTTCGTTTCCTTATTTCCTCATAATATCGGCACCAGTTTCTTGGAATACTTGCTGTCCGTTGGCATCAACATAAGTTATTACTACTTTCTCATCAAACGCATATTCTGGAACTCTGTCATACATATTCTCTGATAGAGTCACTCCTTGCAAACCACGTCCAGCAAAAGCAAAAAGGCTAATACTAGTTAAGTTAGATAAATCTAAATCTGGTGTTTGTACACCTTGTGTACAGAGGTATCCAAAAGCTCCATGACCTATTATTTTAGCTCTCTTTAAACTGTCTCCTTTTAATTCGAGTTCTAGACAATCAAAGAAAGCATGGTCACCAATTACACTTATATTGTCTAGTTTGATATCTTTTAATGAACTGCAGCCCGAAAAACAACTCTGAGGTATCTCTTTTAGATTTTTAGGGAGTGTAACGGTTGTGGTATTTGGACAAAGAGTAAACATACGTTCACTTAAATCTCTGACGTGATGGAATCTAGATAAGTCAATATTCCTTGATGCGTCTCTGTCTTGGAAATAGTAACACTTCAGAGCATCAATATCTTTTAAAAGCTTCTTAATCAAGATTTCTTGAGTTTCTGCTGTATCTAAGTAAAATCTGTTAACTCCGTTTACATCTCTATAATGCAATGCGTATTCACCATTTTTTTCTCCTTCAGGAATATCAAGTGCATCGATTAAATCCATAGAAACATTTTTAAATCTCATTGTTTTATAATGCTGACCATCTCTAGCTACTATGTGTTGGGCTTCAGCATAACTCACAGGATATTCAAATCTAGCGTGGACTATTGTTGGTTCTTCAGCTCTTATGTTTCTAAAACGATTAATTTGGTAGTCATCATATCCAAAATTATCTCCAAACATGTCAACAAAGATTAATATATCTCTTGCTTCTTTAATCTCCTTATATGTAGGCAACCTAAAGTCATTTGGAGTGTAGAAGGCTTGAGTTTCCAGCGTATTATGGATTTGAGAATAATTTTCAGATGTGACAGGAACTGGGTTAAAGTGCAAACGTTCTACGCCAGCGTTGCATTTTTTGCTTACTTGAGCAAATTCCAATAAATTTTGTTTATCAGACATATATAGAGCAACGTTCATGGCAATATCAACTGAAAGTTGTACGGGTGGACGTTGTTGAACGACCTGCATATTTTGATTATGTGCTCCTGCTTGACCCTGATTTGGAAAGTTAGGCAAAGCAGCGGTCACATGATGACTAGCTGAGAGAGAGACGACCCCCGCTATTACGGAAGACAGTATAATTTTTCTATTAATCATAATAAAATCCTTTTAAAAAAAACTTAAACATTAAAGACACTAATTTATATAGCGTCACATCCATCAATTGTCAAGTTTTTTTATAAAAGAAAAATAATAACGAGTTTTAGTAAAATTCTATATTTTGCATTCTTTGATTTCTATTGCGATTGCAACGCACCCAAATTTTTTTACGCGATAAGCTTGTGGAAAGCTTTCATAAACTCTTACACCATCAAGTATTGAAGCCTCATCTGACAAAAAGGGTAGCATGTTTTTCATTCCTTCAGATAAGAGCATTTGTTCAAAATTTTTATAAGCAGATTTGCGAGAAATTAACCCAAAGATGTATTGCTCTGTCTTTTTGTCAAAAAGGAGAATGCTTTCACCAACTTGCATTCTTTGACATACAAAACCATTTACCCGACCTTCAGCTGTTTTAACGCCATCGTTCAACCATCGAAGGTATGGTCTGGAAGCTGTGTTGATTATTGATAATTTATGCTTTGCGTTAGGATATATCATTTAAATCTCTATAATTTTGATTATAAAAGTTCAAAAATACTTTAAAAACATCATTCTTCAAACAGTATTAATTGAAAAAGTTAAATACTATCTTTGTTTGTTAATGTACTTTTTGTTGACGCTATCGGTAGCGGTTTTGATTTTGATTAAAAGCTCTTGCCAACTTAAGTTAATCACTGAGGGCTTCGCGATAAATATATAGGCAACATTAACAAGACCATTCACGCCCAGATAATCAAGGGCTCCGTGACGCAAACGTCTTTTCACCCTGTTTCTTTTGACGGCGTTACCTATTTTTTTTGACACTGTAAGACCGAGGAACGTGCTCTCATTAGGAACTTGATTAGGCGAGTGAACGATATCAATCAACTGTAAGGTGAAATAATGTGTTGCGAAAAATACACCGCTATGTCTCGCTCTTAAGAAGTCATTGCGAGATTTTAATGAGCTCACGGCAACCATATAGACAAAATAAAATATAACACATCAAAGAAATGGCGCGCCCGAGAAGAGTCGAACTCCTAACCTTCAGATCCGTAGTCTGACGCTCTATCCAATTGAGCTACGAGCACACACCCGCCATTGTATTCATTTTCTGTATATACGCAAGGTTTTTTATTAAACAATCAATTTTTGATGCGGACAAAATGCTCTAAAGCAGGTGTTAATAAAGCTTGTCCATGATTATTAAGAAATATGGCATTGATTAATTTATGTTTGAAATATTGCTGAAAACAAGTTAAAAAGTATCGTTTAAGGCATGTGTTAATTGATGAAAGAGATTTTAAAAATCAGGGTACTATCCGAAGACGCGGTCATCTTTGAGGGTGAGTGCGATATGGTTTTGTTGCCAACGGCTTCTGGTCAAGTAGGGGTGATGGTTAGGTATGCACCACATTTTTATAAAATTGTTGCAGGCGACATCATTATAAAAAGCAGTAAAGGCGAGAAAACCTTAAAAGTAAGTGGTGGATTTTGCTCCGTTTTGAACAGCATTGTGACTGTGTGTGACCGTGTTGACGGTGAGGCGTCAGAGTTTTGTGAAGAAGAATATGAAAACTTCTCTAGTGAATAATATATTTATGCACAACACTCTATTTTTAAACGATTTAAAGAGGTGAATATGTTAAGTTTGCTGGACGAGAAGGAAATCCTTCTTAAAATTGACCGATGTCAAGATATCAGCTCACTTGAAGCAATCCGAGTGACCCTTTTGGGTAAAAATGGCACCATAACAAAAGCCCTTCAGGATATCCGTAATGTTGCTGTCGATGAGCGTAAGCAGATTAGTCAACATTTAAATAGTCTTAAAGACCTTACCCTTGATAAAATCGCAAGCAAGCGTTACGCACTGGAAAATGAGTTAATAGTTGAAAAAATCCAGTCTGAAAAAGTTGACATCACATTGCCCGCTGTCAGGAAAAAAATTGGGCGTCTCCACCCTTTGACGAAGGTTTTTCAAGAAGTGGTCGACATTTTTGTCTCCCAAGGTTTCGCCTTAGCACAAGGACAAGACATTGAAACAGAGCATTTTAACTTCACTGCATTAAATATGCCAGAGTCTCATCCTGCTCGTCAGATGCACGACACGTTTTATATAGACGAAAAAAATATTGATTCAAAATTTGGAAAACACCTTTTAAGAACCCACACATCACCAGTTCAAATACATTCGATGTTGAAGTGGGGGGCACCATTAAAAGTTTTGGCACCAGGGAGAGTTTTTCGGTGCGACTATGACGCGACGCACTCACCAATGTTTCATCAGGCGGAAGTTTTGGTTTTGGATAAAGATATTCATTTTGGTCACATGAAGTGGTGTATTACGGATTTTTGCCGTAAATTCTTTGGTGTGTTTGACTTGCCGATGCGTATTCGCCCAGGATATTTCCCCTTTACTGAACCGTCGGCAGAGGTTGATATCCCTTATTATCTGCGTGATGGGAGAATAATTATCGGTCAACACCCAACCAATAGCGGTGAGAATAAATGGCTTGAGATTGCCGGTTGCGGAATGGTTCACCCCGAGGTTTTGCGTCATGCAAATGTTGACGCCAAGAAATATCAAGGTTTTGCTATGGGCTGGGGGCTTGATAGGTTGGCTGCCCTTAAATATGGCATTTCCGACATACGCGGCTTTTTTGAAGGTGATTCTGATTGGATTGAACGCCATGGCTTTTCCTCTTTCTTTTAGTTATTATTTTGGTCTATTGAGGTTATAAAAAAATGAAGTTTTCTCTTGAATGGCTAAAAGACCACCTAGATACGCAAGCTGACTTACAATCCATCATTTCAGGATTAACGAATGTGGGGCTTGAGGTGGAATCGGTTTATGACCCGAATGTTATTTTTGAAAAATTTGTCGTCGCCCACATTGACACGGCAGAAAAACACCCACAAGCAGACAGGCTTCAGGTTTGCCAAGTTTCTTATGGCGATGGGAAGCAAGCTCAGGTTGTCTGTGGGGCACCTAATGCCCGTGCGGGGATGTTTGTGGTGTTGGCACTTCCTAGTGCTCTGATTCCTAATGGGCAGTTTATAATAAAAAAATCTAAAATACGTGGCGTTGAAAGTTGCGGGATGATGTGCTCTTTTCAAGAGCTGATGCTTGATGGCAAGAGTGACGGCATTATTGAACTGGGGGAAGAGATGAAGCCCCTGTTGGGAGCATCGATTGTTAACGCATTAAACCTTGATACGATAATTGATGTGTCGGTCACGCCAAACCGAGGGGATTGTTTCGCCGTAAGAGGAATCGCTCGCGACTTGGCAGCTGCTGGCTTAGGAAAACTCAAACCATTGAAATCATCTGTTATCAGTCATCAATTCGACTTCCCGTTTGAAGTGTGTGTGGATAATGAGAAAAACGTTGGGAATTACGCCGATGTTATCAGATTACAAGTAATAAAAAATGTTAAAAACTGCCAAAGTCCAGATTGGCTAAAAAAACGTCTGATAAGTGCTGGCATAGAGCCGATTTCTGCATTGGTAGATATCACAAACTTTTTTTGCATAGAACGGGCTCGTCCCCTTCATGCATATGATGTTGGGTGCATATCTGGAAACAAGTTAAATATAAGACTTGCTGATGATAAAGAAAAAATTACAGACCTTAAGGGAAGAGATTTGCCACTAGCCTGCGATATTGCAGTCATTGGTGATGATGTGGGAGCACTGAGTGTTTTGGGTGTTATCGGGGGCGATAGGTCAAAGATAACAAACGATACATCAGTTGTTATGTTAGAGTCGGCTTTATTAAACCCCAATAGCGTTGCATATGCAGGTCGCAAACTTAATATAATAAGTGAATCTCGCACAAGGTTTGAAAGGGGGATTGATTCTGACTATGCCCAGCAAGGGTTGATTGATGCCGTCTCAATGGTGCTAGAGATATGTGGCGGGCAAGTCAGCTCTGAATATGTATATAGTGCGAAAAATTTTGATAAAAAACCTGAGGTCTCTCTAAGTCAATCAAAATTGAACGCTGTTTGCGGAATGGAAATCCCATTAACCCTTGCTAAGGAAAAACTCGACCTTTTGGGCTTTGATATTATTAATTATACCGAACAAGAAATCAAGGTTTCACCACCTTCTTGGCGAAATGATATATCAATAGAAGAAGACCTTATTGAGGAGGTCATAAGACTAGTTGGGTATGATAAAATTCTCCCGCAACCCGTTCCCAGTGAACTTTCTGCCCATATGGGTGATGAAACTTATAGCATTCAACAAAAGACTAATGGGGTAAAACGTTGTCTATGTTCGTTGGGGTTTGATGAGGTAATCAGCTATGCATTTTTGTCAAAAGAGGCGAATTCTATTTTTCATAAAAAAGTCACTCTTGCTGTTGATATCACCAACCCTATTAGTGAAGATTTGTCACAGATGCGGGTTTCAATGTTACCTAATCTCCTAGAAATCTCTTTAAAAAACACAAATGCAAGTGCCAACTCCAGTAGGATTTTTGAGGTGGGAGCAATATATCATAGTGATTTTACCCAAACACTAGTGGCTGGTGGGTGCGACTTTTCTTCTGCTCCAGAGCAACATTGGCTCAGAAATGAAAAAAGAGATGTTTTCTCAATAAAATCTGACGTTATGTCTATAATAGAGTCTTACGGTCTTCCATCTGACAGGCTTTCAACAACATCTGATGGCATAAACCCATGGTATCATCCTAATAGAAGCGGCAGATTGTCGTTTGGCAAGCATAGTTTGGCGGAGTTTGGTCAAATGCACCCCTTGGTTTTGAAAAAGTTGGGTTTTACCTCTGATGAGGTTTTTTGTTTTGAGATTAATCTAGACACATTATTTAATCTATCACAGAAAAATTCTGATGGAACAATACAACAAAAGAAATTTCAGAGCATTGAGCGAGATTTTGCGTTTGTATTGGACAATAATGTGCCTGCTGGAGAGGTGATAACGCAAATAAAAAAACTTTATCCTGATTTAATCAAAGATATCTGTATATTTGATGTCTATGTTGGTGATAAGGTAGAAAACGGCAAAAAATCACTAGCACTTCGTGTAAGAATGCAACCTCTGGATGCAACCTTTACTGAAGAGCAGATAAAAGGATTTTCCGACAACATTATGAATATGGTTCAAGAAAACTTTGGCGGTAAAATAAGGCAATAAGTGGCTACTGATATAAAACGTATAAGAAATTTTGCGATAATAGCACACATCGACCACGGCAAGTCAACCTTGGCAGACAGGTTAATTCAGCATTGTGGGGCGATTAGTGACCGAGAATTTAGAGACCAAATTCTTGATTCTATGGACATTGAGCGGGAGCGAGGAATAACCATCAAGGCACAGACAGTGCGTCTGCGTTATATAGCGCGGGATGGGCAAGAATATCAGCTTAATTTGATGGACACCCCAGGACATGTTGATTTTGCCTATGAGGTTAGTCGTTCTTTAGCAGCTTGTGAGGGCTCGTTATTAATAGTTGATTCTACTCAAGGGGTTGAGGCTCAAACTCTTGCTAATGCATATCATGCTGTTGATAATAACCATGAATTGATTCCCGTTCTGAACAAAATAGATTTACCCGCATCAGATTCTGTGCGTGTCGCTGGTCAGATTGAGGAAGTGATAGGCATATCCTCCAAGGAAGCAATTTTAGTATCAGCAAAAACAGGTCAAGGCATTGATGAGGTTCTTGAAGCATTAATCAAAAAACTTCCCGCCCCTACGGGGGACAGAGATGCCCCTTTGAAAGCACTTTTGGTTGATAGTTGGTATGACCAGTATATTGGCGTTGTGACATTAGTGCGTGTGAAAGATGGTGTTTTACGTGCTGGTATGCGTATTAAAATGATGTCGACAGGTGCCACTTATGAGATAGAGTCGGTCGGGGCTTTCACGCCTAAGCCAGAAAAATTGAAAGAGCTCGCAACAGGTGAAATAGGTTACATCTCCGCTGGAATTAGGCATGTTTGTGATTGTAATGTGGGCGATACAATCACAACGGAAGCAAAGTCTGCTCAAACTCCACTGGCTGGTTTTAAGCCTGTGATTCCTGTGGTTTTTTGTAGCTTGTTCCCGACGGAGTCGTCTGATTTTGCAAGGCTACGTGAAAGCTTAGAAAAGCTGAGGTTAAATGACGCTAGTTTTTCTTTCGAGGCGGAGTCTTCAGCCGCATTAGGGTTTGGTTTCAGGTGTGGGTTTTTGGGCTTGTTACATCTAGAGGTGATAAAAGAGCGTCTGGAACGAGAATATGCTTTGGATATCGTAACCACTGCCCCAAGCGTTATATATAAAATACACTTAACTAACGGAAGCGTTATTGACCTTCATAACCCAGCGGACATGCCAGATGTCGTCAAAATCAAACATATGGAAGAGCCTTGGATAAAGGCCACCATAATGTTACCAGATGAATATTTGGGTGCTGTTTTAAAACTGTGTGAGGAGCGTCGTGGTGTTCAGCAAAATTTGACATATGTCGGGAGCCGTGCCGTTATTGTTTATAACTTACCGCTGAATGAAACCGTTTTTGATTTTTATGACAAATTAAAATCCATCAGTCGTGGATATGCGAGTTTTGACTATGAAATTTTTGGCTATGAGCTTGGCGATTTGGTCAAATTAAATATTATGATTAATGGTGAACCAGTCGACGCTTTCTCGATTATCGTGCATAAAACCAAGGCTGAAAGCAGGGGTAGGATGCTCTGTGAACGTTTGAAGGAGTTAATTCCAAAACATTTATTCAAAATACCTATTCAGGCGGCAATAGGGGCTAAGGTCATTGCAAGAGAGACGATTTCTGCACTAAGAAAAGATGTTACAGCTAAGTGTTATGGCGGCGATATTACAAGAAAACGAAAACTCCTAGAAAAGCAAAAAGAAGGCAAGAAAAAAATGAGGGAAATTGGTCGAGTGACCATTCCTCAAAGTGCGTTCATGTCTGTTTTGAAGGTTGATAACGAAGTTAAAGTTTATAACAAAATAAAATCTGTCAAGAATCGACGCTAGACAAGAAACTCAAATAAGAACCAATCAAGCCCGAATAGTTTTCGGTAGTTTATCTAGGTCCAGTTGGGAGCAAAGATCGAGCTTCATTGGGCTTACAGGCTTTAATTCAGAAAATAAAGGATGGCTCCCATCCCTGAGGGATTTTATAATCAAAGCAGTAGTGGAGACAATTTTCCTTATTTCGCCATCGCTGGCATCCGGATATGTTTGTAAAAGCCACAAAACCGCCCCTAACTTATCTTGTTTTTTTACATTTGATTTAGGCTTAACTTTTTTATATTTAGTACTATCTACATGAGTTAAGGATTTTTTTAATGTTGTATCAGGGTTTTTCGTACAACGGTCTAATTCATCTTGTGTTAATTGCCCAAGTGCCACGGGGTCAGCCCCTTTGATGCCAACCGCTGATTGACCATCGGCAATTGCCTGCACCTCAAGAACATGAAGCCCGCAAAAATCAGCCACTTGTTGAAACGTTAGAGCAGTATTATCAATAAGCCAAACAGCTGTTGCCAAGGGCATAATCGGTGCATTCATTAAATTTATCCAAAAAGTACATCACTAAAACGATTGATAGTGTACTATCAACAACAATCTTTGCAAGTCTAAGTAAATAAAAAAAAATATTTTTTTGTACTTGACATGTGTCTTGATTGAATAATTTTATTCACAACTGGATTTTTAGAAGAAATAAAACCTTATTAATAAAATTTTAAACAAATTACACGGATATTGTTTTTGCCAGATATCTTAAGTTGTTGTTTTGTAATGGTTTTTTATTTTTTATAAAAAATAATTCTTTATTAAACAATGATTAACGTGATTGATACAAAAAGGACGCCTAATTTTATTCACAAAATTATCCACAGGGTACACCACAAATAATGGATATATTTCGTAGCTAAAAAAATCATTTTTTGTTAGTTTAAACTTTAAGGCAGTCTAGAGGAGATTTTTGGCTTGTTTGAAAGTGTTTCAAAAAGGTTTTCCGCCATAGGGTACACCACAAATAATGGATATATTTCGTAGCTAAAAAAATCATTTTTTGTTAGTTTAAACTTTAAGGCAGTCTAGAGGAGATTTTTGGCTTGTTTGAAAGTGTTTCAAAAAGGTTTTCCGCCATATTTAGCAAATTAAGACGTATCGGTGTCCTCAGAGCTGAAGACATCGAAGCTGCGATGCGTGAGATTCGAATAGCACTCTTAGAGGCGGACGTCTCTCTGCCGATAGTAAAAGAATTTATTGAAGAGCTCAAGTCAAAGGCATTGGGACAAGAGTTAATAAAAAGCGTTTCGCCAGACCAGATGATAATTAAGATGGTGAACGACCATTTGACCGCTATTTTATCAGCCAATTCGCGAAATTTTTTAGATAAACCTCTTGCCAAAAAGATAATGTTGGTCGGTCTGCAAGGTGCAGGAAAAACAACAATTGCTGCAAAAATTGCAAATATAATAAATAAAAATCATAAGGCTATGCTCTGTTCCTGCGATGTATACAGACCTGCCGCCATCGAGCAATTACATATCCTGTCGAAAGAGGTTGGGAGCGAATTTTTCTTGACTAACAAAGATGATATGCCCGTGGATATCGTTCGTGGTGCTTTAGAGCATTTTAAAAAAAGCGATTGTAAAACCATAATCTTAGACACTGCAGGGCGATTACACGTTGATGAAAACATGATGAGCGAGGTTATGGAGCTTTATGAAGAAGTCAATCCCGATGAAACCCTCCTTGTCGTGGATGCTATGACTGGACAAGATGCCATCAACATCGCAAAGAAATTTTCTTCAAATATAAAACTGACAGGGATAGTAATGACTAGGATGGACGCAGACGCTCGTGGAGGTTGTGCGATATCCATGAGTAAGACCACAGGGCTCCCCATAGTGTTGTTGGGAGTGGGCGAAAAAATTAATGACGTTGAGATTTTTGAACCTAAGCGTTTGGCTAATCGAATTTTGGGCATGGGCGACATCGTATCATTAGTAGAAAAAGCAGAATCTATTATAAATAAGCAAGACGTGGAAAAGGATATACAGCGTCTCGCAAAAGGAAAATTCGATTTTAATGATTTAGCAAAACAAATTAACCAAATGAACAAAATGGGTGGGATAGCAAATATGTTAAGAATGCTACCTGGAATGAATGATTTGACCAGTCAAGTTAAGCAAATCGATGACAATGCCATTAAACGGCAATTGGCGATTATCTATTCTATGACCAAAAAAGAAAGAAGTGATTATAAAATTATTAAAGGGAGTCAAAAACGCCGAATTGCCTCTGGCTCGGGCACCACAATCCAAGAAATCAACCGATTGATTAAAAACTTTGAACAGATGAGCCTTTTCATGAAACAAATGAAAAACAACAAATCCTTTCTAGAACAGTTTCGATCTCTCACAAAACAGTAGTTTAAAAAATCAACAAACAAGATAAAAATATTAATTATTATTAAAATTTTAATATATTTTTAATGAATTTTGTTTTATATATAAATGTGTCTACAATTTGACTCAAAACAGTTAAGTATATTTTTATGGATTTCAATTATGACAAAATTTTCATATGCTTTTATTTCTATTTCAATGCTTTTTCTAACTAATATTTGTGTAAGTAAAACCCCAATGCCTTCACCCAACACTGTCAATAGCTCTCATTCTTTCGGTATTAATGAGGCAGTACCTAGAACAGCTCCGCCCCAAGTTAAACATATAACACTCCTAGAAAATAAAGAGGTTAGATTTACAAGTCATAACACTTATTTTTCTCCACCGTCATTAAAAATAAATGCCATACATAAGAATCAAAGAATTCATGTTGACTACTCTCAATTGGAGTTACTAAATAATGTTTTCAAATATGGGATTTCTATTTCTCCCGAGACTTCAGATGATGTAAATTTTTCATCAAGATATTTAGTCACCATTAACACTTCAACATGTATAGGAGAGGTTACAGATTCATTGCCACAAGAAGGTCAATATAGAATCATTGAAGATGAATTGTTAAACGCACAAAATAAAAAGTTATTTAACTGGGGGGCAAGCCTAACGTGCAATGTTGCGAAACTTGGTAATATTTTTGGATTGTTCGAAGTAATTGATGTTAACGCTCCCATCCACTAAAACCAATATCGAACTTGGATATTTTTGAATATTTTGTAGCGGTAAAGGTTGCTTTTTTGAAGGGAAGGCTTTATACCTAGGTTTATAAAGCGATGCGGTCGTAGCTCAGCTGGATAGAGCACGGGATTCCTAATCCCGGTGTCGCAGGTTCAAATCCTGCCGATCGCACCACCCTTTCTGTCGCATTTAAGAAACTTCTCTTTAATTATAGAAAATTATATGGGTCAATGTCTATGTTCAATCTCACAGATTTGGGCAAGGTCAATGGCTTGAGCCATGAAAGGATATACCCTTGAATATTATAATTTTTGCTGGCTCGCAATAATATCTTCCACCTCGTTCGACCATGGAGCTTGGTCACAACTGCCTGTGCGGGACCAAGTATTTGAAGATTTTTATCATCATAACATGGTGCGTTACAGACCAGTTTATTAGCATAAGATTCAGCCTCTTTTGGGTTATTAGAAGAGATTGTAATGCTGGCGAGCTTTGTGTGAGGGGGCATTTTTGACCTTTTACGGTTTTCTATTTCAAACGCAATAAACCCCTCAAAATCATTGTTTTTTATAAAGTTAAAAAACGGATGTTCTGGATTATATGTTTGTATAATGACCTTTCCTTGAGCGTGTGAACGTCCTGCCCTTCCAGCAACTTGCTGAATTGCTTGATATGTTCGTTCATTTGCACGTGGGTCAACGCCATACAACCCGCCATCGGCATCAACAACCAACACAAGAGACATTTTCGGAAAGTGATGACCCTTTGAAAAGATTTGGGTCGCTATTAAAACGTTATAATGACAGTTTAATATATCTTCATAAACCGCACTTATCTTGGCGGGCGTTGAAAGTGTGTCAGACGATGCGACAATGGTTTTTGCCTGCGGGATTTTTTTGATTAATTCTTTTTCAATCCGCTCCACACCCACACCATAAGCAAACATCGTTTGTTCAGAGCATTTTGGACAAGTCTCAATTTTAGGTATCTGGTGCCCACAATAATGACAAACCAAAACATTATATTTGCTGTGTTCCACCAACCAGCTTGTGCAATTTGGACACTCAACGCGATAACCACACTTGCGACACATCGTAAGAGGGGCATACCCCCGCCTGTTCATATAAATCAAGACCTGCTTCCCAGCGTTGATGGTTTGTTTGATGCTTTCAATGGCTTGTTGCGAAAGCCATTCAATTTTGTTCGAATTGGCTTGAGCTCGCATGTCAACCATTTCTACAGCGGGCATTGGAATTTGCGAAAACCTTGAAGTGAGATGAAGCCGTTTATATTTATTGTTATTACAGTTATTAATTGTTTCAACAGATAATGTCGCAGATGATAAAATCACAGGAATGTCTAATATCTTTGCTCGTAATATCGACATATCTCGACCATTATATGCGTGAGGTTCTTCTTGTTTGAACGATTGGTCGTGCTCTTCATCCAAGACTATCAGTCCCAAATTACTAAAAGGCAAGAATAACCCTGACCTTGTCGCAATAACGACACAAGGCGATTTTTGTACAACTTTGTTCCAAGTTACGCGACGCATTTTTGGGGTAAGTGATGAGTGCCAGACAAGGGGCTCAGTTGCAAAATATTTTGTAAAGCGATTGATTAACTGCGGGGTCAGGGCAATCTCGGGTAACATTATCAAACACTGTTTGCCCATATTTAAAACACGCTCACAAGCCTTTAAAAACACTTCGGTTTTTCCAGAACCTGTCACTCCATCTATGCATAAAACTGAAAACTTATTTTTATTGATGTCGTGAAAAATTTCGTCTGCGACAGTTTGTTGCATTTGGCTTAGTGTAATAGATTGAGGCTGGCTTTGAGCTAAATTGACGGGAGAAACCCTTGATTTAATAGGTTTGAACAAACTCGGCTCACTAAGAACCATACGAAGAACATTCCCTCTCTTAATCAGGTTATATGTCGCAACCTTATCGATAAAACTGAGAAAGCCTTCCTCTAGCGGTGGATATTGGTGAACAGTGATAATCTCCTTTAAATCAGTGCGGTCACTAAAATCCCTCACGTCCCACACCACTGCTAAAAGCGTCCTTGAACCAAACGGGACGCTGACGATGGCTCCCTTGGAAAGCTCTTCTTTAGTGTTGTTAATATATGTATAAAAATCATCAATTGGTGCAGACACCAAAACGTCAACAAAATGTTGCTTCCGACAGCTTGTGCATGAATCAGATAAATCCATCAGCTGAAGAATTTATTTCTTAGGAAAGGGTATTTTAATCATATCTACCAAGGTTCTTAATTCTTGGCGAGCGGTGATATGTGATATGGTGAGTTCTCTGCCTATCACCTCCAAATCAAGTAATGTAAGCCCTGATACGAACAATTCTTTAAAAATCACACGTTCATTAAAGCCCATGGCGACCCTAAAACCAATTCTTTTCGACAAAGCAGATAGGACGTTTTCAACCTCCTGTCTGTTATGAGAGTGAAAATTAGCCAAGCGATTTCGCATCACAATCCAATCAATTGATTTTTTATCTCGCATCATTCGGGCTTTTCTTTGTTCCCAGACCATTTCAGAATAAACACTCGGCAAAAGGTTGCCATCTGTGACGCGAACCAGCATATCAAGGTCTATGAAGCTATCGTTTAAAGGAGTGATGATTGTGTCTGCATAAGAATGTGCCAAACGTGACAAAAACGTGTCATTTCCAGGGGTGTCTATGACGATAAAATCATTTCCTCTTAACTCGTTCAACGCGTTAGAAAAACGATGCTCCTCATCTTGTCTAGCATCTTCAAATGAGTCTATCAAACTTTTTGGAACATCTTTGTGTTGAGGAAATTGGATTTTCAAATTATGTTTTTTTATATAACTAATCCTATTGCCCACGTAACGAGTTAATGTGCCTTGTCTTGCATCAACATCTATTGACCCAACAGAAAAACCCTGTGATAAAAGGTGCATTATAATGTGCATACAGACCGTAGATTTTCCTGTGCCGCCTTTTTCATTTCCTAATACAATTATATAAGATTGCGTCAATGCCTTACTCCTGTTTTTACTTTTTAGAAAGTCTTTTACTACTGCGGTTTATGATATAGGTCGCAATTGCCACACACACCGTAAGAATTACCATTACAATTGTTGTTAAAGCGTTTATCTGTGGCGAAAGCCCCATTTTTATGCTTGAAAAAACAACCATTGGCAGGGTGGTCGCCTCGGGACCAGAGACGAAACACGCAAGAACCACATCATCCAACGATAACACGAAAGACAAAATCCAACCGCTTATTATCGCTGAAGATATTATTGGTAAAGTTATAACAAAAAAAACCTTTACAGGGCCGGCACCAAGGTCAAGAGCAGCTTCTTCTAACGAAGCGTCCATCTCAGCAAGCCTTGATTGAATAAGTGCCGTAACGTAAGAAAGGGACAAGGTTATATGTGCAATTGTAACTGTTAATAAACCTCTTTCGTTCGGCCAACCAAATGTATTAAACAAACCCACAAATAACAATAACAATGAAAGACCTGTAACAATATCTGGCATTATAAGAGGGGCGGTTATCATCCCCATAAAAAGGGGTTTTCCCTTGAAGTTTTTCAGCCGAACAATCGCAATTGCCGCTAATGTGCCGATTATGATAGAAATGGTTGCAGTACAAGATGCGATTTTTAAGCTATTCAACGCAGCATCTAGCATGATTTCATTTTGTGCTAAGACCCTGTACCACTTAAAAGAAAAATGTGACCACGTGGTGACAAACTTAGAATTATTAAATGAAAAAGCAATTATGCACAGCAAAGGAACATACATAAATGCATAACCAAACACTAAAAAAGATAATAAAAATCTCGACCTTTTCATGGGATTATTTGACCGTGTTTGTTATCTTTCCCTTGCCTGCTCGCATGCCACATCGCAACTGGTAACACGACAAATATTATCATCGAAACCGAAAGTGCAGACGCAACTGGCCAAGAAAGGTTTGTAAAAAATTCATTCCAAACAACCCGACCAATAGTGATTGTACTGGAATCACCCAATATCTCGGGTATGACATATTCCCCAATTGCAGGCATAAAAACCAGAAAAAAACCCGTCACCATACCACGCATTGATAAGGGTAAAATAATATGAAAAAAAGCCTTAATCGGATGACACCCTAGGTCATACGCTGCCTCAATGAGCGAAAAATCTATTTTTTCAAGCGATGAATATAGCGGCAAAATCATAAACGGCAAATAGGTATACACTATTGCGACCGTAACAGCATAATAATTCCCCATTAAATCTAATGGATGGGCAATAATTCCAAGTTTGAGCAACACGTGGTTGATAATCCCAGATGGTGCTAGCAATATTACCCAAGCATAAACCCTGATTAAAAAAGACGTCCAAAACGGCAACACCACAAGTGTTAATAACGTCGAGCGAATCTTCTTCTTAGACCGAACGATAGCATATGCCATTGGGTAGCCAATTAATAAGCAAGATATCGCCGATATTGCAGCGATTATAATAGAAGTTAAAAACGTGCTTAAATACAAATTATCAGTAAACAAAACTCGATAATGTGTCGTGTTGAGGGTGATTTGTGCAATTCCATTACTAATCCAAGTAATAATATTACTATATGGCGGGACGGCCAATATCGGGTCAGCAAAACTAATTTTTATCAAAATTAAACATGGGCACAGAAAGAATAATAACAGCCAAAAATATGGCACCCCAACCAGCAAACTCCGCCCTTTTGGGACGAGTCTTGATAAAGTTTTTTTTGTTTTTATGCTGGAAAATAGCATCACTTTTTTCCCATCACTATGCTGTTAGCAATATGGCATTTTCTGGTCGCCAATATAAATAGACTTCATCGTCCCACTGTATTGGACGCTCAGCAATACGAAACAAATTCGTTGCAGTTGAATATACAACGTGTCCACTGGCTAATTCAACGTGATATATCGACACGTCCCCTAGGTATATTATGTCTTGCACAACGCCTTTAACGCAGTTATATTCTCGCTCTTTAGGGGGTCTTTTTGATATCACGACTTTTTCAGGTCTTATTGCGATGCTAACATGTGCACCCATTGCAACTGTTGCGGAATATTCTATCATTATATCGCTATCATCTAACGCATTTGACCGCACGATTACGTTGTCTTCACCTTCTTCCATGACAACGCCTTCAAACAGGTTGACTGTGCCAATAAAATTAGACACATATCTTGAATTGGGATATTCATAAATTTCTGTAGGGGTACCAACCTGAATAATCCGACCGTCATCCATAACGCCAATTCTCGACGACATGGTCATCGCCTCTTCTTGGTCGTGCGAGACCATGATGAACGTAATTCCGACTTCCTCTTGAATGTTGACAAGCTCTAGCTGGGTTTTTTCTCTTAGGTTTTTATCAAGTGCAGCCAAGGGCTCATCCAATAACAACAATTTTGGTCTTTTAACCAAGCTTCTTGCTAGTGCTATTCGTTGCCTTTGACCACCAGATAATTGGTGTGGTTTGCGTTTTTTAAAGCTTCGCATTTGAACCAATTCTAGGACATCGTTCACACGTTCAGTAATTTGTGTTTTTGGCAGTTTTTCTTGTTTTAAACCAAACGCAACATTTTGTTCAACATTCATATGAGGAAACAACGCATAAGACTGAAAGACCATACTAACGGGTCGTCTATAGGGCGGTATTCCAGACATATCAATGCCGTCGATATAAATTTTGCCTGATGTGGGGCTTTCAAAACCTGCCAACATGCGAAGCAGGGTGCTCTTTCCACAGCCTGAACTACCCAATAAGGAAAACAGCTCCCCTCTATATACAGAAAGGGTGATTTCATCGACTGCAACCACTCCATCAAAGTCTTTTGTTAAATTTTCTATATAAACATAAGGTTTTTCATCTGGATTATGCCAAGGTTCAATCTTATTGAGATGACGTGATTTAGTTACCAATTTATTTAATATTTCCTGCCAAACTACATAAGCATTTTTAACATAATTAAGAGCAAAAATAAAACAAATCTACATGGCAAAATCATATCCCATACAAAGACAGATTTTTTTATAAACATCTATTGGCGTTAATTCAAAGTGCTCAAACACGTCTTTATATGGTGCAGATATTCCAAAGTCATCAATCCCAAAGCAATGGTCAATGTTGCCAGTATATTTTGCCCAAAAGGGGGTTGCACTGGCTTCAACAGAAAATATTGGACTAGTGCCCAAGATTTTTTTCCTATATGACTCGTCTTGCCTATCAAAAATCTCACAACACGGCATGGACACGACAGAAACATTGATGTTTTTTTCCTTAAAAAGGTTTTTAACCTCAATCGCTAATGAGACTTCTGACCCTGTTGAGATAATCGTAAGATTTCTGTCATTGTTGTCTCCATCACCTATGACATAAGCTCCTTTCATACATAAATTATCATCACGATATTTATTGATTATCGGTAAATCTTGCCTAGACAGAATTAATGCTGTTGGAACATTTCGTTCAAGCAGAGCGATTTGCCAACATTCAGCAGTTTCTAACGCGTCACTTGGTCTGATGACGTGAAGATTAGGAATCATCCTAAGATTGGGGATTTGTTCAACAGGTTGGTGGGTTGGTCCATCTTCCCCAACACCAATTGAATCGTGAGTAAATATATAAATAACGCCAAGATTCATCATCGCACTCATCCTGATGCTAGGTTTCATATAATCGCAAAAGCACAGAAACGTGCCACCATATGGAATTATATTGGGTTGATAAAGGTTTATACCGTTCATTATTCCGCCCATTGCATGCTCCCGTATTCCATAATGAATATAGTTTCCATTATATTTATCAGCACAAATTGGTGACATATTCTTTGCGAATGTTCCATTTGATGGGCTAAGGTCTGCTGAACCGCCGATTAAGGGCAGTTTGGCTTCTACTAACTTGTTCAACACTAAATTAGAGGATTTTCTGGTCGCCATTTTGGAAGCTTGTTGTGAGGTGATGTCTTTTTTTAACGTTGAAAAAATATTTTCTATTTCTTGTTTGTCTATCTTTTTAAAGTTATCAGCACATGTTTTTCCAACTGGTTCATTATTAATATTCCGCCAACATGATAATACCTCTTCAGGAACAAAAAATGGCTCGAAATTCCAGCCTAATATTTCCCTCATTTTCAACACCTCTTCTTGCCCCAAGGGTGCACCATGACAGTTGCAGGTGCCCGCTTTAGAGGGGGAGAACTTTCCAATGATTGTTTTACAAGAAATGATGGACGGTCTTGGGTCAGCTTGAGCATTTTTTATTGCATTGGCGATATTTTTTTCATCATGTCCATCGACCTTTTGATAGTGCCAATTATATGCTGAAAAACGTGCTTCAACATCATCTTGGCAGGTAATATCTGCTGAGCCGTCAATTGTAACGTTATTGTCATCATATAAGACTATCAGCTTCGCAAGTTTTAATGTTCCCGCGAGGGAAGATGCTTCATGAGATATTCCCTCCATTAAATCGCCATCGCCAACCACGACGTATATAAAATTTTCATGAGAGGTGTCAATTTGTGCAGCATTCATTTTTTGCTGTGCGATTGCCATTCCCACGCTATTGGCAAGCCCTTGACCAAGCGGGCCAGTGGTTACCTCAACCCCTTTCAGCAAGCCATATTCGGGATGACCGCTACACTTGGAGCCTTTTTTACGAAAAGATTTGATGTCGTTTAAAGATATGTCCTCATAGCCCGTTAAATACATCAATGCATAAAGTAAAGCACTGCCATGACCAGCAGAAAACACAAGCCTATCTCTGTTCGGATTTTCGGGGTTTTTGGGGTCAAATTTAAAAAAATCCCTAAATAGCACCGTCATAACATCTGCAAAGCCTAAAGCAATCCCAGGGTGTCCTGAATTAGCCTGTTCAATCATATCTATCGCAAGAAAACGCAAAGCCTTGGTCATTTCTGTAAAATTCATGTTGCCCACCCAATTATTAAAAATCAATGGAATATTCTTATCATGGGGTAGGGTTTATTAAAAGTTAAACGTTTTTTGTGAGGAGTTTTTTCTTGCATATAAAAAAATTAGGATTTAGATTAATCCCATTCAATCGGGCAGGATTTTTTTGTGAATTTTTTAAAATCTGGGATTAAGCGTGTTCTCCTGAAGCTTTCAGGTGAAGCTTTGTTGGGGTCGCAAAACCACGGCATCGACTATGACTACCTTTTTAGCTTGGCTGAGGCAATTGCCAATCTAGCCAACGATGGCGTTCAGGTTGCGGTGGTTGTTGGCGGCGGGAATATATATCGCGGTTCAAAAGGGGCTGATTTTGGCATATCAAGGGTCAACGGCGATTTTATGGGGATGCTCGCAACGGTTATTAATGCCCTTGCTTTACACAGCGGGCTGAATAAAACAGGGGTGGAATCTCGCGTAATGTCTTCGATAAAGATGCAGGAGGTCTGTGAACCGTATGTGCATCATTACGCCATGAAACACCTTAATAAAGGTCGGATTATTGTCTTGTCTGCGGGGGCTGGAGTTCCATTTTTCACGACCGATACAGCCGCTGTTTTAAGAGCGGTTGAGCTTGAGTGTGACGTTTTATTAAAGGGCACACACAAGGCAGATGGTCTCTATACTGGCGACCCTTTTGTTGACCAGAACGCGAGGTTTATTGAACAGGCGACATTCTCTGAAGTGCTTGAAAAAAACCTTAAGGTGATGGACTCTGCCGCAATTGCTTTGGCACGAGATAATAAGTTGCCAGTTGTTATTTTTTCTGTTAAAGAACCAGAGAATATATCGCGGGTTATCCGCGGGGACTGTAAACGCTCAATAATATTTTCTGAGGAACTGTGATGACAAATGATTTAATAGAAGACTTAAAAAAACGAATGAACGCTGGCATAGAAGCGTTGCATCGTGACTTCAAAACTCTTAGGGCGAACAGAGCCTCGGTCGATTTATTAGACAGCGTTAAGGTCGAGGCATATGGCAATGATAAAATGCCCCTTAATCAAGTTGCTTCTGTTAGCGTGATTGATTCAAGAACCTTGGGCATCCAAGTTTGGGACCGCAGTCAGGTCAAACCAGTGGAAAAGGCGATTAGCGACTCTGGTCTAGGTCTTAGCCCCGTGGTTGAGGGGTGCAACATGAGGATTTGCTTGCCTGAGCTGAGTGAAGAACGCAGGAAAGAGCTGCTTAAAGTAGCGACAAAATATGCTGAAACAGCTCGCGTATCAATCCGAAATGTTCGCCGAGATGGTCTCGACACCCTGAAACGCAAGGCAAAAGAAATGCCTGAGGACGAAAATAAACGTGTCTCGACTCAAATTCAAAAACTGACCGATGATTTTATCAAACAAATCGATGATAATCTTATCGCAAAAGAAAAAGATTTGATGAAAATTTAATAACACAAGAGATTTAGTTGAAAATGCAAGAGAATCAAAACACACCAAATCATATTGCCATTATTTCAGACGGCAACAGAAGGTGGGCAAAAGCTCGCGGATTAGCTGGTAAAGAAGGGCATAAAAAAGGGCTTGAGGTCATTGAAGAGCTCGTTAAAGAATCTGTTAATCTTGGTGTTAAATTTTTTACGGCATTTGTGTTTTCGACCGAAAATTGGAGCAGGGCGGAAGACGAAGTTAATTATTTAATGGACTTGTTTGATGCCTATCTCATCTCCAAAAAGGTGGAGCAATATGCCCAGATGGGCTATAAGGTTCGGATACTGGGTAGCCGAGATGGTCTTAGACCCAGCATATTGCGTGGGATTGAACGGGTTGAAAACTTAACCAAAGATAATGACCTGATAACCGTGTCATTTATGATGAATTATGGCGGGCGGATGGACATTGTGAGAGCGACCAAAACCCTCTGCCAAGAGGTTCTGGACGGCAAAACGTCAATTGAACAAATAAATGAAGACGCCTTTGCTAACCACCTATATACCTGTGGTATCCCTAACCCAGACTTGTTGATTAGGACTGGTTATGAACGAAGAATTAGCAACTTTTTGCTGTGGCAACTGGCGTACGCGGAGTTGTTTTTTTATGATAAGCTGTTACCAGACTTTAACACCGACGACCTGAAAGAGGTGGTCACCCAATTTGGACACAGAACCCGCAGGTTTGGAAGATAAGTCGCTTTATCTACGCAAATTGTGTTAATAAAACCCTTCTGTCAAACCGCTATTGTGCTAAAAATGTTTTCGCATCTTCAATCAATTTGCTGACAACCTCTTGAACGGAGAGCTCTTCTTTTACAAGACCAACCGACTGCCCAGCCATGATGGAGCCGTTTTCTATGTCACCTTCAATTGCCGCCTTACGCAACGCACCAGCCCAAAAATGCTCAATTTTTAGTTGCCCTTCTTTCAGGTCAACCTCGCCCGCGTCAAACTGGGCGATAATTTCTTTTTGTAGCTCAATAAATTTTTGCTGACCAAGGTTTTTAATCGCCCTGACTGGGATAACGGGAAACCTTTTATCCAACTGGGCAGAAGTGACAGCATCACGCGAATTTGCCCTAAAAAAAGCCTTTTTAAAATTCGGGTGTGCATTCGACTCTTTTACAGACGCGAACAAAGTCCCAAGTTGACAGCCTGCTGCCCCCATTTCCAAAAAACTTGCCATCATCTCGCCTGTCGCGATTCCCCCCGCGACAAAAACTATTGCATCGTCTTTTATGTGTTGCAAAATTTCCTGAGACAAAACCGTCAAAGCAGTTGGTCCCACATGCCCGCCAGCCTCATGCCCTTCGAGTATCAGGGCATCTGCCCCCATTTTTAACATTTTTTGTGCGATTGCAAGGGTTGGGGGAAAACACATTATTTTGAGCCCAAGGTTTTTCGCCTTTTCTATTGACTCCTTGCTGGGCAATCCACCAGCCAAAATCAAGTGCTGAACGCTACAGCGTGCAACAACATCAATTAATTCTAGCAGTTGTGGATGCATCGTGATTAAGTTCACACCAAATGGGAGCGAAGTCTTTGTTTGCGTCAGCAAAATCTCTTGCTCCAGCATCTCAGGTGTCATCGCACCACAGGCCAAAACGCCAAAACATCCCGCATTCGATATGGCAGAGACCAAATCAGAGTCCGAAACCCACGTCATCGCCCCGCCAAGGATGGCGTTCTGTGTGCCCAAAAAATCTGTCCCCTTTTTCATCAAACAATCTAAAGTCTTCATACACATCCCATAGAATTACCAAAGGTGATTATACATATAAGTAAAATATAGGTAAAACAAAAATATAACAGCTTCACTAAATTATTCCCATATTAACTAGATGTTAACGGTAATGTGTTAGTGCTAACGGGGTTGATTTGTTAACGGTAATGTGCTAGTTCTAACGAGGTTGATTTTTATTTTGGGGGGGGGGGGGGGGGGGGGGGGGGGGGGGGGGGGGGGGGGGGGGGG
>CAYJEJ010000011.1:0-24772 GCA_964369315.1 uncultured Alphaproteobacteria bacterium | reverse complement strand
GCACGCTGAATACTGGTTAAATTACGTAAATCTAGCTCGTCTATTGTTACGCCTTGTCGACTAGAAAAAGCATAATTATATATTATTTCAGCATTCTTTAAACTTTCCTTTGTTAATTTTAAGTTTTCACAACCAAAGAAAGCACGGCTACTAATTACATGTATCTTTTCTAGGTTGATACTCGTTAATGCATTGCAGCCTCTGAAACACTCAGAACGTATCTCTCTTAAATTCTTAGGAAACTTGACGGATGTTATATTCTTACAATAAAGAAACATATTAGACCTAATACTGCTGAGGTGATGGAACCTTGATAAGTCAACTATTGCCCCATTTGCTTCATTGTACTCACCAGTCAATGTTTTAATCAAGATTTCTTGAGTTTCTGCTTTATCTAAGTAAAATCTGTTAATTCCGTCTACTTCTCTATAATGCAAGGCATATTGACCACCTTTTGCTCCCAAAGGAATAGCCAGTGCATCGTTTATAGACATAGAAACATTTTTAAATCTCATTGTGTTATAATGTTGACCATCAAGAGCTACTATGTATTGGGCTTCAGCATAACTCACAGGATATTCAAATCTAGCTTGAGATATTTTTGAATTTGCATTTCCCTTATATGTAGTCAACCCAAAGTCATTGTCAGCGTAAAAGACCTGAGTATTCAAGTTATTCAAGTTATTATGGATATTGGGATAATTTTCAGATGTGACAGGAAATGGGTTAAAGTGCAAACCTTTTACAGCCTTATTATATTTTTTGCTTATTTGAGCAAATTCCGATAATTTTTGTTTATCAGACATATGAAGGGCAACCTGCATAGCATAAAAAGGTGTGAGTTTTCCGCGTTCATTTTGAAATTCTGGAGTAGCACTAAAAGATGTGGGTTTTCCGCGTTCATCTTGAAATTGTTGAACACGCTGAATGTTTTGATTATTTACATGAACTCCTTCTTGACCTTGTTGAAAGTTAGGCAAAGCAGCGGTCACATGATGACTAGCTGAGAGAGAGACGACCCCCGCTATTACGGAAGACAGTATAATTTTTCTATTAATCATAATAAAATCCTTTTAAAAAAAACTTAAACATTAAAGACACTAATTTATATAGCGTCACATCCATCAATTGTCAAGTTTTTTTATAAAAGAAAAATAATAATAACTTTTAATAAAAATATCACAACATTTTAACTTTAATTATTTAAACATAGAATCCATCGCCTCTTTTTGTTAAAGTAAAGCCCATATGACCAACATAATTCAAAAATTGAACAAAATATTAAAAAGATTTTTGCTGAAATTTTTTGATATTGTGTTGCCACCGTCATGTTTGTTTTGCAAAAATCCAGTTCAAAGTTTTGACACACCTCAGTTATGTGGCGATTGTTGGAAAGACATTCATTTCATTTCCAAGCCATATTGTAATATATGTGGTACGCCAATGGAATATGGGGAAGAAGACCAGATTTGCTTGGGGTGTATGCAAACGAAACCCTCTTATGACTATCTTCGTTCGTCCATTATTTATGAAAAATTGGGCAGGGAATTAATCATCAATTTCAAGCACTATGACCAACCAAATTTAGGTAAAATCATGTCAAAGTGGCTGTTGCACACGATAAACGAGCTTCCTGAATTTAATCGATTGAATACTATAATAATTCCCGTCCCAATGCATTGGAAGAAAATTTTCATGAGAAAATATAATCAAGCCTCGATATTAGCACAGCTAGTCGCTCGGGAGTTTGGCATTGATTATGTGCCCGATTTTTTAATACGCACAAAATTCACAAAATCGCAAGAGTCCTTGGGGACAAAGGAGAGACTGTTAAATATAAAGGGCACATTCGCTTGTAATAGAAAATATATAAGACATATTACATCCAAAGAAATTATATTGGTCGATGATGTGCACACAACAGGTGCAACGATTAATGAATGCTCAAGGGTTTTAAAACAAGCTGGTGCAATCAAGGTTTCAGTTATAACGGTGGCTAGAACCTCAGGTGTGAGACGCTCAGGGTAAAGTTTTATTAACATATTCATGATAAAGCTAGGTGATATAGGTTGACCAAGATACTCATAAAGTCGTCAATCTAAAGGGATTTTTTAGCTTATGGCGGTAATATGTCAAAACATTCAGATAAAACAATTATAGCATCAATAACTTTAGGGTTAATTCTGCTCGGAGGGTTCTTTTTTGTTGGTGGCTTTTTTACTGGAATAAGTATTACTCGTCAAAACCAATATCATTATGCCTCAAGCATTGATAATGACAATTTAAAAAGAATGGAACAAAGACGTATTGCAGGCATTAAAACTAGCATAAGGAATGATGTAAATAGCTCTTTAATAGGGAGTAAGGTCAATACTATAGAGCGAAAAATTAATAATGCCGTTCCTGAGCTGAATGAAATAGATATGAATAATAAGGGGTCAAATCATGATGCCGCCCTCACCCCTGAAGGACGAGAAATTCACAGAAAATTCTCAAAGCATGAGGGTATTGGTGAATATTCTTCTGAAAACCTGCAATTTTTCAAACCTCAACTGGATGGTGCGGCTTCAATAGATTCATTGGCGGAAAGCTCAAGAGAATATAGACCAACAGAACGACCAAACTATAAAAATGATATTCAGCCGGAAGAACGCGTTAAAAAAGAAAATAAAGAATACGCGGTATATCTTGGGCAATTTTTAATTCAAGATGCTGAAAAAATAAGTAAAATGATTAAAAATATTGGTCTAAAAGTTTATGGTCAAGTGAAACACATGAATGGCAAGACAGTCACCTTCTTAATAGCAGGTCCTTTTAAAACTATTCATCACGCAAAAGATGCTCGCCAACAAATAGAAGCGACTGGAATAAAAGATACGAAAATAGTCAGCCTAAATTAACCAATCAAAACAGACAATGGCTGGGGCGGAAGGATTCGAACCCACGATGGCGGGACCAAAACCCGCTGCCTTACCACTTGGCTACGCCCCAAAAGATAAAAATACACATCAGTACTGTATGCATTTTTACATTATTGTGATAAGTTTAGCAACACATCCTTAATAAATATTTATTTCTAATTTAAAAAGAGGGGTTATGGAAATAAAAACTAACTTATTAAAAGGTAAGCGTGGCATAGTCATGGGCGTTGCAAACGAATATTCAATATCTTGGGGGGTTGCAAAAGAGCTGGCAAGCCACGGGGCGGAAATTGCTTTTAGCTATCAATCAGATGCTTTTCTCAGAAGAGTAAAACCGCTGGCTGAAACCATTGGCTCAAACATTTTAATTGAATGTGATGCGACAAAAGAAGAAAGTATCGATAATTTTTTTGAAAAACTCAGCTCTGAGTGGGATAGCATAGATTTTTTTATACACGCGATTGCTCATTCAGATAAAGACCAACTCAAAGGTAATTATTACGACACGACCAAAGAAAACTTCTTACAAACTTTGGATGTTTCTTGTTTTTCCTTTACATCGCTTTCCAAAAGAGCTCAACGGATGATGCCCAATGGCGGGAGCATCATCACCCTCTCATACCTTGGGGCACAAAAAGTGATGCCGAATTATAATGTGATGGGGATTGCAAAGGCGGCGTTGGAATCTAGTGTTCGTTATTTGGCAGTTAACTTGGGCGGTCAAAACATTCGTGTGAACGCAATCTCTGCTGGACCTATTAGAACATTGGCTTCTTCGGGGATTGGTGACTTTAGGTATATTTTGAAATGGAATCAGTTTAATTCACCGCTGAAGCGGAACACAACCCCTGAAGATGTTGGCGGTTCAGCTGTGTTTTTGGTGAGTGATTTAAGCAAAGGGATAACGGCGGATATTATATATGTTGACTCTGGTTATCACGCCATCGGGATGAAAGCCATTGATGCCCCAGATATAAGCGTGGCTGGATAGTGCTTGGTTAGAGACATAAACCGTTTGGAGAGATAATCCTTGCAACAGCTTTTGGAAGATAAGTTTATAAGAGTAGTCGCGATTGATGGACCTGCAAATAGCGGCAAGGGAACAGTTGCTAGTGCAGTTTCTAAAAGACTGGGGTTTTCTTATTTAGACACAGGAATAATCTATCGGTCGCTCGCTTATTTAATTGCTTCCAAAATTGACTTTAGTCAGTTATCAGATGATTTTGAATTAGAAAAATTGGCAGTTCAAATTGCATTAAGCGGTGAGGTTGAGGGTATGGCTGAAAAATTTTCCATGATGCCAGAAGATGAGCGAAATCTTTTAATCCGCACTGAAAAAATAAGTGCCCTTTCTTCACAAATCGCAACCATCGAAAGTGTTCGCACCCCTCTGACAAAAATGCAAAGAATGTTTGCTGTAAATTCGCTAAAAACCCATAAAGGCACAATCCTCGACGGCAGGGATATTGGCACAGCAGTGTTTCCTGATGCGATTTGCAAGATTTTTTTAACAGCTTCACCAATTGTGCGAGCAAAACGACGGTTTTTAGCATCATCTGAGCAAATCACCCTAGACCAAGCGTTGGACGAGATAAAATCTCGTGACGATAAAGACCAAAGGCGAGAACTGTCACCTCTTGTTTGTGATGACAGCTATCACGTGATTGACACGTCAGAGTTATCTAAGCAGGAATCGATTGAATGTGTTATAAATGTTATAGTTTCCTCATTTAAAAGCAAGGGGCTTGAATTACAGGATTTTTAGGAAGAGGGTTTATATACAATGGCGATACTAGGAAAAAAATCTATATTAGAACATCTTAAAACTGGCGAAGTCGTCATCACGCCTTTTAACCCAAACAATCTTGGCTTGATGCAATATGACGTCACTCTCGGGGACGTTATTTACAAGGTTAATCACCGTGGCACGTTAAAGCAGTGTTTCAAAAATTTCTTCAAAAAACGCCAATTTTGTATCGACCTTAGCAGTGATGCGAGCAGCGAACGATTTAAGAGAATTGAAGTTGGCAGTGATGGTTTTATCATAAAGTCTGGCGAAACTATCTTGGGGTGTACTGCGGAAATGATTGGAAGCAATTGTCACAACATAGTGCCAATGTTGGAGACACGTTCTTCATTAGCGAGAAATTTTATTTTTTCGCATGTTTCAGCTGGTGTTGGCGACCCAGGTTTTAAAGGGTCTTGGACTTTAGAACTTGTGAATTGTTTTCCTTATCCCATAAAGCTATTACCCAACAAACGTGTCGCTCAAGTGATATTTCACTTTATAGAAAAGCCCGAAGAAGAATCTCCACTTTATGATAGGGTTTATAACAATCAAAGAGAACCTAAAGTTCCCAAGTTAATATAAACCTAGATGAGAGATGTAATAAACGGGATATCAAGCTTAAGCCTTATCAATTTTAGGTGTTATCAAAATTTAAGATTACTTAATTTAACCCAAAACGTTGTTCTATATGGACAAAATGGAGCTGGAAAAACTAGTATTCTAGAAGCATTGTCGTTATTATCAGCAACCAAAGGTTTAAGAAAAGCCCCAAACTCTGAAATTAGACGTAAAAATTCTGGTCAAGCTCAATGGGGAGTATCTGCAATATTAAACTCTCATAACGAGCAAACTCGCGTCGGGATAGGTGGAATCCCGTCTAATGGTGAACAAAAAATTGCTAAAATTAATGGTGATTTAGTCAATATCAGTGATATTGAAAAACATATATGGCTACTTTGGATAACGCCACAGACTGACCGACTGTTTACTGAACAGATGCAAATAAGACGAAAATTTTTTGACCATTTAATTAAGGGTATTAATCCAAAATATCATAATTTGATTTTGCAGTATAAAAAGTTAACTTCTGAACGACTAAAAGGGCTGCAAAGACAACCAATAGACGAGACGTGGCTCAAAATTGTTGAGGGAAAAATAGCAGGCATATCTATCGAAATAATCAAATATAGGCTTGCCTATTGCAAAGCACTGAACGAATTATCCGAAAAGTGCAATACATCCTTCCCAAAAACACATATTGCCAACAAAGAAGACGTCTTGGCAGATGACATTAATGATTATGAGGAACTGTTGTTATCAGAATTAAAAAAACACCGCGAAAAAGATAAATTTACAGGCAACACAAATGTTGGCGTTCATCGTTGTAACTGGCGTGTCAGCTTTGACGGGCAACGGAGTAACGCTGAAAACTATTCAACTGGTGAACAGAGGGTCTTATTGATTACCCTTATTTTATTAACCGCAAGGATTTATGTTGCACATCGTGTTGGAACCCCTGTGCTTCTGTTTGATGATACAACAGCCCATCTTGATGAGACCAACACAAATTTGTTTTATGAAGAAATTACAGAAATCGGAATTCAAACTTGGTCAAGCGGTGTCTTTAGACCAAAAATAAGTGAAATTTTAAAGCCAGAATTTTGTTTTATTAATATAAACTCTGGGGTTTGCACGCAAGAATAAGTCCTGCGTGCTTATACGGATTGTTTAAAAATCATACACATACTGTAAAGCAACGTCTAGGCTACGGAATTGAATTTTTCCACTCAGCAATGTTAACCCTGTGGCATCATCAACTATCGCTTTAATATCTTCTGATTGGGTTATCATATAATTAGCTTCTAGTCGGATTAAGTGTCCTTTTGTTATGACCCTTTCAATACCAAGACCAAACTTAAGCCCCCAAGCTGTCCCTTCATGATTTCCATAATCTTTTTCTTGGTGACCTGCTATATTTACATCTAATTTTTGCTCATTATTAAAGCCTAAGTAGGTTATTCCAACACGACCATACGCCATGGAATCGTCCCAAACTTTGTAACCAAGCCTTCCTGCAAGCTCTCCAATGCATTTTATTTTTGCGGTCTGGATAAGTTTCTTACCATCGGAAATTGTTTCGTTTATATCTGGTTTATTAGTATTAATCCCTAAACGAAGTTCAACGCCGGTATAAACCTTTGAATCTGGGATATAGGTACCAACGCCGCCAAAAGCTTCGAACAGTAACCCACCATAGCGAGTGTTTTGAAGGTTACACGCTCCCATAGTATGCTGTGTTTGGTTATAGTCTTCACTTAGAGTTGAAAACCCCAATCCACCACCAACATACCAGCCCTCCCAAGAGGGGTTCTTGCTTTCTTTTATTTTCTTAGTGTCATTTACATTAGGCTTTTTGCAATGCTCTGCTGACGCGTTCAACGCCAAGATGCTACAAACAGTTGTTGCTAATAATTTGCTGTATCTCATAAAATGCCCTCAAGTTATACATTTATGGAGACCAACCTATTTTATTTGTGTTAATTTTTAGTAAATACAAATCAAAATTATTGAGATATTTTTTTTGAAGAATTAATACAGAGCAAAATACCAATTGCGATAGAAAAGTTTAACATCGAACTTCCCCCATATGAGATAATTGGAAGGGGTATTCCCACCACAGGAACCATTCCCATAACCATTGCAATGTTTATTAGTGCGTGCGAACCTATTAGAATAGAAAGACCAGTTGACAAAAACATCGAAAATTTTGATGGGGATTTTCTCGCTATTTTTAAACAAGATATTACAACATATGTATAGAGCAAAATTATAATGCTTCCGCCAATAAAACCAATTTCTTCGCATATTGCGGCAAAAATAAAGTCTGTGTGTTTTTCAGGTAAAAAGCTAAGCTTCGATTGAGTGCCCATTAAAAACCCTTTCCCAAACCATCCACCTGAACCAAGAGCAATTTTTGACTGCATAACATGATAGCCCGCACCAAATGGGTCTTTTTCTGGATTTAAAAACGTTAAAATCCTGTTTTTTTGGTAATCATGCAATATATTCCAAAAAATGGGCATACTTAAAACTAATGTAATTATTGCAAACAACCAATATTTCGGGTTTTCCCCTTTGATAAATAATACTGACAGACCAGCACATAAAACGATTGATGCCGTTCCCAAGTCGGGTTGTTTTAATATTATAATAGCTGGAATAACTATAATAAAAAAAGGCATTAATAAATAGGTGATATTTGCGTTCAAATGATTTTTTCTATCAGAGCAATATCTAGATAGAGCCAAAAGCATTGATAATTTTATAAGTTCGGATGGTTGTATATTAACAAAATAAAGGTTTATCCAGCGTTGTGCCCCCATCCCGATGAAACCAAAAACGCTGACCATAAGCAGTAAAAACAGCGTAAAAAAATAGATATGATAAGCCCAAGAATGCCAAAAATTAATATTTGACCTCGCTATCACTAACACTAATAAAACAGAGAATAAAAGCCTGATGGTGTGAGCTAAAGGTTTCCCATGAAATGTCGCGTTATTAACGCTATATTGAAACAAAACACCTAAAATCGCTAAAAGAGATAATGCAATCAGGAGCTTCTTTGAGCCTTGGAGTATTCTTAGATTATTATCTTTCATTGCTCTGTGCTCAAATAATCAAAAATTTTTCTTGCTATCGGCACAGCAACAACCGACCCAAAGCAACCGTGGTCAACAACGACAGCGATTGCATATTTTGGTTTATCAGAAGGGGCGTAACCGATAAAAAGAGCGTGGTCTTTATATTGCCATAGTTTGCTTCGTTTATCACTAAGGGAGACAACTTGTGAAGTGCCAGTTTTTCCTGACATAGGATATTCTGCGTTATGCCCATTAACATAAGCTGAAGAGCCAGAAATATTGCAAACATTAAACATAGCATTTTTAATTAGCTTGATATGGTCTTTTGGAATATTCAAATATTTTTCAACTTTTTGTTTTTCAGAATTTGTTTCTTTAACAATTGTGGGGGTTATTTTTTTACCATCAGCTGCGATTATTGCGGCAACAACGCATAGTTGCATCGGCGTTGTAGTGATTTGACCCTGCCCGATGGAAATCAAAACTTTTTGAGCCGTATACCGCTTGTTCCAATAAGAGGTCAATGTGTTTGGAATGCTCCCAGAACTTTCAAAAGGCAGCTCAACGTCGGTTTTAACGCCAAGACCAAACGCCTTTGCTTGTTCGATTATGTCACTTAAGCTTAATTTAAGAGCCAAATTAAAAAAATAAACATCACATGACTTAGCAATCGCCTGTTTCAAGTTGACTAAGCCGTGTCCCGACCTGTTCCAACAATGATAGGTGTGGTTTTGTATTGTTATATGACCCGAACAGAAAAATTTTGTATTTTCATCAATTACGCCCGCTTTTAAGCCTGCTAAGGCAACAATCGGCTTAAAAGTTGATGCCGGCGGATAAACACCAGATATCGCTTTATTCACAATGGGTGATAAAGGGTCTTGAGAAACTTTTTTCCAATATTCGCTATCAGTAGAGATTTTAATCGGGTCAAATGATGGCACTGAAACCATAGCGAGAATCCCCCCAGATTGAATATCCATCACAACGCAGGACGCTGCCTTCTGCTCAGATAAGGTTTTAAAGACAAAAGATTGTAATTTACTGTCTATTGTGGATTTTAAATCAACACCTTCTGTTTTATTTATATTGGGAAGGTCTCTAATTGACTTGCCACGGGCATTGACTTCAGTACGATAAACCCCAAACTTTCCAGACAACTGGTCGTTAAAAAAATATTCTAACCCCATCTTTCCAACCTTATATTCTGCAAAAGCGTTAAAAATTGGTTCAGATGATTTTGATAAATATCCTAAAACGTGTGCTAACTCCTTCCCCATCGAGTATTCTCTTATATAATAGGGCTCCAGCTTTAAACTTTTATACCTGTTCAATAAATCCGTATACTCTTTAGCTGTTGACCAAGATAAGCCACTTTTAATAATTAAAGATAAAGACCTATTCTTATGCTTTAAAAGGCTTAAATTAGAAAATTCTGGATACCCTTTTTCAAGGGCAAGATTTTTGATATCTTCAGCAAAGGCACGACTAGATTCGCTATTAACCACTAAACGATAACTTACAGTATCAAACACTAATGAAGTGCCATCATTTGCGACTATTTTACCACGTTGCGGAAACATTGGTCGGATGCGAATTCTATTTTTGTTTGCTAAGAGTTTATATTGTTCGTGTTCTAATACCTGTAAGTAAAATAAGCGTCCCACAAGCAATATTGCAAAAAAGCATATAAAAATTGAGTATAAATTTAGCTTAGATCTAAATGTGTGACTGCTATTTCGTTTTTTTAGCATAAAAAATCAGATTATTGTCTATAAACGAAAATAACATCGAAATAACAGGAAAGATTATAACGCCAATCAAAACGTCAGTTATAATATTAAAAAATACTAGCTCTTCTCGATAAAAGATTGATTGAATCAAACACAAAACCATTTTTATAGTAAATAATGTAATTAAAAATGTTGTTCTCACTAAATTAGTACTAGAGAGGTTTTTGAATTTAATTACAGAAAGTATGATATCAAATAGCAAAATACCCAATAAACTTAAACCGCAATGTTGCCCCATTAAAATATCTGTAAACACACTCAAGATTACTAACTCAACCCAACCTAGTGGAGGTTTTTTATATACACTCCTATCAAAGAAAAATGCAAACAGCAATATTTGAGCGTTAAGTGGGAAAAAAACAGAATCGACTACGGCAGAGATGAGCAATAGCACACACAAAAAAACAAAAACCACTGTTTATTTTCCAAATAAAAATCAATAAAGACTTTAAAGGATTTACATCATTTCAACAACCTTTTTCAGAGATTCTGGTTGTAGTAATAATTGCTTTGGATTATATTTCTTATTTATAAAATTTATAACTATGCATCGGTTGAAAACAAGGTCTATCTTCAAATGACACTAATGGAATCGCAATATAAAGACAAAAGATGCTTACCTCAAAAAACCATCAAACGCAGCATTTCTTCATCAGGCGTTGGCACCCATTCTGGGCAAATAGTGAAAATTTCTTTGCACCCTGCACCAGTTGATTCTGGCATCAGCTTTATTCGTTGTGATGTTCAAAACATCGATAACAGCATAAAAGCCGACTGGCAATTTGTTAGCAACACAACAATGTGTACCTGCATATCTAATCATAGCGGGATTGAGGTGAAAACCATAGAACACCTTTTATCCGCACTTTATGGCGTTGGGGTGGATAATTTAATAATTGAGCTGTCATCAGAAGAAGTTCCCATATTTGATGGCAGTAGCTCAAAATTTATTGAAATGATACAAACAGTCGGAATATCTTCCCAACCTCAATCCAAAAAATTTCTGAAAGTTCTCGAAAAGGTCACTGTTGAAGATGGGAATAGAACTGTTTCTTTAGAGCCGTCGGATAAAAAAAAATTGACTCTGTCTGTTGGGTTGGACTTCAGTGCTAGGGGCGTTTTCCCTCAACACATCGAAATAGATTTAAAACATGATACTTTTATAAAACAAATATCCCAAGCCCGTACGTTTGGCTTTTATCAAGACGTTAAGACATTGTTGGATAGGGGTTTAATCAAGGGGTCATCATTAGAAAATGCCGTTGTAATAGAAAATGAAGGAAAAATCATGAACCCTGAAGGGTTGCGGTTTGATGATGAATTAGTCAGACATAAGGTGCTCGACGCTGTGGGCGACCTCGCACTTGCAGGGATGCCGATTATTGGAAGATTTGTTGGTTTTAATTGTGGTCATACTTTGAACCAAAATTTGCTGAAAAAACTCATCTCCACCAAAAGTGCTTGGCAGATTGTTGACTGTATCTGACTTTGATTCCATCAAGACACAAGACTTATTAGATAAAATTTCGACCTAGAACTTAAGTGCTGTTAATTTTTCTTTAATTAATGTATCATTCCAGCTAGTTATAATTTTTTTCGTTGTTAGATAATGCCATCTTACCAATATGTTTATGTAATGAAGGGTCTTAGTAAATCTTTTGCGAGCGGTAAGCAGATTTTGAAAGAGACTTGGCTTTCATTTTTACCGAACACAAATATCGGGATTATTGGAGGCAATGGTGCTGGCAAATCCACGATTATGAAAATAATGGCTGGAATTGACACAGACTATCAAGGAGAGGCTTGGCTCGCAAAGGAGGCAAGCGTGGGCTATCTTCCTCAAGAACCTGTGCTTGATGAAGAACTTTCTGTTCAGGAGAACATTTTACAAGCTTTGGGTGAAAAAAAATCTATCATCGATGAATTTGAAGTCATTTCCGCTAAATTTGCCGAGCCTATGAGCGATGAGGATATGGAAGCTCTTCTTGTTCGGCAGGCTGAACTGCAAGACTTGATTGACTCGCAAGACCTTTGGGACCTTAACAGGCAGGTGGAAATCGCCATGGATGCCCTTCGGTGCCCATCTGGTGATTTGTCAGTAAAAAATCTCTCTGGTGGAGAGAGACGTCGAGTTGCTCTTTGCCGTTTATTAATGCAAAAACCAGACCTTTTGCTTTTAGATGAGCCCACTAACCATTTGGACGCAGAGTCAATCGCTTGGCTGGAGCGTCACCTACAGGAATATAAAGGAACCGTCGTTTTAGTTACGCACGATAGATATTTTTTGGATAATGTCGTCAAATGGATTCTAGAACTTGATAAAGGACAGACATATCCTTTTGAAGGCAATTATTCAGCGTGGCTAGAAGACAAGCAAAAACGCCTTGAGCTTGAAAGTAAACAAGATGATTCTCGTAAAAAAACAATAGAGCGAGAGCTCGAATGGATAAGACAATCACCAAAAGCACGTCAAAGTAAGAGCAAGGCGAGAATCAAAGCGTATGACGAGCTGTTAGTACAAGACGAGAAAAACGCCAAGAATACTCAGGTTGCAATCTATATACCATCTGGACCTCGTTTGGGCACAAAGGTTTTGGAGGTTCATAATCTTGGGAAAGGATACGAAGATAGGCTCTTATTCGAAGGATTAAGTTTTAATTTACCCGCTGGGGGTATTGTTGGTGTAATCGGTGCGAATGGAGCTGGCAAAAGTACTTTATTTAGAATAATCGCAGGTGAAGAAAACCCTGATTTTGGTTCGCTAGATGTCGGTGAAACGGTGAAAATAGCCTATGTCAATCAAAGCAGGGATGCATTGGACGGGAATAAAACTATTTGGGAGGAAATCTCTGATAGTTTGGATGAACTCGAGCTTGGTAAAAAAAGGGTTCAAAGCCGTGCATATGTGGCGGGCTTTGGTTTCAGGGGCACAGACCAACAAAAAAAGATTGGTTTGCTCTCAGGTGGTGAACGCAACCGTGTGCATCTCGCAAAACTTTTGAGGCAAGGTGCGAATTTGATATTATTAGACGAGCCAACAAACGACCTTGACGTCGAAACGCTCAGGGTACTCGAAAGTGCACTTGTTGACTTTGCTGGTTGTGCGGTAGTGATAAGTCATGACCGTTGGTTTTTAAACCGTATAGCGACACACATTTTGGCATTTGAGGGTGACAGCCATGTGGAATGGTTTGAAGGAAATTATGCCGATTATGAGGCAGATTATCACAAGCGATATGGCACAGATGCACACAGCCCTAAAAGAATAAAATACAAACCATTATCAAGATAAGAAGGATTGTTTTATATGACAGAGAATAAAAATTTTTTTGTAGCGATGATATTGATGTTTGCCGTTTTAATCGGTTGGCAATATTTGTTTCCTTCACAAAATGAGCAAACTAAACATGTTGCCAGCTCTAGCAATGAAGGGACAAATGGCAATGTTATCGAAAACACAGAATTATTGTCGCCTGAAAAAAGCCCAATTCTTCCTGCAGAGACCATTAGCTTTGAAACATCTGAGATTAAGGGCAAAATCTCTCTGCGTGGTATAAAAATATCGGAAGTCACATTAAAAAATCATAAAGAAAGCACTGATAGTGCAAGCGAACCTGTAAGCCTTCTTCAGGAAAAAGATGGTCAAAATTATTTTGCAGAAATCGGTTGGGTCAGTGTTGATAAGCATTTAAATTTACCCAATGAAAACACTCTTTGGCTTTCTCAAAAAAAAGAGCTTTCTAAGTCCTCACCACTAATTCTTACATGGGATAATGGACAAGGTTTAACCTTTAAAAGGATAATAGAAATAGATGAGAAAAACCTCATCACATTGAGACAAGAAATCGTCAACAACAGCAAGCACACCGCCACATTAAGTGCATACGCATTAATTCGCAGGACAGGTCGACCAGAAGAATCTGGTAAATTTGGCATGATACATGAGGGTGCGGTTGGTTATCTTGGAGGGAAATTACAAGAAGTCCCTTATGAGAAAATTGCGAAAGAATCCGTTAGTTATCATGGCTTAGATGGTAGCTGGGCTGGAATTACTGATAAATATTGGCTTTGTGCCTTGATTCCAACATCTGTCAGCACTGTAAAGTTTCGGGAGCTTTCTGGCTATAAAAAGCCAACATATCAAGTCGACTGTTTGAGCGATATTATAAACGTTGCCCCCAATACTACTGTGGGGGAGTCATTTAATTTGTTTTTGGGAGCGAAAAACATTGATGTTCTTGATAGTTATGAATCCAAACTATCGATTAAACACTTTGACTTAGCAATAGATTTTGGTTGGTTCTATTTTATTACTAGACCAATATTTTTAGTATTAAACTGGCTAAACAACCTACTGTCAAATATGGGCTTTAGTATCATAGTGATGACATTGATGTTTAAGTTAGCGTTTTTTCCTTTGGCGAATAAGTCCTATCATTCTATGAACAGAATGCGAGAACTCAGCCCAAAAATACAGTCCCTGCAAAAGCTTTATGCTAATGATAAGGCAAAATTGTCGCAAGAAACAATGAACCTTTATAAAAAAGAAAAGGTTAACCCCATGGGTGGGTGTCTTCCACAATTGATTCAATTTCCTATACTTTTTGCTTTATATAAAGTGTTTTCGATATCGATTGATATGAGGCATAGCTCGTTTTTGTGGCTTAAGGATTTATCGAATGCAGACCCGACGTCGGTGCTAACTTTATTTGGTTTGATACCAATTTCTTTGCCAGAATTTCTTTGTATAGGCATATTGCCGTTAATCATGGGCTTAACAATGCTTATTCAACAAAAAATGGCACCTACTCCCGGCGACCCCGCACAAGCAAAAATGTTTTTGATTATGCCGGTGGTCTTTACCTTCATGATGGCACAGTTTCCATCGGGTGTTATTCTTTATTGGACGTTGAGTAATGTTTTATCTATCATTCAGCAATGGGCGATTGGACGCATGTCTAAACAACAAAAATCAAAGGTGTGATTTATGGACTATAAGAAATATTTTTCATTGTTTTTGATATTATTACTAGCCACGGCTTGCGAAAAAAAGGTTCCGCTCAAAGGAAAGAGGGAGACGATTGGAATAGTCAGTGAAAGCTTGATAGTTGACCCTTCGGTCGCATCGGAAAACATTATAATAGATATGCCAAGGTCGAATAGTGCTTGGACACAAGGAAGGTGTAATAGCAGTCGCATGGTTGAAAACCTAGCCTGTAATTTTCCGCTCAAGCAGGTTTGGTCTTGTAAAATCTCTGGTCGCGTCTCACTCGCGAACAAGTTGACCGCTGAGCCAGTTGTCTTTCAAGACGATGTTTTTGTGTTGGACAATTTTGGTTCAATCCATTGCATCAAGAAGGGTAAAATAATTTGGTCAAAGTTGGTCAAATCTAATAAATCTAAGAGAGAAGTGTGGGGCTCTCTTGGTTTGAGCGATGGAGTTTTGTATGTGGCGACCAGCCAGCGAGATGCCTATGCTTTAGATATGAGCAATGGGGATATAATCTGGCATAAAAATTTAATCTCTCCAGCAAGGGGGAGCATTTTGGTCTATAAAGACATGTTGTATATCCTTTCAATAGATAGCAGATTGGAAGTGCTTTCAGCAAAAAATGGTGAAAGGCTTTGGGAACATGCTGGTATTTCAGAGGATATCATGCTTTTTGGTGGCGGCGGATGTGCTGCAGAGGACGATATCGTTGTTACGCCATACCCTTCTGGCGAAGTTTTTGGGTTTCAAGCCAAAAGTGGACTTCAGTTCTGGAGTCAAATCGTCTCTAGTTTTTCGCCTGACAGGATGATTACATCACTTGCACATATTGTTGCACATCCTGTGATAGATAATGACTTGGTGTGCGTTGCCAGTAGTAGCGGAAAGGTTGTCATGCTTAACCTATTCAATGGTCGGCAAATATGGGAACAAAATATCAGTGGCTGCACTCAGACACCTTTGATTTCAGTTAATAGTGTGTTTTTAGTTACTAGTGAGGGAGATTTGGTCTGCCTATCTAAAAAAACTGGAACGACGAGGTGGATTGTTCCGTTAACAAAAGCAACAAAGAACGGTCAGAAAATAATATGGCACAGCCCCATAATGGCGGACGGTAAGTTGGTGGTTGTGGGTTCACACGGCGTTATGTTGTTCTTATCACCAATTAATGGCAAGGTACTAGATTCCACGTCGTGTGGTAGCAGTGTTTCAGTTTCGCCAGTCATGGCAAACGGCAAGCTCTATATCTTGACTGATGAGGTGGCTGTTAAAGCTTATCAATAAGATTTTATATGAAATTAGCTTTAATTGGGGCACCAAATGTTGGAAAGTCAACATTATTTAATAAGTTAGTTGGTCGGCGAATAGCCATTACTCACGATGTGGCGGGTATGACTCGTGATAGGCTAGAGCACAGGGCGTCTTTTCGTGATATTGACTTTTCTATAATTGATACGGCTGGCGTAACGACAAGACCAGAAAATGATATTGCACTCGAGATGAACAATCAGTCTTATAATGCTATTAAATCTTCAGATGCGATATTATTCGTGGTTGATAATAATTTTGTCGTTAACGTTGAGATAGCAGAGTTTATTAGGGGCGTATTTAAAAAGCTCGGACAAAAACCAGTGATTTTATTGGCGAACAAGTGCGACTCTTATAAAAACCAATTCATTGACCATGATAAATTGGGATTTGGCAAGCCAATTTTAGTCTCGGGCGAGCATAATATAGGGTTTGAAAAGTTATACGTTGCATTAAAGGGTTTAGAGGCTGGTTTTCATGAACAAAACCCCTTAGTATCAAAACAAGTCCTTGAAAAATTAGATGCCGAACAGTCACCAGAATCACAGACGAATAATGCCCCCATTACCCGTCCAATAAAACTTGCGTTCATAGGGCGTCCCAACGCAGGTAAGTCAACCATATTAAACGCATTAATAGGCGAAAAAAGACTTATCACAAGTAATGAAGCTGGCACCACGAGAGATGCAATCAGTATTCCATGGCACCATCGAGGAACAGATTTTATTCTCATAGATACCGCCGGTCAAAGAAAGAGAACCAAGGTAAAAGACAATCAAGAATTTTTGTCCGTAAACAGTGCAAATCGGGCAATAAAATCTTCAGATGTTGCGATTTTAATCGTTGATGCGACTGCTCCCTTGGAAAGACAAGATTTAAATGTTGCAAAACTTGCGGGAGATATTTATAAACCCATTGTTATCGCCCTTAACAAGTGGGACTTGATAAAAGATAAAAAGGCTGTTCTTGACGAGGTCAAATATCAGTTAGGTCATTGTATGTCGCAAATTGGTGGCGTTTCGTTTTTGCCCGTATCGGGTGTGAAGAATTTGAATTTAACAAAAATTATAGATGCCAGCATAACGGCTTATAACACTTCAAATATTAAAATAGAAACAAGCAAATTAAACCGCTGGCTAAGATGTGCAATAGAGGAAAAAGCTATTCCAGTTTGTAATGGGATGGAAGTTAAGGTGAAGTATATGACGCAAACGGGCACATCACCTCTTAAATTTGTTTTATTTTGCAACGTTTCAAGGTTAATACAGTCGTACGAGCGGTACTTACTGAATAGCTTGCGGAAAAATTTTGGTCTTTTGGGAGTGCCAATCGTGTTAGAATGTAAAAAAAGCGATAACCCCTATGGCGAGAGGAGACGTTGATGGCTCATAAACACAATCTTGACATAAACACACTCCCAAACGGGTCTGGAGACAGTCATTATTCAATAATTAAAAAGACAGTATATTATTCTGTTGGAATATCATTGATTATCTCGGTGCTAAAGTTATTCGCTTGGCTGTGCACCAATTCTGCTAGCATGCAAGCAACGTTTATAGACAGCCTGATTGATTTGGTTTCAGCATTTCTGGCTATGTTTGCAATATATATTGCACAAAAGCCCGCTGACGCCAACCATAACTTTGGTCACAGCAAGGCTGAGGCAGTTGCCGCCTTAACCCAAACAATGTTTATTTTCGCAAGTGGATTGTTGCTTTTGGTCGAAGTGTTTGAGCATGCGTTCAATCAAGAACAAGTCAAAGATGCCCAGACTGGCATTTGGTTAATCTTGACGTCATCTTTGTTTTTAATTTTACTTCTTTTTATCCAGAGAAACACCATCAAGAAAACCAATTCCCTACTAATAAAATCTGTAGCGGTGCATTATAAAGGCGATTTATTGCTTAATGTTGGTGCGATGCTTGTCGTGTGGGTGAGCGATTATTTAGACATTCATCATATTGATGTGGTTTTTGGCTGTGGCGTTGCGATTTATGTTTTATATAGCGGTGTGATTATTTTCATCGATGCGATTAAGGACTTGATGGATAAAGAAATTTCTTCGCAAGAACAAGACCTGATAAAATCGACTGTCTCTAAGATGACGGATGTTATTTCAATCTGTAAAATGCAAACTCGCTCTGCCGCGCATAAAAAATTTGTTGTCTTAGATATAAGAGTTAATAAAGATATCTCGCTTTTGCAGGCAACAAAAATTTCTGAAAAAGTTACGGAAAAATTGCAGCATAAAATCCAAAACTCAGAAGTGACAGTAAGACCGCTTCCTGATGAATAAAAGTGCATGATTTAATAAAATATTTTATAATTTCAGATATAAATATTCTCTAGAGCAAGACCTGTTAAAAAAGCCAAAATTTGCTTGATAAAAAACTTTATTACGCGTAAAGTAACTTAAATAAAAAACGGGGTGTAGCGCAGCCTGGTAGCGCGCCTGCTTTGGGAGCAGGATGTCGGAGGTTCAAATCCTCTCGCCCCGACCAGTTTTATTGATATGACACTCCTTAAATTTGATTTCACTTATTCACTAATATGTCAGCTTGCAATCACAAAAAAATCGTTTAAACCAAGAATTATTGTTTAGATACATCCTCCAGCTTTTTCTGAACCAATTTTTTTTCGTCCTCAAAAGAGGGGGATGGTTCTGTTGAAATTGTTTGTAGTTTAATATAGCCCATACGGTCAAGTCTTGTTTCAGGTTTTATGTTCGATTTTTTTGAACAACCAAACAATAACGCCCCTAAAACCATCATAAATATTAATGTTGGATATTTTGAGCTTAAACTTCGCAGAAACTTCATTAATTTAAGCCTCACCAAGGACTTCCAGCATGGCGGAGTCAATGGCTGTTTGCGGGGAAACGTTGCCTATTAACGCAGATTCGAACGCAGGATAAAAACGGTCGCATTCAGTCATGATTATGCTTAAGATGTTTTCAATCAAAGGCAAACAAGACCCTTCATCCTGAATAATATTTGATACGGTATAGTTAACCTCACCGCTATCAATCGCGATATCAAAATGCCCGAGCCAGAGTTTTTCATTAATTATAAATATTAAATTGGCGATTTTTTTAAAATTACTCACTTTAAAATTGGTCGATATATTACAAGAGAAGTAAATAATTTTTTCTTCCGCGTTCCACGTGGCGATTAGTTGATATTCCCCGCAATGTGCTGGCAGGGCGGCATAGAGCTCATCGACATATCTTTTGTGTTCACAGCCCCATTGAGCCAAGATTGATTCAAGAGCATCTAGCGGGGTAAAGACGTTATTAGTCATTTCTTAACGGTATCTCCTGTGTTAAGATTGGATGCATAATAATATCGCATAATAACAAACAAAAGTTAAATGATAATATTTCCAAACATAGACAGGGTCGCATTCACGATATTTGGGGTTGAAATCTATTGGTACGCACTGTCTTATATAGCGGGAATAATGCTAGGAAAGGTTTATGCTAATTGGGTGAGCAAAAAACACAACCTGAGCTTTTCGAAAGATGACTTTGACAAGCTCACAACATGGATAATCATTGGGATTATTTTTGGCGGAAGGCTGGGACACGTATTGTTTTTTGAGCCAGATTACTACATATCACATCCCATAAAGATTTTTGCTTTACGCGAAGGGGGTATGGCTTTTCATGGCGGGATGATTGGCGTTATTGTGGTTAGCATTATTTTTTGCAAAATAAATAAGAAAAAATTTCTAGAATTAACCGACATATTAGCGGCAACTGTTCCAATAGGGCTGTTTTTGGGGAGGATAGCAAACTTTATTAACGCTGAGATATGTGGCAGACCAACAGACTTGCCGTGGGGCGTCATATTCCCAAGTGTTGACATGTTGCCAAGGCACCCGAGCCAATTGTATGAAGCACTGCTTGAGGGGTTAATCTTATTCCTAATATTCCTGCGACTAATGTTCAAACGCAATTATCAGATTGGGTTGATGTCATCGCTTTTTTGCATATATTATGGGGTTTTTAGGTTCTTTGTGGAGTTTACACGTCAACCTGAAGAAAACCTGAGCATGATGTTAGTGCATAATACGGGGCTGACCATGGGACAATGGCTCTGTGTACCAGTTGTGATGCTTGGTGTTGTGTTATATTATAAACAGCGACAGCGAAAAATTTAATTATCAAAACGATAAGAGGTTCTTATGACAAACTGCTTTGACCCCGTACATTTAACCCAAGAGTTAATAAAGTGTGCCAGCATCACCCCAAAAGATGATGGCGTGATGGATGTTTGCGAAAAATTCCTTAAAGCACAAGGTTTTAACGTTCAAAGGATTATAAGCGGCACTGGAGATTGGGTGATTAAAAATCTTTTCGCCACGATTTCTTCTGGGGAAGGTTCGCACCTAGCGATAGCGGGGCACCTTGATGTTGTCCCGTCTGGTGATTTATCTCTTTGGAAACATGACCCGTTTGCCGCGATTATTGAAAACGGGCGTTTGTTTGGTCGCGGAAGCGTTGATATGAAATCTGGTCTGGCGTGTGCGATGTGTGCAGCCAGTCAATTGGTTAAAGATGGTTTTTCAGGAACAATCTCATTTTTAATCACAGGTGATGAGGAAGAAGGAACAGAACATGGCACAAGAGCGATTTTAAATTGGTGCTCTGCCAATGGAATAAAATTTGACGCCTGCTTGGTCGCAGAGCCAACAGGTTTTGACTATCTTGGACAGGCATTTAACATCGGGCGTCGAGGAAGCTTGAATATTAAACTAACCTCATATGGTGAACAGGGGCACGCCGCCTGCCCAGACGATTTTTTAAACCCGATAACCCCATTGGTGGATATGCTCAGTTTCTTAAAAAACACACCCTTGGATAAAGGCAGTGAAAACTTTCCACCATCTAACCTCGAGGTGACGTCTATTGACGTGGGAAATGTGCCACACAATGTCATTCCCGCCAAAGCGGAAGCAAAGTTTAATGTGCGGTATAATTGCTTGCATACAAAAGATTCCTTATTACAAAAAGTGCACGAGGCTCGTGATAAGTTTTTCAAAAATCCAGACAATTTAAACATTTTCGTAAATGATTGTTCGGAACCTTTCATCTGTGAAAACAAAAATTTAATCGATTGTATGAAAAGTGCGATAAAATCCACATTGGGTGTTTCGCCTGATGCCTCAACTGGTGGCGGCACGACTGATGGTCGATTTATTAATAAATATTGCCCAATTATTGAATTTGGCGTTCCAAGCAACGAAATGCACAAAATCAACGAGGCGGTTAGTCTCGAGGACATTCGAAAACTGACTGACGTCTATTATCATTTTTATAAAAATTTTTTCATGCAATAAGAATATGACAAAAATTAGGGTTTTTAATTTCCCCATCGATTCATAGGCGGGGTTTGTGTTGAAAGGGGTCTGTCTTCTGGCGGTGGTTGGGGTGCTTGCGGGGTGTAGTCGCGTTGTGAGTGAAGAGCCTGCCGTTTATCTTGATTATGCGAGTTCATGCCCTGTTGACGAGGGGGCGTTGAAAAAATTTGTTGAGGTGAGCAAAATTCATGGCAATTCATCAGGGATTAGTCAGAACGCAAAGCATCTAAAAGCCCTTGAAGAGCAAGCAAAACAAGTTCTCGGTCGCAAGATAAACGCAAAACCGCACCAAATCCACTTTACAGCGGGGGCAACAATCTCTAATAACATTGCAATCCTAGGGGTTGCCTATAAACACCCGAAATGCCACCTAATCACCTCGAAGATTGAGCATAAGAGCGTTCTTAATATTTTTAAACACTTGGAAAAACTTGGATATCACGTGACCTATTTGGACGTTGATAAACAAGGGAAAATTAACTTAAACCAATTAATTCGCTCGATTAGACGCAATACAAAATTAATCTCTATTCAAATGGTTAATAGTGAAATCGGCACAAAGCAAGATATCGAAACAATCGGTAAAATAGCCAAAAACATCACTTTTCACGTTGACGGGACGCAAGCTTTTTGCCGGCATGATATAGACATTGAAAAGATGAACATTGACATGCTTACAATTGCTGGTCACAAAATCGGTGCTCCTAAGGGTGTTGGCGGGCTCTATGTTCGAGACCAATCAAATATCATGCCAATTATGTTTGGCTCAAGCAAGGATATTTTCTGCCTCGGGACTCGCTCAACAGCACTCATCACGTCGTTTGCAACGGCTGTGGAGAACTTTGAAAGTGATGATGCGAAAATAAAGGAGAAGTATCAGTTTTTGACGGTTGAGCTTTCTAAGATAAGAGGGGTTTATGTTGTGTCTTGTGAGCCGTCCCACATTATCTCGGTTGCCATAGAGGGGGTTTTGCTGGACGACATTTTGAGCGAGATGAAAGACTTTTCTTTTTCAGCTGGTTGTTCTTGCTCAATGACAGGACGCTCAAACGTCATTCAAGCGATTGACCCAAGGGAAGAGTTGCCAGACTGCATCATAAGAATCAGCTTTTCCACCAGAACGAGCCAAAACGAGCTCAAAAATTTTGTCATTAAGCTTGATAACGTTGTTCAGATATTACGAAGCAAAAAAATCGTTGGAAAAGGCTGTCAATAAGTTTTTTGCAAGAAAAGTTTTTAATCGCAAAGGCTCCCAGCATAAAAATCCCGTTGAACACAGCATATCTGCCAGAACAAGGGGTGTCGTGTGAGGTATTAAAATTTGCTTATATCAAAACAAATCCTAGAAAGCCCATATGGCACCAAGCTTAATCTGATATTTCGAGTATTTAAACTTTGTATTGGAGGTGTGAGACCATGTAGGTACTATAGTTTCACGATATCCGCCATTAAAGTTACGTACTCGATAAAAGGTTGCTCTTGAAGAGACGTTGTAACGTTTTTCAAGAGTCCAAAGGAGCTCTGTCCTCAGGCGAAGGTGGTCCCAGACATAATGCTCAAACCCAAACCCCAAGCGAAGATGTTGTTTACTCTCATTCCCTGTAAGAAAAAAATCATTTCTCACTATCAATTGAAGTCTATTATTTGTAAAAGCCGGAACATCAATGATATTGTTTGCCAATCTTTTTCTATAATGAGGTGTTCCTGTATCTTTTGCACTAATTTTATTGTTTTCAAGTCCAACGAGGGCATAGATGATTGTTCCTCTGCCGAGCTGAAGCCCAAGCCTTCCAGATACGCCACAAGAAAATGGGTCAATTGGGCTCTTGGCGTAATTATTAGGGTGAGGTGAGTTACTCCAAGATGCGTCAATTTCGACTGAGGTGTAAAGGTGTTTGAAGAATATTTTCTCTAAACCAATGACAGGACCACACCCGCCAAAGCCATTATAATGGTTATCAAAGTTGGCAGCGGTACTTCTATAATGTTTTGTCCTTGAGCTCAGCCCCAATTTACTGACAGCGAGCCCGCCATGACCGAGGATGCCGACGTATAGGCGAGGGAGGAGTTTAGGCAGGAGCAGTTCATCAAAGCTTCCTTTGTTATTATAACACTCAGAGGACGCACATTGGACATTTTCTCCACCACAGCTGGAAGCATCGCTCGAACTAGCGACAGGGCGTTTGCCATCTGCAAAGGAATCTTTCCCAAAGTTAAAAGCCCATATTGCACCAAGCTTAATCTGATATTTCGAGTATTTAAACTTTGTATTGGAGGTGTGAGACCATGTAGGTACTATAGTTTCACGATATCCGCCATTAAAGTTACGTACTCGATAAAAGGTTGCTCTTGAAGAGACGTTGTAACGTTTTTCAAGAGTCCAAAGGAGCTCTGTCCTCAGGCGAAGGTGGTCCCAGACATAATGCTCAAACCCAAACCCCAAGCGAAGATGTTGTTTACTCTCATTCCCTGTAAGAAAAAAATCATTTCTCACTATCAATTGAAGTCTATTATTTGTAAAAGCCGGAACATCAATGATATTGTTTGCCAATCTTTTTCTATAATGAGGTGTTCCTGTATCTTTTGCACTAATTTTATTGTTTTCAAGTCCAACGAGGGCATAGATGATTGTTCCTCTGCCGAGCTGAAGCCCAAGCCTTCCAGATACGCCACAAGAAAATGGGTCAATTGGGCTCTTGGCGTAATTATTAGGGTGAGGTGAGTTACTCCAAGATGCGTCAATTTCGACTGAGGTGTAAAGGTGTTTGAAGAATATTTTCTCTAAACCAATGACAGGACCACACCCGCCAAAGCCATTATAATGGTTATCAAAGTTGGCAGCGGTACTTCTATAATGTTTTGTCCTTGAGCTCAGCCCCAATTTACTGACAGCGAGCCCGCCATGACCGAGGATGCCGACGTATAGGCGAGGGAGGAGTTTAGGCAGGAGCAGTTCATCAAAGCTTCCT
>CAYJEJ010000010.1:0-31489 GCA_964369315.1 uncultured Alphaproteobacteria bacterium | reverse complement strand
AAGAAAGGCAGAGCTGAAGGTGAGAAGAAAGGCAGAGCCGAGGGTGAGAAGAAAGGTCGAGCCGAGGGCATAATGCAAGGTGCTCATCAAAAGGCTATCGAAACTGCTAGAAACCTTTTATTGATGGGGCTGGGTGATAGCCAAATATCTCAAGCGACAGGCTTGTCGATTGATGAAATCAGGAGCTTAAGGAAAGCAGATTAGGGGCGGAATGGAAGGCGAGAGGTTTCGCCCGAAATCTATAATTCTCCACGCCAGACTTCTTTTGGTCTTCCCGTGAAATATCCTTGTGACAGATTCACACCGGCCTGTTTTGCTAGGTCTAGGTCTTGCTGGGTTTCTATGCCTTCTAATACGGTAAATCCACACTTATCTTTCGTATAGTCGACATAATTTTTGATAATTTCCAATACCAATTGGGGGTCATTTTCGACACTCAACAGGCTTCTGTCGAATTTTATTATTTCAAATTGCACATTATTCAATATTTTCTTAGGAATCATCCCGACCGAGCCATAGTCATCCAAAGCAAGCTTAAAACCCAAATCTTGCCAAACCAAAATCCGTGCGACATATTCGACCTGTTGCATGGAAGACTCTTCTGAAACCTCAATGATTATGTCCTCTGCGGCAAAATTGTTTTGCTGAACAACATGTTTTATATTTGTCATCAAATTCTCATCAATGAGCTCTTCTTTCGTCAAGTTCAGGGATATTTTTTGACCAGAATCAAAACGGCGAATCTTCAAAACATTTTCAAGCAGTAAATGAGATTTGCTAAAAAGCAGGTTGCTGTTTGCTAACAGCGTTACATCAGAAGCCAGTGGTTGGCTGAGCATTTCGTAGCCATAAATATCCCCATTTGTTAAAGAAACCAAAGGCTGTAAACGTATTGAAACCTCTAAACCCATATCAATCCCACATTATGTCCAAGTATATATTATATCATAATATGAGCATATTTTAATCAAATTTATATTAATGATTTCAAAAATTTTTGTTTTATAAAGTTATAAAACATGTAAAATATAACATAAAGATGGAATTAAGGGTGATGAGTTGGGGTTGTTTAGTTTGAAGAATTTGTGGATATTGCTTGATGCGTCGTTGGTGTTGGGGTATTTGGGGTTTATTCTATATAAAGGCGTGCAATCTGGCAAAAACGTAAAAAACCTTAAGGATTTTGCCGTATCTAATAGAAATTTTTCAAACACAGCTATATTGGCAACTATTTTCGCCACCATAGTTGGTGGAAATAGCATATTAGGAGAATCAGAGAGAGTTTTTTCAATAGGTCTTTTATATCAACTTTCGGTAATAGGTTGGCCAATCTCAATATATTTTACTAGCAAATTTCTAGCACCAAGAATTGCAAGATTTAGAAAATCATTGTCAACTGGTCAAATGATGGGGGAGTTATATGGCACCACTGGACAAGTCATCACAGGAATAGCCGCTTTTTTTGTAGCCATTGGATATGTGGCCGCTCAAGCAAGTGCCATGGGGTACATATTTCATTATTTTACGGGATTACCTCACATATTGGGAATGTTAATCGGTTGTGGGGTAGTTATTTCATACTCCGCATTTGGAGGCATCAGGTCGGTTGTGATGACTGACGTTATCCAATTCTTTTTCATCATAGTAATGGTTCCATTGGTCTTTTTGGCATCGTATTTTTATTTAAGTCAATATAGTGATGGGTCTCATCTGTCCACCATCAATATGATACTGTCAAATGTCCCAGAACATCATATCAACATCTTTTCTTTTGAAAATGATTGGGTTTTTTATACATCGGTGTTTTCTATTAACTTAATGGCTTATATAGACCCATCTTTTGTTCAAAGACTATTAATTAGCAAGGGTGTATCTCAAGCAAAAAAATCTTTTCGTGCTTCATCAATGTTAGTTGTTTTGATGTCCATGTTAATAGTTTGTATAGTATTTATGGGACATACAATAGTACCAGAAGCTAATCCAGACACCGTCTTTATTGATACAGTTAATAAGATAATGATTCCAGGTCTAAAAGGTTTGGTTTTTACAGGAATATTAGCAGCGATTATGTCATCGTCCGACTCTGACCTAAACATTGTCAGCGTAACAGTAATTAATGACGTGATAAAACCCCTTCTCCGTGAAAAAACCTTGACCGATAAACAAGAACTGTTGATAGCTAGACTGTCAACTGTTGTTTTAGGGGCTTTGGCATTAATAGTTGCATTTAAAATTAAAAAATTATTTTTCATATTGCTTTACGCAGCGAATTTTTGGGCACCTGTAATCGTTGTTCCCTTGGTGGCGGGATTTTTTCATAGAGAGGGGAGCACGAAGACTTTTTTAATCAGTGCAACAACTGGTGCTGTGGTGGTGCTTTTTTGGAACGTATTTTTGGAGGATGTTACCCATGTAATAGGAATATTGCCCGCAATGATTGCCAATGGCACGGCGTTCCTCCTCTCTCGCAGATACCTCGACGGTATTAAGTGGTAGGTGGTGAAAAGGTTTTTTTAAGATTTTTTTGTTTAAATTTAAGGTGATGAGTTGGGGTTGTTTAGTTTGAAGAATTTGTGGATATTGCTTGATGCGTCGTTGGTGTTGGGGTATTTGGGGTTTATTCTATATAAAGGCGTGCAATCTGGCAAAAACGTAAAAAACCTTAAGGATTTTGCCGTATCTAATAGAAATTTTTCAAACACAGCCATATTGGCAACTATTTTGGCGACGATAATAGGAGGGGAAGCTATTTTTGGAGTATCAGAAAGAGCATTTTCCGTTGGTTTAGTTAATTCAGTTGCTGTTTTAGGTTGGCCTATCTCAATATATCTAACCAGTAAATTTCTGGCACCTAGAGTGTCAAGATTTTTAAAATCTTTGTCAGTTGGGCAGATAATGGGTGAGCTGTATGGCACTGCTGGAAGAGTTATCACAGGTGGTGCAACATTTTTGATATGTTCCGGTTTTGTCGCTACAGAAATGAGTGTCATTGGATATTTGTTTAACTACTTCACGGGATTACCCCATATCTTGGGGATGATTATTGGTTGTGGAGTGGTGATAACCTATTCTGCTTTTGGTGGCATCAGGTCGGTCGTGATTACAGATGTTATTCAGTTCACGTTCATCATATTAATGGTTCCGTTGGTCTTTTTGGCATCGTATTTTTATTTAAGTCAATATAGTGATGGGTCTCATCTGTCCACCATCAATATGATACTGTCAAATGTCCCAGAACATCATATCAACATCTTTTCTTTTGACAATGATTGGGTGTTTTATATCTCTATTTTTTTCTTTAATTTGTTTGCGACCCTAGACCCATCATTTACACATAGACTATTGATTGCGAAAAAATCGTTTCAAGCAAAAAAGGTTTTTCATGGGGCATCTTTTCTAGTTGTAGGGATTTACCTTTCTTTTGTTTTGATTACATTAATGGGTCACAGTATAGTACCATCGTCTAGTCCAGACACCGTCTTTATTGATGTAATAAATAAAGTGATGTTACCAGGTTTGAAGGGACTTGCGATAACAGGTTTGTTAGCAGCGATTATGTCATCATCAGACTCTGACCTAAACGTTGCCAGCATAGCTGTGATTAATGATGTGATAAAACCCCTTCTACGTGAAAAAACCTTGACCGATAAACAAGAACTGTTGATAGCAAGATTGTCAACAGTAACCCTAGGTTTTTTAGCAATAATAATAGCTTTTAAAATTAAGAAAATATTTTTTATAATGTTGTATGCAGCGAATTTTTGGGCACCTGTAGTCGTCGTTCCCTTGGTGGCGGGATTTTTTCATAGAGAGGGGAGCACGAAGACTTTTTTAATCAGTGCAACAACTGGTGCTGTGGTGGTGCTTTTTTGGAACGTATTTTTGGAGGATGTTACCCATGTAATAGGAATATTGCCCGCAATGATTGCCAATGGCACGGCGTTCCTCCTCTCTCGCAGATACCTCGACGGTATTAAGTGGAGCGAGTGCATCAATGGAGATGAGTGGAGGCGAGGCGGTCGGAATAAACAGAGTTTATTAAGCTATTTACAGGGCAAGATTGGTGCCTTTGAATATGTCTATGACAACAAGCTCAGCTCGTTCTTGATGAGGGTTTTCGACCTCAGAGCTCATTCATATGGGACGGTTAATTTCACCTTTGGCGTCATTGGTATTGTTGTGTTCATGAGCCCAATATTTTGGTTTCAGTCGAGTTTTGATAGTTTACAGTTAAGTGTTGTTTTGCGTGCGATTGGTGGGTTTCTTTGTACTGGCTTGATATTAAAGACTTATTGGAAAAAGGGGAAGGCGGAGCGATATTTTTCGCTTTATTGGTTTTTTACGTTGTCATATTGCCTGTCGTTTTTTCCGTCGTTTTCGCTTTTGCAGAGCGGGTGTTCAACAATAAGCGTCATTAACGCGACCATGCTGACGGGGATGTTGATATCGTTTGTTGACTGGAAGATGTTTGTTGTGACACAGGGGTTTGGTCTTTTGTGTGGAAGCCTGTTGTTCAGGCTTATTTATGGGGTGGAGAGCTTCCCCAGTGGGGAGCAATATTCCCATGTGGTATATGCTTATTGCATGACGGCACTCATCTCGTTTACGTTCGCAATAGACAGGAAAAACATCACGAGACATAAAATAGACTTGATGTTCCGCAGGATTACCCCCATTTTGCGGAACAGGTTTTATAATAATATGGCGTTTTTGTATAATGACGCAGATGAAATAGACAAAGATGTCGTCAAGCTGAAGGAAGAACACCCTTCGCTTGAGCTGGATACACTCGAAGGCATGGTTAAAAATCGGACAGACCGCATGAGGCACATGGCGTCCGAGTTCAATGCCTTTGTCCACCTGACCGACAAGAACGCCGTGGGCAACTCCACCAATATGCATAAGGGGTTTTGTATGGCGTCTGTGATTGAGGAGATAAAAAAGATTCTCACCCTCAAGGACTTGGTTCGTCGGCTAGAGGGGATTGAGCTGATTTTACATGAAGAGAACGACTTCGAGTTGCCCAATGATAATGATATGGTTTGTCTGCTGATTTATAATTTGGTGATGAACTCCATCCATCAAATTGACCTCAACCGGAAAAAAAATGGTCGGATAGAGATATGGATTGTTGCTCATGACAATGGTCGACACGAGCTACACGTCAAGGATAATGGTGGGGGCGTGAACGAGGTTTATATCGACCGAATATTTGACACGTTCTTCAGCGGAGATTTCGCCGGCATAGGAATAGGGCTGTCATATTGCAAACAGGTGATGCTCGCGATAGAGGGGTATATCGACTTGGTCAACAAACCTGGGGAGTCGGCAGAGTTTATCTTACATTTCCCAAAGTGGATTAAGCGAGATTTGGGCTGGGGACCTGTCATCCCTCAGCACAAGAAAACTTTCTAGGGGGGTGCCAACTTAACGTGATTTTGAGGAGTGAGAGGTCTTTATTTATAGACCTCTCTGATTAGCCAGATGCCATATATTATTAAATAGACACTTAAAATTTGCTTCTACGAGGTCTGGGGTAAGACCTCGTATGTGGTGCTACGTATGTACCATTTTTTTTGGTATATCCCCTTACATAAACAGTCCCATAATGACCTTTATTGTATGAATTTTGTCTATTTTTGTAAACATTAACGCCCGTATTACAGTTTCCGTTGGTGTTTTCAAAATTATTTGAATTTTCATCTTGAGATACTGAAGAATAATCAACGGTATTATACGGATAATCACATAAAACATCACCCTTTACCCCTTCAATTGTATAGATAAAACAATGAAACAGCAGGATGTTATAGTAGCTTATGCGAAGAATAGGTTAAAACATTCACACAAAACAACACCTATACCAAATAATAATACAATGGCTATCATGAAATTGCTTCTTATTAATTTGGTATTTTCTTGTTTTTTCATTCTTAAAAATAAATATACTGGTAAAAAAATCGCGATTATCGCCAAAATCATCCCTGCAAAGCTTAAAAAACTGATAAACGCCTTTGGAACGCAAATCGCAACAATTGTCGCGGGGATAACGGCGATTAGACCAGATACAATTCTTTTTGTTTGTTTATGAAGTTTCCGGATTTGCATCCTTTGAAAAGTCATTTCCAAATCTTCCACCAAAGAAATTCCAACCCCAATAAGAGATGTCATTATCGATAAAACAGAGATGACAAAAATCCCAGACCTTATCAAAGAACCGTTAGAAGCATTACAAAGAGCATCAATAAATTCATTAACATCAATACCGCTAGACGCCATCTTCATAAACAAAACTGGCTGAGTGTTAGAAATGGCGAAAATAATCGCTATCGTCCAACATATATAGACAACGGCAGGGATTAAACTCCCCCAGAAGCAGGCTTTTTTAATCTTCTCTCTATCATTGCCAAAGAAATTGGTTAACGTGTGTAGGGAGGCTTGAAAACCAAAAGATGTAAATACGGTTGGTAATATAATGGACAACTTTGAAAGTTGAATATCATGTGATTGTAGGGGAGAGACAGTAAAATCCACGCTCACAATCATCAATAAAATTGCCCCGATTACAGCGACAATTAATAAAACAAAAACCCGCCTATTAAACTCCATAATTTGGGGTGATGAGAATGTGAGAATAATGAAAACCATCAAGGCTAACAAAAGCTTGATTTCACCGCCGCTCCCAAGCAAACTCCCCAATGCATAGATATATGCCGATAGCAGTGAAAACGGCAAAATCTTCAAACAAACACTGCCGATTAAGGCGGCTCTTTTCCCAGAAAATTTTAGTCCAACATCCTCAAGTGTAAAACGACTATCTGAATGTAAATTGAGTTCAGTCCGTATAAGAGCGGAAAAATATGTCACAATTGAGCAAACGACCATCAATATTACTGTATGCCACAACCCAATGTGAGACAGGATTATCGGCAAAGAAATCATCCCTGAACCAATGGCGGTGCCTGCCAATATAAAAACAGCACTCATCTGTTTTTTCATAAAATTGCCCTTTAATATAGCGTTTTATAAATAGGGATGGATTATATAATACTAAATCTAAAAACAATAGTGTTTTTAGCCACTACAATTTAGCCGCTTTTAATCAAATGTAATAAATATTAATTTGTTGTTTTTTCAACTGAGATAAGAGGATTTTTCTTGAAAAAACCTGTTTTTTCTATATAATACAAGGTGTCTGCAAAAGATGTGGAATTAATCACTATTTTATGAATACAACCTGTTACATGTATTAAAGGAGGAAATTATGTATACTGAGACAAAAGTTAAAGAATGGGTAGAGGAAGCTTTTAATAGAGGGGGCGATAACCTTTTTGAGTATGTTACAAGGTTCGCTTATGATAGTAAGCAAAATGTCACAGGAGATAGAATTATCATAAGTAAATCTTTCGAGTATCCAATAGAAGGTCTTCGAGATTGGATTAAAGAAAGTATTATTAACAAAAAGAGCATGATAAAAAATATTATTAAACCAAAAGGGGTTTTGCTCTCTTCATCAGATATGGAAGATAAAGAAATAGATAAAAAAGTTCAACAAATTTTTGAAAATCCTGAAATTATTCAAAATCCTGAAATTCTTAAAATTATTAAACAAACAGATGTAGTGCATGGTTCAAAATGTAATGATGTAGACAAAATTATTGTCGATGCTATTGGTGGTGATGCTATTGGAAAAGATGGTCAAAAAATACCGTTCAAAGAAGAAAATACTATTAAGGTTGATGAGGGTTCGCTGGAAAATAAATCTTGTGAGGGATATTTGACATCTAAAAAAATCAGGAGTGCTGTGGCAAAATTGGGATTTCGAAGCAATGTTGTTTGCGTTGCGTCATTTAATGCATATAGCCAATTGGTCTTTGAGGATATGATTTTAAATACTCACACCATGAAAGAGCTTAAACAAAATAAAAAGGATGAAGAAACATTTGAGGTTTTATTTAAGAGCTTAGACGCTAAAATATTTCCGCCTTTTGCTGGAATTGACCATTGGATTGAAGTTAATAACATGCCAAAGGTTGAGGGTCGTCCAGACTTAGAATATGCTTATGTTTATGATAAAAGCAAAATATGGTTAGGATGTCAGAATGGTCGTCCCTTTGATGTGAAAATTTCAGGAGATATTGCTCATATTACGACCTATGGATGCACTCGTACAGATGAAGACGCTGTCGTCCGTATAGAGGTTAAAACGCAATAATGATTTATTTGATTTAGGGGTAACGAAAAAAGTACCCCTAAACACTTTGTAAACTGTGCTTATTTTATATTGGCACATCACTGATAATCTAAAATAGATGATAAGTCATTTTATTGCTGAAAAATCAACCATATTCGATTAAATCATTTCCTTAGACATCAAGGCATTAATGGTCACTTCTTATTATCCCCAAGTCTCTTCCAGAAACGACTACCCGATCTAAATCGATAATTTGATTAGGAGATTTGAACCTTTCATCCCCTTTATCTTTTCTATCTATCAATGGATATTCTTGGTTAAAAGCCCAATTAGATGGCATAGGATGCCCCAGATTTCCCTTATACCTATAAGACATTCCTGCAACATAACTATATTTGGATATACCTTTTTCAGCCATTAAGGAACATACCGCCCTAGAGCCATAAACTCCAAACTCATATCCATCACTTCTAACTAGTTTACTCATGTTTGAAAAGTAGTCGACAAGACATTCTGGTTCAACATCAGCATCGACAACCCCATAAATTGTGGAATTTTTTGGAATATTAAGCTTGTTTGCAGCTACAACGGCCTTTTCGCCGTCTATCGTTCCCTGTTCTGAAGAACAGTGTTCTTTATCGTGCATTCCCTCTTGAAAAAACAAAACCAAGCTTAAACCAGCGTCATGGATGACGTCTATTTCTTCTATTGTTAAGTGCTTTTGTAAATATTTACCTAGAGGTCCTTGTTTACTTGTAAGATATCTCGCTATAAACCTATAACCTGCACCATACAAGGCTAAGGCACTTTCTTTTGTTAACTGAGTGGCACAATCACATCCGGTTGCAGGTCTTATTTTGCTTCCTCCACTAGAAAGGAGGGCTTTCATTGTAATGCCGTCAACAAAACCTGTTTCTTCTAAACACATGAATTTTTGGAACTCTTTTACTGCAATCGTTGTTTTTTCTGAGAACTGACCATCAAATGGGGCACTAATATTATTAAAATACAGCCCTGCTTGGGCTATTTTTATAAAAATATTTTGACCGTCCTTTGTTAAAAAGTTATTTTGCTGTGCTTTTTCTTTGCTTAAACAAGTTTGTTGCGTTTCTTCAATGTTAATTAAAGATGGGTTCTTCAAAATTATCGAGAAAATTGTGGGAATGGTTTTTGTTAGAATTTGACATTTTTCTTCTGTTCCCCTACCAAAAAAACCATCTGGTTTTTCTCCAATTACATATTGAAGGGTAGCAATTACTAATTCAAAAGTTTGTGGGTTATATATACCATCACATTTAAAACCTTTTAATCTATCAGAAATTCTTAAATTACTTGGAATTTTTTGGATATATGGAAAAAAGCATTTCTGAATCTCCTCTGTGCGGTCGCTATATTGATTCATTTTTATAAGACCGGCTGTTATAGTTGAATGTAAATTAATAACAACTGTAAAAACAATGACTAATATATTATAAAAATAACGTTTCATTTATTATTTTACTCCATAAAAAAACCAATTAGATGCGAAACAAAATGTGCCAAAATGCCCTAGCTAGAACATTATTTATAACATAATAATTAATTTTTGTGAACAAACATTAAGGTGTTAAAAGAATGTTTTATAAAAAGCGAAAAAAATCATCATTAATTGTTCTTGGAGGTTTTTGAAACAAAAAACACAACCATATTAAAAACATGGCTGGGAGACCTGGATTCGAACCAAGGTTGCTCGGTCCAGAGCCGAGAGTTCTACCGCTAAACTATCCCCCAGTAATATCTGTGATGTTCATTCAATGTATGCGTAATTCTATACACATTTGGTTTTTATCACAAGACATTGGATGAAATTTATTATCCCCGTTTTAATAGGTCAAACGAAAATCTTGAACATTTGTTTTATTGTATTATCGGAGACCAAGCTGGGTCAGAAGCACCATAAGGAGTAAAAAGTTCTTTCTCATTGTGCCCTGTCACATCAACGCTATGAATAACTGTTCTTGCCCCACTTCTTGATTGATAAGAAAACAGTAATACCCGTCCATTTGGTGACCATGTTGGTCCTTCAACCAAAAAACCAGATGAGAGCATTCTTTCACCACTACCGTCAGGTCTCATAACGCCAACATAAAAAACGCCACCACACATCCTAGTAAATGCAATCCAGTCATTACGAGGAGACCAAACAGGTGTTGCGTAACTTCCCTGACCAAAAGACAGTCTTTTCACATCAGAGCCATCGGCGTTCATTATATAAAGCTGTTGGCTGCCGCCTCGGTCAGAGTTAAAGACGATTTTCTCGCCATCAGGGGAGTAACATGGCGATGTGTCTATTGAGCCCCCAGAATAGGTGATTCTTTTGGTTGACTTGGTATTTAAGTCCATCTCGTATATGGACGAGCTGCCCCTGTCAGAAAGGCTGAATATTAACCTTTGTCCATCTGGTGAAAAACGAGGGGCATAGGTCATCCCCTTAAATGCACCCAAAAAATGATGCCGACCTGTTTGCAAATCAAACAAGAATATTTTGCCCACACCACGTCGTTTCCTTCCTTTGTGGTCGAAAGTGTCAACAAAGGCAAAGTATGTTATTTGTTGCATATTCGGTGAGAAACGCGGTGTTAACACTATGTTTTCACCATTAGTTAATAGTTTATGATTTGCACCATCACAATCCATGATAGCTAGTTTTTTGATGGGTTTGCTACGTCGACCCTGTTCAGCAACATATACAATCCTTGAGTTAAAATATGCCCCTTCTCCAGTGATATGAGTGTATGCACTGTCAGATATCATATGGGCAATCTGTCGAATGCCCGCTAATGAACAGCTCAAGGACGCACCCACAATAGTTCGTTCAGACAAAACGTCATATAATTTATATCGAACCAATATCTTCTCACCAAACTTCCGCACTTCACCGTTCAATAGGAATTGGGAGTTTATCAATCTCCAATTTGCAAAATTTGGAGCATCATCAACCCCTTGCAATTTTTGAATAAATGACGCAGAGCTAACAAGTCGCATTAGACCGCAATTGCTGAGGTCATTTTTTATTATCGCAGTTATCTGGGATGCAACTTCTGGCTCAACTCCACTGAAGTCGTGAATCGCTATTGGGATGGGGGAGTAGACGCCTTTATTGATATCTATTGTCACATTCGCACGACATAAATCAATATTTGCTATTGGGCTCGCAACAAATTGAAACAATAAGGACGCTAGAATAAAAATCTTTTTCATTAGTTTAAAATATCCTTTGGATTAAAGCGTAACACAAATTTTCTTAATTTTCCCCTTAAAACAGGAGGAATTTTTATTGGGCTGGAGAGTATAACCGCCCTCTTAGCACTTTCAGCAGCAACTCGTGTGTTTTGCTGAGCCATGCATTTTTTCTCATCTAAAATTCTGGCAGAGATAACCTCGCCTGATTCAGCAATGTTAACCTCAATCTCCACAATGATAGATTCGGCGTTTTTTATCCCTGCGGGGACAAACCAATTTGGATAGATTTGACTTCTTATCATCTCTTCTTCAGTTAAGCTAAGAGCCCCTACCTCATTGCCAGAGTTCATATTATCAGAATCTATTTGTGAAATGACGCTATCCAAAGAAGGTGTTTTTGATTCCGTTTTTTTCAGGGGTGGTTTTTTCTTTTCGACATTTTTCAGCATATTTGAGAACTGATTGTTCACCTTGTCTTCTTTGATGATGTTATCAAACACCTGATTTAATGATTTATCGGTATTATGCTTTTTTGGGGGCGTTATCTTTTTTTTTATTTCAGGGGCAACATCGTCTTGCCTTGTTTGTGGAGATGGAGGGGTTGTTTGTTGCACAGCTGGGGTTGGTTTAGGTTTATTTAATATTTTAGAGTTTAGTGCATCAATTGATATGAGCTCAACACCCAACGTATCAGGAACGATTTTTTTAGGCGTTGAAAAAAAAGAAAACTCCACCAAGACGGCGAGCATAAATATTAAATGCAGTCCAAGAGAGATTCGAAAACTTTGTTGCAAAAAAACCTCCAATATTAACGATGCAACTTTTGTTTAGTGGAGCGAGTGCTATCTGATATTAAGGCGATTTTCTTAAAACCCGCGGTATTAATCGTGGATATTGTCTCCATCACTCTTTCATAGTTTAAGCTTCGGTCAGCGTATAGGTATAGGCGGGTGTCCTTGTTTGAATGCGTGATTGAAACAAGTTTGTCGATTAAGGTGTCTGTGCTGACCAACACATCGCCGATGAATAGAGTGCCGTCTGATTTTATGCTTATTACGAGAGGTTCCTCATTATCAGAAATTGATTGAGCTTGCGATTTTGGTAGGTCTACTTTCACACCTGATGTTAATAGCGGTGCGGTAATCATAAATATAACAAGTAGCACCAACATAACATCTATCATTGGGGTTACATTAATGTCGCTGATGACATGGCGTTTTTTTGTTCTTGCTTTAAAGTGTGGCATTATAAACCCCTGTCATCTATTTTTTTAGATAAAATCAACATCAACTCTTCAGAAAATGTCTCCAACCTATCAATATACTCTGAAACTTGGGATGAAATTTTATTATACATTAACACCGCAGGTATTGCGACCACGAGCCCGATAGCAGTTGCGAATAATGCCTCTGCAATCCCTGGTGCGACAGATAAAATGCTGGCGTTTTTTTCAAGCCCAATGGACTCAAAGCTGTTCATAATGCCCCAGACAGTTCCAAATAAACCAACAAAAGGGGAGACGGAACCAACGCTTGCCAGAAAATTTAATCCGTTTTCCAACTTTCTGCGTCGCTTTGCAATACAGATAGAAGATGTTCGATACATTCGCTCGGAATAAACATTAAAAAACGCTTGTTTATCGGTGCCATAAAAAGCCTCGTTTTTCAAAAGTTGAACGTGTTCCTGCAACAAACCGCAAAACATCGATGGAAACGGTGCCTCGTCTTTAGAAAAGATGGAATAAAGCTCATCTAATGGTTTGTGAGACCAGAAAGTTTTGTTAAAAGATTTGGTCTGACCGCTCAATTTGTTAAATGAACGCAGTTTATAAATAATAATTGCCCAACTCCAACATGATGCCGACAACAGACCCAACATAACAAGCTTCACAACAATTGTTGCTTGCCAAAAAAGGCTAATAAAAGAACCGCCACTAGATGCTGTGACGCTTTGAACGATATTCACTGTTTCAGTTGCTGTTGAAACTTCCATTTTTGTATTTTCCCTATAGATATAATTAAAAGATTGTATCTCTATTTTTTATTTATGCATATAGGCATAAAAACATTTTTCATACCACTAGGTATTATATCAAAATAGTTAAATTTTATTTTACAGGGGCGATTGTTACCACAAGTTGCTTGCCTTCCATTTTTGCATTACTTTCTGATTTTGCGATATCTTGACAGTCAGTAAGCATCCTTTCCACAAGGCTTTCACCGAGCTCTTTATGAGAAAGCTCCCGTCCCCTGAACCTTAATGTTATTTTGACCTTATCTCCACTAGCAATAAATTTTTTTAAGCTAGAGAGTTTGACTTGATAGTCGTGTTCCCCAATGTTTGGGGTCAGCTTGATTTCTTTGATGTGGACTATTTTTTGATTTTTACGTGCCTCAGTTTTCTTCTTTTTGCTTTCATACTTAAACTTGCCGTAATTCATGATTTTGCATACAGGCGGATTAGCATTTGGTGAAACCTCAACAAGGTCAAGAGACACATCAGCCGCACGATTTATCGCCTCGCTCTTGCTAAGAACACCAAGATGGTTTCCGTTTTCGTCAATCACCATAACACGAGCCGCACTTATTGCACGGTTAATCTTGTGCTTTTCTTTTTCCCCAGCGGGGGTAGGAACGTAACTTATAAAAAATCTCCGTTAAAAATAATTACCGTTATAGCTAGCAAAATACATCATCCAAAATCAAGCAAAAAATATCTGACAACTATGTTTTTTAAAAAACATAGTTGAACATGGTGAATAGCCTTTCAAATATATTATGAATGTTTGCTCTAGTCCAAGATGCTACTACAAAAATCCCAGTTTATACAGTTGTTTATTACGGTGGTGATATAGTTTTTTCTATCGTTTTTATAGTCTATATAATACGCGTGCTCCCAAAGGTCGATGACGCAAATGGGATTTTTATTCGAGCCAATTGGGTTTTCCGCGTTCGATGTGTTTAAAAAAGATAAGACATTGTTCTCTTCCACTACCCAAGACCAACCGCTACCGAATAGGGCGGCTGCGAATGAAACATATTGACCTAAAAAATCCTCAAATGACGTGAATTGTTTCTCAATCAACTGTTTTAGGCGTCCTGTTGGAGAGGTTTGCTTCGCAGTTAAGCAGTTCCAGTAAAAATCATGATTATATATTTGAGATGCGTTGTTAAATATCTGGGAATTACTGTTTCTTGATGATTTTATCAAATCAACCAGCTCCATTTCAGCAAAATCGGTCTGACAAACTAAAGAATTTAAAGTGGTAGCATATCCCATATGGTGTTTATGATAATGATATTTCAGCGTTTCCTCACTTAAAAATGGCATCAACGCACCATCTAGAAAAGGAATTTTAGCTTCAAAAACACATGTCATACAAAAAATCCTATAAAAATTAATATACCATGGTTGATGGTATCAGCATTTTGATGATAGTCCACCATATAAATATTTGAGCATCTTTCAGTGAAATGCTATAAATTGATTTCTATCTAAGCAATATGAAAAGACTAGGAACTATAATGAAAAAAATTGATGGCATCAAAGAGATATTGGGACAATATGATGTTTTTCTTTTTGATGTTTGGGGGGTGATTTTTAATGGTATAGGGGTGTTTCCTGATGTTAATGATTGCTTGAAAAAATTAAAAGATATGAATAAAACCTCGATTTTGCTATCTAATACATCAAAAACAGGTGATGCTTTATTAGAGTTCTTAAAGTCTGTAGGATTGGATGTTTCAACAATTTTATTCGCTCAAACATCAGGAGATTCTGTCGCGAACGAATTTTTTGGTGCCGCTTCTGAAGAGAGAAAAAATGAAAAAATATATCACTTGTCATCGAACGAAAATGAAAGATTTTTTGATAATTTATGCGTAAATCAGGTTGATGATATTAACCTAGCAAATAAGATTGCGATTTCTTGCTGTGCGTATGAGGGAGATAATCTTGATGACATTGAAGATGAATTAAAAAAAGCCCGTTCGTTAAATCTTCCGATGGTTTGCCTCAATCCCGATAAAATTTCTAAAGATGGCGACCGGATAAAACTTTGTGCAGGTTTTTTTGCCGAAAAATATGAAAAAATGGGAGGTGAAGTTTTATATTTTGGTAAACCGCATAAAAGAATATATGAAGATGCTTTTAAACGCCTGTCAATGGTTTTAAAACAACCTTTGTGCAAAAATCGAATGGTAATGATAGGCGATTCTCTTGAAACCGATATATGCGGTGCAAAAAATGCGGGGATTTGCTCTGTTTTACTTAATACAGGTGTTTTTGCCCACCAACAAAAGATGAAAAATATTGACGAAAAAGATAGCCCCACCTTTGAAGAAAGCAAAGACGACAACCGTTGCCAACCCAATTATTGGGCAGAGAAATTAATTTGGTAATTTAGTTGTTTAGCGAAATAATTTACTTAAAGCCATTAAAGTCTTCGATACCCTGATTTTTGGGTATGGCACGTATCAAATCTAACACGTGTTTGCGGACATTGGGGTTGAATATTTGATAGTAGTGTTTCAAAAGATTAACAGTCTCTTTTTTCGCAAGAAAGTCATCATAAGGCTCTTGCTCTTCTGCAAGGATGTTGTTTAGTGAGTTGTCGTTTTTCTTATCAAATTCAAAGCCAGCAAAAAAATAGTCTAAATCGATATTCAGGGCATTGCTGATTTCAAACAATCTTGAGGCACTGATTCTGTTGGTGCCTTTTTCATATTTTTGCACTTGTTGGAATGTAATCCCCAAATATTCAGCCAAACGCTCCTGAGTCCAACCCATCAACACCCTTCTTATTTTAAGCTGACTGCCGATGTGTTTATTGATATCTTTCTGTACTTTCATTCTAATACCTCATACAACTCTAACAAGTATTATGTTCTGTTCATGGAGGCTTTGCCACAAATCCTAGGTAGATGTAATAAATAAAAATCAACCATTAGTTGTTTTTGTTTTAAATTTTAATATAAATTTCTTTATATGTAATTATTGCGGTATGTTAAGGGTAATAAACCCTGTTTGATTAATATCGATTTTATTTATTAATCTTCCGTAAGAGTCAAACACGGCTGAAACGCCTGTGTTCGTTGCCCGTATCAATGGCACTCCAGATTCAACGCACCTAAATCTACAAATCGCAAGATGATGATATGGTTGACTGGAATTTCCAAACCAACCGTCATTTGCGAGAGATAAAATAACCTGATAACAGCTTGCATTAGTGCTTAGGTTAATTAATTTAGGGAAGATAGATTCATAGCATATTACAGGTAAAAAAATTATTCCAGCATTTTTTACGGATGATTTCATTTTTTTTCCAAAACTATAATCTTGGGTTCCATGTGTGATTTTTTTGAAAGGGATAAATCTTTTGAACGGGATATACTCTCCGAATGGGAGCAAAACCCTTTTATCATAACAATCGAGTAATTTGCCGTTTTTACTGATAAAAAATATACTATTAAATAATTGGGAGTTATTATTTTTTTTCGTGATACGAATTCCCCCTGTGATTAATAATCGCATGTTTTTCGTAGCAAAAGCTAGGTACTGGCACAACGACGTGTCATCATCGTATAACGCAAAAGGCACTGCAGATTCTGGCCAAATGATTATTTTTACGTCTTCCGGAAGCTGGTTTGTGATGGATATGTATTTATCTAAATTCTTATATAACTGGTCTTCTTGCCATTTTAGGTTTTGCTCGATATTCCCTTGTATGATGCCGATTTTTATGTCGGTAAATTTCGTATCCCCCGCAATGTATAGCCGAATTGCACCAAAGCCGAATGAAAATATAACTAATCCAATCATCAGAAATAAGGAAACTAACTTTATTCGACGCTCTTTTGCAATAATACATTCTCCACATAGGGCAGAGAAAAAAACGAGAAGAAAACCTGTTCCAAAAATCCCTAAAATGCTTCCCAGCTGAATGAGGAAAACACTACCGCTCGTCGCATAACCAACCAACCCCCAAGGAATATTAATGACAGGGACGGTGCTGAGAGAAATTTCTATCATAAGCCATAGCGTTGCAAACATAACAGGGTTTAATAATGCACATTTCAATCTTGTCACTACCACATTAAATAGCCCTAGTAACGTCGAATAAAATAAAGCGAACACGGACGGCACTATCGTTAAGGCGAGCGGAACAAGCCAAGCAAATTCTTCAGCGTCAAGGGTTAGCGGAAACACCAACCAATAAAATAACGCAAGGTTGAACCCAAACCCCCAAGTAAAGCTAATTTTAAAAGCATCTCGGTATGAGCCTGTTTTTAAGAGGTTTATATATAGCCAAGACACCGACGCGATAGTACAAATCAAAATATTTACAGGTGCAAACCCCAAAACGCCAAATGCACCAAAGATAAAGGGCAGAAAATATTTTTTAAAGTTCGGTTTTTTAAATAAATTCAAGAGAAGTGAGCCTTTGATATAATTGAGAATCTTGTTTGCTAATCAGCTTGTTTTCCAGCATCAATTTTATGCCTTGGTCAAGAAAGCCCCAAAAATTTGATGGGTCAAAAATAATAATTTCACCGTTATATATTCCAGCTTGCTTCAGTGCGAGTGAAGAGGCAAGCTCGTCTAATGTGCCAAGACCACCAGCCATTATAAAGATTTTTTTGCAATGCGTCAGGATAAAAATTTTTCTTTTTTCGATGTTTTTTACTTTGTGGATTTTTATTCCAATATTTTTGATATTCTCAACCTCGTTTTCCAAAACAACAGCCGTCATTAGCGTTTTATCAACAGAAATCACTCCATCGAGCAGTGCTTTTGAGCAACCGTTTGTCCCTCCGCCATAAAGTATATTAAGTTTCTTATGTGCTAGCTCGACCCCCAGCGAATATGCAGGTTTGAAAAGGTCATTTTCTTCTTTCCCACTTGCACCACAGAACACACCAACAAAATCTTGCAAAACATTCATCCTTTATGGTTTTTTAAATTTAATATCACAGTAATGTATATTTTTTATATATAATAAAATTGATATTTTTGGGGTTGCATAAAAAAAATTCAAGCATACAATCTTGGCTTTAATTTTGTTACATTATAAAAATTGTTTAAGGTGCTGTTATGACTAATGCAGGCGATAAAATCCCTATGACCCCGAAAGGCTTTGCAGATTTGCAATCTGAACTTAAGCAACTTAAGTCGGTTGACCGTCCAGAGGTGATAAAGGCTATCTCAGAGGCACGAGAGTTGGGCGACCTATCCGAAAACGCTGAATACCAATACGCAAGAGAGCGACAAGGCTTTATCGAGAATCGTATATTAGAAATCGAAAACAAATTATCGCGAGCTGAGGTTATTGACTCTTCAAAACTTTCTTCTGATAGCGTCAAGTTTGGTGCCACAGTGCATTTAAAAGACCTCGATAATGACGTAACGTCGGTCTACACAATTGTGGGCATAGACGAGGCGGACGTTAATAAGGGATATATATCCTTAACATCCCCGTTGGCACGAGTGCTAATCTCCAAGACGATTGGTGCGGTGGTTGAGGTGCAAACTCCAAGAGGGGAAAAAACTTTTGAAATCAAAAAAATAGAATACATCTAAGATTTTAATACATGTATTGACACCTGTGTATATGAATTATACATTTTAATTATCGTTAGTTCAGTATCATTAATGGAACATATATCGTGACAGAGAAAGATTGGGGAAAAAAGCGAATTTGCTTGTCTTGTGGTGCAAAATTTTATGACTTTGGGAAGGCAAAGCCCGTTTGTCCACTTTGTGGAGCAGAATTTGATATTAAATCCATAATTGGTAAAAAATCAAAAATCCAACCATTGCCTGTATCAGAGGAAGTGAGCGTTGAAGAAAACATTGATATCGAAGACTTTGACGAAGTTGATATAGCACTTGAGGTGGAGGACTCTGATGAAAATGAGCCTGAGCAAGATTCTGAAATAGAAGAGAAAGATTAGGCTTTTTTATATAAATCAACTTATATAACTCTTTCGTGAGAGATCATATCTTAATGAGATGGTGCGGCGTTGGACGGCCATGGTTCGTGCGTGTCTGCTAGGTAAATATTCAGATTAGAGCAAACCAAGTCCATTTCAATGTCGCCTGAAAAAATTAGTGACAGTTTTTTTGTGTTGTCAGACCAATTTAGGTGTAATAGAGGCAGGGTGTCTGCATATTGGCTGAATCTTATTTTTTTATTGGTAGTAATTTTTTCTGTGCCTGATATGTATAACCCGCAATGCGTCCGATAATAGGTGTCATTTGCGGTGCTATCAACTAATTCCCAGCAAAATCTGTTGATTAACATGTGAAACTGTTGACTTGCTTTGTCGTGATACATGAGCATCAAGCTAAATAACCCGTCTTGTAATAGTGCAGAGAGTGTGTGAATTTGCTCGGTCTCGTTTACTTTGAACTTCATAGTTGTTCCAGCATTATCTAATAGATATTAGATAACACATATTAATTAACAGAATGTGTGTAATAAAAACTTTTTAATATAAACAATGGTATATACATAGATTTTTAAGAAAATTTTAATTGATTTTTAACTATTTTAATAATAAAAATGGGGTGTTTGGTAGTTCTCTGAATTAAAAATTTGTAGGAGCCATATATCATTATGAATAATTTACTCATGAAAACCTTCATTTTTGGCGTTTTATTGTTTGGCTCACAACTTGTTATGGCAGATGAGCTTCCTGCTGAAGAGCCAACAGAAGAGGTTCCAGACGGCTATGATGACAGTCACCGTGATGAACATATAACCGCAAAGATTGGTGGGCAACTTCAAACAATGTCCTTTTATGGAAAGGGCGGCACTGAAAAAAAGACAACGCAACAACAAGACATATACTTTTTAACAACAGGTAATGTTGACGTAAATGCCACAGGTATAACGCGTGATGGTCTGCAATATGGTGCGACGATTTCTCTCAGCTCAGATTATGCTTCAGTAGAGCAGATGCAGTCGAATGTGTTCAGTGCATATTTGGATTTTGGCGGTGATTGGGGCACGGTTAAGTGCGGAACCCTTTCAAGCTCTGCTGCGGGCGAACTCGCCGTTGATGGCGCCTCTGCGACACTTGGTGGGCAAGAGGGGTTCGCAGGGTATTTGGGGAGCGTTTACACTGGTTGTGTTGGTGCGATTACTTCGCAGTATATGGCGTATGAGGTGCAAGGGGGGTCGACCATTTCTTATTCTACTCCTGATATTTCAGGTTTTACTGTGGGCATTTCCTACACTCCACATAGCAAAATGGTCGGTTCATCAACCAAGGCAGATTCAAAAAATGGCGTTAATGTGGGTGCTCCTACAACAAGCAACAGTTATCCTGCCGTGAAAAATATGATAGCTGGGGGTGTTCAACATAATTATTATCAAGATGATTGGCACACAACAACATCACTGGTTTTGTGGCATGGCAGACCATCCAAGTGGTCTGATAATTATGACTTAACATATTCCACAACATATGAAAACCTGAACGCATATCAGTTAGGGTTTGTTTTGGGTTATAAGGACTTTACCGTTGGTATTGGTTACATGGACATGACAAATTCATTGTTGAACAAGACTTTAAGCGATACTGCTGGGTTGCGTCCAAATGCTCACGCGGGCAAGGCCTATACGATAGGCGTCTCATATGTTTTGGGTAAATATAAATTAGCCACCGCATACATGTTTACGGTTGCCGAATTTGGGAGCTCTTCCAAGGCAAAGTGTAACGCTTGGTCAACGACACTAGATTATAATTATGTGGACGGACTTGTGTTTTATGGAGAGGTTAACTTCATTGAAACCAGAACATGCACCCAAGCCCTTTTATTTAATGGGTATACTGCAGATGATTTAAGTTCACAAAAATATAAATCTAGCGGAGCGTTTTTTGTCGTGGGAACAAGGGTTTCTTTCTAGGTTTTAATTTAGGTGCAAAATTTGATGGGAAGGGGGTTGGCTCCTTCCTTTTTTTATTTATAATGTGTTTGGGCTTGACGCCCAGTTATTATATGGCGAGGTTTTATGAAAAAAGTTATTTCGGTGTTAATTTTTTCAATTTGTTTTGTTGAATTAGTTTTTGCCGATGCTCTGAAGCGACTAAACTATCAAAATAATCGCTATAATCGCGTGGTTCAAAAAAAGAGAGATGCCATCGGGAAGCTTGGCGGAAAGGATGTTGTTTTAGGAAAAATCTCTCTTAATAAAACAAGTAATTCACATACACCGCCTAAAAACGGATGCATGCTAAAAAATGTGACTGACGAAATGTCAAAATACCCATTGGTCGTCAGTGATTCAGGAAACGGTTTGTTTGTCACAGATTGGATGCCGTTGAATAATTTAAATATGCGTAGGAAAATCTCTGTCAGGCTCTCAGAGGAAGATAAAAATGTCAATGTTACCGTATTCAGACAAGTTAAGGATAAATCCGGCGACTGGGTTGCAATAGATGATGATAAAAACTTTGAAAAAGAAGTAGAAAAATCTATAATCAATAAAAAGAACAACTGAGGATAAAAAAAATGAAACAACACGTTCCATATAATTTCAAATCGACTGAAAAAAAGTGGCAGACATATTGGGAAAACCATTCAGAAAAAACATGTTCCCATTCTGAAAACAAAAAATGCTACGTGCTTGAGATGTTTATGTACCCTTCTGGACGTGTTCATATGGGGCACGTTCGTAACTTTATGATAGGCGACGTTATTGCTCGATATAAGCGGGCAAATGGCTTTGATGTTTTGCATCCCGTGGGTTGGGACGCTTTTGGATTGCCTGCTGAAAATGCTGCACTGGCGAATAAGTCTCATCCCAAGGAGTGGACATACAGCAACATCGCAGCGATGAAAGAACAGCTCAAACTTTTTGGCTTTTCCTATGATTGGGAGCGAGAGTTTGCAACTTGTGACGAAGACTATTATGCTTTTCAGCAAAAGCTGTTTTTAATGCTTTATGATAAAGGATTGGTTTATAGAAAAGAGTCCACGGTCAATTGGGACCCAGTGGATAATTGTGTGTTAGCCAATGAACAGGTCATCGATGGCAGGGGGTGGCGTTCTAGTGCCATTGTTGAAACAAGGAAATTGTCACAATGGTTTTTTAAAATCACAGCATATCAAAATGAGTTGCTTCAGGATTTAGAGAAGTTACCCGAATGGCCTGAAAAAGTAAAATTAATGCAAAAACAGTGGATTGGGCATTCTAAGGGTCTGATTCTAAGTTTTAAGACCCGTTCTCAAAGCGGAGAGGTTTTTGAAGATATTCAAGTATATTCCACGAGGTCAGAGACGATTTTCGGTGCCAGTTTTATTGCGATTTCTTCTGACCACCCGCTAGCTGTGAAAATAGCCGAACATAAATCAAATGTTTCAGATTTTATTAAATCTTGTAGTCAAAGCACTGTTTCTACAGAAGACTTGGAGAAGATGGAAAAAGTCGGTGTCGACACTGGCGTGACAGCTAGTATTCCTGAGTTGGGAATTGATAGTTTGCCGGTATACGTTGCGAATTTTGTGCTTTCTAGCTATGGCACAGGTGCTGTATTTGGCTCGCCAGCACACGATGAACGTGATTGGAGCTTTGCTAAAAAATATAACTTACCTATTAAAAGCGTTATAAAGCCAAACTCTGACGAGGTCAGTGAACAAGCCTATACTGGCGATGGCACAATGATTAACTCCAACTTTTTAAACGGTAAAACCGTCAGAGAAGCCAGAGAAGAGATTATCAATTTTTGTGAAAATAAAAAGATTGGTGTAGCAAAAGAGTTTTATAAACTTCGAGATTGGGGTGTGTCCAGACAAAGATATTGGGGGTGCCCAATCCCGATGGTTCATTGCGAAAAATGTGGCGTTATCCCTGCGAATTTGAATGATTTGCCTGTCATATTACCTGAGGATGTTGAATTTGATACAGCAGGAAATCCACTGGATAGACATGACGCTTGGCGAAAGACGCCTTGTCCGAAGTGCGGGCTGATGGCAAAGAGAGAAACCGACACAATGGACACATTTGTTGATTCGGCTTGGTATTTTGCAAGGTTCTGTCAAGAAGAAAAGCTTGGCGACAAAGGTCTTGATACATCAAGCATGCAAAAGTGGTTACCCGTGGATTATTATATAGGTGGGATTGAGCATGCGATATTACACCTGCTGTATGCAAGGTTTTTCACAAAGTCATTAAGAGACTGTGATTTATTAAAAGTCGATGAGCCTTTTAAAAACTTGTTTACTCAAGGGATGGTCTGCCATAAGACCTATCGGCATAAGGACGGCACTTGGCTGGCACCTGACGAAGTGGAAAACGTGGATGGGCAAATCGTTTGTAAAAGTGACGGCAGTGTTGCTGTTGCTGGACGCTCAGAAAAAATGAGCAAATCCAAGAAAAATGTCGTCTCTCCTGATGAAATGGTTGATGTTTATGGTGCAGATTCCATTCGCTTGTTTGTTTTGTCTGACAGCCCAGCGGATAAGGATATGGAGTGGTCTGACGAAGGCATATCGGGTTGTTGGCGTTTTATTAATCGCTTTTGGAGGTTAGTCGAATTATTTTTATCAAAATGTGGTCAGACGCACGATATTGATAAAGAATTTTCATATGACCATCTCGAGCTGAATGTTAAGAATAAGTTTCAGGATGTTTTGAATAATATCGGCTCAATCGGTCAATTATATGAACGATTTCACTTCAATAAAGCAATTGCCGTAATCAGGGATTCTGTCAATATTTTATATGAATTACTCGAAAACGTTGAGCAGTATGGTCAAGAATTTGGTAACTTACTATATTTAACAAATATCTCCATTTCTCCTATAACCCCCCATTTGTCTGAGGAGGTTAACCAGAAGTTGGGCATAAACTCTTCGATAGCCCGCATATCATGGCCAAAACATGACCTTGTTGAACAAGATAGGGATATAATAATAGCAGTTCAAGTTAACGGAAAGCTAAGAGGCACCTTAAATGTTTCTGCTGGGTTAAGTGGTGCGGAAATAGAGCAAATGGCGAAGAACTTGCCTTCTGTTGAGGGTTATTTATCCGGACGTGATATCAAAAAAGTTGTATTTATTCCAGAGAAGGTTATCAGCTTTGTCGTATAGATTGGCTTTGCTTCTGATGGTTTTTTTGATGAGTGGGTGCAAAATTTCTGCATTGCATAAACATGAAGCCAATCAACACCAGAACTTATGCCAAAACGTTGGAATTCAACCTTCTAAAGAGGGCAAGCTTTACCCATTGGAAATCTCGCTCATCCCAAACAAAGAGGGGGTGAATTTGAGAAATAGGATACTAGAGGTTTTTCAAGATACGCCAATATACTTTTCTTGCCCTCACAAGCTTAATGTTCAATTGGATATACGCAACCGAGAATTAGTGAGATACATCGACGGCACCGTCGGTCGTTATGAGATAATGGCTACGGCTAGCTTCGAGGTTTTAGACGTTGATAGTGGAAACATTGTTTTTAAGAACAAGGTTTATTCAGTCATAACGTATAACACAGCCAGCTCTCAAGGAGTTTTTGAGTTCAATCTTTATACGCCATATTATGACAGTATGTTTGAAAGTATGGCGAGAGAGATTTTTGAAGCTGTTAGGGTTTTTTCTAAGCAAAAGAGATGAAGTTATTTTTATCTAACTTTAAAATAGACAAGTTTTTATCAGGGGATAGGCGAGTTATATTTTTATTTGGTAATGACCAAACAGCTCAAAAGAAAATGGTCGACATTATCTTGGCGGCAGCAAGGCTTAAACCAGAATATCAAGGTATTCAATGTCTCTCATCTGGTCCAAAATCTTTTGATTTTTCAAATTTAAGTGAAGAAAGCTTATTTGCGGACTATCAACAGAAAAAATTATTTGTTATCGAGAAGGTTGGCGACGCTTTTCTAAGCAAACTTGAAAAAATCTTAGGTTCAAACCATCTTTTTATCTTAGTGACCGACGGCTATCGCTTTTCGAAAAAAATAGGGGAATATCTTTCTGGAAATACTGATTGTGACTGTATAGGGATGTTTAGTAAAGACAGCAACATCAACAATTCAAACCTTACCAAAATAATGTGCACCACATTTTTTCATCACTCTTCGGCTATTACCCAAAATGTTTTTAAAGCCGTTCAGCAAAGGCTGGCACTTGACGATGCAAACATTGTCTCGCTCGCGTTTGAGATTGATGTGTTGCAGGGCTTAGCGTTCAAAGATAGTGATATAAAAAATACTAATAAAGGAAGAAGGCTAGATATCATCTCAAAATTGGAACCCGTTTCAGCGATTCGGTTTTTTCTTGGTGGAGCATCAAAAAATATTACTGAGCCGAGCGATGTTGAAACTGTCAAAAAATTATGGGCACTTGAGAAAAAAATAAAACAAAGTGCCCACATCGATAATGTTCTTTTTAAAGAGATGATATTTCAGTCACTTCCCTTAGAATAGGGCTTTAGTGCGTCTTGATTAACGTCCACTTTTATTTTTTTGCCATAATATTTAATTAACTGGCTAAATAAGTCGTTTACCATATCATTATGTAAAGATGCTTTTACCTGTTGCATTTGGGCATCTTGTAACTTCGGTAAACTCTTTCCTGTAATATGAACGAGCATTTGCCCACCTTCGACCTCTAATGCCAAGGTTTGCCCTATTTTAGCATTAAAAATCTTCTCTGTAACGTCGTGGGGTAATTTTCTGTTTGGGGATATTTCTCCACTACGCGTTAATGATGAATAGCTATCAACAGTAAGTCTTTGTTTGTTCGCTAATTGATATAAGCTTTGAGTTTTTGAGACCGCATTGGTCAAATCCAAAGCCATTTTTTTTGCAGCTTTAATGCGAGCTGATTTTTCCCAAGAAGCTACGACTGAAGGCTGTATATCACCATATTTTGGGATAAACGACGGGGAAACCTTGTCAAGCAGAATTAAAAACTGAACCCCGTGCGTTGTTTCTTGAAACACATTAAAGTTGCCTCCACTAAAAGCAAGTGAAGAAATTTCTGAACCATATGGCTTTGCAATCGCGGTTTTTTTCGTGCTACGAATAGTATTGTTGGTAAGCAAGTCTTTCAGGTTCAAAACAGATAAGCCATATTTTTGAGCGATGGAATTCACGTTTTTATTTGAAGCGATTTCATCTTCTATTTTAGCGGTTAAGGATTTGATTTCATCTGCAAACTTAGATTGCTGTATTTCAGTGATTAACTCTGAACGTACTTGGTCTAATGATTCGTTCCAATCTTCGCCTTCTTCAGCTTTTTTCAGTTGGTATTGTTCTGATATTTCTTCATCAGATATTTTTATAGAATTTAAAACTTTGTTTTCATCGAGCACTAAAACCGTGATATCTCGGCTTTCAGGTTCAACAAATTCGTTCTGATTGTTTTCATAGTGCGATTCCAATTCAGCCTTACTAGGTGTTTGGATTAACATTTTTGGAACTGCTGAGTTGTATATATAAACGATGTCAACAGAACGGTTTTCTAATGCAGCGTTAGTTACGTTTTGTATCAAAACCTTGGGTTCGTTAAAAAGTAGGGAAAGCGGCATCATTATCATTGACCGAGAGGTGTTTAACTTCAGCTCGGATAAAAAGACGCTTTCGGGGATTTGCCTCATTGCTAATGTGTTTCTTAAAGCGTCTGAGTTAAACACACCGTTCTTATCTTTAAAAGCAGGACTGTTTTGTAGGACAAACTTAACAATATTGTCGTCAATGGCTGCCAAATCCCAAATATCAAAAATTTGTTCTATGGAAAGTTCTTCTATCAGCTCACCCAATACGCTAGCAAAAATTTGGTTTGAATATTTATCGAGTTCTAGGGAAGAAGGAGCTTGTCTTCTTAATAGCTCAAGCTTTTTGTTGTATAAAACTTGAAATTGACTTGTGTTGACCTTAACGCCTCCAACTTTCAGGAAATAATCCTTTCCAGTGAAGCGATTGATGACATCACTAATCCCAAAAAACAAGATAAATGTAAAAGCCACCAGTGAAAGAACAGCCTTTACAAAAAATGACCCTAAATATTTTCTAATAAATTCTAACATAATTACCAAAAAATGCTATCATACTTAAACCCGAGAGACATAAGTGTTATACCTTAATGATACATTTATGTCCAAGCATTAAATATTATGGAAGGTAATAATGAATAAATATATAATAGCCAATTGGAAAATGAACGGCAGTCTTTCGAGCATGAAAGATTACGTTAAGGTCTTTACCCAATCAATGTGTGATGTGGATAGGGACTTGATGCCTTCTGTTATAGTTTGTCCAGCTTATGTTTATCTTGCACAGCTGAGTGAATTGTTGAATGATTCGGGAATATCGGTCGGTGGACAAGACTGCTATACACGTATAAGCGGTGCCTTTACTGGTGAGGTCAGTGCCAGTATGCTTGCCGATGTCGGCTGTAAATACGTCCTAGTGGGACACTCTGAAAGGCGTAAATATAATGGTGAGGACGAGTCTATATTAAAGGATAAGCTAATATCCGCACAACATGCGGGGTTGACACCTGTTTTGTGTATAGGCGAGTCAATTGTCGAGTATGAGCAAAAAACAACCACACAGGTCTTGAAAAGGCAAATGTCAATTATAGATGGGCTTGAGGGGAATATAATCTTATCATACGAGCCCGATTGGGCGATAGGTACTGGTCTAACACCAAAAATTGAGGAAATAGAAGAAATTCATAATTTTGTCTCGTTTGAATATAATAAACTTTCTGGTCGGAAAACGAGCGTGTTATACGGCGGGTCAGTAAACGTTGAAAACGTTGAAAAATTTGTCTCTAATGATGCTGTTGGGGGCGTTTTGGTCGGGGGAGCCAGCTTGATGCCCGAAACCTTTGCACAACTTGTTAAAATTTGTTGCAAGAGCTTTTAATGGCACCAGAAATTGAACATCTGATTAAGTCTTTCGCAGCATTACCAGGGTTGGGCGAACGCTCAGCAAGGCGGGTGGTGCTTTTCCTATTGGCACAAAAACAATCTCGCTTGGAGCCAATTTCAGCTGCTATTAATAACGTGATTTCTAAAATATCCAAATGCTCCGTATGTGGGAATATAGACACAACATCACCCATGTGTTCCATATGTTGCGATAACAACAGGGATAAAGATTGCTTGTGCATAGTCGAGCAGGTTTGTGACCTCTGGGCGATTGAAAGGACAAAATCATTTGAAGGGCAATATTTCGTCCTTGGAGGAACCTTAAGTGCAATCGATGGAATTGGACCAAGCGAATTAAGGGTGGATGACTTGGTTGAACTGTGTAAAGTTAACAAATATAAAGAGATAATCATCGCGTTAAGTGCAACCCTTAATGGGCAAACAACAGCTCACTATTTAAAAGAAAGCTTAGAGGGAAAAGCCCTGAAAATCACTGAGATTGCCCGAGGGGTGCCTTTGGGCGGAGAACTGGATTATCTGGATGACGGCACCTTAATCACAGCCCTTTCTTCAAGGACATAAAATAATAACCTTTTGATAAGGTAAATAAAATTTTAAATGTTTTTTATTTAAAAATCTTTTATTCTTCTAATAACGATGATAATAATTAATACCAGAATGTATTTAATGATTTATGGGGGTTCACTTTGTTAAATAGTAATAAAAAGATTTCCTTGTTAAAAGTTTTTGTGTTTCATGTGCTGGTTTTGAATGGCTTTGTCGTAAACGCGACCATTGACTCACCTAATGTCAATGACAACCAACAAATTTCTGGGACAAAAATTGTTAACAGCACCTATCACCACATCAAAAAAGAACTTGCCGAGATTGAGCGTTTCTTCAAAATAGAGCCTGAAGTCACAGCTCAGAAAAAGAAAATCTCTCACACAAAAAAGAAAGAAACATTACACCGATTGAGGAACATGATGCATAAACTACGCACTGTTACCGATGAAGAAGGTGCTGCATTACTGAAAAAGTTAGAGATTTTGGAACATAAAGTCTCGAGCATGCATTCCCAACATCGACGGAATATGTATCCTCCAAAGAACAAAACTTGATATTAAGACAGGTCGTTAAGTACTGTTGTAATAGTTTTGGTATTTTTGCCAGATTTAATGATGTTAAGTTGAGAAGAAGAAAGGCGAGGGGTTTTTTATTCCCTCGCCGGTTAGTTTTCATGAAAGTTAAGTTCTTATTCAAGATTAGTATAAGAAATCTAAGTAAAGAAAGTTTTAATTAGGTATATTATTACTTAAATAAATTCCTGAAATCTTCAAATAACCTATTTTCTTCCTTATCATTGAACCCAGTCTCAGTAGATTAATACCTCCTATTCAACAAAATTTAATAGAAATTTACTATACCGGTCGATTCTGTAAATTTCTGCAATATGGTTACGCATCTTGCTTGATAAAGTAATTTTTTGCAAACCGCGATGTTCGAAAGAATTCCATCCAAGACAACTTACGTTACGCAAATCTAACTCTGGTGTTTGTACACTTTTGTTCATAAGGTATTCAAATGTGCTCATAAAGTATCCAAAAGCTTCACAACCTATTTTTTTAGCATTCTTTAAACTGTCAGGATCTAATTGTAACTTTTGACAATTACGGAAAGATCCAGAACCAAATGATGTTACGTGTTGTAGGTCTAGAAGGGTTAATGATTCACAGCCACTGAAACACGCATCGGGTATGTATTTTACATTCTTTAAACTGCTAGGATGTAATTCTAACTTTTGACAATTACGGAAAGCTCCAGAACCAAATGATGTTACGTGTTGTAGGTCTAGACGGGTTAATGATTCACAGCCACAGAAACACACATCGGGTATGTGTTTTACATTCTTTAAACTGCCAGGATGTAATTCTAACTTTTGACAATTAAAGAAAGCCATATCACCAAGTGATGTTACGTGTTGTAGGTCTAGAAGGGTTAATGATCTACAGTCTCTGAAACACTCCTTGGATATGTGTTTTATATTCTTTAAACTGTCCCTTGGTAATTGTAAGTTTTGACAATTATAGAAAGCTCTATCACCAAGTGATGTTGTATGTTGTAGGTCTAGAAGGGTTAATAATTTACAGCCACTGAAACACTCCTTGGATATGTGTTTTACATTCTTTAAACTTTCAGGTTGTAATTGTAAGCTTTGACAATTATAGAAAGCTCTATCACCAAGTGATGTTACGTGGCCTAGATTGATAGTCTTTAATGCAATGCAGCCCCTGAAAGAATCAGAAGGTATAACCTTTATACTTTCAGACAGTGTAACGGATTCTATATTTTTACGCAAAAAAAACATACCATCTGGTAAAATTTCGACGCGATGGAACCTTAAAAAATCAACGTTGTTTGTCCCATTTGCTATACCTTCCAATAATGTAATCACAATCTCCTGAGTTTCATTTTTATCGAGGTAAAATCTGTTAACTCCGTCTACTTCTCTATAATGCAAGGCATCTTTACCATTTTTTTCTCCTAAAGGAATAGCCATTGCAGTATTTATATCCATAGAAACATTTGTAAATTTCAGTTCTTGATAAAATTTACCATAGGAAGCTACTGTTTTTTCTACACTATACTGGTAATTAAGAGCACCACCTAGTTTAGCAAACCCAGTTATATCTTTAAATACAGCGTAACGTATTTTCGAGTTCTCATCTTCCTTAGAGGTAGGCAACCTAAGGTCCTCTTTATTGTAGAATATTTGAACTTGAAAATTAGAGTTTGTGTCCTCTATTTTTTTAATAGGATGAGAATTATAGAAGGCACCCTGATCGTCGAGGACTTTTTTGTTTACTAGAGTTACATGAACTCCTTCTTGACCTTGTTGAAAGTTAGGCAAAGCAGCGGTCACATGATGACTAGCTGAGAGAGAGACGACCCCCGCTATTACGGAAGACAGTATAATTTTTCTATTAATCATAATAAAATCCTTTTAAAAAAAACTTAAACATTAAAGACACTAATTTATATAGCGTCACATCCATCAATTGTCAAGTTTTTTTATAAAAGAAAAATAATAACGAGTTTTAATAAAAATATAACAACATTTTAGATGTTCTAGGATAATTTGAATTATGGGTTGCTAATAAGTAAAAATAAAGGCGAGGGGTTTATT
>CAYJEJ010000009.1:0-34276 GCA_964369315.1 uncultured Alphaproteobacteria bacterium | reverse complement strand
AAGAAGAAGGCAGAGGAAGAGAAAGCACGTCTAGAGAAAGAAAAGAAGGAGAAGGCAGAGGAGAAGCGTAAGGCTGAAGAGAAAGCACGTAAGCGTCAAGAGGAGTTGAAGAAGAAGCAGGAAGAAGAGAAGCGTCTGAAGAAGGAAGAAGAGGAACGTCTAAAGAAGGAAGAAGAGGAACGTCTAAAGAAGGAAGAGGAGAAGCGTAAGAAGGAAGAAGAAGAACGCCTCAAGAAGGAAGAAGAGGAACGCCTCAAGAAGGAAGAGGAAGAGAAGAAGCAGACTGTAGGAAAAACTGATAAAGAGAAAAATAAAAAAGCTAAAGTTAAAACAGAGGATAAAACAAATCAAAATACACCGTTATTGGAAGCCTCTCCGGAGAATAAAGATAATAAACCTCAGTTAACAACCATGTATGATGAGACGGCAGAAACCTTACAGAAAGGAACGGAAATTAAAAAGCCTGAAGAAGAGACTTCTTCGACGATGGAAGACTTACGTCTCCAAGAGAAAGAAAAGGAAGAACGTCTACGTAAGGCTAAGGAAGAAGAACTGAGGAAGGCGGAAGAAGAGGCTAATTTCAAGAGGGAAAAGGAACACCTCCAAAAGGAAGAGGAAGAGAAGAAGAGGCAGGAAGAATCTTTCTTGACGGATAGCCACAGGGAATACTTACTTCTCCAGGAGGAAGCAAAGGAAAAAGAGCGTAAGGCTAAGGAAGAAGAACTGAAGAAGAGGCAGGAAGAAGAGGCTCATTTCAAGAGGGAAAAGGAACACCTCCAAAAGGAAGAAGAAGCACGCCTCCGCAAGGAAGAGGAGCTTAAAAAACGTGAAGAGTTTTTCTCGACGGACAGCTTCATAAAGGTGGAAGAGGAGCTTAAGCGTAAAGAAGGAATTGCATTGACCGAACGTCTGAAGAAAGAGAAGGAAGAAACCTTAAGGAAGGAAGAGGAAGAGCTGAAGAAGAAGCAGGAAGAATCATCTTTCTCGACGGAAAGCTACAGGGAATACTTACGTTCCCAAGAGGAAAAAAAGGAAAAAGAGCGTAAGGCAGCTGAACTGAAGCTTAAGCAGGAAGAAGAGGCTCGTTTCAAGAGGGAAAAGGAGGAAAGTCTAAGGGAAGAGGCACTTAAGAAGGCGGAAGAAGAAGCACGCCTCCGCAAGGAAGAGGAGTTTAAAAAGCGTAAAGAACAAGAAGAACTTTCCTCGACGGACAGCTTCATGAAGATGGAAGAGGAGCGTAAGCGTAAGGAACTTGCGTTGACGGAGCGTCTGAAGAAAGAGAAGGAAGAAATTCTAAGAGAGGAAGGACGCAAGAAGGCGGAAGACGAACGCCTTAAGAGGGAAAAAGAGGAGATTCTCGCGAAGGAATATCTAAAGAAAGAAGAAAAGCGTAAACAGGCAGAGGAAACAAAGCTTAATAACAAGCAGGAAGAAGAACGGAAGAAAGCTGAGGAAGAAGCTCGTCTGAAGAAGGAAAAAGAAGAAATTCTGTCGAAAGAAAGCCTAAATAAAGAAACAAAGAATAAAAAGGCAGAAGAAGAGACAAAGCTTAATAACAAGGAGGGAGAGGAGCGTAAGAAAACTGAGGAAGAGGCTCTTTTGAAGAAAGACGCAAAGCCTAAACAGTCAGAGGAGTCACAGCTTGATAACAAGCAGGAAGAAGAACGCTTAGAGAAAAAAGAACTTCTGTCGAAGGAAAACTTAAGGAAAGAAACAAAAATTAAACAGGCAGGAGAGTCACAGCTTAATAACAAGAAAGAAGAAAAGCGTAAGAATACAGAGGAAGAACGTGTAGAGAAAAAAGAACTTCTTTCAAGTGAGCGTTCAGAGAAAGTGGCGAAGTCTGAGCAAACCGCTCCACCTAAGAGTAAGAAAGAAGCCGCTCCACTTAATAATAAGAAAGAGGCCGCACGTAAAAAGGCAGATGAAGGAGAGCGTCTAGAAAATGAAGAGGAGCTTACGGACAACGAAAAAGAACTTAAGAAGAAAGAAAAACAACGTAAGCAGAGAAGGAAAAACGCCTCAAGAAGGAAGAAGAACGTTTAATGGGATGTTTTTATGTCTAAGCAGAGCTAATAATTTTGACATTGAGAGGGGTTTTTTAGTATATGATTTGCCTTCGGAACAGAATAAAAGCTTAAATGAGAGAATTTTTTTCTGAATCAAGCCTTGTTTTTAAGGCGATGGAAATAATGTTTATTTAGCGATATGTTGCCAATAGTTGTATTTAAAATATCGTCATATTTAAATAATTATAAAAAAAAATAATTTTTAGTATTGCAAAAATAGTTTAAAAGGATTTATTATCAAAAAGTAATTTAATTTTTAACAAGGAGTATAATATGAAAATTACAAATTTATTGAAAACAAGTATAATCTTGGCAGCTTTTTGTTGTCAATTTGCTGACAGTGCGAGGCTTAATATCAAAAGGAACACAGTTAAAATAGAACCAGTTAATTCTTGGGGTGAAATTCAACAAAGGGTAGCTGAAATCTGTGAAGAACATCCAACCAAAAATATTTTTTTTGTTTCAGACCGAGATGAGACATTGTGGCATGCTCCAGATCCTAAGAAACCATTAGTTTTTGAAATAGAAGAAGGAGTTGGTGATTTTTTAAACTTTTCGGAGGATAAGGGTAACATTTACTTCGGGGTTTTAACGGGTGCAGGTCGTGACAACATTACACCTGGTGCAAAGATTGGAAGAGATTTGAGGACTTATGTAGAAGCAGCAAGAATAGGTAATGATAGAAAGAAAAAGGTAACTGTAAAGGATATATTAGGCAATACAGATGAAAATGGTAAGCCGTTTCAGGAATTAACTCGAGAGTATTGGGTTAAAGATGCAAAAGGGAACAATATACCGGCAGATTGTGGAGTTGTGCTCCGATTCAATAACAACTTCCCTGTATTTTATACTGGAAGCCCTAAATTCTCTAAAGTAATCAGTAAAGGTGCTGCTTTTACCTATATCATTAATTGTGTACTTCCAGCTGATATTAGAGGAGAGAACTTCAAGGACTACTTCCACGTTGTTTTCGTAGATGACCGAGCTGACCACTGCGGCGCCATTGGTAGAGCTTGTACTAATTTGGGTGTGAGTTGCAATCTGTTCCAATACACTAAATATCCACAACAGACAACTAATAAGTGTAATTGAGGTATTTAGGGGTAAATGTTGACCATTTACCCCCTTATCTTACAGAGGTAGTTACTCATTTTTCAGATGATTAACTGCCTTTTTTATATAAAAAATTCATATCTAACTACTGGCTGAGCCCCTTTCTGCAACCACCCTACTCTTTCTAAGATGCCAGTGCATTTTTGACACAAAAATAATGAGATGTTTCGATGATATCAAAACCTCTTTCTGAATGAGACAGGAAGAGGAGGTTTTTTTATAATCCCCTCCTCTCTTTGAATTTTATGTTGAACTGACTTCTAATATTATATGTGTTCTTTCAAAAGTTTAATCGAGCTTGCGAAATTATTAATTTCTTGACTATCATCGGAAAAAACTTCAGGTGTCATTGTTTGCTTCACATGAAACCGACTTGTATAAAATTTTAATAACACCATCCTCGTTCAAACGAGTGGCTCCAAAATAACCAAATATTTCGTATTTTTTTGCATCGATCACGAATATCATAATCTTTACATACACCAAACCCTACGGCGGATGGGACAAAAAGATATGCTGTGCCGTCGGGAAGGTTATTAGAAACAATAACGTTAGAAATACCTACAAAAAAAAGGCTTCTTCTCGGTCATTTTTGAAGAATTACAACTTAAGGTGTAGTCGTCGTCGTTCTCACGAGGCATTCGAGTGTTCTGTATGAGTCTTAATTCGTTGTTTTGATTACTGCTAAAGCCAACATAAAAATTGCCATTTGATAATTCTACAAGATAAGCATAAGGCATAATCCTACAGCCTAAGCTAAAGCTTCAGCAGGCACTCCTAGTTCTAGGTCAATTTTGGCGTGTCATGTAATGAAGTTCGAAAAACGTAGGGTGGCGGAGGGAGAGGGATTCGAACCCTCGATACGGTTTTGCCGTATACACGCTTTCCAGGCGTGCGCCTTCGACCACTCGGCCATCCATCCATTTTATAAGACTTGATAAGTCGGCAAAACACAAAAAAACACCCAAAGCCGACCGCAAGCAACAGCCTGCACCCTGCATTAAAATAGGAAACATGCAATAAGTCAATTCCCAAAATTATTTTTCTATTGATTTATAAAGTTATTTATATCGGTATATAAATTTAAAAAATCGTTTAAAGATTTGTGTTGTGTGAACGCTTTAAAAAAGCTGTCTGGTGGGGGGGCTAAAACATCGGCTTTTTCTGAAATCAAAACCCTGCGTCCGTGCAGACACATGGGATGTTTTATGGTGGAGTTATATTTGAGGTCGCCAACTATCGGTGTTTTTAAGTAAGATGAGCAATGCACCCTTAATTGATGCGTTCTTCCCGTAATCGGCTCTAGGGCAAGCCAAGAGAGGTTATTTTCTGAATGAATTACCTTAAATTTCGTCGTTGCGACAAGCCCAGATTCCGTATAATCAGGGGTCATAATTTCTTCCCCAGATATGAGCTTTTTGCTTATGGGTAGGTTGATAATGCCGTGGGGCTCTGCTGGGATGCCTTCGGTTATTGCCCAATATAATTTTCGAACTGACTTTTCAGCAAAAAGTTTTGTTAACTGGCGAGCATTGGCTCGACCCTTGGCAATGACAAGCACACCAGATGTGGATTTATCCAGTCTATGAACCAGCTTAAGTTGAGCATTGTTAATGGTGTTAAAAGCCGTTATAAAGTCGTCAACGCTTAATTTAATTCCCGTGCCAGATTGAACGGCTAAACCGCTCGGTTTGTTGATGACAAGGAGGTCTTTGTCATCATAAATCACCATCGAGGCAAACTTATCGACTAGTTCAGGGTTTATAGGGCTTGTTTGATTCGTTATATCAGCACTTTTGCCTCTTATAAAGGCTGGCACGAAAACCTCATCATGGGGGCAAACTCTCTCTGAGGCAGAAATCTTTTTGCCGCCTTTTTTAACAAAACCTTTTCTGAAAAGTCTTTGAACCTCGCTAAAAGACAGGTTGAACACCTCGCTTACGCAGTTGTCGGCTCGTATTCCCTCTTGTTCTTTAGATACGGTGAAGCTAATCCAATCCACGAGCTGTTCAATCGCCCAGTTCTTTTTTTATGTCGTGCCAAACGTTTTTTAGTTTAGCAAAAAAATCTGAGCTTTCAGGGTGTGCCTGTGATTGACCGCATGTGCCGTCAAACTCCCTTAATAGGTCTTTTTGCTTAGAAGAAAGTTTAACGGGGGTTTCAACTTTCACATGAACATATAAATCACCCCTTGTGGGCTTGTTCATAATCGTCATCCCCTTACCGCGGAGCCTTAAGGCTGTTCCGCTTTGCGTCCCCTCAGGTATATTTAAGCTTGCTTTGGAGCCGTCAATAATAGGAACCTCAACAGACCCGCCCAGTGCCGCCGTTGTCATTGCAATCGGGATTGTGCAGTGCAAATCACTGGCGTTGCGTTCAAAAAAACTGTGTTGTTTGATGTGTATATAAACATAAAGGTTGCCAGTGGCACCACCTCTTATTCCCGCTTCACCCTTGCCTGAAACTTTAATACAAACCCCTTCTTCAACGCCAGCTGGAATGGTGACTGCGAGCTCTCGAGCCTTCCGAACACGACCAGAGCCGTGACATTTTACACATGGGGTTTTGATGGTATAGCCAGCACCGCCACACTTACTACAAGTGCGTTCTATTGAAAAAAATCCTTGTGACATTCGCACCGTCCCACTGCCACGACACCCAGAGCACAGCGTTGCGGGTTTGCCCCCTTCAGAACCCGTGCCATTACAGGCATCGCACTTATCATAATTTTCTGTTTTAATATTGATTTTTTTGCCCTTAAAGGATTCTTCTAGGGTAATATTTGTGTCATAACGCAGGTCAGACCCGCGAGCTCCAGCAGTGCCAGAGGTTTTGTTTGACCGAGCCCCTGCCCCCATGAAATCTGAAAAAATGTTATCAAAAATATCTCCAAAAGGCGAGCCTTGACCAAACCCCTGACTTTGATATTGCCCTGCCCCACCAGATTGAGCGTGATTCGTGTAGTTATCGTGACCTAATTGGTCATAGGCAGAGCGTTTTTGTTCGTCTTGTAAAACGCTATAAGCCTCATTTAATTCTTTAAATTTTTTCTCCGAAGCCTTATCACCAGCGTTGCGGTCAGGGTGATATTTCATAGCAAGTTTGCGATACGCCTTTTTCAAGTCTTCTTGAGAGGCTGTTCGATTAACTCCCAAAATATCATAATAATCTTTCGACATTTAAACCGCTCTCCATTTTATGCATAAAAAAAGTGCCTACAAAAAACGTAGGCACAAAACAGATTCTTTATTTTTTGTCTTCGGTGTTTACTTCTTCAAAGTCAGCTTCGACAACTTTTTCATTTGTGTCAGCATTATTTGAGCCTGAAGGATTAGATTCACCTCCTGAGGCTTGGGCATCAGCTGTTGCGTTAGCTTCTTCACTTTGTGCCTTATAAATTGCTTCACCAAGTTTCATGGAAGCTTGTGTCAAGGCGTTTGTTTTTTCAGTAATGACAGAAGCATCATCATTTTCTAAAACAGCCTTAAGGTCTGAAATCGCAGTTTCAATCGCAGATTTTTCTTCAGCCGAGACCTTATCGCCATGTTCTTTTAATGACTTTTCAGTTGCATTAATCATGGAGTCTGCCTGATTTTTAGCATCGATGAGTTCTTTGCGTTTTTTATCTTCTTCGGCGTGCGACTCTGCCTCTTTGACCATCCGTTGTATGTCTTCTTCCGACAGACCGCCAGATGCTTGGATTTTTATCGCCTGCTCTTTATTTGTGGCCTTATCTTTTGCTGACACATGCACAATACCATTTGCGTCTATATCAAAGGTAACTTCTATCTGAGGAAGACCTCGTGGTGCTGGTGCAATGCCAACAAGGTCAAACTGACCCAGCATTTTATTGTCATTGGCTATTGGTCTTTCTCCTTGAAAGACGCGTATAGTAACCGCTGTTTGATTGTCTTCCGCAGTTGAGAAAACTTGACTGTTTTTGGTAGGGATTGTTGTGTTGCGTTCAATAAGCTTTGTGAAAACTCCACCAAGTGTTTCAATCCCTAAAGAAAGAGGCGTCACATCAAGCAATACAACATCCTTCACATCACCTTGCAAAACGCCGCCCTGAATTGCCGCACCAATGGCGACAACTTCATCTGGGTTAACCCCGCGATGAGGTTCTTTACCAAAAAAATCTTTCACAGTTTCGATGACCTTTGGCATTCTGGTCATACCGCCAACCAAAATCACCTCTTTAATTTGACTGGCGTTAACTCCAGCGTCTTTTAATGCATTTTTGCAAGGCTCAATGGTACGCTTTATTAGATGCTCAACCAAAGACTCCAATTTTGACCTAGATATTTTCATATTAAGGTGTTTTGGTCCACTTGCATCCGCCGTGATGAAAGGGAGATTCACTTCAGTTTCAGTTGCACTAGAAAGCTCTATTTTTGCTTTTTCTGCAGCTTCTTTCAAACGCTGTAGTGCCAATTTATCCGTTTTCAAGTCTATTCCATTGGAACGTTTAAATTCATCAGCAATATGGTCAATGATACACTGGTCAAAGTCTTCACCACCAAGCATAGTATCGCCATTGGTTGACTTCACTTCAAACACACCATCGCCAATTTCTAAGATAGAAACGTCAAATGTGCCGCCACCCAAGTCATAAACAGCAATCAAGCCATTTTCATTTTTATCAAGCCCATACGCTAAAGCAGCAGCAGTAGGCTCGTTAATGATACGCAAGACCTCAAGACCAGCTATTCTACCAGCATCTTTCGTTGCCTGACGCTGAGCGTCATTAAAGTATGCGGGAACAGTTATAACGGCTTGCGTAACCTTTTCGCCAAGATAATTTTCGGCGGTTTCTTTCATTTTTTGTAAAATGTGTGCACTGATTTGGCTGGGGCTGTTTTTGTCGCCACGCACATCTACCCAAGCATCACCATTATCGCCTTTTACGATTTTGTATGGCACCTTATATTTTGTCACAGCAGCATCATCGCTTCTTCGCCCTATAAGGCGTTTTACTGCAAAAAAAGTATTCTCTGGGTTAGTAACGGCTTGACGTTTTGCGGGTTGACCAACCAAACGCTCACCAGAATCGCTCATCGCGACGATTGAAGGGGTTGTTCTGGTTCCTTCAGAATTTTCGATAACTTTTGAATTTTTACCTTCCATAACAGCCACACAAGAATTTGTGGTGCCTAGGTCTATACCAATAATTTTACTCATAACATTACTCCTTTGTTTTCATAAAGCAGACACAGGGGAAACTCACCCCCAACCAATTAAGTCCCTCTCTAACAAAGGCATAAGAAAACGCAAAAGGATTTTTAATTAAGAACTAATAAGTCGAAAAAAACATCCAACCCATGGCCCCAAAAATTAAGGCAACCCTAAAGTCAGCTTCCTCGTGCCCTTACCACGCCAGCCCCTAAACGGCGACCAACGTAAGATTTGGATACATTTGAGATTATGCAAAAGTTTTATAAAAATGTCAAGCGAAAAATAATAATTTTAACTATCTTAATTAAAACTGCTGACTTGTGAGCTGAACCCTAATTTAGGGCTTCTATTCCAGCTAGGGTTGAGTTTTTTATGAATTCTAAAAACGCCCCACCTGCCGTTGATACATAAGTAAAATCAGATAAAGATAGCTGAGATTTTTTTATTGCGTGTATGGTGTCGCCCCCACCAACTATGACATCTTTTTTATTTTTAATGCACATCTCGGCTAAGCTATTTGCTAGAATTTTGGTGGACGTATCAAACGGGTTTTCTTCAAATTTTCCAACTGGACCGTTCCACCATATTGTATTGACTGTATTTGTGCGGTTAATAATGTTTTGAACGGAAATGTTTCCTATATCCATTATTATACCGTCATCGTTTATATCATATATTGAGCTGTTTTTAGCATTTTGTAATGTTACATCAACAGGTAAAATCAAATCGCAACCATGTTTTTCCGCATCTGCTATAATGTTTCTAGCGGTTATTAAAAGGTCTTTTTCAAAGACTGATTGACCTATATTTATTCCCTTGGCGAGCAAGAAAGTGTTCGCCATTGCTCCGCCGATGGCGATAACATTCACTTTTTTAATGAGGCTTAATAACAAATCCAATTTTGTAGAAATTTTTGCCCCACCTACTATCGCCATTATTGGGGGTTTGGGGTTGTCAATATATTTGTTGAGTTTGGAAACTGTATCACTCATTGAAATGCCGCAATAACTTGGAATAAACTTTGGAACACCAACAATCGAGGCATGTGTTCTGTGAGAGACAGAAAAAGCATCATTTACATAAATATCAGCTAAAGACGCAAGTTCTTTCGCAAACTTTTCACAGTTTTGTTTCTCAAGCGGTGTTGACCGGATGTTTTCGATTAATATTACGCTTCCTTCTGTCATGCTTTCTATAAACTGTTTCAGGGTTTCTTTTATTAGGTTTGGGCAAAATATAACCTCTTTCCCTATTAACTTAGATAAGTGTTGGGCTATCGGATACAAAGAGTTTTTAATATCTTTTTCGTTGTTCTCAATATGCGAGCAAATAATTACTTTAGCACCATGTTTTGTTAAAAAATTAATACTGGGGAGGGCATCTTTTATTCTCGTATCGTCTAGGACGCAACCCGCTTTATCAACAGGGACATTAAAATCCGTGCGTAACAATACTTTTTTATTTAAAAGAGTTTGATGGTTTATATCTTCAAGTTTTTTCATATTTTGACATCAATTAATAGCATATTAGTTTAACAACCTTAAATATGCTTCAAATAGTACTATTATTTACTTAAATTTTTCCTACCAACAATGTGTTCATTTAAGGTTTTAGAAAAAATATGCTTGCTCGAAGGATTTTTGTTATTAGAAACAAAAAATAAAAAATCGACATCCGCAGGGTTAATAGCTGCTTCAAGGCTCTCTTTTGATGGGTTGCATATTGGTGCTGGCGGCAAGCCTTTACAACGATAGGTGTTGAACGCACTGATATTAAACAAGTGTTCTTTACGTAACCGATAAGGAAATTTTTCGTTGCCATAAGTGATGGAATATATAACAGTTGGGCAAGACTGCAGACGCATACCAATCTTTAACCTATTGAGATAAACTGCAGATACAAGAGCCCTTTCGTCCTCATAAAGCGTTTCTTTTTCGATTATTGAAGCTAGTGTAATAAGTTTTTCAATATCGATTTTACGACCATTTAGAAGGTTTTTAATAGTGATTATATTGAACGCATACATTCTATCGATGATGGATTGACGACTTTCATCTGGCAGATAACTGTATGTAGATGGAAATAATGTTCCCTCTGGCGGGAGGTGTTTTATATGACCTGATAAAAACTCGCAATTATTAATCCTTTTAACCACTTGAGCGTTTGTAAAACCCTCTGGAATAGTGATTTTCAATTTGCCTGATTTTACTTGAGAAATTTGATAAATAGATTTAAAAGGGTGCGTTCCCGCTTTTATGTGATAAACACCTGCAATACGCTTTTTTTCCTTCATGAAAAATATAAACACAGCATACACTCTGGCAAAAAGAGGATTGCTTGCTATTTTTGTGTTGTATAAGTTTCTAGCTAAAGAAGTCGGTGTTACCTTTACGCTAACTAAAAGCCTGACGTCTTGATTCGGTCTTTCTAAACAGAACAAAGCCGTAGAAATGATACATATCAATAGAGCGAAAAAATAAAATTTTTTAATTAACGAATTTTTTAAACACAAGGCTTGCGTTAGTACCCCCAAAACCAAAAGAGTTTGAAACTGCGACGTTAACGGCTTTTTCTTTTGCTTTAAAAGGAACTAGGTCAATATCAAAACCATCGGGAGGATTATGTAAATTAAGAGTTGGTGGAATAATGCCAGTTTTCATGCTCATTATTGTAAAAATGGCTTCAACTGCTCCCGCAGCACCAAGTAAATGACCAATTGAAGATTTAGTAGACGACATGCAAACTCTTTTGGCATGCCCTCCCAAAATCCTAGATACCGCCGAAAGCTCCATAATATCGCCCGCAGGGGTTGATGTGCCATGAGCGTTAATGTAGTCAATTTCATCACTATTAATATTAGCATTTTTAAGTGCGAGTGACATTGCTTGGTGGGCACCAACGCCATCTTCAGCAGGAGATGTGATATGATACGCATCGCCAGACATCCCATAACCTAAAACTTCAGCGTGTATTGTTGCTCCTCTTTTTAATGCATGTTCAAGCTCTTCCAAAACAAGAACTGCTCCGCCCTCTCCCATTACAAAGCCGTCTCTCTCATTGTCCCAAGGACGTGATGCGAACTCTGGAGCGTCATTAAATTTGGACGATAAAGCTTTTAAAGCACAAAAGCCAGCAACCCCTAATCGGCACACGGCAGCTTCAGCTCCGCCAACGACCATAACATCAGCTGTTCCTCGTTTTATGGCTTCAGCCCCCTCGCCTATGGAGTGCGAGCCAGAAGCACAAGCAGTGACAATAGATTGGTTTGACCCCTTAAAGCCATATTTAATCGACACATGACCAGAAGCCATATTGATTAAGCTAGCAGGGATAAAAAATGGGCTTATCCTCCGAGCCCCCTTTTCATCGAGCGAGACAGCCGTGTCATAAATAGTGGAAAGTCCACCTATGCCAGAAGAAATAATCACTCCCACACGTGAGAGAAAATCCTCATCTTCGATATTATCTATTCCAGCATCAACCACCGCTTGTGACGCTGCTGCCATAGCATAAATCACGAACCTGTCCATTTTTTTTATATCTTTTGGTTCAACCCAATCTTCAGGTTTAAAAGGGCTGTCGCATGCGTCCGAGCACATGTTGTATTCTGAGGGAACCAATCCAGCAATTTTTGAAGACAAATCTTCCGTGTGGAAGTGTCTAATTTGCCTTACTCCAGAACAACCAGATATTAACCGGCTCCAACTGTCTGAAACATTGCAAGCCAAGGGGGTGACCGCCCCCATCCCAGTAACGACAACGCGACGATTTTTCATATCGCTCATTAAAAATTAGCCCTTGTGATTTTCCTTAATGAAGTTGATTGCGTCGGCAACAGTCCTAATCTTGACTAGAGCTTCGTCAGGAATTTCTATTGAAAATTCTTCCTCGAATTTCATTGCAATGTCGGCAGTATCAAGGCTATCAGCACCAAGGTCATCTTCAAACTTAGCATCATCTACAACCTTACTTGCATCAACGCTCAATTTTTCAACAATTATTTGCTTAACGCGTCCAGCAATATCTTGATTCATTATATATCTTCCCTAATATAAACAAAAACCATAACTCAGAGCAATTTATACAAAAACATCAATTATGTCATCAATTAAATTGCGAGTTCCACAAATTCACTTATACTCATATTTTCATATAAAAGAGCATAAATGCCATCGAATAGTGGCATAGAGACGTTCATATGGCAAGATTTTTTATACCGATTATAAATTTTTGACCACGACCTTAGGGTTAACAAACCCTCAGCCAAAGGTCTCGGTTCAGTTTGTGTTGTTTCTTGAAAGAGCGGTAAAGACACATTGCCAGCGGCTATATTAAAACCTAGGGTATAATTGCGAGACTCCTCATTTAAGCATGTTAAAACGATGTCCCCCACTCCGCCCAATTCTGTGATGGTCGAGTGATTGTTAGTAACTGCTTCAATAAATGATGCAATTTCTTTTATGCCCTTTGTCAGGGTTGCTGACTTTCCGCCGTGACCTAAATTTAATCCACAAATAACCCCAACCCCTATGGCCAAAATGTTTTTCAGTGCACCACAAAGCTGTAGCCCAATAACATCTTTTATTGGTATGACTGAAAAATTTTTTACTGTTAAAAGTTCAGATAATTCTTTGGAAAGATTATAATCATCGGACGCAAGATTAACAGAACAAGGCAATTGGCGAGCCATCTCACGAGCGAATGAAGGACCCGACAATGCTAATGCGGGGTTTTTTAATATGGAGTTGATGACTTCAGTTATTAATAAACCAGTTGAATTTTCTATGCCTTTTGAACAAGAGATAATGGGAATGTTTGATGGCAATATATCAGACATTTGCACACACACACTACGCACCGCTTGGGTGGGCACAGCAATAATAATTAACGAATGCTCTGATATAGACGAAAAATCAACAGTAGCCTTAATCTTTGGGTTAAGACATGTTTTTGGAAGAAAATGATTATTGGTGTGATTGTTATTTATTTCATCAACAATATTTTTTAGGTCATTATAAAGGGTTATGGCATAAGCAGAACTCAGCACTTGACCCAATGCTGTGCCATAAGCTCCCGCTCCAATAATGCCAATAGATTTTTCCATGTTTTTCTTTCAATCCAAGTTATTGTTGATTTATTCGCATCTAATTGATATTAAAAACTTCAATGTTTAATAAAAAATAAATGCAGAGAAAAATTAATATTACAGCGAACTCATTAATGATAATTATGTCAATATTGATGTGTGTTTCTGCTTTTTATTCTAATCTTTCTGTTTCTACGTTTTACGTTTTAACACTTTTAGTCTACATCAAAATATTTCGCAATCATAATAATGAATTTAAAATTTGGATATTTGCGAGGAAAAAAGAAATCACGCTAATATCTATCCCCATATTAATTATGTTGGTGAGTTTGTTATGGTCGCAGGACTTTTTATGTTGCCTAAGACCAACACTTAAACTGGTGGTTGCAAGCACATTTGCCGCATTGTTTTTTTTGGGTTTGATTTTTTTGAATAAAGAGACGGATTTTCTGCCAAAAGATATAAATTTTAAGCCTTTAATATATACATTAATCGTTACGCAAATTATTGTTTTGCTAGACATATACCTCGATTATCCTATTTTAGAATTTTTCTATAACAAGAAAGAGACAGCTCATAAACTCTTAAGAAGAGCTATCGCTAGAAAATCGTTGTATATGACATATTATCGATGGTCATTTTATATAGCGGTTTTAGTTTTTCCATTGGTTTCTTTATTATTCAAAAAAAAGCATCTATTCACTTGTTTTATAATTATTGCGTTATCAACTTTAATTTGTTTTAAGGTGGATAATGAAACGGCAATTTTAGGTTTAGCTTGTTCAACGCTATGCTTTATTATTGGATGTGTATTAAAAGGCAGGTTTATCTATTATTCAATAAAATATGGTCTGATTTTACTCACGATAACTGCCGGATTTTCAGATTTTGTTGTTAAACCAGATGTTATTTTTAAGAATTTTCCATTTATACTAAAAAGCAGCAGTTCTATCCACAGAGTTTTAATAATCAAAGCATGTGCGAAGAAAATATCAGAAAACCCGTTTTTGGGTAATGGAATTGGGTTCATCAATAGTAATAAGGCTTTGTCGCATAGTGACGTGATACCAGAATTGGAATTTCATATTTCTGACGATGGGTCATTTAGACCGCAAATTAATATGCAAACTTCTTTAAAAGAAATCACCAATATTGAATATAAAAAAGAATTTTCTGAAAAAAAATATTTATATAGAACTTTCACAAACCCTTCTTATATATGCTTTTCAACATATGATGAGCTTTTCCATGAATACCTATGGTTTGGGCATCTTACGAAATCTGGATATCCTGATTATCCAAATTTACAAAAAAGATTGCAAAATCGTTTTAAAGGAGCCTTTTTAAAGCCCGTTCATCCACATAATACACCATTGGAGTGGTGGTATCATTTGGGGGTTTTAGGGGCGATTATCTTTTTGTTAACGCATATTGCAGTATTAAACCAAATAAATAAAATCAAAGATAATTTAATGAAGAATGGGTTTTTTGCCGGTTTTATCGCATATTTATCTATGTCTTGCGTGAACTATAGCATAACCCAAAGTTGGTGGTTATATAGTATATTAATTTTAAGTGTTTTGTTGGTTTTAATCGCCCAGTGTGACCGAGTTACTAGGAACGTTAAGTAACTATTTTCACATAATGTGCTTCCAAGCCATTTTTTGACCTGTGTGTTTTTAACGAGACATTTGACCCAGAAACTATATTAGAGATGCCGTACTTTCTCAGAGTAGAAACATGGATAAAAATATCTTCACCAATACTGTCTGCACAGGCAAAGCCGAAACCTTTCACTGGATTAAACCATTTTATATAACCCGAAAAGTTTTGCTCATCTGGGTATATATTGGAATCTTGCGGATTTTCTGTTCTTTCAACATTATATATTTTGGAAACTTGATACCCATTTGGCTTTTGGACAATATCACATGTGATTTTATCGCCGGCTTCTAGGCAATATTCGAAAAATTCTTCTATAATTGAAAAGTGAACAAAAATGTCTTCTTTGATGTCAGAGTGTTCAACAAAACCATATCCTTTAAAAGGGCTGAACCATTTTAAAACTACGTTTTGTTTTTCAAATTTTGCCAATTCTTTGAATTGATTTTCATCCGACATATTTACCATAAAACTAATACTCATCTGTAAAATGTTATTACATTTAATATTATTAAGGCAAAAATATTTAAATATAATTAATTCCCAACTTTTATTTTAATAAATAATGTTAATTTATAAATTGAAAAAAAAGTCGTATTCGTATTGAATAATTTTATAATTAAATAATGAAGTAATAAATAATGATAGAAGTTGTTACCTTTGGATGTCGGCTGAATACTTATGAGTCTCAGATTATACGTGATAACTTAGAACGTGTGGGCTTGGGGGAAAAAGAAGATATTATTGTTTTTAATACCTGCTCTGTTACAGCAGAGGCAGAAAGACAAGTAAGACAATCAATAAGGAAATATTATAGAAAAAATAAGAACGCAAAAATCTTTGTCACAGGTTGTGCTGTTGAGATTTCTGGTGAAGTTTTTTTAAAAATGCCTGAGGTATTTGGAATAATTAGCAATAAGTTGAAATCAAACGAAGAAATTTATATTGCTATAAAAAATAATTATTTAAAAAATAAACAATTAGAGCCGCACATTACAGATGTCATCAATAATCAATCGAAGTCCCCTATTGCACATGGGTTTGAAAAAAAATCTAGGGCATTTATACAAATTCAAGGGGGATGCAATCATTTTTGTTCTTATTGTGTAATACCTTTTACAAGGGGGCGTAGCTATAGCCTTTTGCCAGAGGATATAATAAAACAAATTGAGGTGCTCACGCTAAAAGGATACAAAGAAATCGTTCTGACAGGGGTTGATATCGCATCTTATGGACATGATTTTGCCCAAAAATCAAGTTTAGCAAAGTTGATTGAGCTCATTCTGGGGGCATGCCCAGATGTAAAACGTTTGAGGCTTTCTTCACTCGACCCAGCGGCTTTTGGTAGCGATTTGATTAACGTAATATGCAAGGAACAACGCATCTTGCCGCACATCCATCTTAGCATACAGTCTGGTAGTAATGCAGTGCTAAAAAGCATGAGAAGACGGCATGTGCGAGAAGATGTGATAACCCTTTGTGCAAAAATTAGAAGCTTAAGACAGGACGTGATTTTTGGAGCAGACTTTATCACAGGATTTCCAGAAGAGGATGACGCGATGTTTCAAGATACGATTGACCTCGTTAAACAAGCAGATATAAGTTTTTTACATGTGTTTCCCTTCTCACCAAGACCAAAAACATTGGCTGCAAAGATGATTCAAGTCCCAGATGCCAAAAATATAGCCAAACAAAGGGCGTTATTACTCCGCAATTTGGGCGATTTGCAATTAAAAGCGAGTTTATCAAGATTTGTTGGAAAAACAATTTATGCTATCGTCGAGCATGATAGGTCAGCGAAAAGTGACCATTTTATAGAGGTTAAAACGGACTATTCCCTACCGGAAGGGAGCTTGATTGAGGCAAAGGTTTTCGGAAGCGATAATAAGTATTTGTTTGTAAAAATTTTAAGGGTCATAGAATGGCAGGAATATTTAATAAATTAAAAAAGGCTCTTTCTCGCACTTCTGATAAGATTTCCGATGGGATTAGTGCGGTTATTAAAAATAAGAAAATCGATGATAACACCATCAGTGAATTGGAAGAAATATTAATCCTATCGGACGTTGACCCCAATACGGCGATTGAGATTACAACAGAGTTATCTAAAACAAAATTGAATAAAGACCTGTTGGAGTCGGATGTGAAACATATTTTCGCACAAAAAATTATTGATATAATCAGTCCATTTTCGCAAACCTTAGAAAAATTTTTGAGTAATAGTGAGGACGGCTTACCAAAGGTTATATTGCTTTGTGGTGTAAATGGTAGCGGGAAGACAACCGTTGCTGCGAAATTAGGGGCTTTTTTGCAAAAACATGGAAAAAAAGTCAGGATGGCGGCGTGCGACACATTCAGGGCAGCTGCCGTCGAGCAACTTCAATTTTGGGGGAGGAAGCTTGATATTCCTGTTGAATATTCAAATCATGGCTCAGATTCAGCGTCATTGGCGTTTGATGCTTATGTATCTGCGAAAAAATTTGGGGATGATGTGCTTATCATTGATACTGCTGGTAGGTTACATAATCGTGATGACCTCATGTCAGAGTTAGAAAAAATCAAACGCGTTATCGGTAAGCAAGACGTCCTTGCCCCACAAGAAACCATTTTGATTTTGGACGCGACCACAGGTCAAACAGCAATAAACCAAGTGCGAGAATTTGCTTCAAGAATTGGTGTGACAGGGCTTATCATCACAAAGCTTGATGGAACGGCTAAAGCAGGGGCATTGATATCAGTCGCAAAAACGTTTAAATTGCCAATCTTGGGCGTTGGTGTGGGTGAAAAAGCAGACGACCTTTGTGATTTTTCTGCCAAAGAATATGCCGCAGGATTATTGGGGATTGATATAACTTAGGAAAGATTTCTATGGAAAAGGTTTTTAATCATAAGAATATAGAAAAACAGGCTCTAGATTCTTGGAATCTCGTGGATGCTTTTAGGTTTGACTTGAAAGCTTCTGAGCATTTGCCGAGATATACTGTCATGCTCCCTCCCCCCAATGTGACTGGTTCGCTACATGTGGGGCACGCACTGTGTTATACACTGCAGGATATTTTAATTCGTTATAAGCGGATGAAAGGGTTTAATGTTTTGTGGCAACTAGGTCTTGACCACGCTGGGATTGTGACCCAAATTTTGGTTGAAAAAGAGCTTGCCAGTCAAAATATAGACCGCCGAGATATCGGGCGAGAAAAGTTTATGGATGCTGTTTGGAGCTGGAAGGAGCGTTCAGGTGGTGTGATATTGGGTCAGATGGAGCGTTTGGGGGTTTCGGCTGACTTCACTCGTACAAGGTTTACGATGGATGAGCAGTATCAAGGTGCGGTTAAGACAGCCTTTATTGAGCTGTTTAATGAGGGGTTGATATATAGGGACAAAAGGCTCGTAAACTGGGACCCGACCTTGAAATCAGCCATATCTGATTTAGAGGTTGTTGGCAAAGAAATCGACGAGTTCATGTGGTATATAAAATACCCGTTGGCTGCTGGTCATGACGAGTGTTGTCAAAAATACATAACAATTGCCACAACAAGACCCGAAACGATGTTGGCGGATGTTGCGATTGCCGTGCACCCAGATGATGTGCGTTATAAAAATCTTGTTGGACAGTTTGTCCAGCTCCCGCTAACCGACAGGGTGATACCAATCGTTGCCGATGAATATTCTGACCAAGACAAAGGCACTGGTGCGGTCAAAATCACGCCTGCTCACGACTTTAATGACTTTGAGGTTGGAAAACGTCATAACCTAGATGTGATTAACATCTTAACCCCAGACGGCTTGATGAACGATTCGGTTGACAAGGAATATCAGGGGCTGACGAAAGAAGAAGCGAGGGCTTTAATCCTCGAGCGTCTTAACCAAGCCGGTCTTTTAGAAAAAGAAGAAAAAATCAAACACACTGTGCCCTTTGGCGACAGGTCGAGTGCAAGGATAGAGCCATATTTGACCGAGCAGTGGTTTTTAGACACCTCAAAAGTGGCTGAAGAGGCGATTAAGGTTGTAAAAGATGGCTCAATAAAGTTTGTGCCAAAAAATTGGGAAAACACATACTTTGACTGGATGAATAATATTAAACCTTGGTGTATATCGAGGCAAATTTGGTGGGGGCATCAAATACCCGCGTGGTATGGCAATGACGGAGCAGTTTTTGTCGCACAAGATGAACTTTCAGCACAGGAGTTAGCAAAAAAACACTACAAAACGCAAGATGAGGTTGAACTCAAGCGTGATGAAGATGTTTTGGACACTTGGTTTTCATCTGGCATGTGGACTTTCATTACACTAGGCTGGCCTGAAAAAACGGACGAAATTTCCTTGCATAATCCGACGGATGTTTTGATAACTGGTTTTGACATAATATTTTTCTGGGTTGCAAGAATGATTATGCTAACGACAAAAATCAGAAAACAAATCCCGTTCAAAGAGGTCTATATTCATGCAATTGTTCGCGATGAAAAAGGTCAAAAAATGTCAAAATCGAAAGGGAACGTTCTTGACCCCCTAGATTTAATAGACGAGTTTGGTGCCGATGCCCTCCGTTTTGCTATATCAGCGTCGAGCACGCCATCAAGAAGCATTAATATGGGCAAAAGCAAAATTGCAGGATATCGCAATTTTATGACAAAACTTTGGAACGCAACAAGATTTGTATTAATGAATGATTGCAAATATGAAGACGAATTTGACTGCTTGAGAGCTCGTCACCCCATAAACCGATGGATTATCTCTAAGGTGGTTAAATTGTCGTTTGAGGTTGAAAAATTTATCGAAATTTATCGCTTTGACGAAGCCTCTCGCATGATATACCAAACGATTTGGGGTGATTTTTGCGATTGGTATCTTGAGCTCATTAAACCAATATTCAATTCCGAGTCAGATGAAGAATTGACTAAAGAGACAAGGATGACATGTGGCTTTGTGTTGTCACAACTGATTAAAATTTTGCATCCATTTGTTCCGTTTATTACTGAAGAATTAGCTAGGGCAGTCAATTTAGTTAAAGAAGGCGAACTCCTCAGCTTGTCTTCTTGGTCAAATTTTGCGGAATTGCCAGATGAATTTAATGTGGCTGAGCAAGAAATCGATAGATTGCAAAACTTAATTAGCATAATACGTTCCACACGTTCTGACTTTGGCGTTTCGCCTAGTGTCAACCTCAAACTGATTGTGAGTAGTCAAAAAGACGAGATATATTCGTTAATTAAGCAATATATCGTGTTTTGTAATAAACTTTGCAAGGTTGAACTAGCAGAGGATGAAACCACATTAGGTCAGCTCAACGCTAGGGTTCCCATCATTATAGAGGGGGAGGCTCTTTATCTTGAGGTTGGCGGCTCCATAAACTTAGAGCAAGAAAGTTTGCGACTAAAAAAAGAAGAGGCAAAACTGATCGATGAGCGTTCAAGTATTCTAACCCGTCTTAATAATCAAGGGTTTATATCAAAAGCGTCGGAAGAAACAAAGGCTCAGCACAAAGACCAGCTCGAGAAAACAGAAACTCGTCTCGCGAGAATAAAAGAACTCCTGACCAGCCTCGAACACATCAGCTCTTAACTGGATTAGAGTTGTTTGATTGAGATTGAAAACGAGGAATTGTAATCTGGAATATGTTATTGCAATAATTTTTTTATTTATTTTAAATTAAAAGTATATACTGTTATCGGTGCCATATGTTTATAGGTGAGAAAAATGATAAGTGTTTTTGATGTTGCGGATTATTTTTTGTGTTTTCAAGATGACGAGAGCGAAGACTATATATCAAACTTGAAGTTGCAAAAACTCTGTTACTACGCCCAAGGGTTTTATCTTGCATTGAAAGGCAAACGCCTTTTTGACAATAACATCCTTGCATGGCAACATGGTCCTGTGGTCAAAGAACTTTATGAAAAATACAAAAAACATGGCAGTGGCAAATTAGTTGTGTCCGAAAATTTTGACATTAATGAAATAGCAGAAGATATTAGGAGCTTGTTGGGAGAAATATATGAAGAATATGGTCAATATTCTGCTTGGAGGCTTAGGAATATGACGCACGCAGAAGCCCCTTGGATAAAAGCTCAAAAAAAGTCTGATTGGATTATATCAGATGTGGAGATGGAAAAGTTTTTCAAAAATAGATTAAACTAATTATGGCTAATAATAGCAAAGTTAAGAATAGCAAAAAGAATAAAAATATAATCAAAAAAGATTGTCAAGATTGTTCTCATTATTTGTTGAGTAAAGTCAATTATAACAACAAAACTCCTATTCTTTCTTTACATCATAATCTTCATGTTCGTGACAAATATAGGCTGGATGAATGTGAGCAGGAGGAAAAATTAGCATTTGTGAAAAAAATGATTGAACTTTCCAATCTAACTTGGCTTCAGATAATGAATGCTCCTAGGCACGGTCTAGGAACTGAAAAAATTCAAAGAATAGAAGGTGATACTTTGCCTTCCAGTATAAGGGAAGACACACAGTTGCTGGCACTAAGGTTTTTTGGTATGAAACCGATGGTTGGCTTCAGGGACAATGATATTTTTCACGTATTATGGTTTGATAGGGATTGTTCTTTGTACTCTCATTAATTTTAGAATTTATTGAATTCTGCCCAAATTACGTTCTCCCTAAAAGAGATTTCTAAAAAAATCAATTACCCAAACAAGCAAATGCAGGGATTTTATAAAATAAAACAACAAAAAAGAGGAAAATTTTATATTTATTGTTGCATAATTACTAAAAGTTATATACAATCGTTTGCAAATATTTGACGTAAATAGAGAATGAGCATATGACAGAGTTTTTGAACAAATTATATTCGCTAGGCTGGGAGCATTTGGTAGACATAGGGATAGTGTCGGCGTATTTGCTGTTTACGATGTATGTTGGTTTAAGGTCTGGTAAAAACGTCAAGACGCTGAGGCAATTTGCGATATCGGACAGAAAATTTTCCACCCCCTTCTTGGTCGGAACAATCTTTGCTACCGTAATCGGGGCTACTAGCATTTTATCAAGGTCAGAACGCATCTTTACAGCAGGAATGATATTTATCATCCTCTCTTTTACTAGACCAATTTCTACTTATTTGGTTGGTCATTTTATTGCCCCTAGGTCAGAAAGATTTATGGGTTTATTGTCCATTGGTCATATTATGGGTGCGTTATATGGAAAAAAAGCTCAATTAATTACTGGAATAGCTGCAGGTCTGGACGCTATATCAACTGTGGCTTGTCAAGTCACAGCTATAGGCTTTTTGTTTAATTACTTTCTCGGAATATCTTTTGAGCTGGGTGTTTTCATAGGTTATGCAATTATAATCGGGTATACTGCCTTTGGTGGTATGAAATCTGTTGTGACGACTGATTTTCTTCAGTTTTTGTTTGTTCTTGTAATACTTCCTGCGGTTTTTATCGGAATGATTACTTATATAGGCGATATTCATTCAGGTGGTTACCTAATGTCTCTAGAGAGAGTGTTTCAAGCTGTTCCTCAAAATTTGTTGAAACCCTTTAATAATTCTGGTGACGTGACTATGTGTATATCTTTATTTATATTATGGGTAATAGCAGCTCCAGAACCATCCTTTGCACAAAGATTATTAATAGCCAAAAGTACTAGCCAGGCACGGAAATCGATGTTGATATCTGCGGTTTTAATACTTTTTTTGAACTTGTTGATAGGGGCTGTAGCCTTGATGGCACATGGTATAATTCCAGAAGCTAATCCGAACACTATGTTTATAGAGTTGATTGACAAAGTTTTGCCTATTGGTGTTAGGGGTGTTGCTGTTGCTGGATTGCTGGCTGCGGTTATGTCGACTGCTGATTCAGATTTGAACGTAGTTAGCACTACCATGATAAATGATATCATATTGCCATTTAAAAAAGAAAATTTTTCTGAAAAAACAGCCATATTATTAGCAAGGATATCGACAGTATTGATAGGTATGTTTAGTATATTAATGGCATTGAAATTAAAAAACATTTTTGCAATAGTGATGTACGCTTACTTATTTTTATGGCCAATAGCACTCCCTCCTCTACTGGCGGGATTTTTTTATAGGGAAGGAAGCAGTAAGACATTTTTAATAAGTTCGTGTTCAGGATTATTAGTGACGTGTTTTTGGAAGTTTTTTCTGTCAGAGACGCAAATCCACGCTGCCCTGCCTGGGATAATTGCGAACGGGATTGTGTTCTTGCTATCGCGTCGTTTCATCGATAAATTACGCTGGAACCAAGACATTGATGGAAAGAAAATTATACCAATGAATTTCCGTCCCTATAAGGCGAAAGCTACACTATCCCAACGTTGCAGATATCATTGGCATAATTATAGGCTTCGGTATTTTGTCAATATTTATCATAAAGGTTTTTACAGAATTATAAGGGATTTCTGTGACGAAAATTTCAAAAATTTTGCCGTGCAATATTTGGCTTTTCCAATCCTTGCTATATTGACGTATGTAGGCAATTTTTTCATGACTTCAGATGAGATTTTAATAAAATATAACAGCCAAATCTTTGTCCGTTTTGGAATTGGGTTGCTTTGTGCGGTTTTATTATTAAAACACTTTTGGCATAAAAAACTTTTGTCAAGTTATGCTATTTTATATTACTTGGTTATCATGATTTGTACGGTTATTATGCCCACGTTTTGGCTCTTTCAGGGGCATATGACACTTTATTGGATTTTAAACAGTGCTTTGACGACCGTGTTACTCGGAATTTTGGTTAAAAAACGGATGTTTTTCATATTGTGGACGTTGGGTAATGCGATTGCCATACTAACGTTTCATTATAGTTATGGTTTTAGTGCCGAGGTGTTTACTCAACCATTTTATGGTTTTTATGGGGTGTTTTTCTCTTTCGTCATATCTGTTCTTTTCGCAAGTAATCAGGAAAAAATAATAGAAACTCACCGATACTTAAGTAGCACTGTTTATTCATATTTTACTAGTGTCCTTGGCAAACGTTTGCTCCTGCTGATTAAAGATTTTCATGGCTTTCAGGAGGAACTTAATATTTTGAGACAGCATGTTCCGACCAAGAATAAGGCGGCTCATGAGACTATTAATCGTCTTGGAAAACATTATTCGATAGTTACCAGATATCTCCTGCAACTCGACAGCACTGGCGAGCTGATGTTCCATAATGTGCTGGCTTTGAATAGTAAGCTTCAGAATAGGTTTACCTCACGCTCATTACAAAAGGAAATTTATTGTGCGATTGGAGATATGCGAGCGGATTTCCGAGCGGAGTCTTTGGATGTGGACATTATCGTTGATAAAAGCGAAGATATTGTGGTTCCTATGACGAAGGGGATTATGTCTAAGTTGGTTGGTAATTTGTTAGATAATTCATTGAATGCGTTCCAGTTCAGGGTGTGTTCTAAACCAAAGGGGGAAATTAATATCTGGATTGAGATTAACCCTGATGGAACAGCGGAATTGCATTTTAAGGATAATGCTGGTGGAATGAACCCTGATGTTGAGGAACAGATTTTTGAGGGATTTTTTGATGGAAGTTATGCTCAAACCGGTTTAGGTCTAGCATATTGTCAAAAGGTTATGCAACATCTAGATGGCTATATTACATGTAAAAATGAACCTCGTGTTTCGGTTGAATTTATTCTTCACTTTCCTGATTTTTCGAAGGGAGCAATTTTTGTAAGAGGAGAAAAGATTCTTGATAGGATTGAGGAAGAGAGAGATAATCAGAAAAAGACAAATATATATAAGTCTAAGATATTCCGTTAAGTTAAAGTCGTCTATAATCGTTCATGACGATTAATAAAATGACTTTTAAAAACATCATATTTAGGTATAACTAAGTTGGGTCGGTCGGTTTTTGTTACTATAACTTGGTGATTATACTATGAGTGTTGTTGTTCGTTTTGCTCCCAGCCCAACAGGAATGTTGCATGCGGGCAATGTTCGTGCTGCCCTGTTGAACTATTTGTTTACCAGAAAGCTTGGCGGAAAGTTTATTTTGAGGATAGACGACACCGACAAAGAACGCTCTGAACAATTATATGTCGAGCATATACAACAAGACCTGACTTGGCTCGGTATCACTTGGGACGAAACGTTTAAACAGTCTGGTCGGTTGGCTCGGTATGAACAGGTTTTCTTAAAGCTTAAAGATGAGGGGTTTATCTACCCCTGTTTTGAAAGCCGAGAAGAGCTCGACCTCGCCCGAAAACTTCAACTAAAAAGTGGGAGACCTCCCATTTATAACAGAGCTGCCCTGAGCTTATCTTCAGCTGAAATAGACAAGCTGGAACGTGCTGGCGTCACCCCGCATTGGCGATTTAAACTAGCCGATGTTCCTATTGCTTGGGATGATATGATATTGGGCGACATTAAGTTTTTATCGGGCAACACCAGTGACCCCATTATTCGCAAGCCCGATGGGTCGTTTGTTTATACCTTTGCGTCTGTGGTGGACGATTTTGATATGAATATTACCCACATCATCCGAGGGGCTGACCACACAGTCAACACGTCCGTGCAAATGCACATTTTAAAAGCCATTGGCGGAGAAAATATAGACATAAAATTTGGTCATTATCCTCTCTTGCGGACTGTTCAAGGGCAAGAGTTGTCTAAGCGTTTGCTAACATTTGGCATCAAACAGTGGCGAGAGAGCGGGCTAGATTATATGGCGATAAATAGCTTATTGACCAAAATTGGCACATCTGACCCAATTGAAATCAGGTCAAACATGCAACAATTGATTGATGATTTTGATATTGCAAAAGTCAGTAAGGCTGAACCCAAGTTCGATGAAAATGAGCTGTATAAACTAAACCATAATCTTTTTATCAACATGCCCTTTCACGAGGCGAAGGAGCGTTTGGACGTTGCTGGGATTAAGGGGGTTGATGAGCGGTTTTGGGATTTGGTGCGAGGAAACCTGCGGACTATCTTGGATGTTGAAGAATTGTATAACGCTGTTTATGGCGATATAACGGTGAGCGAAGCATGTGATGAAGAGGTTATAAACGCTGCCTTAACGCTTCTTTTAGAAAAAACATCATATTATCGCGATAATTGGAATATTTGGATTAAAGACATTAAAGAAAAAACCCAAAAATCTGGTAAAAACCTCTTTATGCCGCTTAGAATTTGCTTAACGGGGATGCATCATGGTCCAGACCTTTGTGATGTCTTGAGTGTGATGGGTGAGGATAATGTGATTAAAAGATTAAACAACTATCTTGAGCGGGTGAAAAATATATGAGAGAACTCACATTATACAACTCCTTGACGAATAAGGTTGAAGTTTTTCGCCCCAATGACCCTGAACATATAAAAATGTATGTTTGTGGACCAACCGTTTATGACTCCCCCCATGTGGGTAATGCCCGCCCTGCTGTTGTCTTTGATGTTTTGTTTAGGGTTTTAAAACATATATATCCAAAAGTGACTTATGTAAGAAATATTACGGATATTGACGACAAAATTAACAATCGGGCGAAAGAACTCTCGATTTCTATTAGAGAGTTAACTGACCAAACTTTCAAAGATTATCAAGAAAATATGTTTAAACTGGGTTTGTTCGAGCCAACGCACCAGCCCCGAGCAACTGATAATATAGACCATATGATATATATCACCCAAAGGTTGATAGAAAAAGGGCACGCGTATTATGCCGAAAAGCACGTCTTGTTTGATGTGAAGAGCGATAAGCATTATGGCATCCTCTCTAATAGAACGCTCGATGAGATGTTGGCGGGTGCTAGGGTGGAAGTCGCACCGTTTAAGAAAAACCCCTTAGACTTTGTCCTTTGGAAGCCGTCAGATAGTGAAGAGGTTGGGTTTGAGAGCCCGTGGGGGTTTGGTCGACCAGGTTGGCACATTGAATGTTCTGCCATGAGTGACCGCTATCTTCAAGATAAATTTGATATTCATGGTGGCGGGCAAGACCTAATATTCCCGCATCATGAAAATGAGCTGGCTCAAAGCCGATGCTTTTCTGATAATTTGAATATGGCTAATTATTGGGTTCATAATGGCATGTTGCTTGTTGATGGTCGCAAAATGTCGAAGTCCTTGGGGAATGTTGTCTCTGTGACCGATGCATTGGAGAGTTATAGCGGTCATGTTTTAAAGTTTTTCATCCTATCAACGCACTATTCAAAGACACTAGACTGGACTGCAACTGGCTTAAAACAGGCACAGACAACCATTGAACGGCTACATAATTCAGTAAAAGATTATCTTGCAGATTTTGAAAAATTGGACTTCGCGTCCTCTCCTGATGATGAGATTATAAAAGCACTTTGCGATAATCTTAACACCCCAAAGGTTTTTAGCTTAATGTCAGAGCTTGCGAAGAAAGTTAATAAAGAAATTGATATAAAAGAAAAAACGGCTCACGCTTTAATCAATGCCATGTCGTTTATGGGTGTTTTGGATAAAAATTATTTTAATCACGCTCAAAATGGTATAAATGAACAAGATTATTCGCTAATAAAACAATTGATTCAGCAGCGTTCTATTGCAAAAAAACAGAAACTTTTTGAAAAATCAGACCAAATACGCTCAAGGCTTGAACAAGAGTTTCATGTAATATTAGAAGATAAACCAAACGGGGTAACTGACTGGCATTTTAAAAAATAATTTTTTTTACTTATTTTTTATTTTTGCGAGCTTTTATTGGTTTGTCGCCGTTGATGATGTCGTTTGCTCTACGTAAGTTCACTGGAGATTTGAGACCATATTTAATCGCCCTTTTTGCCTGTCTAGTTGCGTTATTTTTGTCCTCTTTTAGCAAATATATCTCAGCAGACATTAACGCTGACATGCCATAGTCCCCCTTTTTGCCATAAACCATTGAAAGCAATTGAAATGCTAGGAGCTCATCTGGGTTATTTGCTAATACCTTATATAAAATTTTTTCAGCTTCAGATAAATAATTTAAATTGTCGCTTTTGATTAAAATATTTGCTAATGATAGGTTTATCAAAACATCACGTGGTCTTTCATAAGCGAGTTTTCTATAAATATCAATCGCCTCACGCATCTTCGCATTTTCATAAAGTATTTGACCCTTCATCTCTAAAAAATATGGGTCGTTTGGAAACCTTTTTACTAACGCATTAATGCACATCATAGATTCTTTAAAATCCCCTCTTCTATTCAGAGCGATGGCACGGGCATAAAGCGATTCAATCGAGTCGTCACCATAAGGATATTTTATTAAGACTTTTTCTATGGGCATTAAATACGCCTCAATCTTAACCTTAATTCTTTTGTACCTATTGTTTATCTCGGCATATTTAGGGTTTACTTTTGAAGGCTTGCTTGTCTTAAAGTCTTGTGTTCTTGAGCGAAGATAGGCAACGCGTTCATCGATATCTGGATGGGTGGTTGGCATTCCATTTTTTTTATCAAAGTTCAAACGAGACGAAAAGGCTAAAACCTCTGTGATTTCTAGCAACCCTTTTGCAGATAAGCCGAGTTTTTCCATATATTCCATGGCTTTATTATCGGCGGCTTCTTCTTCTGCTCGAGAGTGGTAGAAAAAAGTATTAGCACCCAACGTCATACCGCCTGCAATTCCCCCCATCGCAAGTTCTGCTGAACCAGTTGCAGCACCCAGCCCTATACCAGCAATCATTAAAACAGTCGATAAGATGTTTGATTGTTCCGCCATACCAATGTGACGAATTAAGTGCTCACACGCAATGTGCCCTGTCTCGTGTGCCATTACGCCTGCGATATGTTCTGGGAGCTCAGCTTTTAATATCAGACCAGTATTAATAAAAATTTTGCGGTCAAAAGTAGCAAATGCGTTCATGGTTTTATCCTGAATCACATAAAGCTCAATACTGCCCCGCCCTAATCCCGAAACTTCCAAAATTGGGTTTAATATATCACGTAGTGTGTCTTCAATTTCGCTATCACGAATCAAAAAAGCATCACTGCTAGCACACGTAAAAACAAAACAGACAACGAGTGATAAAATAAATCTAATCATATCAAAAAGCCAAAATATGCTATAAAAAAAGTTTACTTAACTAAAGTTATACAGCAAATTAATTAATTTATTCCAATATACGTTTCCACCAGCCTTTTTTGTTTGATGCTTGCAGGTTTTCACTGTTTTGCTTGATAAAGTTATCTTTTGATTTAGCGTCAATAGAATTAAGTTCTTTATCATCTGATTTATCATTTGTTTTTGATTCAGACCTTTTATCAGTGCTCGCATCACTTTGACCAGCTTCTTCACCTGCAGAAGACCTGTTGTTCATTGCTTTTTTTGAACGCCTCCTTCTTGAGGGTTTTGCTTTTTTTTCTAAAGGGGTGTTTTCTGAATTTTCTTCATTTGAAGCCAATATGAATTTTTGTTCATCAGCTACTACTGATTCCGCTTCATTCACATCAGTATGATTGCCTGTGTCATTTGCTTCATTAATAGGAGATTCATTTTCAGCCAACGAAGGATTGTTTTTAGAATTTTTGTTTTTTCTTCGTCTTCTGCGTCTAGAACTTTTTTTATTGACGCCATCATCTGCGGAATTTTGTTCGCAATTAGCACCATCCTTGGACTGGTTTGCGGTCTTGTCACATGCGTTCTTAACGGGTTTATCTGGGCTATCTGTTTCAATAATAAATTCAGATATTGGAACTGACTTATCCAAATTAATATTTATATGAACGTTGTTTTTGCTTTCTATATTATATATATCAGCACGGTTATTATTAAGAAGGTGAATGCCAATATCTGGAAAAACAGATACCGTTATGTTGTTTACATCCTCTTTAATTGCATTGGATTCAAGACTGCGGAGTAATTGAACAGTCATATTTCCCATAGACCGTATCACCCCAAACCCATGACAATGTGGGCAAACTGATGTATGTCCTTCTGTAACGCTCGGGCACAAGCGTTGCCTAGATATTTCTAGAAGACCAAACTGGCTCAAACGCGTCATTTGGACACGCGAACGGTCAGCCTTTAACGCTTCTTTGATGGTTCTTTCTATTGCAGCATTACGGCGTTTGTCGCCCATATCAATAAAGTCAACTACGATTAAACCAGCTAAGTCACGCAGCCTGATTTGACGAGCAACCTCAATGGCGGCTTCAATATTGGTATTAAAGGCCGTTTCTTCAATGTTTCGCTCACGTGTGGAGCGACCAGAGTTTACATCTATTGAAACAAGGGCTTCTGTTGGATGTATGACTAGATATCCACCAGATTTTAGTTTAACGGTCGATTGATAAATTGTGCTTATTTGCTCTTCAATGCCATATTTATTAAATAAAGAACAGTTTTGCTCTTTATAGAGTTTCACTTTTTTTGCATGGCTTGGAGTGATAGTTTTGATGAACTGTTTAGCTTGTTTATAAACCTCTGTCCCTGCAACCAAGATTTCCTCTATGTCACGAGAATATAGGTCTCTGATTGTTCGTTTGATAAAACTGTCTTCTTCGTGTATTAAGCACGGGGCGTTGGATATGAGGGTTTTATCTCTTATCTCTCCCCACAAGCGGTTTAGCGATTCGTAGTCTCGTTTTATATCTTGCTTATTTCCAGAGATTCCCGCAGTGCGGATTACCACACCACCAATGTTTTCACTAGCCAGTTCGCTTAATATGGTCTTGATTCTTTTTCTTTCTTGTGGGTCGTTTATTCTTCTCGATATGCCATTACCTTTTCTTGAATTTGGCATAAACACGCAATATCTTCCAGCGATGGATATATATGTCGTCATTGCGGCACACTTGTTCCCTCGTTCTTCTTTCACGACTTGAACCAAGATTATTTGTCGCGGTTTTATGACTTCTTGAATTTTATATCTTCTATAGAACTTAGCTTTTGCTTTATTTAAGTAGGCATCGTCTAATTCTATTTCTTCATCATCATTCTCATCGTCAGCCAAATCACCTTCACCGCCCTGCCCTATTTCATCAATTTCTTGAGGTTCAGCTTCTTGTGATTGGTTCTTTTTTTCATCAGTAGCGTTCTTTTTAATTTTTGCTAGATATTCTTCCAGCTCTTCTTTATCATCGACTGGAAGTTGGTAATAATCTGGATGAATTTCATTTAAGCTTAAGAAACCGTGCCTATCTGCACCATAATCGACAAACACAGCCTGAAGAGACGGCTCAACCCTGACAACTTTGGCGAGGTATATATTACCTTTTGTAATAACTCTAGAGGCAACGTCGCTTTCAAAATCTTTTAAGTCGCCATCTTGGACTATTGCAACACGCACCTCTTCTGGGTGAATGGCATCAATATACATACTACGAGACATAAATCACCTTTATTTTATCCACATAGATGCATGTAAATCTGTTTTATAAAATCAAACTTTCAAAAAACATAAGGGTAAAAAAACCCTGCAATCACTGTTGAAATAACCAGCCAAAATCTACACAACAAACCAAAAGCCAGATTGAATGATAATTAATAATACACCCAGCAATGGTAACACCGCACCTAGCAGTGGAAACAATTTTTTTAAACATTCAAAAGAGCGTCAACGCTCTATAGCCAAATAGTACGGTATTTATTTCTTTAAAGCAAGGACTCTAAATATTTAATGTCTCACGTACGGATGCTTCCAACCCTAGAAAGGTAATTCTTTTCTTTAAGACAGCAAACCGTTTTATGATTGTTTCATCAATAGACGTGAATTTTCTAAATAAATTATTATTGATTGTTAAGAAATAAGCTTAAAAATAGTGCAACACGACACAGAACATGCTGTTTTTCTGCCCACCTGAAAGTCACGCAATGTGAAAACGAAACCCTCTTTTAGAACAATGGTGCCGAACGTCGGAATCGAACCAACGACCTACTGATTACAAATCAGCCGCTCTACCAACTGAGCTAGTTCGGCTTTTGAAAAAAAACTCTACCCAGAGCCCTCAGCAAAATTCACAAATAACGTGACGATTTATAGCAAACAATCACCAATCTTACAACGAAAAAGTTAGAAGATATTTAACAAAAATCAATATGGACAATAAAAACAGCTAGCTCAATTTAAGTATACAAATTTAGCACAAAAAATATATTAAATTGATATCTCAAAACTAGTACAAGTTTTTAAGAAAAGAGATGGATTAAAATAAACCTAAAACAACGCCAGTTTTAAATAACATGTCGAACAATTCATTTAAGAAAAAATCTTATAAAAATCCATCTCAATATTCATTTTGTATAATTAAAATTTGATTAAGCCACAATATCTTTCAAAGATTTGCCAGCTTTAAATTTTGGTAATTTGGCAGCAGCGATTTTAATCGTTTCGCCAGTACGAGGATTACGTCCCTCAGTTGCCGCACGTTTGGATATATAAAAGCTACCAAAACCAACCAAACGGACTTCCTGTTCTTTCTTCAAGGAAACGCCAATTGCTTTTACGAAAGCATCAAGAGCCTTTGTTGCATCAATTTTGGTTAAGCCAGATTCATTAGCCATGAAAGCTATAAGATCATTTTTATTCATAAAAAAACCCTCTAATAAACTAAAAACAAATCATTCTAATAACCATACAAATAAACAGTCAAGCAAAACTAATAGATTCGGGTTGAAATTCTGTAATTTTTTTATATTTCATACTGAACTGTTACTTATTTAGCACACATTATGAAAAATTAATTAAAATTCACCAGAGGTTTTTGGCTTAGAGAAGTCAATAGAGAAGATAATATTAGGTTTTTTGAATAAAAAAAACCAGCATTCAGCTGGTTAAATTCAATAGTTATTTATTAGAGAATTATTATTTTTTAGTGCTTTTTTTATTAGGCGTGGATTTCGGCATAAATTTACGCATAAAATCCTGAAAATCTTGCATAAAAGCGTCATTAATAGAAGAGCGATAGTAATCCATATGGTCCTTAAACTCTATCATGGGCTTCAAAAAATGGTCATAGTATAACTTAGTATCAACTAAAGCATTAGAAAAACGATTAAACATAAAATTCTCCGAAGGTATTCGCTTTCATGATTATGTATTAAAAATGCTAATTAATTATTAAGTTGAATAAAATAAATCACAAAAGCTCACTCAGATGGCTACCGAATTTAATGTTGTCAAGGTAAATTAAGTTAGAAATCGTTTTTTAACTTCTAACGGCAATAAATCCTAATGGATAAAGACCTGAAAAACGTCTCACTTATTTAAAAATTATGATTAACTGTTTAAGCACGCGAACACAATTCAAAATTTGAGTTCTGTTGTTCCTAACGTTAAGAAAACAAAGTTTTTTAGTTAATGCAGTTAAATGTTTTGCACATTCATTAAATGATTAAGCAGATAACTTAGCTCGTCCCTTACAACGACGGTCACGCAACACCCTGCGTCCACCAACGGTTTGCATTCTAGCCCGAAAACCATGCCTACGCTTACGCACTATTTTACTTGGTTGGTATGTTTTTTTACTCATAACAATATTGCCCGCATCCTAAATTATTAGAAAAGAAAACGCTTAATCTAAGTGGCATTATCTAAAATCCACAGCATTTGTCAACCCCATTAATTAACAACTTAACGTTTTATCTATGAGTTATTACGTTTTTAGCATGTCATACAATAGTTTCCTCATGTTTTAATAAAAAACAGCAATTTTCATCAAGCCTTATATGATTAATAGGCGATGGATAAAGGTATAAATGCTGATACAAGAAAAATTACTACCTTGCTTTTTAATTAAATTACAGTTACCATCGGCTCCGTTAATTAGCGGAGGGATGGCCGAGAGGCTGAAGGCGGCGGTTTGCTAAACCGTTATACGGTGTTAAGCCGTATCGAGGGTTCGAATCCCTCTCTCTCCGCCAGCCTAAGTGCTTACAAGCCTTGGGTGGTGCGATTAAAAACTAAAGTCTATCTCGATTTGTCAAGACTGTTTTACATTGAATACTTGACATAGTTGAATTAAATCTAGTAAATATTGGATTGTGATGAAGGTGTTTTATATTATGCCTTATGTTATGCCTTGGATGTTTTCACCAAGACTGCGGTAGCTGTTGCAACAATTCAACGTCTTTTGTTTTTTATCTGTTGTAACCACGAGCCCTTAATTCTTGACGATGCGGTTTCTTTTCTGAGTAGTAATTGATATTTAGGAAGAAGAATTTACATTGGGAACACATAATATGTTCCCTAAAGGTTTTTTATTTTTTAACATCCAAAAATCATTATATTAGGGAGTTGTTTTGAT
>CAYJEJ010000008.1:1763-40389 GCA_964369315.1 uncultured Alphaproteobacteria bacterium | reverse complement strand
TCTATTCAAAATAACTTATCTTATTTGAAGAACTTAAATTCATTAACTTTAAATTATTTAAACAATTTAACAACTCTAGACTTAAGTAAACAGACTGGATTAACTTCTTTAGATTTAAGTTTTTTAAACCTAACAGCTCTAGACTTAAGTAAACAGACTGGATTAACTGGTTTAAATTTATATTCTTTATACAAACTAACAACTCTAGACTTAAGTAAACAGACTGGATTAACTTCTTTAGAGTTAGAGTCTTTAAACAACCTAACACAGATAACAGTCCCAGCGGATATAAGTGATTCAGTAAAAACTAGCATCACACGATTTGGATTGAATAACAAATCTGAGGAAAATGGGCTTATTACATACTCTAAATAATAAACTTTTATCAAAACCATTAACTCTTTGAAACAATTGAAAAGTGTTGATATCGCTCAAGAAAAAACAATATTAACACATCTTTAACGGGGAACGGCTCATCATCCTAAACTAAGAGCCCTTTCCCCCCTCTGCTCTATCCTAACGTTATAAAGATACCAACCCCTCACATCTCAACTTAATTAAAAATTATATAATTAAATCTCTCAACCAAAACTACAATGCTATCTCGTCTTAGGAAAAAGTTTCAATATGTTCTATTTTATACTCAGTAGTTTTTGGAGAAAGATAATCTTATTTTTAACTGAAGTAACAACTGCTTAACCCATCTTTTCGATGACCGCTCTCGACAGTATGAAGGCGATATCCTTATTTTTCTATCAGAAGTTGTAAGGGTGTTAAATGGTGTGAAATTGTGTGAGTTGAACAAAAACACCGATACGCTGCGTGGCAAACAATTCTGTCCCTATATTGATTTTTTATTGTTCGATGGTTTTTTTGGTGTTTTTTTGGTCTTGGTCGACGATAGAACAATTTTTCCGCCAGAAGAGTAATAAGAGGAGTTTATATTGTTCAAAACCTTGAAAACTTTATTTCTATAGGGGATATTATGCTTTGGATTCTTAGAATGATATAAAGCAACCGCTTTTGACCAAGAACCTGTTTCATCATACAATTTTTTCAGGTACTTTGCAGCGTAAGCCACGTTTTGGACAGGGTCTATCATATCGTCGACAGACTTAAAATTCATTCCGTGATGCCGCATGTTCAACTGCATCACACCCACATCAATGTTTTTTATGCCCATTGACTGAGCATGTTTAATCTTTTTTATTGCTGAAGATTTGTCTTTACAAAAATAGTCCTTCCCATTGACACAAACTGTCCAAGGATGAACCTCAGTTACCCCCACCTTTGTCCTATAACAACTAGATTCGACAACACTAATCGCCACCAACAAAGGTAAAGGGACTTTATGTAGCATGTGTGCTTTCATTAATGCAAGTTCGACAGAACCTGTCGCAAAACTGCAAACAAAAAACTGTAAAAAAGTCAAAAAGCCACCGAAAGCGACTATCCTTGACAATCTGCTTTTAAGAAAAATCAAAATCAATTTCCGCTAGTTAATATTATTCGCCAGCCTGCACTTCAGGGGTGGCGTTAACAACAGGAGATGACTGTTGTGGTTTGTTATAGGTGTTTTTCTCTCTAATCCTAGCTGCCTTACCTGTTCGACCACGAAGGTAGTAAAGTTTTGCACGCCTAACATCACCGCGTCTGACGACGTTAATCTCTATGTTAGGGGAATATAGCTGAAATAAACGCTCCACCCCTTCATTATTCGAGATTTTACGTACAGTAAAGGTTGAGCCAATTCCTCGCATACGGCGAGCAATACAAACACCTTCATACGCCTGTTTACGTTCTTTATCACCCTCAACCACACGCACTAAAACACGCAAAGTATCACCCGCGATAAAATCTGGGATTTTACGGTCGGCGGTTAGTTTTTCTATCTGATTTTGTTCAAAAGCACGTAATTCATTCATACCATAAACCTAAAGCAACTATGTAAACACTATAATAGTCAGAATTTTAAACCATTTGTAAACAAAAATCCACAATTATTATTTCTTATTTTTCTGTTCTTCTCTGCGTTGGTTATAAAACTCTGCAAAATTCACTGGTGACAAATAAAGTGGAGCAAACCCCCCATCTGCGGTCGCGTTCGCCACTATTGACCTCAAGAATGGAAATAGCATCCGCGGACACTCAACGTGCGTGACCATGTCGAGCATGTCTTGATTCATATTGACCAAATTAAATAACCCCGCATACGCGATTTCTAGTAAAAACATCTTTTTGCTTTCTTGACTGGCATCAATGGTCGCAGACAAGACGATTTCATAGATGTCTTTCGAGGTGCTTTTAACGTCAACCTTAAAATCTATGTTTATTGCAGGTTGGCTCGCTGGTTGGTTGAGCAAATCCAAAGGATTTGGGTTCTCAAACGAAAAATCTTTTATATACTGAGAGATAACCGCCATCGACGGCTCTTTATCAGCCACTGCCCCCATGGGGTCGTTGCCCTTCTTACTAGCACCCATCACTTTTTCCACACATATAACTTAATTAAGAATATTAAGTAACATTTTAACCAACCCGACGCAATACACAAAATCCCATTTCCCCATCCCAGACCAAAATGTATTATAAAATAATTAATCCACTTGAATAAAACCATGTTTGAAAGAAAAAGATAGATTAGTCAAATTTTATATTCATAATTTTTAATTATTGTGATAGAATTACGGATTATTAAATATTGTGCAACAACCTTTGAAGTAAGACAACGCACTTTGTTACTGCGTTGGGCTTTGCACCTTTGATATTATTGATTAAAAATTATGGCACTCTCCCAAAGCAGAAAGATTATACTTTTGGTTCTATTGTTTGCGAATGTGGTCTCAACCTCTGTCACCAATATATATATACCATCTCTCCCTCAAATCGCCCTCGACCTAGACGTGTCTAGCTTCATCGCACAATCAACCGTTAGCATGCACATGTTCGGCAGTTTTTTGGGAAGGATTTTTTGGGGACCTTTAAGCGACTCGTACGGCAGAAGATTTGTCTTGGTGCGGGCGTTGATTATTTCATTAATCGGGCTCATGGGGTGTTGTCTTGCACAAAATGTTTTGACCCTGTTCATATTTCGGGCAGTTCAGGCCGTTGGCTCTGGTGTAGTGCTAATCATGTCCATGGTAATCGTCTCGGACATCACAACTGGGGCAAAACGTGCTAGAAATCTTGGTTTTATAGAAATTTCTTGGCCAATATCTTGGATTTGTGCCCCCATACTTGGTTCATTTTTGTGTTCTGTTGGTGGGTGGCGAGTAAACTTTTTGTTTTTATTTATTATGCAACTTTTCTCACTTATTATGATATATTTTTGCATCCCAGAAACCCTTCAAAAACGCTCAAAACAATGGTCTGTGAAAGAAAGCCTCGTGCGATATCGCAGGTTGTTGACTAATCGCGGGTTTGTAACCTTTGCGTTCATGCCTGGGTTCATCTTATCTGGGTATATGATATTTGCTGTTTCGGCACCTTTTTTATACACAGAACAGTTTAATTTCTCCCTAAACGAATTTGCATTTATTCAGGCTTTTCCTCTTTTTATCTCTTTTTGTATGACACTTGGCTATCGCATTATAGTAAAAAAATTTGGCGAGAGTTTTGGCTTAAAACTCGGAATTTGGCTATATGGTTTTTTTGCTATTTTAAACATATTGATGATGGTTAACGCCCTTCCAATTAATGCACATACGCTCCTCTTTGCTATATGTATTCAATGTCTTGGGAGTTCTTGCTTAATACCAGCATCTTCGTCGCTCGCCCTAAACAAAGCACCGAATAACGCTTCTGGGACTGCGGCTTCGGTCATTTCATTAATGAGAAACCTCATTTTATCGATTTGTCTTACTTTCGGCGGAATAATTTCCTCTGGGGGACAAGCTAAGCAGTTATTAATTAGCATTAGCATTACAGTGTTTATAGTATTTTTGCTATTGACCTTGAAGATAACGGCGGTTGATGGTCAGGCATCTGATTTATTCAAAAAAAATAAGTGAACGAAGACCAATACTCTCAACTTCACAACGATTATATGCAAATTGCCATAGAGCAAGCCTTGATTGCTGAGAGTATTAATGAGGTTCCTGTCGGTGCTGTAATAGTTGATAATTCCGGTCAGGTTATAGCGAAAGGACATAACGAAGTATACTCCCAACAAGACCCTTGTGCCCACGCTGAAATCAACGTAATCCGCCATGTGACAAAACAACTGGGTCTCGCGTCATTATTAGATTGCGACCTATATGTGACGTTGGAGCCGTGCACGATGTGTGCAGGGGCGATATCATTGGCGAGAATAAAACGTTTGTTCTTTGGTGCCTATGACCCAAAAGGGGGCGGGGTTGAACATGGGGTTTGTTTTTTTTCATCAAAAACATGTTTCCATAAACCAGAAATTTATGGTGGAATAAAAGAACTGGCGTGTAAAGAAATCCTTCTATCTTTTTTCAATAAATTGAGAAGATAAAAATAGTTCGCATCATCTATTTTCAAATTAATAATAATTTTACACAAATATAATAATATTTAATAAAGCTGATTATTATATGGTATATTAATATGAAAAATTTAAAAAATATATTTCTGCCAATATGTTTGTTGGGCTTAACGTTATCGCTAACAGCAACCGCGAATTTGATTTGGCAACCCCCAAAGATGGTAAAAAGTAATACAGGAAATATAACAAAAACCAAAAATTATCACAAAACACCACACGGTATAATAGAGATACCAAAAAAGTTTTCTGAGCTTAATAAAAATGAGAAACTAAAGGTCATAAATCTAAGAAAGAAAAGTGGTTCTCATGACCCAAAGCACCCTCCTGTAGAAATACTAAATCGCAGTGAAATCCGTCACATTTCCTCGATTCGAACTAGGCAATTAAAAACTGCTAAACATTGAAAAATGTTAGCAATATCCTCTTAAATCAATAATCTTTTTTTATATATAAAAAAAACCACCCTCTTTTTAAGAAGGCGGTTCATAATATTGGAGAAAATAATATGAAAAATTTTATACTAAACTGGTGTCCATATGCCCAGCGATAGCGTAAACTTCTTTAATTGAAGAGCGATTAACCTCAATCAACACCTTGTCATCGCTACAACCAAAAGGACTATCTTCAAGACCATATTTAACAGGTGAGCTGTCACATTTACCAGATTTCAAAAGGTCAATCTTATCAAATGCACAAAGCTGTATGGTATTTGGGGTGATGCTCCAAACTTTTCTAAAGATTATCGAGTCATCACTCAAAACAACAAGAACCATCGCCTCAGGCAACAAATTATAATTTGGCATCGCATAAATTAATGATGTTTTGTTAAACTGAGGATATAGATAGCCATCTGTCCTGACAACAATCGCATCCGAATGGTTGACAAACTCTACAGGACGGAAACGAAATTCCCCCGAAACAGGTTGGATAGACAGCCCTCCCCTCTGCAAACAAGAAATTTCATAAACTGGCATATCTGCCCTAGTTTCCAACATACTCTTTGAGCGAACACCACCCAATGCACCTTTACTTAAATACCTAGAACTGACAGGAACATAGTTACTGCTAGGAACTGCCATACCATTAGGTGAATCGGCGTAATCTTGCAACAATTCCGCAGGGTCACAACCAAAAGCTTTTGACAACCTCGAGATTAAATCCGTGTTCAACCTTCTTGAACCAGACTCTAGCCTAGATAGGTAAGATATTGATATCCCCGTTATCTCAGACAACCCCTCAAGGGTCAAGCCAATGCTTTTTCGAAGAAATTTCAAATGTGTTATAAACATTTCTCTTCTTTTTTTTGCCTTAAACATGCCGCCTTCAAATTCACCATCTGAATCAGCATTTCGTTCAGAAAATACTGCCGTTCCTAATGCTCTTCTTCCCATTTTTTTACAACTCTTAATTCTTACACAAAAAACAATACGAAAATCATATTAAAATCTATATTCATAATTGTCAACTATAAATTTGCATAAAAAATTATGCAAATTTTCATATAAAATGGATTATTATGTCGCTTGTAAGATAATCCTTTAAGTATTACCATGTCGAATTGTCTTTAAATTTGTGAATTTATCATTATAATGAGAAAAAAATTGGATAACAAATTATTTGTCATTTCAGCCCCATCGTGTGGTGGTAAGACCACGATATCAAAAATTGTTGCAAAAACTGATAAAAACGTAAAGTTATCTGTGTCATTTTGCACACGCTTGCCCCGTAGCAATGAATCCGAAGGGATAGATTATTTTTTTGTGACAAAAGAAAGTTTTCTTAAAATGAAAAATAATAACGAGTTTATTGAAACCGCACAAGTTTTCGGAGATTTTTATGGAACATCCCTAAGAAACATAGAAAAACTCATCTCAGATGGTTTTGACGTGATACTCACAATCGACACACAGGGATATCGGCAAATAAAAAACATACTTTCAGATAAAATAGTTGGCATATTCCTCGTCCCAACTTCTATTGATGTTATAAAAGAAAGAATGCTGGCTCGTGGCGAAAACTCTCCTGAAGAGATGACCGTAAGGCTTGCCGAAGTTGAAAGAGAGGTTCAAACATCTAAAGAATATGACCATATCGTGGTCAATGATATCTTGGATACAACAGTAGAAGAAGTCCTTGCTATAATATCCAGTTATCGCACAGCTTAATCCTTATTTCTTCCTAACCATTGATGATTATTTGCGTTAAAACGGGTGATACCCGCCAAGATACCCAAAACAGCAAAAAACACTAGGTTATCGTTTAAGTCCCCAGATTTTAAGGTATTACAAAAACAAAACAACGTAATATACGCAAGCAATCTTAATTGAGGGGCTAGCTTCAAGTTCAGGGTTTTTATTTTATATAAAATAGAGCCGAACAGAGCAACCAATAACAAACCGCCCACAATCCCAAGTTCTGCAAACACCTCTAGAAAAATATTGTGCGGGTGCCAGTGAACCTGACCCAAACCGTGATAATACGGCCAGCCGCCAAACCCAACCCCTAAAACTGGATTATCCAAAAAACACTGGAACGCACTTTTGTAATATTCCAGTCTCAATAATATGGACTGGTCAGATTTTATATACCCATAGTTTATTCGCCCAATTAAAGCCGCTTCTTGATTGTACCCTGCGATTTTCATGATTAAAAAATAAACCGCTCCTGATAACGCGAGAATTAATGCTAATATCTTAATGCTATCTTTAAATCGCAAAATATCTTTATTAAAATAAGTCTCTAATATAAAAATTATGAAGATTGTTCCAATTGCAGCCAATACAGGTCCTCGACCACCCAAGTTTAGCTGAATAAAGTTCATTAGTGAAAATAATAAAATTAATAAATATCTATTACCCATATTACAGGTGTTTTCCTCATCACGTTTGCTTTGTGACCAAACCAATATCCAAAAAACACATATAACCGAGCCAATCCCCAACGTTTGACCTGTCACCAAGTAATTATTGCCCAAAATATTATTAAGCGGTTGAATAGCACCAGATTGACCAAAAAAAGCTCTCAAAGCAAAAATGCCGACAATGATTGAGAAAACAAAGGTTAAAAATATAAATCTATTAATCCTTTCTTTATCGCTCGAAACCAAATATAAAGACAATAAAAACGCTGGAGCAGTATAAAGAATGAAACACAAAGACTTACTTAAAGGATAGCTCGTAACTGTTAATCCCCACGACCTTATCAAACAAAAAACTGTAAAAAGGACAAATATTGTTGGCGTAATAAGGTTACACCGAACACAGCTTACCAGAGGATTATTATGTTTCCGTCGATTTTTTATTACTAATACAATCCCAAGCGGTAATACTAATAAAGCGAGTAGCAAGGTGATATCGATGGGAACCCACTTTGCCAGTGCGTTTTTATACTGAAAAGAAAAAACAAACAGCACAAAAAAAAGCTCAAAACAAAAATAATCCCGCAATCTTTTAATGCAAGTCATAACCTATCTCTCCTTCCAAAGTTTAAAGTTAGCATAATTTTTTAACTTTTTGACTTGTTTCATAATTTCTTTTTTGTAACACTATGTGTATGTTACAGTTATTTTATCCGAGTTTTTCAAATGTTTAAACAAAGCGATATAAACCTTTTAAGAAAATTACTCAACCCCTACCCTATCACGGCTTACACATTTTCAACCGATAACGCCCCTGCACTTTGTTTATTCGGCGACTTATCTGAAGATTATGTTTTAAAAATTAAAAATTTACTAATTGAGTTTAATCGAAAAATATTACTTTTCAACTGGGGCGGTGATAAGCAAAATTTTTTAGATGAAAACATCAGCAAATTTCAGCTGTTGCAACCCAAACCAATCCTGCTCACAATCGAACAAAAAACTATAGACGCAATTTTCGATAAGTTCAAATCACTTGGCTACCGTATAATCAAAACACCCAATGGCATTGGGGTAAAGTCAAACATACATTCAGAAAATTTTAATTTTATTTGCAAAATAAACCTAACCAATCACCATTCAATAGCAGAGCTAGGTGAAATCTGTCATCAATTTCGTAGCACACCTTTCGACTTTTGGTTAACGCCAAGTTGCCAGCCTTTTGATTTAAATGATATTTTAAGAAAAAATGGTGCTGTAACCAAAGCGTATCAATACATCATGAAAAAAGATTTAAACGACTTTTCATATCTCCCATCAAAAGGTCTGGAATTAAAAGAAATAGAGAATATAGACATAGCAGAAGACTTTTTAAATATTTTTGCGTCTAACTATCCCTGTGGTGAACAATTTTACGCGTCATTAAAAGACGATTTTCATAAACATAAGTTTGATAAAAAGTTTGTCGCTTATAACAGCGATAATATTCCAGTTGCTATTGCTGCACTTACTATAAGAGACACATTTGCAGGCATCAGTAACCTAGTAACCCTAAGCGAATATCGAAACCAAGGGATTGGGCGAAATATCATCAATTTTTTGCTACATTTTTCAGCAAAGCGGAAATGCAAAACTGCTCATTTAATCGCATCAAGCATCAACAGTCGTCGGCTATATGAAAGGCTAGGTTTTTCAACAATAGGGTTGTGCGAAGACCTAAGTGGAGGCAATTTTAAACCATAAAAAACTCACATTCTGCAAAAACATGAATGAGTTAACAATAATATTCCAGACGCATTATCGTCGCTTCTTTACCCAAAGCGTCCATCACCTCAAATATGCTCGGCGAGACATTACTGCCTGTAAGGGCAGCTCTCAAAACCTGTGCGAGCTTACCCAAGGTTAAGCCATTTTCAGCATTATCAGAAAAATTTTTTACTAATTCATGTAAGTTTTCTTCTGTCCAATCTTTATCAAAACCTAATAAAACCTTTGATATGTTTTTTAGTATAATTTTATTGTCTTGAGAGTTTAAAACCTCACTCGCCTTAGCGTTAACAGGAACCGATTGGTCATATAGATAAAAAGCCATATTCTCCGCCAATTCTTTTAGGTTTTTCGCACGTTGTTTTAACCCCTTCATCCCCTTCAAGACCCGCTTCTTATATAGACTTTGTGAAATTTTTGTTTTTAAATCATCTGACAAAAATTCACTCAAATCTAATATCAAACGCTCGTCTTCAGCTTCTCTTAAATAATGTGCGTTTAGGTTTAATAGTTTTGTCATATCAAACCTAGATGGCGATTTTCCGACCCCATCTAAATTAAACCATGCTATCGCCTGTTTTTTTGAGATGATTTCATCATCGCCATGTCCCCAACCAAGGCGGAGCAAATAGTTTTGCATCGCTTCTGGTAAAAACCCCATCTCTTTATATGCCCCAACGCCCACAGCCCCGTGCCTCTTGGACATTTTGGTGCCATCTGGTGCATTTATGAGGGGGATATGGGCAAACTTTGGAACATCCCAACCCAGAGCTTGGTATATTTGAATTTGACGAAAAGTGTTAGTCAGGTGGTCATCCCCCCTAATCACATTCGTGATACCCATATCGTGGTCATCAACCACCACTGAAAGCATGTAAGTGGGAGTGCCGTCCCCTCTCAAAAGAACCATATCGTCCAGCTGTGAATTATCGACAACAACATCCCCTTGAACCAAATCTTGAAGAGACGTCTTACCAACATTATTCGCTCGCAAACGTACAACAGGCTTAACACCATTTGGTGCAAGGCTTGGGCTCCTATCTCGCCAATAGCCATTATATTTTTGTGGAAGTCCTTTTGCTTTCGCGTCTTCACGCATTTTTGACAACTCTTCTTGAGTGCAATAGCAATAATAAGCGTTCCCAGACTTTAACAGCTCATCGACAACCTCGCGATGTCTCTCAGCTCTTGAGAACTGATAAACCACATCACCATCCCAATCTAAACCTAGCCAATTTAAGCCTGAAAAAATCGCATCAACTGCCTCTTGCGTCGAACGTTGCCTGTCAGTGTCTTCTATACGCAAAAAAAACTTTCCGCCCATATTCCTCGCATAAAGCCAATTAAACAAAGCCGTGCGAGCCCCTCCTATATGCAAAAAACCCGTGGGAGATGGAGCAAATCTAGTAACTACAGACATTTTTTCCTCGACACAATATACTCATAATACACTATAATCCAAAAGCTCTATAGGAAGTTAGCCGAGATGAATGTATCACCTTTCAAGGGTTTATGGAACATATTGATAAAAGAACAACACAGGCTCATGTGTTGGCTCCCTATATTCCTTGGGCTTGGGATATATATCGCGGTTTTAGAAGAGCTAAGAATCTATTATTTATGTGTTATCAGCTTGCCGTTATTGTTCCTTGCACTCTCTGGATTATTCAAGCAGGCGTTGATATCGCTCATGTTCTTATTAATTGGCTTTGCTTCAATAAAAATACATTTATACAATCATTATTTAATCAAGCCAGAACATCTTCCCAAGTCACTAAGCTGCTCTGTGAACATCTCTGACATAACCTTGACGTCAAACGGCGTTTCAATGAATGCAACCATAAAAGATACCAGCAATCAAAGTTTGAATAATTCAAAAATCAAGCTCATTGCAAAGGGGCTTATTGCTGAAAAAATACTATTAACACCCTATTTTACAACCAACTGTGATGCGTATATAAAAGCGATTATACTCCCGCCACCAACAATTCAATACTATAAAGACAGAAACTTTGCCCTCAATTACTCACTAAACGATATCAGTGCGACAGGGATATTATTATCACCGCCAAAGGTTTTAAAATGTTATTCGAACGTTAGTGGTTTTTTATACTCCGTCAGAAATCGGATAGACGAATATTTTAAAAATAACCTGTCTTATCATTCATACACCATAGCCTGTGCATTAATCACCGGTCGGTCAATAATCGAGAAAGATTTAAGAAATAATTTTGCAGATGCTGGCATGGCTCATATATTAGCCATCTCTGGATTACACCTTTGTTTGCTGGGCGGGGTGATATATAAAATATTCAGGTTTCTTTTAGCACTGTTTCCCTACCTCGCCTTAAGGTGGGATGTGAAAAAAGTAGCGTCTTTTATTTCATTAATATCTGTCATCATTTATCTATTTATTTCAGGAAACAAGGTTCCAGCACAAAGGGCATTAGTTGTTTATTCAATAACAATCCTTGCGATATTAATAGATAGGAAACCAATATCGATGCGTTCATTATCTTTAGCGGCGATAATAATCTTATTATTTTCTCCTGCATCTTTGTTTCTCGCTGGATTTCAAATGTCATTTGCTGCCACAGCTGGACTTATTGCGATATATGAGTCTGATTTTTTATTAAAAACACAAAATAGCCGTAATATTTTAAAAAAGTTTTCAAATTTTTTGTTATATGCCTCAATCACCACAGCCGTCGCATCGATTAGCGTCATGCCGTTTACCGTGATTTTTTTTAATAAAATCACTTTGAACAGCCTTTTATCCAATATAATAGCGATACCGCTCGTGGGGTTATTAATAATCCCATCATTAGTAACTGCGGTTACCTTTTGGAAGGTTCCTGTCTTATCAAACCTTGCGTTTGATTTTTGTGATTGGGGCATTAAGCAGTTAATTTATATCGCGAACTATGTTTCATATCTACCTGGTTCTAAATTACACTGTCATTCACCTGATGAGGTTACTATATTCATTTTTATTTTATCTTTTATTTGGCTTGTAATTTGGCAGGAAAAATGGCGTTGGTTTGGCGTCTTTGGTCTTATCCTATCCCTAGGATTATATCTATACAGCACTCAAAACCTGCCCCACGCTTTCATTCACTCAACCGGAAAAGTCTTTGCAATCAAATCCGATGACCGCGTCATAACAAACTCAAGAACCACAGCAAGAAACACTGTCAAAAGATGGGCTTTAAACTTGGGGTATGAAGCAATAGAAAAAAAATCTCAAGATTATTTTTTAATACCATCTAAAACCCCGATGCTCGCCCTCATTCCACATTACTCAAACATTTCTAGCCAAAATTTAGACGATTTCTTGATGAGAAACATTTTTATAATAGACTTAAGACAAACATCACCGAAATCAACCTCTCATCAGCCAATCATATCCTTTCATGATATTGAAAAAATCGGGAACGTCTTAATATATTTTAAGAAAAACAGAATAACGTTAATAGACAGTGCTGGACAAAAGGTTTATGAAACAACGCTTCAGCAACCTCAGTTATAAGTTCTTAACCAGCCAGTTATAAATAGACTGCCAAATATTTTCTACTGGCTTTCGGGCTGTATGCGGTTCATCACTAATTTCCAAATCTGCATCAATTGCCTTCAACTTCGCAAACATCATTAAACCAGCTGTTGTTGAAAAATCTTGCTTTATATCCAGCAATGGCGACCCTTTGACTTTTTTAATAGCACCAATCGACACAGGTTTTCCAAATTTTTTTGCAATCATTTCCTTCAACCCCAATAACTGGCATCCCCCACCGGTGATGACTATCTTACGAGTAAGGGCGTCTAGGTATGGTCTTGAATTAAACCTATTTTTTAATTCATCTAGAATTTCTTCCATGCGAGGGCGAATTATGTTCACCAAATCTGCCTTTGATACCTGTTGCAAAGACAAGGTCTCGTCATAACTGCCCAATGGGACTAGCACCATGTCATTCCCTTTATTATTCGTATGGGATAGACAACCATGAAGTACCTTAAGCCTTTCAGCATTTTCATAAGAACTTTTCAGACCATAAGACAAGTCGCTAGTAATATGGCTCGAACCTATCGAAAATGTGCCAACATAAAGCAACGCCCCTTTATAAAACGTTGCCATCGAGGTTGTTCCTCCACCAAAGACAAACACCGTCGCACCATTATACATATCCTCCTCTTCCAATGATGCAATTGCCGCTGCATAGGGTGCTGAAAAATAGCCATCTATTTTTATATGACAACCAGACACCGCAAGAGATAAATTATTTAAAACAATTTTTGGCACACATACTATATGCAAACGCACACTTATCTTTTTCGCTAGCATACCCACTGGGTCACTTATGCCGTAATTTTCATCAACAGAATATTCAATTGGGATTGCGTGTATAATTTCTAGGTCTTCACCACGCAGGTCTGGTCTTGCCCTAGCTAGCACCTTTAAGACATCTTGCTGGGTTACAACCCCGCCTTGGACTTCTAAGCTCGCAGAGTAAATATCAGAACGCAATTTGCTGCTTGAGACAGAAGACATCACAGAACTGATTGAACGCTTAGCACCACGTTCAGCACGGTCAACAGCGTTAATTACAGCATTTTCCACAGAAGCGATATCCGTGACCAGTCCGGATTTAACACCACTACAAGAATATTTACCATAACCATTTACTAAAAAGCCATCATTATCATCATCACTAGCAATGGCACAACAAACCTTGGTACTGCCAACATCCAACACTGCGACACGTCTATCTTTTAGCCACCTACTCACCATAATTAAATTTCCTTGGCTATGGGCTGTTTATTTTTATCGAGCAATATTGATGCTTGCCTACCCCGTATTGAGTATTTGCCAGCTATCCTCATATCAATACTATCTATGTCATAATTTAAAATAGATATCGTTTTCTGAAGTTCAAACAATTTTTGCAAGGCAACATTGTCATGACTTTCTGGAAGCATAACCTTGATTTTTTTTGAAAAATAAATATCCCATCGACGCTTTCCAACCCTGACGATAGAGGTTATTTCTTTTGATACCTCAGGATATTTTTTTAGCTCCAGCAAAAGCTTGTTCGCCGCTTTACCAGCCCCATCACCAACAACAAGTGGCAAATTATAATATTCATTACACACTTTTTCATCAGAGCTTAGGACAAATCCTTCAGAATCTATTAAATAACACTTATAATTATATTGCCACCTTGCCATAGGTATCCTTTCTTCAACGCGGACAAATATAGCGGTGGGCAATTGGCGTCTTATCGAGACATTTTTGACCCATAAAAGCCTTTTTTCTAGGGCAATACGCTTTTCTTCCAAGTTTATAGAAAAAATTGGTGCATTTTTATTTAAGTTTAAAGCCAATCTAATCTCTTGAACCTGTTGCTCAGATGAGACCCCGCTGATATGAAGCGATTTGAATGTTAAGCCCAAGTTCCGGCAAATATTATTAACCGCACTACCCCAGTCAAATAAAAATATCCCCAACAAAAAAATTGTTAAAGCCAAACTTAAAGTGATGACCCTTGAAAGTTTTAACCCAAACCAATATTTTTGCAGTTTTCGATTTTTATTTACTGGTTTCCGCACGCCTGCTTTACCATCCAATCTACTAGCTGTTCATTAGTTATGCCGACATAATTCGCTTGTTCAGGTACCAAAGATTTTTTAGTGCCGCCTGGCTGAGTGTTCACCTCAAGCACATATAAATCCCCTGGTTCTCCTTTTGTGTCATTATAGCGAAAATCCACTCTTGAAATCCCCTTACAATCAAGTGCTTGAACTGCCTTCAAGGCCATAGATAAAGCACTGTCATAAATAGGCTTACAAACTGGAGCTGGCAAAACATGTTTTGCAGCCACATTGTCAGAATATTTTGATTCATAATCATAAAAACGACCTGTAATCGGCACTATTTCAGTCACTGCCAGTGGGCGATGACCCAAAAGCCCAACTGTTAGCTCTCTGCCTGCAATATAACGTTCAACAAGCATCTCACCATAAGACCAATTATCGACAATCTGGGTCAAATCGGTTTCTTTATTAACTATGTTGACACCAAAAGACGAGCCGTCCATATTCGGTTTGATTATAAAAGGTCTCATAAACGGCTCTTGAACCAGCAAATCTTTGGGGTTTATAATAAAACCCTCTGGGCAAGATATTCCAACAGACTCTAGGACGCTTTTTGTCATATGCTTGTTCATTGCTAGTGCAGAAGTTAAAACGCTAGAGTGCGTATATGGTATTTTTAACAGGTCAAACAACCCCTGCACTTGCCCATCTTCACCGCCAGTGCCGTGCAACGCATTTAAAATCACATCTGGACAATATTCAATAAGTTGTTCAACAAAGTTGGCTACATCACCTGTAAAATCAACCTCCTGATATTGATAACCCAAATTTTTCAACGCACCAGCATAAGCATCACCAGTTAAAAGGGAGATTTCCCTCTCATTAGAAATTCCGCCCTTTACTAAGCAAACACGCACAATAAACCTCCAAAAAATCTCATCGATTACATATGGTCAGGGTCAATCCAACCAACATTTCCATCATCACGGACATAAACAACATTCACGCCGTTATGTTTTATGTTTCTAAATATAAGTATATTTGTTTTCAACTCTTCCATATATTCAACAGCCTGCACAGGCGTTAAAGACGGCAAGTGGTCTGACAGCTCGGCGATAATCAGTGGAGCGACTTTATCAGTGGTTTCATCCCCTGCACGACAACATTGCTTATTTACAGAAACCTTAAAAACATCATCTGAAGAAAGATTATTTGTTTTAGAGTGTTCTTTTTTTAAGGAGTTTTCTCTGTCTTTATTTTTATGGAGTAAGGTTCCCAATTTGCTCACGGCAGAGTCCAAGCTTGAATACGGGCTATCCGCCTCTGCATGCGACCTTAAAACAAGCCCATGTTTCACATGAACTGACACGTCTGTTATATAAAGGTGTCCCCTTTTCCCCATAACGACAGCAGACTCAACAGGAACATTATAATGTTTTTGAACGATATTACGCACGCTTTCCTCAGCGTGTTGACTCAACGCACCACCCAATTCCATATGTTTACCAGTAATCGAAAATGTCATATCATTACTCCGTCAACTTTTAAAAAAATATACTTCTATTATCCCCAAACGTCACCAGAAAAATAAAACAAGCTAAAACCTAAGGATATATAGATAACCGATAACAAATCCATTTCATTATAGTATGTATAAAAATAAATTAAAGGTGTTTAAAAGCTTTTAATTGAAATAGATAAAATCCTCCACAAGGGGTGATGCTGGTGTAAAAAGGGCACAATTTTCTTTGTAATGACCGCCAAATGATAAGAAAACTATGTCATTATTCTCAGATATTGCAACGGGTAGAACCCCCAGCCCATCCGAAACCATGCCATCTGTAACATAAAAATGATTGATTGATTTGTGACCTAATCCCGATAGGGAAGATAAATTCGCGACCTTAAATTTTAAATTATTTGGCAGAGAAATCAAAAACCTCCTATCCCACAGCAATCCCTCCTTAAAAGTCTCATCCTTTATGTTTCTTACCTCTCGCATAATGTGAAAGGCTTCTTTTTTCTTAACAATCAAACAATTTCCAGCCCCTCTCTTTTCACCGTTTTTCATATGACAGCATGCGTCGACCAAAGCGTTCAATTTATCATCTGATAAGGGATAAAGGTTTCCACCCACTGCCCACAAAAGCCTTCTTAGAATATTTCTTTTAAAAAGCCTGTCCTCACATTCAAATGCCTCTCTCGATGCGATTGCATAACCAAATTCGTTAACAATAACGTGGTTGTTGATATATTGTTTCGTTATTTTTTCTAGCGAGCTTCTCCCTTTCGCCAGAGCAAACAATTCTTGCATTAACCGTTTCTTCTCGAGGTCTGCTATCCCATATAAGCGTTGCCTGATTTCAACGCGTTTATAACGCACGTCCCGATTACTCGGGTCTTCTACCCAAGGGAAATTGTTTTTTACCAAAAAATCCACTAATTCCTTTTTCCTAATGTTAAGAAGTGGACGGATTATATTTATACCCCCAGTAATGCTTCTTTTCGCATTCATGCAAGCAAGACCATAGTCCCCACTGCCAGCATTTTTACGCATTAAAAAAGTCTCAAGCTGGTCGTCTAATGTATGTGCGACTAAAATGTTTTTTATATTATTTTGCTTGCAAAACCTGATGAGCAAGTCATACCTAGCTTCCCTTGCCAATGTTTGTTTCTTACCGAAGGGGATGTTTAATTTTTCATGTTGCCAACGCAAGACAGTATGCTGAACACCCAAGTGTTTTGCCCAAAGACCGACCTGATTCGCCTCATCAAAAGAATTTTCTCTCAACCCATGGTCAACTGTGACAGCAAAAAGCTTAATACCATTTTTTTTTGCCCAAATATCGCTCAGAAGCAACAGCCCCATGCTATCAGAACCGCCAGAAACAGCAACTACCACCCGCAGGTCACACCCTCCCCTGAAATCGCCAAGTTCTGATTCATCAACACAATCTAGACTAAACAGCTGGGACATATTAGAGAAAAATCTGGTTTCTAGCTCGCTCATTATGGCATTATGGCGTTAATGAAAAGCGAGCTATTTTGTCTTAAGTTTTTCGTCTTGCACCATCTTTTTTAAACGTGGTGATATATCTTTATAGTCTGCCAGTAATTTATCTAAAGCAACCGCGGCATCCTTTTTCTTGCCTAGGGCATTAAGGGTTTTTGCAAGCTTTAATAAAATCAAAGGTGCTTTATCATTTTTTTGGTCAACCTTATATGCCTTAACAAAGGCAAATGACGCCTCGTTAAACGATTTTCCCGCAAAACAGGCTTCCCCTAACCAATAGTATAAAGATTGAATCGAGCTGGAATTAGGATTTTTGTTTATATAGCTATTTAATCTGTTTTGAGCAGATTTATAAGAACCTTGTGTTAACAGTGCTTTGGCTTCATTAATCGTCGCGGTAGCATTATCCTTTGCACTCTCAACATTTTTTTTAGGTGAGGACGCGGGCTCTGTAGGCGTAGTTTGTTTTTTTTGTGTAATATTTTTTTGCGAATTTTTTATGGATTCTTCGACCTTTTCAACCGCTTTTTTCACTTCATCAAACCTTCCGCACAGGTCTTGGTATAACTTGCTACTTTGTGATGATTGCATATCTAGACCATGTTTGATTTCTTCAATAACGCCTGTCAGTTGCCTAAGCCGGTCTTCTATGTCCAATAATTTGCCTTCTATAATCGCCATACTCTGTGTAGATTGGGCATTAGATAAAACCGAAAAACATAACAAAACAGACATTAAAAAACTTCTCATGATAGACATGTCACGCTCCTAAACAAATATATAAAGTGCATTATAAAAACGTTATTTTAGTTTGAAAAAGCCATAATGCAAAAGGTTTTTTAATCCTGTCGTTTTTTTAGCCTTATGATTAAATATGTGCACAGGATTATTACAGATAGACCTATAAAAAAATATCGCTGATACTCATCAAAATGTTCAACCATCTCTTCTATAGCATTAGCAAACACATATCCAACACCAGCGATAGATATCGCCCAAATTATGGCAGCAAAAAAATTTATGAAAAAGAATTTTTTTGAAGATATGCCAGATGCCCCTATTATTAATGGAGAGATATTCCGCACACCATAAACAAACCTAAAGCTAAAGATAAACAAGCTGTCATACCTCTTAAGCCACTTAAAAACAATCTCTATTTTCGGTCTGAGCTTCGGAAAGCGGTCTATTATTCTTAAGCCATACACCCGACCGACCTGAAAGACCGTTTGTTCCATAAAAAATGTGCCCAAAAATGCATATAACATCACAAGATGAAGAGACATCATCCCCTGATGTGCTAAAAAGCCGGCGATTAAGAGTGCCACCTCACCTTCTATACATGCGAATAAAAAAACAGCATAATATCCGTAGGTAGAAATGATTTGTTCCATACTCATGATTGTGTATTATAGACAATAATATAAAAAAATAAAGGTTCTCCCTATGAAAAATATACCGACCCTTTCTGCGTCAATACTAGCTGCTGATATCACCAAGCTTTCAGAAGAGGTTAACGCTGCTGTTGAAGCGGGGGTTTTTAATTTTCATATAGATATAATGGACGGACACTTTGTGCCAAACATCAGCTTTGGGAGCGATATAGTAAAAGCCTTAAAACGATGTTCCGATAAGCCTCTTGAGTTGCAGACGCACCTCATGGTAACTAATCCAAAAGAACACATCGAAAGACTAATTGATAATGGGGCGGATTTAATTGCGGTTCATATTGAGTCTGAAAATGTCGATATTAACCTAATGAAGCATATAAAATCATCCGGTTTAAAAACTGGTCTCGCCATCAATCCTGAAACGGATGAAAATCTTGTTGAACAATTCTTACCCTTTCTAGACCAAGTGCTCGTAATGGGCGTCAACCCTGGTTTTGGCGGTCAAGCCTTCATACCGCACACATTAAATAAGATATTAAATATCAATAATATGGTAAAAAACAACAAAATTTCTATCGCCGTTGATGGTGGTGTTTCTAAGGAAAACGTTCATGATATCATTAGCCGTGGCGGGAATGTTCTTGTCGCAGGAACTGCAATTTTTAAAAAAAATATCCCCATTTCACAGGCGGTTAAAGAATTTTTAATATAACATCGATAGTTTAGTGCTGAAAATGACTAAAGAATTACAAAACAAAACACCCCGAGGAAAGTTAAACAAGCTTTGGTGCATCTTTCACAATTTTTTTAAAAAAATTCCTCACTATCCGTTCATAGTAAACAAATCTTTAAAATTAAAAAACCTGCCGACCAGCTCTTCGTTCGACACGTTTCATTATGACTTACAATCAATTTTAAACGGTCACCTTTTAACCCAATCTGGATTTTTGATAAAAATTTTTCCGCTAATTAATTTTTGGAAACAGTGTTCGAACAATTCGATATTTAATGAAATTCACTCATTTCAATGGCTATCTTCTTTAGGGAAGATGGGTGACCATAAATACATAAAGATGGCACGGTCATTGACCAAAATATGGCTGACTTTCAACAAGGATGGTCGCAGCCCTGCTTGGTCAGGAAACATCACTGCCAAAAGGCTAACAAACTGGGCACAGAATTATCACTTGCTTTTTTCGTCAGCTGACGAGCGTTTCAAAGAGCTCATGCATAAAAGCTTTGCGAAACAACTGACATACCTAATCAAAGAAGAGCGTTGTTTACATCGCTCAGAGGACATTTTATCCATTATTCATGCAATAATGCGACTATCACCCAAGAAAGAACGAAAACTGTTGGCAGAAAAATATTCTAAAAATTTTTCTGATTGCGAAGTATTTAGAAATGACGCATTAATTGATTTACCACTAAATAAAATATTAGAAATAGTCAAAGACAGCAATGGAATCAAACTATTAATGCTTTCATACGGCATGTCAGACACAGATGCACTTGATAAATTAGTTTCTGAATGCGTTGACATGGTCAATAGCCTAACACATATTGACGGCTCACTCGCATCGTTCGGCAAAAAGATGTCCGTTAATAGTGCGGTTGTAAAAGACTTTCTCTCCTCGCACCTATACAATGACATAAAAAAAGCACAAAATAACACTAACTCTCGAATAGTGAAGATTATATCTTCCCCATCTGACTTAATAATTGACACAGGAAAGCCAAAAATTGATGCAGATGGCGTTTTAACTCCCATGAACTTTGAATATAATAGCCATGGAAATACGATAATCTGTTCGTCAGAAATTTTTATAGAGAAAACGCCTTCAACCTCGCCTCAATTAAACACTAACACCCCGAACCCCTCTTTTGATTTTTCTGAAATAAAAAAAGAGGTGTACGAAGAAAACAAAAACATCTGGTTTGATGGAAATGTACGTTGGTCTTTTTGTGATGAGGGCTTCGTGCTCAATCGCCAAATATATCTATCTAAAGGTGGTCAAGAGCTTCGTTGTGAAGACCGAATATCACACGCTTATGGGTTTTCTACGTTTTTAATGTTTTCAGTGCCTCGCCAATTTAAGATAACAAGGTTGAAAGAGGTTAACGGCTTTGTCATCGAGGCTTTACCACATTCTAATAATCAAAGAATAACTAAGTGGGCATGGTATTTCAGCAAAGAATCTAAGTTTTCGATTATTCAGGCAAAAAAGGATGACACTGGCGTATATTTAAACAATTCAACCAAAATAATCCTCCCATGCTCTCGCGATTTTGACCACACGGTATCGAGGTGGTCGCTAAGAAGCCTTTAAAACGAATTTTTTATAAAAAATATCTTCTATAAATCGGAGCTCAAAAATTTCGCGACGTACTTTCTCCATAAGTCTGGTCGACGAGCTCTTGTGATATCTCTTGCCTGTCTCAGGCGAAATTCGTCAATATTTTTATGATTGCCTGAGGCTAATATCTCAGGGGCATCATAGCCATTCCAGTTTTTTAAACATGAATATTGGTCGTGTTCTAGTAAGGCGTTACTTAAACTGTCCTCAGTTGCTGATTTTTCATTCCCTAAAACACGTGGTAAAAGCCGAACGGAAGCCTCTATTATTGCAGTTGTTGCAACCTCTCCTCCAGATAGGACATAGTCCCCTATACTAATCTCTTTCAACTGCAAATCATTGATAGCCCTTTGGTCAATTCCTTCATAGCGACCACAAACAAAGATAGCCCCAAATGTCTTAGACAATTGATTAACAAAATCTTGGTTTACTAACTCCCCCCTTGGGGACAAATAAAATGCTGGCACATTTAGATTTTGTGGAAACTGACCCCTGAGATGATTGACTGCACCTGCGATGACATCTGGTCTTATAACCATCCCTCCTCCACCACCGGATGGCGGGTTATCCACACGACGGAATTTATCATCAGAAAAGTCTCTCAGATTTGCCACATCAAGCGACCAAATACCATCTCTTAAAGCCTTTCCTATGACAGAAGTCCCTAAAATCCCAGGGAAAACTTCTGGAAACAACGTTGCAATTTTCACCTGCCAAACATTGGTCATAGCCCGCTATCTCATTTTCAAACAATACTGTTCAAATGCGAAATTAGAGAGCCAAATTTTCTCAGGTATTTCCTCTTTTTCTATGCACTCGCAATTAAACGGCACCATATACCTGCCACTACAAGACGAATGATTGAGCTCAATTTCAATGATATCGCCCGCACCAAAGTTCTTCACATCAATAACTTGCCCTATTTGACCCAAGCCCTCAACAAGAATAATACTATTTATCATATCTTCATAATAATATTCTCCTGCTTCAACCTCAGGAAAAGTGCTTCGGTCAACGAACAAATCTAAATTCTTCAATTTTTCAGCTTCTTCCCTAGAGTTAGTATCAAAAAATTTTATTGAAAAACCCTTTTTCCCTCTGTTAATAGTTTTTTCTCTATCTACTTTCAAGCAATCTGTCTCATTAATGAAAAAATGGGGACATGCCAAAAAATTATTCTCATCAGAAAAAAAAGTCTTGACCGCAACGTGACCTTTCAAACCAACCACACCCACAATCTTGGCACACAACACTAGTTTAGACATGAAACAAAAATCCTATAAAAGTTTATTTTTCATTAAATATAGATTATGTTATACCTTTTGGTAAAGAATAATCCATCCAACTAATTTGAAGGAGACGTTTTGTTTAAAGTTGATAACATTTCTATATCTGGCAGCGAGGCTTTGCCCATAGTTGAAGGGGGAAAGGGTATTGCTGTTTCTAACGGTATTACTGCTGGAAATTGGGCAAAATCTGGTGGGATTGGAACATTTTCTGGGGTAAATGCTGATTATCAAGATGAAAACGGCAATATAATCCCCCAAAAATATGAAAAAACCAACCGTCTTGAACGTCATATAGAGATGATAAAATTTGCAATAAGAGGCGGAATATCACAGGCAAAAATCGCCCATGATATCGCGGGCAATAAAAACGGTCGGCTCCATATGAACGTTCTTTGGGAGATGGGCGGAACGGAAGAGATATTAGAAGGGATTTTGAGTGGTGCGAAAGGATTAATCCACGGGATTACTTGTGGTGCAGGGCTTCCTTATAAATTGGGGGAAATTGCTTCAAGACATGGCGTGTTTTACCACCCCATCGTTTCTTCAGCCCGTGCTTTCCAAACTTTGTATAAAAGGTCTTTTCATAAGTTCAAGGATTTTCTTGGCTCTGTGGTTTACGAAGACCCTTGGCTAGCTGGTGGTCACAATGGCATATCTAAAACAGAATCACCCGACAAACCAGAACCATCTTACTTAAGGGTTAAGAAGCTACGTGAATGTTTAAAAGAATTAGGGCTCGATAATATTCCTATCGTTATTGCTGGTGGCGTTTGGTGGCTGAGCGAATGGAAAGACTGGATTAATAACCCCGCAATAGGAAAAATTGCCTTCCAATTTGGTTCAAGACCAATGCTAACAAAAGAGAGCCCCATTTCTGACGCTTGGAAAAAACTGCTCCTAGCTTTGAAACCAAATGACGTCACATTAAATAAGTTTAGTCCAACGGGTTTTTATTCGTCCGCAGTACAAAACAAATTTTTGAAGGATTTACAGTCCACAAGCCTAAGACAAATTGCTTTTAGTGAAGAACAAAACATCGATAGCGTCGAGTTTATCTATAATAATCGCGGCTCTAAGGTCTACGTTTCATTAGAAGACAAGTCTTGTGCTGAACTTTGGCAATCTCAGGGCTTTAATGTGGCAATGAAAACACCTGACTGCACCCTAATATTCGTAAGTGAAGAAAAGAGCCGAGAAATTTTGGAAGACAGGGCTAATTGTATTGGCTGTTTGAGTGCATGCAAGTTCAGTAGTTGGGCACAAAACCTATCTGGAAATATGTTGGACATGATTCCAGACCCAAGGTCTTTTTGCATCCAAAAAACTTTGCAACAAGCCGCACATGGCGAAAATGTTGATGAGAACTTGGTGTTTGCTGGACACATGTCTTATAGGTTTGGGCAAGACCCTTTTTACTTAAATGGCTTCATCCCAACGATTAAACAACTTGTTGAAAGGATAATGACAGGTTTTTAAACAAACTATGAAGGTGGACACACCGTATGAACTCTGTGCCAGATGAAACGCTCGATATCTATGATGAACTCATCGATAAATTAAAGCTTTACGCAGAAAAATATTACTTGGATGATTTGCCCATTATCACTGATAGCGATTATGATGCATTATATCGACAGCTTGTTGAATTAGAAAATCTTTACCCAAGCATTATACGAGATGACAGCCCATCCAAACAGGTGGGCGTTGACACCAGTGGGACAGGGTTTAAAAAAGTTTTTCATAAAGTGCCGATGTTATCGCTCGAAAATGCTTTCAACGAACAAGAGATTGTTGGCTTTTTTAACCGTGCCTCAAAGCTTTTAGACATGCCAACTTCAAACATAGAAATTGTCTGCGAGCCCAAGATGGATGGGCTTTCCTTATCTTTAATATATGAAAATGGGGCGTTAAAAACTGCCGCAACAAGGGGTAATGGTCAATATGGAGAGAACGTTACCCAAAACGCAATAACCATGTCATCTGTTCCCAAAAAAATCACCTCTGGAAATGTCCCCAAATTACTAGAAATTAGGGGGGAGGTAATCATTAATAAAACAGATTTTATAAAATTAAACACCCTCCGAGAAAAAGACAATAAGCCCACATTCTCTAATCCTCGTAATGCAGCCGCTGGTTCTATACGCCAACTTGATAGCAGCGTTACAGCGTCAAGACCCATAAAATTTTTTGCATATTGTATTATTGCCGAACACTTCGAAATAAACACCCAGTGGGAGGTTTTGAACCAGCTCAAAGATTGGGGGTTTTTGACATCAGAGTTTTGTAAATTGTGCCAGCATGTTGAAGATGCGTTAACGCACTATTCACATATCACAAACATTCGTTCAGATATTGAATATGATATTGATGGCATGGTTTTAAAAATCAACAATTTGAATTGGCAAAAACGTTTGGGAGCTTCAAGCAAAATTCCAAGGCATTCTGTCGCATTCAAGTTTTCTCCAGAATTTGCAACAACCAAATTATTAGATATCAAAATTCAGGTTGGGCGAACAGGTGTTTTAACCCCAGTTGGGATATTAAGTCCAGTTAATATCGGCGGCGTTATTGTTTCAAAGGCTTCTTTGCACAACAAAGATGAGCTGACCCGTAAAGACATTCGGATTGGGGATGTTGTCATTGTTAAGCGAGCTGGCGAGGTCATACCCAAGGTGGATGGCGTTGTTTTTCAATCCAGAACAGCTGATTTAGAAAAGTTTGTTTTCCCAACCCATTGCCCAAGTTGTGGAACAGCATTAATAAACAATGCTCAAGAAGTCGCCATAAAGTGCCCCGCTGGGCTGACCTGCTCGGCACAATGCGTTCAAAGACTAAAACACTTCGTGTCTAGAAATGCATTCAATATTGTTGGCTTGGGCGGAAGGATAATAGAAGATTTTTTTGACAACGACATTATAAAAAGTCCTGTTGATATATTTACATTAAAAACACGTATCCTCAGTGAAAATCTCGACATTCAAAATAAGTCTGGCTGGGGCGAAAAATCTCTCTCTAACCTATTAGATTCAATAGAAAAAGCAAAAAACATATCCTTTGATAGGTTTGTTTTCTCTTTGGGTATTTTACATATCGGTGAATACACCTCAAAAATAATCGCTAAGCATTATATAAATTTTGAAAAATGGTACAGCTCGATGTTAGCCCCAAGACATGAGGTCATCGCTGAGCTTGAGCAAATTGATGGCATTGGCGGGGTTGTTGCATCAGAGTTGTGCGATTTCTTTGCATCTGAAGAAAACATAACGCTAATAAATGAACTCCATTCCCTCATTTCAATATCATCGAGCACCATTAACATAAAACCCGATAGCAAAATAAGTGGAAAAACTGTCGTCTTTACAGGCACATTTAACGCCATGAGCCGCAAAGAGGCAAAAGAAACCGCGACCTCTCTCGGAGCTCTTGTATCTTCTGGAATATCTAAAAACACAGATATATTAGTAGCTGGTGAAAAATCTGGTTCGAAATTGAAATATGCCAAAGATTTTGGTATTACTATTCTAAATGAAGATGAATGGATAAAAATAATTAATTAACCACTCATCATGGAGATATTTTTATGAAAAATTGTTCATCGTTCCTTTTGGCTGGTTGTTGTTTATGCTTAACACTGAGCGGCTGTGTCCCTGTTGCAATTGTGGGAGGAACGGCGATTGTTGGCAGTGTTGCTTTTCGCAATACTGCAGGAGTGACAGGAAAATTAAGTGACATAACGATTCAATCACGAATTCACTCAAATTGGGCTAAATATGATGTTAACATCAACGACAGGCTAAATGTTTTTGCTAAGGGCGGTTATGCACTAATTACAGGCTTTGCAATGAATGCCCATCAAAAAGCCAAGGCACTTGAAATTGCCCAAAAAATCCTGCCTGCAGAAAGAATTTATGATGAAATTCGTATTGGCGACAGACAGGGTGCTGGAAGATATTCATCCGATGCCGCATTAACATCAAAAGTCAGCTCCGCGATATTTGCCAATGGGAAGTTGAGGTCATTCAACTTTAACACAACCACACTTGATGGTGTGGTTTATATTATCGGGCTGACCAACAGCGAGGCTGAAATGAATATCGCTATTGAGACCGCAAGAAATATCCGTGGTGTAGTGAAAGTGGTTTCATATATCCGCGTAATCAAAGAATGGGAAAAATAATTAATTGCAAAATCAAAAAACCTTTATAACAGTTTTTCTGGCTATAATTCTTACATTTTGCTCAATAATCTTTTTGATTGTAAGAACTTTAGACCCATTATCTTATTATTCATATAATCCCCATCGGTTTCACCATTGGAATGACCGTTATCAGGTTGCGGGGTTTATCAAAACTTTTCCTTTTGAGACAGCTATCATCGGCACATCAATGACACAAAATTTTTCTCCCCAACAAATAAAAAATGTTTTGAATCTAAATAACCCGATAAAACTCTCAATCGCTGGTGCAACGTTAAGAGAACAAACTGAGGTAGCAAAAGCTACAATTAAAACAAAAAAACCCAAGACCATAATCTGGGGATTAGATTATTGTTACCTAAGCTATAAACCAAATGAATTTCCTGACAATTTTCCAGTTGATATGTATCGAGATAATATATTTGGTCATTTTGATTATATTATTTATGCATTTAACCTTGTGAAAGATATCCATATCCTAAAAAATCTCGTAAAAAGTGCTTTTAGCCCTAAATTAGAAAATTATTTTTATACAATTGAGGACTATAATAACTGGCATGACATACACTTCTTTTCTTCAGAAAGAATGCTCAAATATTTTATCGATTCATTTCCAAAAAAACTAGATGAAAATCATAGAATCCAAAAAAACATAGATTGTTCGAAAAATTTCTCTAATAAAAAAGAGAACTTTTATAAAGATTTTCTCCCGATTATAAAAAATAACCCTCAGATAAAATTTTATATTTTTTTCCCGCCATATTCGTTGATTTATCATAAATTAAACAATATCCAAAATCAAAGAGCTCGACTATACGATTATCAGTTGCGGCAAATCATCATGTCCGAGCTTGTAAGTCTTCCAAATGTTGAATTATTTGATTTTGAAACAGATGAAAAAATCATCACCGACTTGGATAATTATAGAGACATTACACATTATTCGAAGTATGTGAATGATTACATAGTAACTTCATTTAGAAATGGAAAAAATCGCGTAACAAAAGATAACTTAATAGATTATCAAAACAAATTTTTGAATTTGCCCAAACTAAAATTTAAAGAATATTAGGAATTTATTAAAATAATTAAGTTTTTATCTTAAAGTTAGCAAAAGTTTAATCTTTAAGGTTCATATTAGTATTTATATAATAAACAAGAAAAAATCTAATATGGAAAAAGATAATACACCCGATACAAAAAATAAGAAAGATAATGAAAAAGCTGAAATCAGCACAGCAGAGGTTTCTGGCGTCAATGATTCTTCAAAAAACGAATTAAAAAAAACTCAAACCTATAACAAGCCTTTGCATAAAAAAAGCCTGTCACATCATGTCCCGTCACATCCCGCAAAGGATGAGGAAAAAATCCCCCTATTAACCAAAAAAAATGCTGAAGATATTGAAGAAGAAATTTTTGCCCTGATATCTGGTGGTCAAATGTTCCGAGCACATGAGCTCGCAAAAAGAGCATTTGAAACAAATCCTAATAACCTAAAGATTAGAGAGGCGTATTCTCTGGTTTTACTAAAAACTGGGGCAGTCGACGATGCTAAGAAGATAATAGTCCCCCTCCTAGGCTTCATGCCACAAGAAAATGAAGACTCCTCTCAACCAACAATCGAGGTTGAAGCCTTACGCGAAAGCCTTTTAATAAAATCTGGCGACAGCAAAGTCTTAGCAGGCATAGCCCACATATTTAAAGAAGCTTGGAACTTTTCTCATAGCTGCAAAGACCTTGATATCGCAAGAGAGCTTTATTTCGCAAGTTTCAAAAGTAAACCCATCCCCGAAACTGGGATGAACGCAGCTTGGCTCCATTGGTTAACTGGTGAAGATGAGCAAGCGAAAAAATTAGCTCATGAAACACTAAAACTGCTCCCTCCCCTCGGGATGGACGGCAATTTTAATGAGCTGGTTATTATGGCAGAAAGCCAACTTCTCTTAGGCAGAGAAGAAGACGCCGTTCGGCTTTATAAAGAAGCAATAGAAAAATCTACCACCGATTATGTGCCCATTGTAAGGGCAAGACAACAAATGCTCTTTTTACAAGCAGCTGGATTTAAGGTGCCAAAAGCAGCGATGCACGCTTTGACGCCACCAACTGTCGTTGTCTTCACAGGTCATATGATTGATAAACCTGACCAACAAATCACCCTTTTTCCGCACGATGTTGAAGAAGCGGTCAGACAGGCAATCATCGAAAAACTAGAAGAAATTGACGCACACATCGGTTATTCATCTGCATCTTGTGGGGCAGATTTAATTTTTATAGAAGAGCTCTTGGCTCGTGGGGGCGAGATTAATATAATCCTTCCGTTTGCAATCAACGATTTTATTGAAACAAATGTTCGGCATGCTGGACCAAGGTGGGAAAAGCGTTTTGAAAAGGCCTTGAGCAACGCCCATACTGTCAGCATAGCAGCCGAAGACCGCTATCTCGGACACGACATGCTCTATAGGTTTTCAAACCATGTGATGCACGGCTCAGCGGTGATGAGAAGCAAATTCCTAACCACAGAGCCCCACTTACTCGCCGTTTGGGACGCACGGGTTAGTGCAATCCCTGGAGGACCGGCAGATTTTATAGACCAATGGACAAACATCAGCACACTCCATTTGGTTGACCTTGATAGCCTCGACATTGAACGACCTGAGATAGACCTCAGTATAATAGAGTCGCTGAAAGATGAGCCTACTCCTGACCCTCTCACATTTAATGCACCAGACAGGACAATAAAGGCGATGATGTTCTCTGATTTGTCGGGATACAGCAAATTGCAAGATGAACACATCCCTGCATTTTTAGATTTTCTTTCAAAATTGGAACAAGCCATGAATAAAATTGGCTCAAAATTAGAAGCGACCAATACTTGGGGAGATGCAATCTTCACAGTTGCCAATGACGCATCGTCAATTGCAGAATTCGGTCTTCAATATTGCGACATTGTCGAAGCTTTAGGTAAAAAATATCCCGAGTTTCCCTTTCCAATCAGAGCACGAATATCCTTACACGCAGGCCCTGTTTACGAGGCAGAAGACCCATTTATTAAAAAAGTCAATTTCTATGGCGGTCACATCAACAGAGCTGCTCGACTTGAACCCGTCACAACAGTTGGTCAAGTCTATGCCACACAACAGTTCGTAGCACTTTTACACGCAGAAACAGATAAACTGCAATACGAACACCGCCAAAAAGGATTAAAATTTATTGAAAAGTTTGAAACCGAATACGTCGGAGTTTTAAAGCTTGCTAAAAGCTTTGGTCAACAAGAGGTTTATCACTTAAGAAGGCGTTGAGTATTCAAGTTTTCAGTGTTATCATGAGTTCATTGCAAAGTGAGTTTTATATAGATGCAAAAGCGTGATGATGACCTTGACCTTCGTTTAGACCGTTTCAAAAAGTCTCTTACCATTGATGATAATTTATCAGATGAGCTAAAAAAACATAAACAACAGATAAAATCAACTTTGATAAATTCTGGCATAGAGCTGTTTTCATGTGTGATTTTTGGCTCTGCAATGGGAATATTTATCGACAAAAGCTTTTCAACCAAACCAATTTTTTTGATAATAGGTTTTTTGTTAGGGTTTACAACAGCATTTTATAATATTATAAAACTGATAAGAAGATAAAATCTTTTTATTAGAAACTTTGTTTTTTACGATTTTATTCAAGGTGTGATTGTGAACCCTCTTCACCAATTTGAAGTGAAGTCTTTACTGGGCATTTTTATTAATGACCTAGATTTGTCGTTCACCAATGCGTCGCTTGCTATGGTGTTGAGCTGTGCGATTTTTGTGTTTATAATGACGCTTTGCACAAAGAACAAGGGGCTTGTCCCAACCCGACTGCAAGCAGTTGGCGAATTGGCATATCAAGCGGTAGCGACGTTGGTTGACGATAATGTCGGAAAAAAAGGCAGACAATTTTTTCCATTTGTGTTTTCAATTTTCTTTTTTATCATTTCAGGAAATGTTTTTGGGCTTATCCCATATTGTTTCACGTTCACTAGCCATATAATAGCCACTTTTACCCTTGCGATGATTGTGTTTACACTGGTTACAGTCTATGGCTTTATTAGGCATGGGCTACATTTTTTAAGCTTTTTTGTGCCAAAGGGTGTGCCGCTAATTTGCGGTTTACTATTGATGCCAATTGAGTTATTTTCTTATCTATCAAGACCGATTAGCCTTTCTATTCGTTTATTTGCTAATATGATGGCTGGTCATACGATGATTAAGGTTTTTGCTGGTTTTTCAGCCTTGATGGGAATTTGGGGGGTGGCTCCACTTGTGGTTAACGTGGCTTTGACTGGATTTGAGTTTTTAGTTGCCATAATTCAGGCTTATGTTTTTACGATATTGACCTGTTTATATTTGCATGACGCTGTTTATTTACATTAATTTAGCATATTGAAGGAGTAAAAATGGAAGTAGAATCTGCTAAAATGATAGGTGCCGCACTGGCATTGTTTGCACTGTTTGGTGTTGGGCTAAGCATGGGTAACATATTTTCAACTTGGCTAGCATCGATTGCAAAAAACCCTTCGGCAAAAGATGATTTGTTTCCTGTTGGGGTGTTGGGCTTTGCATTGACTGAAGCTATTGCTTTGTTTGCATTATTAATATCGTTTTTGATTTTATTTAAATAAAAACAATTGATAAAAATTTTATAGCTTTTATTTATTAGGCTGTTTTATGCCACAATTAGACTTTGTGACTTTCCCTTCGCAAATTTTTTGGATTATTGTTAGTTTTGGAATGTTTTATCTAGCAATTTCTCATATGGTTTTGCCGAAAATTGCTCGTTCCCTTAGTCATCGACACAAACATATCGAGGAGCTTATAAAAAAATCCTCTGAAACAAAAGAGCAGGCTGGTGAAATTTTTAGAGAGGCAAAAACCTTATTAGAGGAAATCAGCCTTGAAGAAAAAGCTAAGATAGAACAAGCAAATTTGAAGGTGAAAGACGCGTTTGCTGATATGCACCGCGATATGGAAGAGGCTTATTTAACTAGTTTAACAAAACTAGAAAACGATTTGAAGCTATCGTATGAAGAAAATATCTACCAACTCAAATCAGAGGCTAGGTCGATGGCTGAGGACTTCATATCTAGTTGCAGGCATTCTAAAACTTAGGTGTTTTTTTAAGTGATTATTTCTTATGGGGAGAAATAAAATTGTTTTCTGAACCAAGCACATGGGTATTAATTTCTTTCATTGCTTTTGTTACAGCTTTTGGTAAAAAATTATACGTTATTGTTTGTGCTCAGCTTGACAGCTATATCTCGAAAATAGACGCACAAATAAAAGAGGCAGAAGACATAAGGAACGAGGCATCAAAGCTCTTACAAATCGCTAAGGAACGCAAAAATAAAATTTTATCTGAAATAGAAACAATAAAAGCTAATACAAAAATTGAGCTCGATAAAATCGACATTAAAAACAAAGAAGCCTTGGAACAACTTGAGTTAAAATACTCCAGCATGTTAAAAGACATGTCTTCTAGTGCACTTGAAAGACAAAAATCGGTTCTTTTTTCTCAATTAATCGAAGAAACTTCGAATGAAATAGTGCGTTTAGCAATGCTGAACCCAAAAGAGCTAGATTTTAATATTTCAAAAAAGGACTTATTACACATCAAAAAAAAGGTAAAATTTCATGACAACATTTAATTATTTTAAGATTTTAACGCTCGCGTTAATCACGGCAATCTCGCTTGGTTGCCCTGCTCCATCAATTTGTTCTCTCGCAACTGATTGTTCAGAAAATCATGATAATAAACATGTTGAACGGTCGTCCAGCAAGCCCCATCATTATCACAAATCAAAAAAACACCATAATCACAGAAGGTCGGTAAAGGAGATAGCCTTTGGGGTCAACGCTGCCCTAGAAGCATTAACATTTGAATTCACGGATAAAAAAAGTGTTTGGTGTCAGGATTATTTAGAAAAAAATCCAAAATTAAAAAGCTTAATTATTGATTTTAAAAATTCTAAATATGCATCTTCCATAAAAAACTTTAACCCATCAGATAATTCTGTCAATAAAGTTAAAGAAGAACTAGAAAAAGCTGGCTTTTGTTTAGTAAACCACGACAAAAATGAAAAATCTTCCTATTTAATATATCTGAACAAAGATGGTGGGGGTATTAAATTGTCTTTTGATAAGCAAACTTCTTCAAAGAGCCAAACCGTTACGCATATTACAAAAATGGTCATGTTAAAGCTGGGAACCCAAGATTTTTCTTGGAAAGAGGTTGCTTTTTTGGTCTCAGATGCTGGCGTCATCTTACCGAAATCTAAAAATGGCGGGATGCGAGTTTTTGATGAAAAAAACCATCATTCTGATGCAAATTTTGGATGGAGAGAGCTCATTATTCAAGAATCGATGATAAAAATAAGCAAAAAATAGTGATTTTTATTAATTTTATTGGATAAATAATTTTGTTACAAAAGCCAGCTTGGATAAAAGTAAAATCGCCCAACTCTAGCCAATATCATGAAACTAGGGAGATTGTGAAGTCATGCTCCCTTAACACTGTGTGTGAGGAAGCAGCTTGTCCAAATGTTGGTGAGTGCTGGAAAAACCGTCATGCAGCTTTCATTATAATGGGGGATTTATGCACGAGGGGGTGTGGTTTTTGCAATGTGAAGTGTTCAACCTCCCCTGCCCCACTTGACCAAGATGAACCCTTAAGGCTTGCAAAAGCGGTTTCTACGATGGGTTTGATGCATGTTGTGATTACTTCTGTTACCAGAGATGACTTGCCTGACGGTGGTGCAGGTCACTTTGCAAAAGTAATCAACAAAATCCACGAATTTTCACCAAAGACCACTATCGAAGTGTTAACGCCAGACTTTATTGGAAAAAAAGACGCCTTTAAGGTCATAGTCGACGCCTCACCAGATGTTTTTAATCATAATATTGAAACTGTTCCTAGGCTATATCCGGCAGTTCGCTCAAAAGGGCGTTATTTTGCAGCACTTAAGTTGTTGGATGCGGTTCGCACTTATAACGATAATATTTTCACAAAATCTGGAATAATGGTCGGTCTTGGAGAAAACAAATCTGAAATATCTCAAGTGATGGATGACCTTCGTTGTGCAGGAGTGGATTTTTTAACAATCGGGCAGTACCTTCAACCGTCATCTAAAAACGTTCCTGTTGACAGGTTCGTCACACCTGAAGAATTTTTGGAATATAAAAACCTAGCGTTAAGAAAGGGGTTTTTGATGGTTTCGAGCTCGCCATTAACTAGGTCGTCGTATCATGCAGGCGAGGATTTCATTAAATTAAAAAAGGCAAAACTGGGTAACAAATAAAATAATACTTAATAATAAATAAATTAGGATTTTTCTATTGACTTGTGACGATTTTGCTGAATAATTGTGGTATTAATTAATTACCTATTTTTGGACTTTAAATGAAGACTTTTTCCTTAAAACCCGCAGATGTAAAAAAAGAGTGGTTACTAATTGACGCTCAAGACTTGGTCTTGGGTCGCCTGTCGTCATTGATAGCTAGGTTATTACGTGGCAAGCATAAACCAACATTCACCCCGCACGTAGATTGTGGCGATTATGTTATCGTAATTAACGCTGATAAGATTCACTTAACTGGCAACAAATTAAAAGACAAGATTTTTTACTGGCATACTGGATGGGCTGGTGGCATCAAACAGCGTAGCATGAAAGAAATCTTAACAGGTGCCCACCCAGAAAGAGTTTTAGTAAAAGCTGTTGAGCGGATGATTACCCGCAGTCCCTTGGGCAGAAAGATTATGGGCAATTTAAAAGTTTATTCTGGTTCTAGTCATCCACACGAAGCACAGACCCCTAGGGTTATTGATGTTTCTGTTATGAATAGCAAAAATAAAAAGAGGTAGTGATGTCAGAGATTTTAGCTAAAGATTTTACCGAACTTAAAACTGCTAGTGTTTTGGCAGAAGAGCGGAAACCTGTTTTGGATTCTCTTGGTAGGTCTTATGGTACAGGTCGCCGTAAAGAGGCGGTAGCTCGTGTTTGGATTAAACCTGGGTCAGGGAAGTTCTCTATAAACAAAACTAAAGGCTTAGATGAGTATTTTGCAAGACCATCTTTACGTGATGTGATTTTGAGACCATTTATAACGACTAATTGTTTGGGTCGTTATGATGTGTTTTGTACCCTTGCTGGTGGAGGTTTGTCTGGTCAGGCTGGTGCCTTGCGTCATGGTATAGGAAGAGCATTATTAAACTATGCACCTGAATTGCACAGCTTACTGAAAGATGACGGTCTCCTAACTCGTGATAGCAGAACAGTTGAAAGAAAAAAATATGGTCGTGCCAAAGCGAGAAGACGCTTCCAATTCTCAAAGAGATAATTTTTTCATTTTCAAACATGATGAATGTTTATTAATAGGTTTCCTCAAGGAAACCTAATTTTTTTGAGGTATACTCATGAAATTTGAGATGGGATGATTGTTGAAATCGCTATCATCAATTATGCATTGAAAGATTAATAGATTAATAAAAGAGTTTGAGAAGTCATTTTATTTAAAGGCAACACGAAGATTTCTTCCCTAGAAAGCGATTGAACCATACAGATGATAGGCTATTATTAAAAGACAATAAGATAGTTGAAGCAAAAAGGTCTGCAAACCTTTAAAGAGATATTTACCACGAACCCTTATAGCCAACTCCAACGTAGATACACACAATCAAAACACCGGATGTACTACGCATATTCGCGAGAAGATAACTCTCAACCCTTTATTAAATTAGATTTTTTTACTAGCAACTCTATATTCGATACGGTAGACACCGTCTTCATCTTCTCTTTGAGCACCAAAACAACCGTCAACACGATAATAAAAATATTCTGGCTCTTCTTTAATAATACCCCTGAAATCTTCCCTTACTTTTAATGTCAAAGCATCGCGATCATAAACATAAGCATAGCGTTTACCGTCGACACCATCAACATTATTCGGCAATTGACCTAATTTTACAATAACGTCAACTCCAACATACTTAGCTATATCTTCAAAAGAATAGAATTTACCCTTTCTTATTTTGTAGTAGTCCCTGTATAATTGATTAAAACCAAATGGTTCTACCACACAAATCAAAAAAGGGTTTGAAATACGATTTTTACTCTTCAAATTACAAGCAGCCTCCATTATCTTTCCAACGTTCAACGCATCATTTTGTGTACTGGTCTCATTACCAAAATCTATTGGAATAGTATTTTCTGCTTTAAACGGAACTTGACGTTGCTCACCAACGCCACATTCATACTCTATAACTTCAGAACCCAAAGCGTCTAACAAAAATCTATCTAAACCGTCATTACATGTTATACAAAGTCGTTCTAGGATTCTATTAAGTCCGTCATTTCCGTCTTCTTTTGCCCATGAGTCATGGTTGTAAATTCTATGAATTCTACATCCTCGTTTTATTAAACCACCACATCCCAAAGAAAAATCTGTTATATCCCTTTTAGGTGTGATTGAAACTTCATCCTTACTGTTACATGCTATCTCAGAACAATACTGTCTAAGTTTAGAAACATGTTTTGTTAAACACTTTTTGAAGTATTCTTCAACATGCGGAAAGAGTGTTTTTTCTATATTAAACACAAGAATCTCCTTTAAAAACGGACTCATCTATCTCGGAAGGTTTTTTTTCTAAGCTTAGGTTCCTAATTAAGAAAAAATTCAGCCCTGTATCTGAACCACCTAGTAACCTTTTGGCTAAAAAATTCTCACTTATCATTATAATAGACAATATTAAAACAATCAACTTAATATAAAAAGAAACCAAGGATTTAAGGGTCTTATATAGAATTTATCATAAATGTTTAAACTGTTCATGATACCACTCTGGTTATACTTTCTATAATTCGTCAAATCTTTAAAGTTGATTAGTAATATGGTATATAAATATGATAACTCTAAATATTTTTAGATTGTACTCCAAGAATTCGTATAAGAGAATCAACCTCAACTACTTTTGAGCTCCCATTAGTTCACAAAAAATATTTATAGTATTTTTTACGCAAAATTGATTTTATATTTGCATAAAATGATAGTGATACATCAAATCATGAATTTTACTCTATAGACGTGTTTTCATTTGATTGCTTGTGTTTATTGAAAACAATCCATATCTTGCTAATTAAAACAAAAGGTAGGATAAAAAAATATGGTTGCACAAAAGTAATAAATTGATTTCTATATTAAAAATAATTATTCTTATTATTACCAATCTCAAGAGGAATCAAGTCAACCTATATATAACAAAAAACAATCCCACACTTAATATAACAGCCCTTGTTATCTCTAATAATTTTCAAATCAAGACGTAATCGAAAAATATAAATAAAAAGGAATATAACAAAGTAGATATAGTTACACTTTATTAATAATATATAATTATTAATTAAAACATTTTTTTAGCTTTTCTTAATAAAACAAAACCACATGTTTTAATAAAATTCTTAAAATGATAGACAACAGGAAAAACAAAACTATATAAAAAAACATGATGCGTTTTATTAAAGATACTATAACAATTAATTATCTGGAGAAAATATTTCAAAGCATCCCTACATTGCATATCTGTATCCTCTTTCGTCATCCTGACACCAGATGCTCTATATCTAATCAAATATTTATCTAAAAAGAAGAACTTATGTTTAAAGGCATATCTAAGTAAAAATTCATAGTCCTCAGCTGAACCAACTCTGCTATCCTGAGAAAAACCCCCGAAACAATCCAACACCTCCCTTCTAACAAAAACAGAAGATATAGGAACTTGATTTTCATATAATAGAGTCAAAAGTGACGTACCCCTCTTCATTTAAGCAAACCCATTCTCTGTTTACATCAAATCTAATCATTTTACAATAACAAAAGTCAAATGATTTATTATCTTCTAAAGACTTAATTTGCTCTTTAATTTTATTTGGCAACCATATATCATCATCGTCACAGAAAGCAATATATTCCCCTTTTGACAAAGCAATCCCTATGTTTCGAGATAGGCTAGGTCCACCAGAATTCTCTTGATCAAAATAAAGTATCCTATCATCTCTGAGTTCCTTTACTATAGATTCATTTTGATAATTAATACCATCCGAAATGACGAAAATCTCTAAATTTGCATGACTTTGATTAACTACAGATATTAAAGTTTCTCTTAATAACATCGGTCTATTATGAGTAGGAATAACAACCGACACCAAAATTTCATCATAGTTCATAAATCAGCTCCAACTTTAAATTATTTTAGGATTGTTCCTAATCTTTACTATTAAAAAACTCTCTTACACTCAACACAAGTTTCCTAGTCAAACAGATAGTTATACAATAACTACCTAAAAATACCCCATAAGCAAAGCATAATTTATATAAAAGTGTATTTGTTTTAAGATTTAATTTTTGTATGTCCAAACAAGTATATCGCACGCAAAGTTGAAAAACACATATGCAATCATAATACATGCAATACTGACATTGACTGCCCTTATTTTCTAACTATAATCGTTTTTCAAATAGCAACTCCATGTGAAGGCTATCTCGGCAACACTGAACACCAAAAAGAGTCTTTACAGAACGAGAGCTAAAATCACCATCTAAATAACATAGTGAGGATAATTGAAACAAGTCATGTGAA
>CAYJEJ010000008.1:0-1753 GCA_964369315.1 uncultured Alphaproteobacteria bacterium | reverse complement strand
TAGGAATAAACCTCGTACCAACTTAAACCAACATCTAATATTAAAAACTTACCACCATTTTTTAGCAAACTATATACATTATTAAATAATTCAGACAATTGCGAATCATTCATAGCATACGTCAATGCTATCGCAAAGATTAAATCAAACCTTTTGTTTTCTTCAACAAGTTGGATTAAGTTACCACTATAGCAATCGGTAAAATTTGACGCTCCTAACAAATTAAAACTAGCATATTGAAAATCCCAGAGGCTAATCTTATAGCCATTCTTAATTAATGGAAGTTCAACAATCCCAGTACCTGCCCCGACAGATGGTATCTCCGAATTTCTTCCATTATAACCATCAATTTTTGAAGACAACCATTTTGTTAATTTAGGCTTATTTTCACTCCAAGATGGATTTAAAAAATCCCATTCTCTTACTTTTAATTTATCATAAAAAGAATCATAAAAGTACGAAGACGGCAATCTATCTAAAGGATGACCTATAGAACGTGCTAAATCTACAAGATTAATACCTTGCCATTGCTCTTGATAAAATTTTATTTTCATTAATACCTCCCTTAATTTTTTCAATCATAAAGTCAAACTGATAATCTTCTAACTACATAAATCTGTAGTCTACACATCAATTTTTGTTAAAGGACGGTGTTATCCCTCACTACCAAATAAAATGATAGCCCACCACAAAAACATTGCTCAATTATTCATTGTTGCTAGTTATAATTTTTTTCACAGAGTTTATTTCATAAATATTGCATCTGTCTTTAAAAAAAAGTTTTAACGAAATGCTATTTCCAATAAACGGACTTATTTTAAAAATACGATTTAACAAATAATATAATAAACGTCTTTTATAGGACATATTATCTGTCCCAAATTTTATGCTATTTTGATGCCTATTAGCAAAATCTTCATACAAAGAATCATAATGTTTTTCAGCAGTTAAATCATCATTACTAATATAATCAGCAACGCACTTTATAGCATTTTTTAAATCTTTGAGCCATTCTGTAAAAAATAAACTATGAAACCAATCTTTTTGAGAACTCGCAACCTGAGAAGACCCTCTCTGTCTTATGTAAGTCACATCCTTAATTGAATGAACTTTTCCTTGAGCTAATTGCATATAACTAAAAAATAGTTCCATAATTCCCAAATCAGAAAAATTATTTTTCTCTATCAATGAAAAGGTTTGAAAAAGACTTTCTGTTTTAAATATACTATAAAAAAGTGAATAAAAATTAATCAAATATGAATCAATTCTAGAAAAAAAATCATCGGACTCAACGTCCATTTGAACATCCATATATGGACAATAATATTCATGAAACAAAATCTTTAATCCATAAGGTCTTTTACTGTCAGGATATACAGAAACTCCCGCAACTCGACCATTACAACCTATAAAATCATCATTTTTTTTCAAAAAATCTAAAGCCCTCTTTTGTCCATCTAATATTGGAAAATCATCGTTATCTGCTAGCATGACGTAGGGGGTTTTAATCTCTGCCAAAGACTGCCGCCCTTTACTATAATAATCGCTCAATTTTATATCTGGTGGATATCTTTTATAAGTATAATTAAAATTAACCAACCCTAGTTTATTAAAAAAATCTTCATTTTCCGTTGCAATCGATCCATCTGCAAAATAAACATCATATGGATAATTTATACTAGAAAGATATTTTACAAGTCTCTCAGTAAATTCAAACCTATCCTTTAAAAACACCAAAAGGGTTAATTTACTC
>CAYJEJ010000007.1:2879-42911 GCA_964369315.1 uncultured Alphaproteobacteria bacterium | reverse complement strand
TTGCGTTTTTGCTGTCGAGGAGGTTTTTGGACGGGCTGAAGTGGGAAGATTACCTCGACCCGAACTATGTCCCCTATGTTCGCGAGGGGAAGAAGGGGTTATAATCGGTGAATATAAGGTGCGAGGGGCATAAGAGCATTAAGTGTTGAAGTGGGAGGATTACCTTGACCCGAATTATGTTCCCTATGTTCGTGAGGGGAAGAAGAGGGTATAATCGGTGAATATAAGGTGCGAGGGGCATAAGAGCATTAAGTTTTGAAGTGGGAGGATTACCTCGACCCGAACTATGTTCCCTATGTTCGTGAGGGGAAGAAGAGGGTATAATCGGTGAATTGAGGTGCGAGGGGCATCAAAGCGTCAAGTCATTAAGTGTTGAAGTGGGAAGATTACCTCGACCCGAACTATGTTCCCTATGTTCGCGAGGGGAAGAAAGGGGTATAATCGATGAATATAAGGTGCGAGGGGCATCAAAGCATTAAGTTTTGATGTGTAGAGCAGGTGATAGTTGAGATAGGTGTTTGAGATTATGGGTGAGAGGATAGCGGAGCTAGTGTCGAGAGATGCGTGGATAATATTAGACTTTTCGATAGTGGCGATGTATTTGCTATTTAACCTATACGTAGGTGTGAAGGCAGGCAGGGGCGTTACCACTCTTAAAGAGTTTGCTATTTCTGACAGAAAATTCGCCATGTCTTTTGTTGTTGCAACGGTATTTGCAACGATTGTTGGGGCACCTGCACTCTTAGGAAACTCTAGCAAAGTATTTCAATTGGGCTTCATCTTTACTCTAGCAACCTTAGGGTGGCCGCTTCTTTTGGTATTAATCAGTAAAATATTAGCCATAAGGTCGCGACGGTTTTTGGGCTTGCTGTCTGTTGGCGATATAATAAACTCTCTTTATGGCAAGCGACCCCAAGTTATTACAGGGGTTTCAGCGGTTTTATTGTCGACGGGGTATGTGGCGGCACAGGTGAGTGCGATAGGGTATTTGTTTAGTTATTTCTTATCGATACCACTTGTGTTGGGAGTTATTATTGGTTGTGGGATAGTCATTACGTATTCTGCATTTGGCGGGATTAAATCTGTGGTTGCGACGGATTTTATTCAATTTTCGTTCATTATGTTGTTGATACCGATTTTGCTCATATGTTGCTTGGTCGCGGTGAAAGGGATGTATGGAGAGCAAACTTTCGCAAAAGCAGTGGGGATAATTCTTAATAACGCACCTGAGGGGCACGTGAATGTGTTTTTTTCGGGCAACGACCACCTTATGTGTTTATCTATTTTTGTTATGTCAATGATACCAGATTTAGACCCGTCATTTACACAAAGGATGTTGATAACGGACAGCTCTTTGCAGACAAAAAAAGCAATATCAATCACGGCAGGATTAATTCTATTATCCTATTTATTAATCGGTTTTATATCAATTTCTATTCATACATTAATTCCCGATGCAAGTGTCGATACTGCACTGATAGAGGTGTTGCACAAGGTAATGCCATTAGGGTTTAAGGGAGTGGCGATTGCAGGTTTGTTGGCGGCGGTAATGTCATCATCTGACTCAGACTTAAACGTTGCAAGCATCGCGTTGGTAAATGACGTTGTTAAGCCATTTATGAAGACCAAATTTAATGATTATCAGTACCTAATGTTTGCAAGAATTGCGACGGTTTTAATTGGTGTTGGTGCGGTTGTCATCGCGTTAAAAATCAAGGGTATATTCGATATTTTGGTATATGCATTTAATTTTTGGGCACCGATTGTCACGCCACCGCTCTTAGCAGGCTTCTTTGGGAAGGAAGGGAGTGAGAGGACGTTTTTGGTTAGTGCGTTCGTGGGCGGAGTGACGGTTGTGTTTTGGGAGACGTTTTTGGTTGATGTGACGCATGTGGTGAGCATGGTTCCAGCGACGTTTATGAACGGGTTTGCGTTTTTGCTGTCGAGGAGGTTTTTGGACGGGCTGAAGTGGGAAGATTACCTAGACCCGAACTATGTCCCCTATGTTCGAGAGGGGAAACTCAATGTCAAGCGGGTTGATGCCGTCGGTCTTAAGGCTTGGTTTAAATATATTCACCAATCAAGCGTTTTAATGTTTTTGCGTAGGGTTTGCGATGGGGCGTTGGACTCTTATGGTCGGCAGTATAACGTCTTTGGCACCTTTGGTATTCTTGCGTTCAGCTTGCAACTGTTCATTTGTTCCGACATGCTCGATGCTGGACCAACGATTTATTATATGAGCGTTTTTGCGGGTCTGCTTTGTTTGATTTTGCTTTTGCGGGGGTATTGGTCGCCAAAGCAACTCAGGTTCACGTCGGTGTATTGGTTTTTTACCATAATGTATTGCTTGGTGATTTTGCCAGTTTCTTGGATGCTTGCGAATAATGGTGGGTTTTTTTGGCTCTTAAATGTTGCGTTGACCATGTTGGTGATGGCGATTTTGGTGAATTGGAGGGTGTTTATCACGCTTCAGCTTTTGGGGATGGCGATTGCGTCGGCTGCCTGTATCATCGTGTTTCGGGAAAACGTTTTTGCTAGTCTCGAGCACCCTTATTATACGCTTTATGTATATTTAACGGCGTTTTTTGTGGTGTATTTTTTCTATGGAAACAGGGAAAAACTCTTCCACTTCAAAAATGTCGCTGTGCAAACCATCGGGACTTATCTCGAAGGAGAACTGGTCGATAAAACAGTGATTTCTTTTAATGCTGCCGATTATATATCGGAGAATTTGTCCGCTTTGAAAAACCTAAACTTGGGGGCAGATGCGGACAAGCTTTTGGATGAAATCGCCTACCATAACCAAAACATCAGAGAGTGTGCGATAAAGTCTAGTAATGTGTTGTTTATGCTTTGCAATAATATCGAAGGGTTTTTGCCTGGGACACATATGGGCTTTCAGTACGAGTCTGTGCTCGACCACATTAAATATGCCTTGCAGATGAAGGTTTTGGCTGAGGATATTAGAGAGCATAAAGTGGATATCTGCTTGGATGAAAGTAAAGACTTCAAGCTTCCTCGCGATAACAACATCGTTGCGATGATAGTGATTAATTTGGTTAGAAATGCCATCACTCAGCTCAAAAACTATAGGCTAGGGGAACAACGCATCGTGAAAATCTGGATTGAAAACAATCCAGATGGCTCGAACGAGTTGCATGTTGAGGATAATGCTGGTGGGGTCAACCCCGACATGCAAGAGCGTGTGTTCGACGAGTTTTTCACAGGGACTTATGATGGTATTGGGCTGGGGCTGACCTATTGCGAGCATGTGCTCCGGTGGACTGATGGACACATCGAACTTGTCAATAATTATGGTAAGGGGGCACACTTTATTGTGACCTTTCCAAAGTTTGTAAATGTGTTCACTGAAAAGGATTTGGGGCTCATGGCCGTGAGAGACGATTATCAAGAACGGTTTAAAAGAGAACAGGCTGAGAAAGAAGCACTCGAAAAATCTCAAAAGAAATGAAGAAATAAAGGCATGATGCCTTTGGTGGGTGATGCCGTTGAGGGTGTGGTTTTTTAATTGAGTTTTTCTAGTGACGCTTGGATTATGCCTGCCCCTGTCTCTGGTGTGAGGGGTTTTTGTATGAAGTCTGAGATGCCGACCTGCCGACAGATTTCAACCTGTACGTCGCTTGTCGCAGATGTGAGCATAATCACGGGGATTTCCTCATCCAGCCCGCGGATGTTGGCGAGGACTTCGTCCCCTGTCATTTCGGGCATGACTATGTCGAGGAAGATTAAGTCGGGGTTTTCGTCGGCATATTTGCTTAGTCCGTCGGGTCCGTCGACTGCCTCCAATACGTTGTTATAACCCAGCTCAGCCAAAATTCTTTTAAGAATTAGCCGAGAGATTTTCGAGTCGTCTATTATTAAGATTTTTGCGTTTTTTTCTAACATCTTATTGCGATAACTCTAATTAATTAAATAAAATAGCTCAATCATACCTTGCGGAAGCTCAACCGTCAGGCTGACCCCTGTGGTGATGTCCTCGAGCACCTTTTTGGCGTCAAGCTCAATCATGGGGGCTTCAAATATTATGCCCAGCCCGTCATTTTCGAGGGTTTTGGTCGCGTTCCCTAGTATTATATTCAGGGTTTCTTTGATTGCCTCTTCAATGTCAGGGGTGATGTCTTTTTCTTCAGTGGCTTCGCCTGTTGCTTTTGCTAATACGCGAGAGCCAAGAAAAACAGCGACCGCCTTGCTCATGCTCAGGCAAACCCTTCCACAAACCTCTCCAATCGCGTTTTGAAAAACTGTCACTTCATGAAGCTTTATATCGTTCGTGGAAAATGTTTTTTCATCTTTTATAGTTATTTCGTTTATGTCCGCCAGCGTTGAAAAGCATTTGCGAATTTCTTCCGAAAGCGGGGTTAATAACCTTGTTCTTAAATTGTCGTCCATAAATTAGCTCAAAAAAATCTTTTTATATATTAACCCCAGATAAGTTAATAAATCTTCACTATTTCATTTTATTTTTTGTAAAAAATTCATCAAGTGTTCGTCAAGGACGCTACAGAGCCATTTTTTTCATCGTTTTATTTTGGGTATTGTCCTGATTTTTACGTAAAATGCACCGCTTCCCCCATCTTGCGGACGGGCAGGGCTATAGGATATGATGTGTTTTGAAATCTGGGGTAGCTCAAGCCATTTGGTGAACGCTTTTCTTATCACCCCTTCCAGTGAGATTGAGCCGTTGGGCGAGATTGTCACTTTTTTCCCTGTGATTACGATGAGCTCTTTTATGCCAAGTTCTTGGCTGGTTTGGATGAATTTTGAAAACTTAATAAATGCCTCATGCTCCCTTAAGCCATGGAGGTCGAGCCTTTTTTTAGGAGAGAATTTTCGTCTTTCGCTCTTATTAAACTCGAGCGGTTTTAATTCATTCGAGGGGGTGGGGCGGTTTTGACTATTACTTGGATTATAATCTTCAGCAGTAACCTTTGCGAGCGGAGGTGCGGGTTTGATTGGTTCAATTTTTTCTAAGTCTACCCTTTTGGGATGATATTTGGTATCCTTTCGTTTAGATTGGTCAAGGGGTGTGAAGTTTTTTGCGACCTCTCGCCAGAGAGTGATGTCTTTGTTGTTGATTTTGTGCTCGTTTGTCATAAGGGCTTTTTGGGTGGTTGTGTGCTAAAATCTTCTGGATTGTACAGCTTTTTTTATAAGATTTCAGCAATAATATCGTTGGCGGTCATATTAAGCTCATGTTCTTCTTATAAAAAATTTAACATCCCCAAAAAAGGACCTTGGCATTGTGCGACTGAGCGTCCATATGTTGACCGAGGACGGCTTTATAAACCCCAAATGCACTATAAATATAACGCCGTGGGATATGCCTCGTGGTATGGAGAAAATTTTCATAACAAACCAACCTCGATGGGGATGCGTTTTGACTGCACCCAACTTACGGCCGCCCATCGAACCCTGCCTTTGCCCTGTGTTGCGTTAGTCACTAATTTGGAAAATGGTCGAAGTGTGAAGGTTTTGGTCAATGACAGAGGACCTTTTTTTAAGCCCAAAGGACGGATTATAGACGTCTCTTGCGGTGTTGCAAAACTCTTGGGGGGGTATAATAAAGGGGTCTTTAAGGTACATGTCAAGTGCCTGCCAGAGGAAAGCCGGATAGCCGCCTTATTAAAACGAAGAAAACCTTATCCCTATTCTGCCAATTATTATCCAAATGGGGGTTATTATCAACTGCCTAGCCGTGTTCCTTATATTCCAGTGTTGAACGCTAGGGCTTCGGCTGTGGTTTCAGCACCTCAAAAAAACCTTCCTCAAAATGTTCGTCGCAATCCTCAAAATAATTATGACAATAAACCCCACACCCCCTTCGGTGAAACATATAAAAATAATCACCAAAACATCCGTGTCCCCCAAAATTCACCTAGAAACAAACCTGTTGACCACACCGCTCAGTCAAAAGGCAATAAAAACACAGAGCTTGATAACTTAATAAACTCTCTTTAGCCCTGTAGTATGGGGAGGGAGAGGTTTTTGATATGGCGTTCATAAGGATGAATGAAATATGAATGGATGAATAATTTTTTAATAAAAAAAAGCGGTCATATCTCAGACCGCCAAAATCAAACAATTATGGAGAAAATTAATTTTTCGATTCCTCTAGATATTGCTCAAACTGTGACTTTGCCTCATCCTGAGACTTCGCAACATTAATCACAATAGGCACAACCACATCAGCGTGCATCTCTAAACTAGCGGAAAAAACACCCAACTCTTTTATAGGCTTGTGTAAATCAATCTGGTTGGAAGATATTTTATGACCAATTTTATCAAGCTCATGTGCCAAGTCTTTTGAGGAAACAGAACCGTATAAATGCCCATTATCCCCAGCGTGCCTAATTAAGGTCAGCACTGTTCCACGAAGGGCATCACCGCGACTTTCAGCATCATTCTTGAGCTCTTGGTTTTTAGCGATTAAAAGCTCTTTTTTCTCTTGAAAAAACGCTAGGTTATCTTCCGTGGCACGCAATGCCATGTTTTTTTTGATTAAAAAGTTATTAGCAAAGCCACGACGGACTTTCACTATGTCACCCAATTTTCCGAGTTTAGACACTCTTTGTAATAATATTATTTCAGTCTGTTTCATATAATCCCTCTAATCTCGTCTTTATACACTAATTTAAAAATTTTCGCAACTGACCTCTGACATCAAAAAAGCCATCAGCCATCCCCAAGCCCATAATGATTGTAATTGGCCAAGCAAATATCACTATAAATAAACTTATCAAAAAAATAAAACCGCGACTTTTACCCTCAAAAACATAGCTCATAACTGCCATCCCATTTATTAAAATAAGAAAAGCACTAATGACTACAATGTTTGCAACAACGCCCCAAGCTCCATTAGGAAAAAGCAAAACCATCAGCAATAAAGAGGCGGGAAAAATTGCCTTACATGCGTTGGGTAACCGAATTAATTTGAGCTGCATTTTTGACCGCAATAATTGTTTAGATGCCAAAAATCTTTGTGCTAGCCAAAGGTTGAATACCATCAAAAGTGACCAAGTAAAAGCCTTGGTTCCACCTAGTATTGGCGAAAATAAGTAAAAAGCATATTTCAGTTGAGTTGAAGTCGGCTCTGACCCATAGATATTATTCAAATAAAACGCCTCTGAGGAAATTTTTTCAACAAAAGCCTTCGCGTTAAACTCTAAGCCAAAGATTAAGCAAATGAATAACGAAAAACCACTTAACCACAGCAAAACACTGGTCTCAGGTCGCCACCAAACAGTGCCATCACTTGAAACCTTAGATTGCAGGGCAAGATATGTTAAAGCCGAACAGGGCAAGGCATACTCAACAAAATAATGGAAGCAAATATTGAATTTTATTAAAACTAAAATAGTCAATGCAATCAAAGAGGCTTTCAAGACGTTTTGAAAACCACCAAAGCCTAAACCAATCATGATTAATGGCAATGGTGTAAATAATGACATCAAACCATAAAAACCAATAAAATAAGGTGTCGCAAAAAACAAACCAGAACACACTCCAGCTAAAACAACCCTGCTGAAATGTGATGGCTTCCCTTCCATAACAAGACCTTGAAAGAAAAGGTTAAGATACTTTGTAAGGCATCAATGCCAAAAAACGAGCACGTTTAATGGATAAGGCTATTTTTCTTTGAGTTTTCGAATCAACCCCCGTGACGCGAGCAGGCATGATGCGACCACGTTCACTAACGAATTTTTGCAGGGTCTTGACGTCTTTATAGTCTATTGCAGAGACATCAACATTCGGTCTGCGTCTGAAACCACCGCCAAAAGAAGGGGCATAACCACCACCATTTGTATTAGAACTTTTTTTATTAGTCATAATTATTCCTCAATCTCGCTAGATTCGACCGTATCGTCTGTATTTTCTTGCGTTTTTACTGGTCGATAGCCTTTATCACCAGAGGGTTTTGAAGAAAGCTCGTTATTTGGTTGAAAGTCTGGCTTTTGCTGAATCAATAAGCAAGGACCGTTATCAAATTTATCAACCGAAACAGTCAAGAAACGCAAAATCTCTTCATTGAGCTTCATGTAACGCTCTGTTTCCTTCATGACCTCTTGAGAGGCTTTTATTTGCATATAAAAGTAGTGTCCTTTACGATTTTTTCTAATCGGATAAGAACAAACTCTCAACCCACAATACTCAGCCCTAGCAACCTCACCATTACCTTTTTTTATGATGTTGGTGATATTTTCACAAATTCCTTCAACCTGAGGCTGAGAAAGGTCTTGTCTACCTATAAAAACATTTTCGTAAAGACGCATTTAAAATCATTTCCAAAAAAATCATATCTACAGAGGATGATAAAGCAAAACACTTCATCTCACAACAAAATTCTATACAATCTTTAACGATTTTTAGCAAGCTGATAATTAAAACTTTATTCTGACTAAGATTTCTGTATATTAACATCAGATTTTACGGTTAAAAAAATATGCACAGATACAGAACCTTTAATTGTGGTGAAATAAATAAAAACTTTAACGGTCAACTTGTGAAGCTAGCAGGGTGGATTCATCGCAAGAGAGACCACGGAAACTTGCTTTTCCTAGATATAAGAGACCATTTTGGGATTACTCAGTGCGTTGTAGACGCTTCTTCTGACTTTTTCAAACAAGTTGAGGAGTTAAGGCTGGAGAGTGTGGTTTCATTGACGGGGACTGTAAACTTGCGTCCTCAAGATACCATCAACACAAAAATGCCCACGGGTGAAGTGGAGCTACATATCAGCGATATTGAGGTGTTGTCGTTTGCACAGCAGTTACCCTTTAGCGTGAATAATGACGGCAATTATCCAGAGGATATGCGTTTGAAGTATCGCTTTTTGGATATGAGGCGTGAAAAAATGCATGCGAATATGGTCTTGAGGTCGAACATCATCGCGAAAATTCGCTCTCTTATGCAAAAAGAGGGCTTTCTTGAAATTCAAACACCAATATTAACAGCCAGTTCGCCCGAGGGGGCTAGAGACTATTTGGTTCCTAGTCGTGTTCATCCTGGGAAGTTTTATGCACTGCCTCAGGCACCGCAAATGTTCAAGCAACTTTTGATGGTTGGCGGTTTTGACCGTTATTTTCAAATTGCACCTTGCTTTAGGGATGAAGATAGCCGTGCCGACAGGTCTCCAGGAGAGTTTTATCAACTAGACTTTGAAATGGCTTTTGCAACACAAGATGATGTTTTTAATGCGATAGAACCCGTTATACATGGCGTTTTTTCTGAGTTTTCGAAAAAGCCTAAAATCAGCTCCTATCCATTTGAACGTATTTCATTTGACGATGCTCTGCTTAATTATGGTAGCGACAAGCCAGACCTAAGAAACCCATTGAAAATAGTCGATTTAACAGAGCTTTTCAGTTTAAGTAGCTTTTCAGCTTTTGTTAAGTTAATCAAGGAAGAAGATTGTCTTGTTCGTGCCATTAAAGTCGACAACCTGTCTGAAAAACCAAGGAGCTTTTTTGATAAGTTAAATGAATGGGCTCAAAGCGAGGGTATGGCTGGGCTTGGCTATGTTATGCTTAAGGGGGGAGAATTTAAAGGACCTATTGCAAAATTTTTGGACAATACTCAACTTCAACAAATGATTCAGCAAACAGACCTGAAAGAAGGGGGATGTGTCTTTTTTATATGTAGCAAAGCAAAAAACGTTTGGAAATTGGCTGGACTGTTAAGAACCAAGCTTGGTGTTGACCTTGGGTTAATAAGCCAAGACGAGTTTAATTTTTGTTGGGTGACGGATTATCCGATGTATGAGCTGAATGAAGATACAGGTAAGATAGAGTTCTCTCATAATCCATTTTCAATGCCTCAGGGCGGAATGCAGGCACTCGAAGAAAAAAATCCCCTAGAAATTAAGGCATATCAATATGACATTGTTTGTAATGGTATAGAGCTTTCAAGTGGGGCAATCAGAAATCATTTGCCAGATTTAATGATAAAAGCTTTTTCCATAGCAGGTTATGAAAAGGAACAGGTTGAAAAAGATTTCTCAGGGATGTTAAACGCGTTTCGTTATGGTGCGCCGCCTCACGGAGGGTGTGCCCCTGGAATAGACAGAATGGTCATGCTTTTGGCGGACGAGCCAAACATCAGAGAGGTTATAGCATTTCCATTTAATCAACAGGCACAAGACCTGATGATGGAGGCACCAGCTGAGGTTGACGAAGCAAGGCTTAAAGAACTACACATAAAAATTGTTCCACCGATTAAACCAGTTAATAAATAAGATTATTCCGTCCTAGTGATTTTTTATTTATGTGGTAGGTAATTATTACAGAAAAAATTTGTTTTATTTACCATTCATAAATATCTACGTCGTAATATTCATTAATGTAACGGTATTAATTTACCAAAATATATTAATGAGAGGTACAAAGTGGATAACACACAACATATTCTTGACCGAGTAAGACCACCAAGAGTGCAAATTACTTATGATGTGGAAATTGGTAATGCAATACAAAAAAAAGAATTGCCATTTGTTATAGGCATTATCGCAGACCTTGCGGGCAAGACCAATTTATCGAAGCTTAAAGACAGAAAGTTTGTAGAGATTGACCGCGATAATATAAACACTATTATTTCCAAAATATCGCCAACTTTATCTTATGAAGTTAAAAACACTATTTCACCTGATACCCAGCAATTAGGGGTGCAATTAACAATAAGCTCCATGGAAGACTTTGACCCAGTTGCGGTGTTAAAACAAATTCCAGAGCTTAATAATTTGTATCAGGCTCGGTGTAAACTAAAAGATTTGGCGGCCAAGCTCGAGGGGAATGAATTTTTGCAAGAAACACTAAAGATGTGCGTTTCTGATAAAAATATCCTCGCAACACTCAAGAAACAACTAGATGATAAGGTTGGTGCTAATAAAAAACCAAGTGATTCATCTAAAGATAACCTAGTTAATAATAAATAATGGAGACGGTAATTATGAGTAACACAAAACAAAATTCAAATTCCGTTGAAGATAAAAACTTGCTTTCTGATATTTTTCAAAAAGGTCGTTTGGCATTAAACACATCGCAAGAAAGTTATGCTTGTGAAATTTTGTCTCAGTTTATAGCTACTGCACAAGAGCAATCACTCGGTGGGAAAGGAGCAAGCGTTCTATCACTAGTGGAGCAAAATATTGCGAAACTAGATAAAACGATAAGCGAGCAACTGAACGAAGTAATACATCATGACGACTTTTTATCTCTTGAGGGAAACTGGCGTGGCTTAAGCTATCTCGTTAGCAATTCGGAAACTGGTGAGCACTTAAAACTTAGGCTTCTTACTGCAACGAAAGATGAAATAGCAGATGACTTGGACATTGCCATAGAGTTTGACCAAAGCTCATTATTCAAGAAAGTATATGAAGAAGAATATGGAACCTTTGGTGGTCATCCATACTCTTGTTTGGTAACAAGCTTTTCTTTTGGGCGTTCCTCCCCCGATATGGAGCTTCTTTCCAAACTCTCTAACGTTGCCGCAGCAGCACACACACCTCTTTTGGCCGCAGCAGCACCAAAGTTGTTTGATTTAGACTCGTTTCAGTCTCTACATGTGCCGCGTGATTTGGAGAAAATCTTTGAAAGCATAGAGATGGTAAAATGGCAATCATTTAGGGAGAGTGAAGATTCTCGTTATGTAACTTTGTTACTGCCAAGGGTTCTCATGCGTTTGCCCTATGGCGACGATACGCTTCCTGTAAAAGGTTTGAACTTTAAAGAGCATATTTATGGGGCGGAAAATAGCAAATTTTGTTGGTCCAGTCCTGCGTTCATTATGGCACAGCGTATAGCAGAATCTAGTGCTATATATGGATGGCCTGCCACTATCCGAGGGGTTGAAGGTGGCGGTCTGGTCAAAGACCTTCCTGCATTTACATTTAAAACGGTTGATGGCGACATCGCGTTAAAATGTCCAACAGAGGTCGCAATTACTGATAGGAGAGAGAAAGAGTTAAGTAAACTCGGCTTTCTGCCATTATGTTATTGTAAAGGAACTGATTATGCGGCTTTTTTTGGCGGGCAGACATCACAAAAACCAAAATTATATAATACTGATGAGGCAAACGCTAATGCACAGATAAGTGCTAGGTTGCCGTATCTACTCGCAGCATCTAGGTTTGCACACTATATCAAGTCCATTATGAGGGATAAGATAGGCTCTTATCTCACTAAGGAAGAGGTCGCGTTTTTCCTAAACGACTGGATTGCAGGCTATGTCATTTTAAATGATGGTGCAACCCAAGAGCTGAAAGCCAAGTATCCGTTGAGAGAAGCTAGTATAGAAATTACTGATTTACCAGGTAAACCTGGGTCATATAAAGCGACGATATTTTTGCGTCCACATATGCAATTGGAAGAGCTGACAGCTTCAATAAGGTTGGTGGCGACATTGCCAGCAGCGGTATCGGAATAATTATTGGACTTAAGGAGATTTTAAAATGACAGAAACTTACACAAACCCATTTTTAGACTCTATAATGGGCGTTGATATGGCAGGTAAAATTAATAAAACTACAAAGCCATTATATTCAATTTCAGCTGATGATATTTTTTCTTCCGATATTCAAGGATGGGACAAACAATCAGTGTGTTACGGTTGGGTGCGTCATGAAACGCGTTCTGGTCAAGGCTATGGAAACGCCAAGTTAATATCGTCTGGTCCAGTGAGTGCTTTCAATATCATCGTTATGGTGGACGCTAATGGACCTGCAGCGACGATACAACAAAGGATGCATTCAGGGGGCGTTATTGGAAGCATAGCAATTTCGCGTTATAACAATATGGCCGAGCCCTTGGTACCAATGCAAACTACAGAGTATAAAAATTGCAAAATACAAAGCTATAGACAAGAAGGCGATAAAATTGTTTTTGCATTCAGTTTTGCTAGTGTGACGGATACTTTTTTTCAATTTGATGAAGCGACAGGAAAAAAAATGGGTCAACAAGCTGCAAATGTAGATTTTGAGAAATGGACTGTAAAATAGTTTCAGTTTTGGTAGTTGAACGATGGTTTTTTTGTTAAAGGTGATAAGGTTATGATGAAGGAATCGTTCTTTACACCTTTATTTACTTACCTTAATCAAGGTGATGAACCAGAACGCTTTTTAAACCGCGTTCAACTCAAAGAATCGATACAAGACGAGTTAATTCAGTTAATTAGTGCCAATATTTGTATGGTTAACTCACAAATGCAATCTGAAAACCTGCCTTTTAATTATGGCGTTAATGTGGAGCAGGTGTATGATGATATTCCGAATATCCACGATTTTTGCACACGTCTTGAAGAAACAATCAAGCATTATGAACCAAGGCTTCAGGAACCAAAGGTTAAGTTTTTGTCTTTTAATATATACTATCAAAGTTTGAGTTTAGAGATTTCTGGTAATATAGGGTGCGATAATATAAATAATCCTACATTTTTTCCTTTATGTATTAATTTAAGTTAATTGGTGGTAGTTTGCATAATTCGGAATTTGATACTTTACTTGATTATTATCAATCTGAGCTTTCATTTTTAAAAAACTCTGGAAAAGATTTTGCAAAAAAATTTCCAAGGATTGCTGAAAAGTTAGATTTAACCTCAAGGATTAGTAAAGACCCACATGTCGAAAGGTTGATAGAATCTACGGCTTTTCTCACAGGAAAACTGCAAAAGCAAATAGATGACCTAGCACCAGAAATTGCATACAACCTCCTTAATGTAATCTGCCCAGTATTGACAGCACAAACACCCTCTGCAACTTTAGCCGTTTTTAATGTGGATTATGACGCTTTGGCTAAGCAAGGAAGCTTTCTTGTGCCCAAGGGGACGGTTTTGTATTCTCAAGACCAAGTTTCTGATATCTCTTGTAAGTTCACAACATGTAATGACCTGAAATTGGTGCCAATAGAAGTGTTGTCCTGCCATATTGCTGCTCAAGAGAATATTAATGCTAAGGTTGAAAGTCAGAGCCCATATTATTTAAAAATCTCACTCAAAGCTCACGCCCCCATCAATGCTGGCGAGGAGTTAAGGTTTTATCTGGATTCATCTGAGAACGGGTCATTTAATATTATTGATAATATTTTTATGACACAATCAAAGGCGTTTATCTCTAGAGATGAAGAAATAATCTCTTTGGGACAGGCTTCATTGATAGGGTTTGATGATAAGGAAAGCTTGTTTCCCTATGAAAACAGCATGTCAGCAGGATTTAGATTGGCTTATGAATATTTTGCTTTTTCAGACAAGTTTCTTGGTTTTAGTTTTGTTTTAGGTGAGCCGATAAGGGAAGGGGGTTTCGAGATATATGTCCCGCTTTTTAACTGCAGTCAATGGCAGGTTAATAGCCTAGAAAGTATTAATATTTATAATAATGTCACCGTTGCTGTTAACCTTTTTAATAAGGTGAGCGAGCCAATAGATTTTGACCATAAAACCATTGAATACTTGGTCTGCCCTGATAGGTTTAGGCATGCATATGAAGAAATTTATACAATAAACAAGGTTGTTTGTGTCAATAAAGATGGTCTTGAAGAAGAAATAGCACCATATTATTCGAGTAAGCATCAAATGGATAATGCCGATGAAGGTTTGTTTTGGTCTGCTAGGCGGAAGCCGACTTATCTAGTGGATTCTATGGGTGATGATTTATGGATGTCTTTTGTTGATATAAATTTTTCCCCTAAGTCACTGGAAGAAAAAACTGTTTATGCACACACGTTGTGCACCAACAGATTTTTGGCTCAAAAAATGCCAAGATATGCAAAGATGCAGGTTGAAATCGCTCTGCCGGTGAATGATATATACTGTCTTAATAGACCATCGGCTGAAAGGTCAAGGTGTAGCTCTGGTGAGGGGTTGTGGCGACTGGTTTCGCTCTTATCATTGAACAACACGGGTCTTTATGCGGTTGATAAGACGAACGTTGCAGACTATGTGAAAGAATCTCTGTTCATATTCTCAAACTTTGGCGAACCAACAAGCTTGGCTGAAATTAATGGAATAAAAGAGGTTGTCTTATCTGATAAAATAGAACGCATTGGGCAACAGGTGTGGAAAGGGTTCGTTCATGGGGTGCATGCTAAACTCGGCATTGACAATAAAGAAGATGTTTTTGGAAGCAAGTTGATATTTAGTCGTATTATTCAATCATTGATATCGAGCTATTTGTCGATAAATAACTTCATATCTCTTGAGTATGTTGACCTCAACTCAATCAAAAGGGTATCAAAGCAATGGGACGCAATCACGGGTACTCAACAGAGAATTTAATTTCTAAGATTAATTGGTCAGAATATTGTTTTGAGCAGTTGGTGAAAATATCAAAAGTTTTAGTTAACACTAATTCTTCGCAAGTAGCTCATGCGAACTATAATTTGCCCTTAAAATTGCAACATTTCACTCTTTTCAACGTTCCTGCGACGGAGGTTGTCAGCTGTCAATTCGATGAGGCTGAACATAAGTTTTTAATAAAGACGGCAAGGCTCTCTTTTGATGGTGTGTGCGGAGCTTTTCCCTTAAATTATTGTGATATGTTAAATGTTTATGCCCGCAAAAAGAATTTTGTAACTGCGGAGTTTATAGAAATTTTTCATTTACATATATTAAATGTGTCCTACAACATTTCTCAAAAAAGATTTCCAGCTATTGCGAATAAAAGATTAGAAGAGTCTTTCGTTGGTAGGATAATATCCTCTTTTTTGGGTAACAAAAGTAACCTTCACCTGAATTCTCTTATTCCATATAATTCAAATATGTGGCAGAGGTCACGGAATATTAATGGTCTTTTGAGTATTCTCAGGAGTTATTTCTCTTGGTCAGTCACTGTGCAAGAGTGTGTTGGTGATTGGGAAGAGGGCACAGATGAGCAAATTTCTCGAATTGGGGTTGGTTCGGCAAAATGGAATGTGCTCGGCAAGGGTATGATGCTGGGGAAAAGAACTTGGAACCAATCAAAATATATTGTTTTAGAAGTTGATGCCGTTGATTATCAAACTTATAAAAATATTGTAATCAAAACAAAATCTATGGAAAAAGTTATTTCTATAATCAGATATTATTGCGGAATCACAGTATCTGTCAGGATAAGAACAATAACGACAGTCTCACCTGATGAATTAAAAAAAGACCAAAAAATCTTAGGTTATAACAGCTGGCTTACCTCAGGATTGGGGGAGGCAAAACTTTCATCCGCTTACATTGAGTGCTAAAGAGCTTCTCACAGTTGGCTTCTTTTGGCTTAAGTTAATTCATCCAGCATCTGAACTCTATTTAAATGACGCTCACCCAGAAATGTCGAAGATAAAAAAACGTTCAAACACTCGATTGCATCTTCAGATGTGATTAATCGTGCCCCCAATACCAAAACATTCGCGTTATTATGCTGTCTTGCAAGTTTTGCCATATTTGAATTGAGGCAAAGGGCGGCTCGAACGCCCTTAAACCTATTTGCAGCAATTGACATCCCTATTCCTGAACCGCATATGAGAACGCCAATTGCAGATTGACCGTTTTCAAGAATTTTTTCAGCAAGTGTTTTGGCATATAGCGGGTAATCAACGCTTTCTTCACTGCGGGCTCCAATATCACACGTATTATAATCATTGAGCGATAAACACGATATTAAATGTTGCTTCAAGTGAAAGCCAGCATGGTCAGATGCGAAGAAAATATTTGATTTTTGTTCAATCATGTTTAACTGAATTTAGCCTTCAACTTCCCCCCTTCAGTAATTACGCTAGCGGCGATAATATCATCGGTGGTATCAATGTTTAACTTTCCGTCTTTTATTAAGATTTGTAGGAGGTTGTAAATATTTTTTGCAAACAGTTTGCTCGCATCACTTGGGATTTTTCCAGCCATGTTCGATACGCCAATAATTTGTATTCCTTTGTGTTCGACCTGTTTATCGAGCTTTGTTAACTCGCAGTTACCACCAGTTTCAGCTGCTAAATCAATTATCACAGATTTAGTGGTCATGGACTCGACCATCTCCTTAGTAATTAACCTAGGGGCAGGTTTACCTGGTATCTGGGCTGTTGTGATGATGATGTCAGATTTTTTAACCACTTCAGCAAGTTTTTCATTTTGCTTTTTCTTATAGTCATCACTCATTTCCTTTGCATAACCGCCACCACCGTCACCAGCTTCTTCTGCATCAACCTCAATAAATGTTCCGCCAAGGCTTTCAACTTGCTCTTTTGCAACGGAACGCACATCAAATGCTGAAACAATGCATCCCAGCCTTTTTGCTGTGGCTATTGCTTGAAGTCCTGCAACACCAGCACCAATTATGAGCAGTTTTGCTGGTGCAACTGTTCCAGCGGCGGTCATAATCATTGGGAACATGCAAGGATATGTATTTGCGGCCTCTATCACAGCTCGATAACCTGCAAGGTTTGCTTGAGATGACAAAACATCCATGCTTTGAGCACGAGTTGTTCGTGGGATTAGTTCTAAGGACAACAGCTCAAGACCTAATCCAGCCAGATGTTTAAGAATTTTCGTATTGGAGGATGGGTTCATGAGCGATATAAAAAGCGTTCCTGACTTTGCACCCTCAAGGAAACCTTCTTCATGGTTAGAGGGCAATTTGATGGCAATGATTATGTCAGCATTTTTTATGGTATCATTTTGGGTCTTAGCAATTTTACCGCCGACTTTTTCATAATCGCTATCATCTATGAAGGATTGTTTGCCAAGATTTTTTTCTATCACTACTTCATGACCAGAAGCTGTTAATTTTTTAACGATTTCTGGTGTTATGGCTGCTCTTGGTTCGTTTTTGGTCGATATAACTGCTATAATCATTTTATGCCTCATAAATTATTTACGCTTTGACAGTACGATATGTTTACGCTAGGCTCAATGAGAAAAATGTTATAATATCTTCAAAAGATATTTTTTATATGTTAGGACTTGTTTTGTATCTGTGTGTTAAATGCTGTTTTATAAAGTGTTTTTAACGTTTGTTTTTTTATGGAGTAATTAATGAGATTCAATAAAAATATAGTCTTAAAGATTATTGTTATAATAGTCTTGTCTATAACAATCTTTTATGGTGTCAGGTTCTTTAAAAACAAAAAAGCTCCATTACCCGTTTTAACTGCTGAAAACACATTAGGGAATAAAGAAAACAGCAAAAACAACGAAGGTAAAAAAGAAGACCTGCTTGATGAAAAAACAAAATCTAAAACGAAATTAATAAACAGCTTGTTTTCGAAAAAAAACCCTGCGGATATCGATGCGTTAAAAACTGATTTGGAGCGAACAGCACCGATAGTGGATGTTGTTGAGGCTCGTCTAGGGCAGGTTAATAAAGTGACAAACCTTGTTGGATATTTACGTGCTAGTGACGATATCACCATAAAGTCTGAGGTTGATGGGAAAATATCAAAAATAGACTTTATAGAAGGTGGAGCCGTATCAGGGGGCGATGTTTTGCTTGAAGTAGATGATACGAACCTTCGTATACAGGTTAGGGAGGTTCAAACACAGTTGATGCTTGCTAGAGCGGAGTTTAAACGAGCACAAGAATTAGCCAAAAGTGAATTTTTATCAAAAAGTGATTTGGAAAAAAAACGTGCGGAGGTTCTGGTTCTAGAGGTAAAACTCGCCTCTATTCAGGCAGAACTTTCTAAATTTAAAGTTCATGCTCCCTTTGCTGGAAAAGTTGGTCTTAGAGAGGTGAGTGTTGGCGACTATATCACTCGTGGGAAGGAACTTGTGCGTTTGGTTAGTGACCGTGATATTAGAGTGGACTTCAAAGTACCAGAGATGCTTATTACTGGTATACAGACTGGACAAATTATATATATAAAAATCGATGGTATGCACGGTGAATTTCCTGCAGAAGTAAAAGCAGTCAACCCCGAAGCCGAGCAATCTTCACATAGTTTTATTGTTAGGGCGGTTTTGCAGTATCAAAACGAAAATATGCGACCAGGACTATTCGTGAGGGTATTGGTTCCTAGTATGGCATCAATGGATGCAATTTTGGTGCCTGAAAGTGCAATAGTTAGGGTTGGGGACAATGATGTCGTCTTTAGGATTGTTGAAGGCATGGCGATTAAAACCCCAGTTACTATCGGTGTTCGTCAAGGTGGTGAGGTTGAGGTGATAACAGGCATTAACCAAGGTGATATTATAGTTACAGCGGGACAATCTCGTATAAGAGATGGAGGAATAGTTCAAATTTACTCCAGTCTTGAAAATGTAACCAACTAGGGAATAATAAAAATATGTCATTTACTGAGGTTTTTATACGTAGAGCCGTCTTTGCAACGGTCTTAACATTGATTGTTTGTCTTTTGGGGGTGGTTGCGTATCAGCGATTATCTGTTCGAGAGATGCCTAGGATAGAAAAACCTGTAATATCAGTTGAGTCATCTTACCCTGGGGCAAACCCATATGTTGTGGAGCAACAGGTCACTAAGGTGTTAGAAGGAGTTTTTGCCACCATTCAAGGTGTGGAGGTCATCACTTCCAACAGCAGCAGTGAAAACAGTACAATTTCTATTTTATTTGACCCAGATAAGAATATTGATGTTGCTGCAAGCGAAGTTCAAGAAAGGATATCAAGAATATACACAGAACTTCCTCAAGACTTGCAACATCCGATGTTACACAAGTCTGATGCCGATGCAAAATCAATAGTTTCATTGTTTTTCACCAGTGAAAGGATGTCCAACGATGAGATTCGTGATTATGTCGAGCGTTTTATAAAAAATAAGCTGGAAATATGTAAAGGTGTTGCAAGGGCAGACTTGCAAGGTGGAACAAAAAAGGCGATTAGAATAAAACTTGATACCCAACGTCTTGCTGCATATGGGCTGACCGCTGTAGATGTGAGAAACGCTATAAATACACAGAGCATTCAAAAACCAGGGGGAAGGTTAACGGGTAAAGACCGTGAATTCATGATTACTATAACTGGCGAGCTAAATAAACCTGAACAATTTGACGATATGATAATTCTTGCAGCTGATGGGAAACACTTAAAGCTTAAAGATATTGGTAAAGCTGAGTTAAGTGGTGGCGAGGTTAGGAGCAATTTCTGGTTTAATGGTGAAGAGGGAGTGTCGATAGGGATAGTTAAGCAGTCAACGGCTAATCCATTAGATGTTTCAAAAGCAATAAAAAATCTTCTGCCTGACATAGAAAGAGCCCTGCCAAGCGGTATGAAGGTTACCCTTGCTATGGATCAAACAAGGTATATAGAATCGTCTATAAACGAAGTGTATAGAACAATCATTGAAGCAACGCTTTTAGTTATCGGTGTGATATTTATCTTCTTATGGTCTGTTAGAGCGGCGATTGTTCCATTGGTGACAATACCTGTGTGTTTGTTGGGGACATTCTTTTTATTATATATGTTCGACTTTACAATCAATACAATAACATTGCTTGCGATGGTCTTGTCCATCGGCTTGGTTGTTGATGACGCGATTGTTGTTTTAGAAAACGTCCATCGGCACATAGAATCTGGAAAATCTCGGATTGAGGCTGCCATCGCTGGCACAAAGGAAATATCTTTTGCGGTTGTGGCTATGACATTAACATTGGCTGCTGTTTATGCACCGATAGGTCTGGCACCTGGAAAATTGGGGAAATATTTTAAAGAATTTTCATTGGCTCTTGCAGGGGCAGTGATGATATCGGGCTTTGTTGCCTTAACGCTGTCACCCATGATGTGTTCGAAGATTTTGCAAAAACATTCTGCTAAACCTATTAAACATGGCAAGTGGCAGGAATTTTTTGAAAACCTAGGTATTAAGGTTCAAAGTTTTATTCAATCAATAGAAACAAAATACGCAGATACTCTTAAATTGGCATTACAGAAGAAAAATCAAACTCTTCTAGTTGGTGGATTTGTAGCGACTATTGGTTTTTTGATAGGGGCTTTTTGGCTACCATCTGAAGACACGCCTTCTGAGGATGATGGTTGGATTTCTATGGTTGGTCACGGTCCTATGGATGCGACTTATGAATATATGAGCCGTAATGCCATTAGAGTTGAAGACATGTTTAAAGCCATACCGGAAATAGAGTTTAGAGGAATTAATATTCAATCCACTCAAATGGATGGTGGTGCAATGCTTGTCGATTGGAGCAAACGGAAACGTTCAACACAGGACATAGCAGACGAGCTTCGTAAAAAAGTTTCAAAAATTGCTGGGGCAGATGTTTATATTTCAGCTAGTGGAGGAGGAAGCAGCTCTGGAGATGGGGACAAAATCGAATTTGTGCTACAAACGAACCTAGATTTGGCTCATCTTGAGGGGTATGGCACTCTTTTTAATCAGTTGTTACATCAAAATAGACACATTTTCCCAAGAGTTGAGACATCTTTGCTACCTTCGGCACAGGAGTATATCGTCAATATTGACCGAGAAAGAGCTGCTTCCTTGGGCATCAGTGTGAGCGATATAGCTGAGACCGTTGAAATTTTGGTTAGAGGACGAACTGCAACTAGGGTAAAGCTCGACGGCAAGCAATATGATGTGATTGTTCAGTTGGAGGATAAAAAAAGAAGTAGTATACAAGATGTGGCAGATATTTTTGTCAGAGCAAATGATAGGAATAATCGCTCACAACTACCAAATATGGTGACGCTCTCTGATTTGCTGTCAATCACACCAAAACAGGCACCAATCGGGCTCTATCACTATGACCAGTTGCTTTCTGTCAGCTTTAAGTGTGACATAGCTAAAGGACATTCGCTCGGTGAGGCAGTAAAGAAAATAGATGAGCTGAAAAAGCAATATTTACCAGACGATATAAGGCTGACCTTTTCTGGAAAAACCAAAACATACATAGAAGAAGGCAGGCATATAATCTTTATATTTGTCATTGCGTTGATTTTTATATTTTTGGTGTTATCAGCACAGTTTGAGAGCTTTATTGACCCGTTTATTATTCTGTTAAGTGTGCCTCTTTCGATAGCTGGTGCTTTTATCACCCTCAAGATAATTGGTGGTGGTAGCTTGAACATTTATTCAAAAATCGGCATGGTGACGTTAATAGGTTTAATTACTAAACATGGTATTTTGATTGTGGACTTTGCCAATCAGTTGGTGCTTAGTGGTAAAAGCAAATTTGATGCTGTCTATGAGTCTGCTAGATTACGCTTAAGACCAATCTTGATGACAACTTTTGCTATGGTTTTGGGGTGTGTGCCTTTGGCGATGGCAATGGGTGCGGGAAGCGGTGCAAGGCGTCAGATTGGCTGGGTGATAGTGGGGGGAATGTCTATTGGGACATTGTTTACCATATTCGTATTACCAGCGGTATACATCGTCATTTCAAGAAAGGATAAATTGAAAAAGATTTGATTTTTTAAATATCAAGCGTTAAGAAAAAATATTTCTGATATTACAAAAAAGTAATAACTCCTTAATTTAAGGGCAAGTATTCTATGCCATATCTTGGCATGGTTGTTGTGATTTTTTTTATGGAGTAGGTTATGAGAAACAAGATTTTTTGTGGTTTGTTTAGTTTATTTCCTTACCAAGGCGAATACGACTTTAAAACTGTTAAAGTATATAATAATACAAACGAAATTTTTAATATTCAGAATGCTGTTAAGAATTATTCTTGCTTGGTAAAGCAGAAAAAAAAGTCTATCGCGTTAGATGAAAGCTTTGAATTTTCATATGCAATTCATAATTTTGTTTACGATAGCAATTCTAATGTTTTATACCCTGATGGGGATGAAGATAATCGCCTTTTTAAAGATATATCCGATTTGGATGGGATAATATTTGATTTAGATGGAAGCAAAATCAAACTAGCGTGGCGTTACACGAAAAATCAAACTAATAGACCATACCCCTTCCAGCTTAATCCGATAACAACCTCTTATTTAATGGTTTTTGATGAACGAAGATTACCAGAATACGTTTTTTACATTAAACCCATGATAAGTGCGTTGAAGTTTGATAGCAAGCAGATTAATCCTCAACTACAATAATGATGAAGAAACTATTATTAAGACATTTATGAATATTATGTAATTTTTTTCAAAAATATTCATATAACTCTTTCTGCAAAGGGGGTGGAGGGTTATTTGCTGTTGCAGATTACTTGACCAGCAAAATCAATCGAGATAGCCCCGCCCCAAACACAGACTTGTTTAGAGTCGCTGGTTAATATAGGTCCTGTATTAAGGAGGATTTTTGGATTGCCAATAATCCAAGGTGAGACTATTGATGGGACGCACGGCATTGGGGTTAAAACGCCATCAGCAGCGGCGGTTGCAGCGGCCACTTCTGGGTTGGCGATGCTGTTGCACATGCCGAATGTCATGATATTAAGAAGCGGAACGAAGTCTGTGATAGCTGCGGCTGGCAGTCCGCAAATATTAAGGTTATGAGTTGGCAAGAAGTTGAGTGCACAAGGACAATCGCCCATGCTACAATTACAAATACCGTCTTGTACAACTGGGTTAGCCATTATTTTCCTCTTTTCCGTTAATGTTAAATTTTTTTATGGGTTTTATTATTTTCCCCTTAGAAAATTCTGAAATCTCTTTGATTTTTCCGTTAGGGTGATATTTCGTTTCCATACCATCAAGAAGACCATCCACATAATATGATTGTTGCATCATTGTGGATGTTTGAGGGAAAAAAGTAACCTCTTCGCCGTCTAAGATATTATTTTTATAATTAGATTGTTTTAAAATTGACCCATCATTATTATAAAAATTAAACGCACCGTTAAGCTTGCCTTCAACATATTTAGCAGAGGCGATTAATTGCCCAGTTTTATCAAAAAAGTCAGCGACACCTTCTTGCAAACCATTTTTAAATGAGGTGTGTATGGTCAACCTGCCTTCTTTATAAAACTTGGCTACGCCATTTGTTACGCCATTAGCATAGGTGATTTCTTGAGTTAAGTGGTCGCCATCATATGTTTTTGATATACCATGCAACTTTCCATCTAAGAAGTTCATACTTGATTTTTTTTGACCTGTTGCATCAAAATTTTCTGATATTCCATTTAACACACCGTTATGATAACTCGAGCGTTTTATCACTATTCCATGTTCGTTTTTGGTTTCAACAATGGTTTCGTTTTGTTCTTGAGGGGGGATAGATTTTTCAGAGATATTGTTATCTAGCATTAATCCTATCCTATATTAACTATACCGCCGCCAATAGAGGTCATGGGTGCCTGAAAACTTGCATTGCCATCAGCTTTTATAGATATTGACGCACCAGATACCTCAAACTCAACCATAGCATGTATGTTCATGGAGGTTTTTGCTCCAATATCAGCCCCCAGACTAGATGAAATTGATAGGTCTGTTCCTGATTTTATTTTTAAATCAGTTCCGGAGGATAGTTTCATTGCTTGCAATGATTTTATGTTTACATTTTTTCCTTCCAAATCTAGGTCGCCATCAGCTTTTATATTTATTTTACCCTTTACCTTGATAGTGAGGTCACCGTTTATGTCCTGTTTATAATTACCGTTTTGGAGTTTTGATATGGCGTCACCTTTTTTTATGGTGATTTCTAGGTTTCCTTTATCGATATTTATTTGATAATTCCCATCACCTTCACCTTCGCCTTTTAAGTGAGTGGTTTTTGAGCCCTTTTCTAAGGTTGTGGTGTCGTTTTTTTCTTTTATTAGTGTGTCACGGCTATTGTTTATCGTAAGAGTCATGTCCTTTTCGGCGTGAAAAATGATTTTTTCTTCGTCTTTTTTATCATCAAAACACATCTCATTAAAACCATTGCCACCTTTTGATGAAATGGTCTTCAGTGTTGTTTTTGTCGGCTCTTTGTCATTATATGGCGGAGGGTTGTCTGCATTATATAAACAGCCTATAACCACCATATTATTAACGTCATTATCAGTGTATGATAAGATGACTTCGGAACCTATTCTTGGAGTAAAGGTTGTGCCCCAACTTTTGCCAGCAATTGGCTGAACAACCCTAAACCAGCAAGAGCTGTTTTCATTTTTCTTGTTTTCTCGGTCAAAAAACAGTTGAGCTTTTATTCGCCGATATTTATCGCAATAAATCTCTTCACCTTTGGGTCCGACGACGATGCCTTTGAATATGTTGGGTATGTTCGTTGAATTATTGATGGGGGCAGGTCTAAAAACGATGTCTGATGGGATAGCATGTATAAAATTGTAATAATGTCCGTTCTCTCTTTTTGTATCTAGGTGATGGTCGATACGGATGGCAGTATAGTTTTTGTTGATGTTTTTACGAGGGTGTTTTTCCACCTCGAATTTATAACCCGCCCCCAAGTAAACACAGGTTGATTTGCATTTTAAAATTTTGCTAGCAGATTGTATGAAATCCATTCTGATGTTGGTAAAATGTTCGCCCTCAGCAGTTTTGCTGAATAAACCAGGATATTGATATAGCTGACCATATTCACCTTTTCCTTGTGCTTTTTGGTAAAGGTCAGTTTTTGGCGTCTCAAAATTATAATCTGAGCTTTCAAATGTTTTTGAGACAACATTTTCACTATAATCGCAAGAAAGGAGCATGTTATATGGCGGACAAGAGCCAACCACAGCCTTGGAGTATGACACAGTGTTGTTATTGTCTTTTACGTAAGAGGATGTGGAGTCTGCTAGAATTAATGTGTGATTTTTTCCCTTTTGCTCAAAAAGGAAAAAGACGCCCTCTTGTGCGAGTAGCCTTGAGATAAACTCATAATCAGTTTCGTTATATTGTATGCAGTATTCAAGCTTTTTTTTGCCACATTTTTTAGTTTCGTCTTTAAATTGGATTTTATGCTTTGATAAAATTTGTTTGACTATCTCTAGTGGAGTTTTTTTTTGAAAAATCGCACAGTTTTTGTTGGTCGTAAGTAGCCATAACTTTGGTTTTAGTGTCACATTGTATTCAGTGGTTTCAATTTTGTCGGGCTTTTGTGACTCGGATTGAGAAATCGCGGTGATGATGCCGTTTATAAAGCGTTTTGCGTTTTGTCCTGTTTCTATTGATATGTGAACATCGCTCAAAAGTGCTTTACTTAAACCCAGGTCAACCTTTTGTGACGTTAAATTTAAACGAAATTCAAAGAGACCAGACACACTTTCAAAGCCCGATAAAGACCGCAAGACCACATCATCACCAAAGCATGATTCGATTTTTAAAAATAAAGATTTCTGCGACCTTAAAATTTCGGACATTTGCTGTTTTATGTTGTTGTTTATTTAAATTAATCTAAATTTTACATAAAACACAACCTACTTGCAAGAATTAAGATGATGAAAGTGCTCTTTGGGGTTGAGATTATGAAAAAAATGTGTATATTTATGGTTATATCACACGCGGGGATTAATGTTCCAGTCTCAAACATAGTGTGCGAGTCGTTCCTGCGGAGGTTTAACTGGGAGGAATCTTTATTATGTCAGATTTTGCTAAATTCTCTATGCAACAATTACTTGAAGCAGGTGTTCACTTTGGTCACCATAAAAGACGTTGCAATCCTAAGATGTTGGATTATTTATATGGTGTGCGTAACAACGTTCACATAATTAACCTAGAAAAAACAGTGCCTATGTTAAAAGAGGCTCTTCAGTCCGTTCATGACATCACTCGCAGAGGTGGGAGAGTGCTTTTTGTCGGCACTAAGCGTCAGGCACGCGATGTTGTCGCGGATGCAGCGAAAAAATGTGGACAATATTATATTAATTGTCGTTGGTTGGGCGGTTTGTTAACAAACTGGAAGACGGTTTCTGCGTCCATCAACAAGCTTAATCAGTTGAATGAGAAACTTAACAATCCTGAATTGGGCTTAACAAAAAAAGAGGTTCTATCTCTAAGGCGTCAGCATGACAAACTAGAGCAAGCATTGGGCGGAATTCGTGAGATGGGCGGTGTGCCAGACCTTTTGTTCATCATGGACACTAATATAGACTCTTTGGCGATTAGTGAGGCCGTTCGTTTGAATATTCCAACCGTTGCGATATGTGACAGCAATTCCGACCCCACAAAAATTACTTACCCAATCCCAGGCAATGATGATTCGTCCAAGGCGATTGAACTTTATTGTAATTTAATCTCTCAATCCGTTATATCAGGCATGCAAGAGGCACTGTCTGCTTCCGGCGTTGACCTTGGGGCTAGCGAATCGGTGGACTCTTTTAATGACGCTTTTGTTTCAGCCGAAGGTGGTGAGACAAAAGAGGGTCAGCCAGAATAAAAGTTCATATTTTTAATTGCATAAATAAGAGGTGTTTCAAATGACAGAAGTAACTGCCGCGATGGTTAGAGAATTACGTGAGCGTACTGGTGCTGGTATGATGGATTGTAAGAAATCCTTGGTGGAAAATGGCGGTGATATGGAGGCTGCGATAGATTGGCTACGCAAGAAAGGTTTGGCCGCTGCTGCCAAGAAAGCTGGTCGCACTGCTGCTGAGGGGCTCGTTTTTGCAAAAACTTATGGAACAAAAGGCGTTGTTATCGAGGTTAATGCCGAGACAGACTTTGTTGGCAGAAATGAGCTGTTTCAAAATTATGTCAGGTCACTTGGTGATGCTTGCTATGAAAATTTTGGAACAGACATAGAAAATGTTAAAAAGCTTAAGTTAAGTTCAGGCATTACTGCAGAAGAAGAATTAACCAATTTGATTTCTGTCATTGGTGAAAACATGTCTTTAAGGCGTGTTGAGTATCTAGAGGTTAATAATGGAGTGGTTGTCGCATATACACATAGTGCGGTTTCTACTGGTTTGGGAAAAATTGGTGTTTTGGTTGCTTTAGAGTCGGCAGCCTCTCAGGATAAGCTGTCTGCATTGGGTAAGCAAATCGCGATGCATATTGCTGCGACCAAGCCGCAGGTCGTCTCTAGGGAAAACTTGCCTGCTGAAACGATAGAAAGAGAAAAAACCGTCCTGATTGAGCAAGCAAAAACCACAGGTCGCCCTGAAAACGTTATTGAAAAAATGGTTGAGGGCAGGTTGCAAAAATTCTTTGCTGAGGTCGTCTTATTAGAACAAACATTTGTAATCGATGGCGAATCAAGGGTTGCTGATGTTGTTAATAAGCTATCAAAGGACTTGGGAGCAGAGATAAAATTATCTGACTTTAAGATGTTTCTTCTCGGGGACGGTATAGAAAAAAATCAGGTCGATTTTGCCGCTGAAGTTGCATCCCAAGTTAAATAAGGGAGGCTTGTGGAATGCTGAAAACTGGTATTTTCAAGCTATCCGATGCGATTAGGTCCGTCCAGGGGGGGGGGGTACATTTCTTCGTAAGGAAGAGAAAAATCTAAGTATAACGCTTTATGATGTTATAACTGACCTTCCAGGAGCTGATGAGATAGCAGAAAGGATATTATTGCGTTTTTCAGATGAGCGAGGAGCATATAAGAGAACTTATTCCAATAGATTTGCTGAATTTGATAGTGTTGCTATTTCTTATTTGAATAAAATGCAGGACAATTTAGTAGAATTGTCTGTCCATGATGTTGGTGTCAGTGATGGCAGAACTGCCCTTGATTTTTTTAACAAGATAGCATTAAATTTTTCTAGTATTCGTTATTTTGCATCAGACTATAATCCTTATTTATATGTTTTATCAAAAGGTAACAAAAAGTTAACATTAAGTGAGGACGGAAAGGTTCTTGAGGTGCTTTTTCCCCCTTTTGTTTTTTACAATTTCAAGAGAGATAGTTATAAGCATTATCCAATAAATCATATTATAAAATATTTTGTTGATAAATTTTTTGTGCAACCTCTTTTAAAAAAATATAAAGATGGTTTAATCTCGCCTTATAAATTAACAGTTGTTTCCCCTAGTGTTTTGAAAAAAGCTAGTATTGATACTAGGTTTGTTGTGGGAAAACATGACCTATTAAAGCCGATGTCAGCATCTTTTAATGTTATTAGGGCAATGAATGTTTTAAATAATTCTTATTTTTCTCAGACTGAGTCTCAGTGTGTATTAGGCAATATTTATAATGCTCTTGAGAAACATGGTTTGTTAGTAGTTGGGTCAAATCAATCTTCTGGTACTGTTGTTGATGGCGGTATTTATGAAAAAACTGATAGGGGTTTCCAATTATTATTTAAGTCAGGCAATGGATGTCAGATAGATATTGAGAAATTTCATATTTAATAGTTGTTCGATGTCGGTTTTAATAATTAACCGTCTGTTAAAAAACATTTAAATTCTAGTCTAACTGTGATACTCTGCTCGAGCAGAATTGTTTGGCGTTGATTTTCATTGTAAGGAAGCACTCTGAGTAACGGAAAAACAATCACTTGCGGTTTTGACGGTAATTATTTTAGAGCTCTTTTTATGAATGCTAGTTTTATTCAGCAAGTGCAGTCAAAAGATTTGAAATTATGCAAAGGTAATATTCCTTACTCGTGCTGGTCTAAAAAGGAGAAACAATAACATTGTCTTCACCATCTGTCTTATCCGCAATTAGCAAGTTGCGTTTTTTACTGACAAGGGATGAGAAAATCAAATGGCTTTTTCTTGTTCTTTTTGCCTTGTGCTCGTCTGTTTTCGAAATGTTAACTGCTTCGATAATAGTAATTTTTGCTCAGGTATTAAGTCAGCCTGAAGTTGGCGTTAAATATCTTAAAATTCTTGGTATTACAGAAAACCTAACCGCGGGGAGAGTGGTTTTTTATATATCTATTGGTGTTGGACTTATATATTTAATAAAAAATTTAATTTCAGCGGTAGAAGTTTTTTTTCAAAATTTTTCAATACAAAAAATGTTTTACATGTTTAAACGTAAAATGCTTTATAGGTATGCAGACGTCGATTATGGCTTTTTTCTTACAAGAAATTCGTCCTTTGGGATGCAGGTTATAGGCAGTGATACATTGCAGATGTTTTCTGTTGGGATGATGGCAATTGCAACCATTTTATCGGAAGGGGCTGTTTTTATTGGGCTGGTTTCGATGGTTGTTTATATGAATCCTTCGGTTGCTTTTACTGTTTTTTGTATCAGCGTTATAATTACATTGACTGTGATTAAACTAGTCTTGCCAAGGTTTTATAAGTTTGGTGTGAACATTCAACAGGTTGCTATGTTTACTCATCTGAACCTTCACCAGTTTTTTGGTGCCTTTAAAGAGGTGGTTCTGTTGGGTAAAAGAAAGGCATTTATAGAGGCGTATAACAAATATTCAAAGAAACAATCAGGTTTACAGGCGATGCAAACTGTTGCCAATGCCATGCCAAGGCTGGTTATTGAGGTCTTGTTTGTGGGTCTGTTTGTCTTAACAATTGCGATGCTTTGTTTAGACCATAAAAGCCCCATACAAATGATTGGGACAATGGGCGGCTATTTATACGTTGGGTTCCGGTTAATGCCAGGTGTTAACCGATTGATGATGCAGCTGAACAGCTTTAAATCCGCAATACCTTCAATAGAGCGGGTTTATGAAGAATACACTGTTGTAACAGCTGGTGAGAATTATTGCGATGAACCTAATTTTAGGTTTAATGATAGCATTGCTTTAAAAAATGCGAGTTTCAGTTATATCAATGTTGAAAAGCATGCGATATCCGACGTTTCTTTTGAAATTAAGAAGGGTGAGAGTATTGGGGTTATTGGCGAAACGGGTTCAGGCAAGTCAACGTTAATTGATTTAATATTGGGGTTGTTGCGTCCCTGTGAAGGAGCTATTCTGGTGGATGGCAAATATCCAGTGAATTCTTTACAGTGGCACAAATTGATTGGCTATGTCCCTCAGGCTGTTTACTTAACAGACGATACAATTGAATCAAACATAGCATTTGGCGATTCAGATATTAATGAACTAAGGCTGAATTCGGCAATTGACGCTGCTCAGCTAAGGGGGCTTATAAGTAAGTTGCCTGATGGCGTCAAGACATTGGTTGGAGAACGGGGGATTAGGCTTTCAGGTGGAGAACGGCAAAGGATTTCGATTGCTCGGGCACTTTATCGTCAACCAGAAGTCTTAATTTTTGATGAGGCGACATCGGCACTAGATAATGAGACCGAATCAAAGCTGATGGAGACGATAGATATGGTCAGTCGAGAGCGTACGGTGATAATGATTGCACATAGGACGACAACACTCAAAAACTGCGATAGAATCATCTGTATGCAAAACGGCAAAATCTCGCGTATAACAACCTATGAAGAGCTTTAATTGATTTGTGTAAGGGAGGGGGTAATATGAAACATGTTTTATTAGAACAGATGTTAAAGGATGAAAAATTAAATAATATGCAACTGTACTCTGCGGGAAGGTATTGGCAGTTTAAATGCAGAAATATAATAGATCAAATTTTAAAAAATGGCTTATCTGATTTTAGAGGTTACAATAGTGGAGTTGGAACCAGTTATTGTGATAATGTAATAATTAATTTATGGAATGAGGATCCATCTAAGATTAATAAACTTCTGAAATGGTGTGTATATAATTTACCTTTTATAAAAAGAATTGGAAAACTTATAGAAGACACTCAATGTAGGTTTAGGTCAATTCATGAAGAAAAGTTGAACTTAATTCAATATATATTATCCTCGAACAGGGAGATTGGGAACCTCTTATCGGATTTTGATATGAAGGATTCAAGTTCTTTTGGGTGTGTGGATAAGGTAATATTAGGAAAAACAGAGGTCGCTCTTCATTATTTAAGGCAATCTTTCCGTATACAATTTCTTTCAAACAAAATTAATTTTCCAAGCATTTTTTCATTAATGGAAATAGGGGGGGGGTACGGCTCTCATTTGCATCTAATGTTAAAAAGGTATCAAAATATAAGGAAAGTGATTTATTTGGATATGGTTCCCAATTTATATGTTGGAACAGAGTATTTAAGGTCTTTTTTTGGTAATGCTGTTAAGGATTATTTAGATACGAAAAATCTTGATGAAATTAGATTTTCAAACGATACAGAGCTAGAAATCATATGTATTGCACCTTGGCAGATTGAACTTATTAATACCCAAATAGATTATTTTTTTAATGCAAGTTCATTTGTTGAGATGCCAGAAGCGGTGGTATATAACTATGCGATTTATATAAACAAATTATTGGGTGAAAAAGGGATTGTCTCTTTGATTTCTTATAAAGATTTTTTAGAAGAAACGACTTTTAATCCAGACAAATTACAAGATATTTTTGGCAAAAAATTAGATAAATATGAAATACCGGCATTGCTACCTTGTGAACCCAATGTCTTTTCTTATATCGGATAATTTACTAAGAATTTTTCTTTTACCAGTACTGATTGAAATGAGAGCATTAACTTTTTAAGGATGGAATTTTTGGATGGTTATGCTACTTCAAAGCCATATTTTTATTCATGGTTGAATTCGATTTTAAAAAGGCGAGATGTTATGAGAATGTTCGATGGTTATTTTGGTGATGGTGTGAAAAGATTGTTAAGACCTACATATAGGAAAATATATAAATCTTATGAAATAATGAAAGCCAAGTATCGTGCGTTTTACGTTGATATAGATCATCTATTATGTGGCGGAGAAAATGGTATAAGAGCCGCTAAATATGCTGAATTAATAGGCGATTTATGAGACCATTGACACCTGTAACCAAAGGTTATAGGGTTGATTTGTTGAAATTGTACGATGAAATAGGAGAAAAGGTTTTTGATGATGAGATTCTTAAAAACACTGAGTATTATAAAAATATTTCAAGGTGTATGGCACTTACAGGTCAATGTTTTTATGATAGACCTGAATATATTCCTCAATTAATGAGACGATTTATAGACCAGCATAGAGGGATAGAGTTGAATCTGCCTGCTCAACCTGGTCAAAGTGATTCTCTTATGCCTGTTTGGGTTCGACCTATAAGGAGTTCTTCATACTATGAAGTTATAGATGGTAATCATAGGATAGCTAGGGCTTTTATGAGAGGTGAAAAAAGCATAAAAGTGATGATTTATGATGATGAGGCGGTTTATACACCTTTACAACAATTGGCCTTAGATGTTTTATGGATTAATAAGCAGAAGTGGTTATATCAACCAGTTGAGGCTCCAGAGCTTTCGGAAAATTGGATTTTAATCAGACAGTGTAAGGATCGTTTTGATATGATGGATAGTTTTCTGAGGTCAGTAAATATTAATAATTTAGAATATCAAAATACTTATATGGACGTAGGTTCTAGCTATGGTTGGTTTGTTAAAAAGATGTCAGAATTGGGGTTTTTATCGTACGGGGTTGATAGAGATCCATTTGGTATGGAAATAGGTTTTAAGGTTTATGGTTTGAACAGAGAGAATTTCATCCTTTCGGATATTGCATTAGCATTAGAGAGACTCGTAAATGATGGTAAGAATTATGATGTGGTGTCAATGTTTAGTGTCTTGCATCATTTTGTTTTGGGGAAAAGCTCCTGCACTGCTGAAAATTTGATTAAAATGATTGATAAAATAACAGGTAAGGTTTTATTTATCGATACTGGTCAAGAGCATGAATCAGCTTTTGCTGGAGCATTGGATGGTTGGAATGTTGAATTTATACAGAAGTGGATAAAATCTAATAGTAGCTTTACAGAAGTAATTCCCCTAGGTGACGACGAGGATAATAGAGAGCCTTTTAAAGGTTATTACAAAAGAACAACATTTGCATGTATAAGGTGAATATTAAGATGAATATATTGAATAAGATATTGAATATTCCTTTTTTCAAACGCATTGGCATGGTTTGAATTTAAATGAGTTTGTGGACATTAACGGTTTGTATAGTGATTTTTATAAAAAATTGACAAAAGAGCAAGTTGAAATAAATCATGATTTCATAAAATGGAGACTTCAGGTAGCAGATTTTATTGAATCAATTGTTAAAGACATCATCCCTAATAAAAAATCAAGATATTATCGGTTGGTTGTGGTGTGGGTATTATAGAGAAAAAATTAATCGAAAAGGGCTTTGATGTTCATCTTCAAGAATGTACGGATGAAGTTGTTCCTTATTTGGAAAAGCAAATTGGTAAAGATAAGCTTAATTTTATCTCTGACAAAAATTTGACGAATATTGAATCTGCAAAATATGACTTTATTTTGGTGTTTGGCGTTTATTATAGTATTCCTCCTGCGGGTTTGTCGAATTTTATGGATGCGTTATCCAGAATAGTTAAAAGAGGTGGAATAGTTTGTATCGCGGGGGATGGTTCTTTTGCTTGGAGTTTATTGAAAAGTTTGTTTTTCAAACATGAAGGAATTTTGTGGGGGTGGAGGAGCCCTTGGTGGTACACGGTGCATACTGCTAAAAGGAGTGATTTGAAATTGTTAAGACATGATTTGCTCGGCGAAAATATGAAACCGTATGATTGTATTAAAATATTTGGATCTCCGATAAAGTTTGTTAATTGTATGGACTTTTTTCTATTTAATAAAACTTAATGAGGGTTTTTTTATGATATATATTCTATTAATTTTTTCTTGGTCTTTTCTTAATTTTTTAAATGTCAATTTATCCTCTTGTATGGGTATCGAGGCAATTTGTTCTTTAGGTTTTTCCCTAATGTTCGTCTCGGGTGTCCTGTGGATTGTCGTTGTTAAAATTTTTAAAAAATCAATAAATGATTATTTGTTGTTTTTATTTGTTAGTGTCCTATGGTTCTTTTTTTATGGAGTATTTGTTGATTTTTTAGGACGATTTAATAACACAGGTTTCAAAAGCAGTTATATCTATTTGATATTTTCAATTTTATCAATTGTTTTATCCTTAAAATTTTCTTCGAATTTATTTTTACAAAAAGGAGCAAAGATTTTTATTATAACAATATTTTTGGTATCATCCTTAGATTTTGCTTTGAACTTTAGAAAAATTTTGGTCGATGGAGTTGATTATTCTTATGATATTCACAATATAAAGCCGAACAAATTTCAAAGAAAGCCAAATGTGTATTATTTACTAGTAGATGCTTACCCCAGAAGAGATTCTCTTAAAGAATTATGTGGGTTTGATAATAGTGATTTTATATTTCGTCTTGAAGAGTTAGGATTTGCAGTCAGTTCTGGTTCTAGATCTAATTATCATTTTACAATTGGTTCAGTCGCTTCAACCATGAACATGAATTATCATAGAGATATTTCTAATGTTAGAAGTTCTTTATCAAAGGTTTATGGTGGGTGTAGTGCGGTATGGAAAAAGTTTAAAATTGAAAATTACAAAATAATAAATGTACCAGCACATTGGGTAGAAGGCTCTAATGGGAGAAACGCTGATTTAACTATAAAGAATAATTTTTTATATGTTTTTACAAGCTTTTTTTCAGGTAGTATTTTAAGAGTTTTTGACGTTTGTCATAGTTATGTGCAACCTGCAATGGTTAAAGGGATTGTTGATAACTCGGAATTAGACCCTAAGTTTGTTTTTGTTCATTTCGCACAAGTTCATGATGCTGCTTACGATGAGACAGGTATTTTTAGACCATTTTTTCGATTCATAGGAGCCAATGATCTTACTCCAAAAAGAGGTGTGACCACAATTATCGTTTTTAATGAACCGTTACTTGAGTTAGCAAAATACATAAGAGATAAGGATCCAGGTGCTATAATAATTATTCAGTCGGATCATGGATATAACTCTGTTTTTTGTAAAGATATAAATATCGAAAAAGAGGATTCAAATTTATTAGATCAAAAGAAGTTAGAATTTAGGTGTAATTTTTATTGTTTTAGTGCTATATATTTACCAGAATATGAAGGTTTTAGACATAGAGAAGCTAAGGAATATTTTGAGGGTGATTTTTCATTAGTTAATACGTTTAGATATATATTTGCATATCTTTGTAATGAAGAGCCTGAGTTGTTGAAAGATGAGCAGCATTATTTGATACCAGAGGGTGTTAATGGTTATAGGGAGTTAGATATTTCTCGTTATGTTAATTAAGTATGGAGTTTGACGGATGTATTTATTGATTTTTTTATTATTTTTGTTTCCGACTAGTTCTGAAGCGTATTTAGATGGTGGTTCGGCTAATATGTTATTGCAGTTAATTTTTGGTGGTTTAGCTGGTATTATCGCAATAATAAAGATATATTGGGCAAGGATAAAAAATATTTTTAGCAGGAAGAGATGAGTAGTGTTTGTACGAATTGGGACTTAGGTTCCTATAGGGATCCGAGTGGTTCGGTATTTTTTTGTGATGGAGAGGTTTATAGGACGATATCCAAAGATTCTTTGGGAATTATCAAGAAGCTCTTGGAAGAAGATTTTTTAAAGAAATTTGTTTCAGAGGGAAAGGTTATCAGGACTTCCTTGAAGTCGAATGATTTTAACGTTTCAGCTGATTTTGTTTTACATCATGAGAAGATTCCATTTATAAATTATCCGTATGAATGGTCGTTTGGTATGCTTAAAGAAGGTGCTATTACTACTTTAGAGATTTTGATAGAAGCAATCGAAAATGGATATATATTGAAAGATGGTACAGCAACTAATTTTTCTTTTTATAATGGGAAGATGTGCTTTTTCGATATTTTATCAATAGGTTCATATAAAGATGGTCAAACTTGGGATGGTTACGGTCAATTTTGTGAAGAGTTTTTATACCCATTATTTTTAAAGTCATATAAGGGGTTGAATTTTCAAGATATATTTAGGGGAAAACTTTCTGGAATAAAAGTATCGTTAATGGAGAAGATATTTAACTTTAGAGATATATTTAAGCCAGGGGTTTTAAAACACTTGTTTTTGAATGCGATGTTGACTAAAAATAAGGGGATAGCATCTTCTAAATTGAAGGGAGAATTTCTTTTTCCGAAGAAATCGCTTTTAAGAATGTTGAATGACTTAATAAGTGTAATTAATAGGCTTGAAAATAAATCAAATAATTCTGTGTGGATAGGTTATGATGTTTCGAACACTTATGCCAGTAATGATGAGAAATTGAAGGAGGGTTTTATAAAGGATTTTGCTTTAGATTTTCCTAAGGCTAGCACGATTATCGATTTAGGTTGTAATACGGGACATTATTCATTTTTATTACCTGAGCATTTAAATGTGATTTCTTCTGATTTTGATACTGATTGTATAGATGATGTATATAATAAGTTGAAGTTAAATCAAAAGAAAAATGTGACACCAGTTGTTTTAGATTTAATGAATCCAAGCGGAGATATCGGTTGGGATTTAAAAGAGAGGTCATCGATTTTTAGGAGGATGAAACCAGATGGCTTTTTAGCCTTGGCATTAATTCATCATATCTGCATAGCTAAGAACGTGCCATTAGAGATGTTTGTTAAATTTTTATCTAAGCTAGCACCTAGAGGTGTTCTGGAATGGGTGGAGAAAGATGATCCGATGGTAAGCTTTTTGCTAAAGAATAGAGAAGATATATTTTTGAATTATAAATGGGATACATTTGAGACGATACTAAACAAGTATTTTGTGATAAGAAAAATTGAAAAGATTAATTCTGGTTACAGAAGGTTGTGTTGGCTTGATTCTATTGAAACTTAATTAAAAGAGGGAAAATGATACAACAAGTGATGTCTTTTGGAAAAATGCCGTTAGCCAATGGTTTTTTAGAAAAAGAAGAATTTTTGAATGAATATTTTTTTGAATTAGCATTACAGTTTGATAGTGAATCAAAGCTAATCAGTTTGGTTGAGCAACCAAATCCGAGTAAGATGTTTAATGAAAAATATGCTTTTTTTTCAGGTACTTCTAAGTTAATGCAAGAACATTTTCGTTTAATGGCAGAGGATTACTTTAAGGATTTTTTGTTTAATAAATCTGATGCATTTTTAGTCGAATTGGGTTGTAATGATGGAATAATGCTACAGAACATTGCTAATCGTGGAGTGAAGCATTTGGGTGTTGAGCCATCTTTAAATGTTGCAAATGTTGCGAAAAAAAAGGGGATAAATGTTATTTCGAATTTTTTTTCAAATTCGTTAGCACTAGAGATAAAAAAACATTATGGTCAGGCCGATGTGCTTTGTGCAGCCAATGTCATGTGTCATATAAAAGATTTATCATCAGTTGCTCAGGGAGCTTTTTCTCTTTTAAAAGAGGATGGCGTATTAATTTTTGAGGAACCATATATGGGGGATGTTATAAATAAAACCTCCTATGATCAAATATATGATGAGCATGTCTACATATTTAGTGTTTTGTCTGTAATGAATTTGTTTGCTCGTTTTGGCTTTACTCTTTTTCATGTTGAACCTCAAGAGACCCATGGGGGTTCAATGCGTTATTATTTGTGCAAAAATGGTGTTAAAAACATAAATGAATCAGTAAATAGGCAGATTGATTTTGAACTAGCTTTGGGGCTAGATAAATATGAGACTTATTTGGATTTTTCTGAAAAATGTAAAAACAGCAAGCTTAATTTGGTTGAATTATTAAAAAATTTGAAAAAAGATGGTAAAAAAGTTGTTGGGTATGCTGCTACTTCGAAAAGTACAACAGTTTTAAATTATTGCGGTATAGGGTCAGATTTAATTGAATGTATATATGACACTACTCCTATAAAACAAGGGAAATACAGCCCTGGGATGCACATACCGATAAAACCTTATATTGATTTTGAGAATGACCGACCTGATTATGCTGTTCTATTTGCTTGGAATCATTCGAAAGAAATTTTTCACAAAGAAAAAGATTTTATTGCAAGAGGAGGTAAGTGGATCCTTTTTGTGCCGGAAGTAGGTATAATTGAAACAAAGGTCAGTTGAAGAATGCTTTCTAAAATTTATTGTGCCAACCCACAGGCTCAATTTGCTGAGCACCGCTCTGAAATATTAGAGGCTATTAAAAGAGTTTGTGACTATGGACCTTATATCTTAGGTCCTGAGGTTGATGCTTTTGAAAAAGAGTTCGCAGCTTATCATGGGGTGTCAAGTTGTGTGGGTGTTGGCAGTGGAACCGATGCTATAGCATTATCTTTGAAAGCTTTTGGCATTGGTTATGGTGATGAAGTTATAACAGTTTCTCATTCGGCTTTGGCTACAGTTGCTGCAATTATAATGACGGGGGCTACGCCAGTATTAGTTGATGTGGAAGAAGATTATTACACTATAGATCCTCTGAAAATTCAAAAAGCTATTACCGAAAAAACTAGGGCTATAATCCCAGTTCATTTATATGGTCAGCCATGTGATATGAACCCTATTGTTAATATTGCTAGGTTGCACAACTTGGTCATTATTGAAGATTGTGCCCAAGCACATGGTGCGGTTTATAAAGGCTTAAAGGTTGGAACCATTGGTGATGCAGGGTGTTTTAGTTTTTATCCTACAAAAAACCTTGGGGCACTTGGCGATGGAGGTGCTGTTATAACAAATAATCAACATGTAAATGACCGTTTGAGGTGTATACGTCAATATGGTTGGGATTGCAATCGTATCAGCCATCAAGTAGGAGTTGTTTCTAGGTTAGATGAAATTCAAGCAGCCGTTCTAAGAGTAAAATTAAAATATCTCGATGACGATAATAAACGTCGTCGCAATATTGCCCGTCAATATAATGAACTGCTGAGATATAAACCCATCTGTATACCAAAGGAGAGAGATGGGTGTGAGCATGTTTATCATTTGTATGTTGTACGTTCTGATAACAGGGATGAATTAAAGGAAAAATTTTTATCAAATGGTATTGATGTTGGAATACATTACAGTGTTCCTATACACAAACAAACTGGATATTTAGATAAAATTAAAATTGGCGATAGTGGTTTAAAAATTACTAATGGTTTAGTTAAAAATATTTTAAGTATACCTATTTATCCACAGCTAGACATTAAATCTATAAGGTTTGAAAATATATTTAGTCATTAGGGGCATTTTCTAAATGGAAACAGATAATAATCAACTTGCATTTTCTGTATGGGAAGGGGTTTTTGATGATTTTGCGGACGCTCAGGGCGATTTAGATGCTTTTGAGAGCGACATATGGATAGAGAAGCAAAAGTCAAAATCATTAGAATACTTGAGTAGGTATAAAACACAGGATTTTTGTGATAAAGAATATACACTGTCAATTTTTATTGCCACATTACTTGCGTTTTTTGATAGATTAGAGATATTAGATTTCGGTGGCGGTATGGGGCTAAATTACCTAGAGTTAATAT
>CAYJEJ010000007.1:582-2869 GCA_964369315.1 uncultured Alphaproteobacteria bacterium | reverse complement strand
CAAAAATCCCTGTTGCGGGGGGGGTAGGATATCATATCGTGGATAATAATATTGTTATTCAGAACAAACCAACAGAATTTGAGGGTTTCGAGAATTTGTATTATTATGACGATTTGAAAAAGGTGGATGGTTTGATGGATGTGTGTCATATTGGAAGTACATTACAATATATAGATAATTGGGAAGGGTTGCTTTCAAACATTAATGAGAAGTTTAAACCAAAATATTTTGTGTTTTCGGATTTATTAACAGGTGATGTTCCAACTTTTGTTAGTCATCAGAAATTTTATGGAAAAAGAGTGCCTTGTCGTTTTTTTAATTTAAAAGAGGTTATAGATTATTGCCATAATTTGGGCTTTGAAATGTTATACAAATCAAAATTTATTAGTAAAATCTTGAATCAAACTGATGTGTTCCCAAACAATGGTTTGCCAAAAGAATATAGGATTGATAGAGCGAGTAATTTGATTTTTAAAAAAGTATGAGATTGTTAGTAACAGGAGGGTCAGGATTTTTTGGTCAGAGTTTAGTCTCTTCAGTCTTTTCTTGTTATGATGATTTTGATGTCATGTTTATCTCTAATGAGGTTAATGGTAGTCATGTTTTTAAAGGTATGAATGTTGTCAAATGTAATCTTTTTGATGAAGATAAAGTAAATATGACTTTGCAAGACTTCAAACCGTCTCATTTGGTTCACTTAGCATGGGACGTAACCCCCAAATTGTTTTGGGATTCTATGAAAAACTTTGATTGGGTTTCGGCTTCTTTAAAATTATTTGATACATTTTGTAAAAATGGAGGGGAGTTTTTTCTTTCAGCTGGAACTCTGGCAGAATATACTGCAGAAGCTGATATTCTGGATGAAAAATTCACAGAGATAAACTCGTCGAGTATATATGGGCAAAGTAAATTGTTTTTACACAGTATGTTAAAAAAAATGAGAGATGATTGTTATAAGGATACAAAAATAATTTGGCCTAGGATAGGTCATTTCTTTGGTAAAAATGAGCATAAAACAAAATTATTTTCGGTTTTATTCGATAAATTACTAACAGGTGGTACGATATCATTGCCATCCGTGAATTTTTCAAGACCTTATATGATGGTTGACCATTTTGGGGATATTATATTAAAGTTGTTGTTTAACAAACCTTATAAAGATTTGGTTTTTAACTTAAGCTCTTCTTTCAATTGTAGTTTTACGGAAGTGGTTGCTACTATGGAGCAGTTGATTCCTAGGTCAAGTGCAAATATTATTTATACTGGTTATAACTCTATACCAGAGGTTATCGATGTTCGTACAGATATTATGGACAGTCTTGTGCCTTTTGATCATAAGAGTAGCCTTTATAGTGATTTGAAAAAATTTGTTGGTGATAAAATAAATGATAGATGATTTGAATATGTGGGATCAGATTATATCTGAAAAGGATTTTGGTGCTGTAGGAATATCAGGCTTTAAGGATAATGGATTCAATGACAAAATCTCTTTATATAATTATAGAACTCATGGATTGTTTTTTTTAAAGAATATTATTTACAACATGACAAAAAGATTTAATAAATCGGATTTAAGTCTTCTGGATGGGGTAAAACATTCTCTAGGGGGGGGGGCAATCTATAAAATATTGTGGATTTGATATTGATTTGGATTATCTTTGTGCACTAGAGGAAGTTTTGTTTATAAAGAAGGAGTTATTGGGTGCGAAAAAAATTCTTGAAATAGGTGCGGGGTACGGTCGTTCGGCTAATACAATATTATCTTTGTTTGATAATGTTAAAGAATATACTATAGTTGATTTGCCAGATATGTTGAATTTATCTCGAAAATATTTGAGGGAAGTTTGCAGTTTTAAGAATTATAAAAAATTGAATTTTATTGAATTTAATAAATTTAGCTATGAGGATAAATTTGATATGGCTATTAATATAGATTCTATGCAAGAAATGACGGAACCATCAGTAAAAAGATACTTGAACTATATAGACAGCTATTGCGATAGTTTCTATTGTAAGAATACCATAGCTAAGTTTGACCCTAATTTATTTGGATGGGATTTAAATAAATCAGTTCGATTAGCCCTTAATTCGGTAGTGTTAACACAAAAGATAAATATTTTTTGTGAGAATGAGATTTTATGTGCAAGAAATAGGTTTCTTGAAGTCTTTTCTCCAAGTAAAGGTTGGGATATTCGTAAACAAGGAGAGACCTATCCTTGGTCTCATTATTATCAAGCTCTGTTTGTAAAAAATGTTTTTAATTAGTGATTTGTTTTTTGTAAAAATA
>CAYJEJ010000007.1:0-557 GCA_964369315.1 uncultured Alphaproteobacteria bacterium | reverse complement strand
CTCTAAGAAATTCTCGAGACGCAGACCTTATTATTTATGAAAGCAATAAAGAGGTTCCATTTTCATTTGCCAGAGTTTTTATTGTGAAGTCTAGAGATGGGGGGATTCGTGGTCGCCATGCACATAAAGAGTGCTCACAACTTCTGGTTGTTTTAAATGGTAGATGTGTTGTAACGTGTGATGATGGTACTAATAAAAAAGCCCATACCTTAATAGAACCTGACCAAGGACTTCTCATCCCTCCAACTATTTGGGCAGAACAAGAGTATGATGTTGGTACAACTCTCATGGTTTTAACAGATCAACCCTATAATGAAAGTGATTACATAAGAGATTATGACAGTTTTTTAGCTTTTCGAGGTATTAAATAATGAAAATTTTAATCACAGGTGCTCTCGGTCATATCGGTTCCAATTTGATACGTGTTTTAGCAGATTCTTTTTCGGATAAACAATTTTTGCTTGTAGATAATCTTTCTACACAGCGTTATTGCAGCTTGTTTTATCTGCCGGAAAATCGATATAATTTTTTAGAAGGTGATATAAAGTCTATTAATT
>CAYJEJ010000006.1:0-55295 GCA_964369315.1 uncultured Alphaproteobacteria bacterium | reverse complement strand
GGCAGAGCTGAAGGTGAGAAGAAAGGCAGAGCCGAGGGTGAGAAGAAAGCAAAAATAGACACTGCTCGGAACTTTCTCAAGATGGGTTTGACATTAGAGCAGGTGTCCCTAGGGACTGGGTTGTCCATTCATGAAATAAGCGAATTAGAGGTAAAAAATTAGATAAATTTTTTGATATCTCAGGAAATGATTTAATCGAAAACTGTTGATTTTTTCATTCAAGTTTTATAAAAAATTATAATTCCGTAGATGCCTCTTTTGTCAAAAATTATACTAGGTTATGTTGATGATTCCGCTTTTTCTAATTTACTAGGTACAATAAATCAATCGTGACTAGAGTTTGATGATTTCGTGTTTTTTTTTATAATTTTCTGGAATTATTGGCGGATGGGGTGGGATTCGAACCCACGAGAAAGTTGCCCCTCTGCTGGTTTTCAAGACCAGTGCCTTCAACCGCTCGACCACCCATCCTTGCGTTAGTAATTTGTTGCATATAAGCTGAACTGTCAAGCATTAAAAATGCTGAAAACAGAACCAAAAATAAGATTATACCCCAAAAAGGTTTACAAAAATCTCAGCGTCATCATCATAATAACAGACGTTTTCCTCGCATAACCGAGAACACCTAGCTGCCTTATCGCCCCATTTCGCTCAAATATGTGAGCAAAAATTCGTCTATTTTACCGTCTAGCACGGCTTGTGCGTTGCCTTTTTCATAGTTTGTCCTGAGGTCTTTGACCATTTGATATGGGTGAAGGACATATGACCTGATTTGATGCCCCCATCCGATTTCTGATTTGTTGGCGTTAATGTCTTTCAGCTTTTCTTCCTTTTTTCTGAGCTCCATCTCATATATTCTGGCTCTCAACATGTTCATTGCGGTTGCCCTGTTCTTGTGTTGCGACCTATCAACTTGACATTGAACCACTATTCCCGTTGGAGTGTGTGTTATCCTGACTGCACTTTCAGTTTTATTAACGTGCTGTCCGCCCGCACCAGATGCTCGATATGTGTCTATTCTCAAGTCTTTGTCGTCTATATTAACCTCGATATTCTCATCAATCACAGGATAGACCCAGACCGAAGCAAAGCTTGTGTGTCGTCTAGCGTTTGAATCAAATGGGGAAATCCTAACCAACCTGTGCACCCCAGACTCAGACTTCAACCAACCATAGACGCGGTGACCCGAAATCTTCAAAGTTGTAGATTTTATCCCCGCTTCTTCACCCATGCTTTCTTCCACCTGCTCAAGTGAATATCCTCGGTCACCTGCCCACATTGTGTACATCCGCATTATCATTTGTGCCCAGTCTTGGGCTTCCGTGCCGCCAGCTCCCGCGTGAATCTCTAAGAAACAATCGTTTCGGTCGGCTTCACCTGAAAGCAAGCTTTCCAGTCGATAACTTTCGCCCCTAGAGTGAAGGGATTTTATGATTTCTTCAGATTCGGATGTTGCGTTCGCGTCATTTTCTTCGTCGGCAAGTTTTGCAAAGGCAACAGCATCTGCGTATTCTTGCTCGAAAGTGAGATATTTTTTTGTGTCTTGCTCAATCTGAGCACGTTCACGCATGACTTCTTGTGCCTGCTCAGGGTTGTTCCAAAGGCTGTCATCGGCAACTTGTAAGTTTAATTCTTCAAGGCGTTTATTAAGGTTTTCCCAGTCAAAGAGACCTCCGTACTATTTGAAGGGTTTCTTCGACGGATTTTAGCATTTTTAAATATTCTTCTTGCATGTTTCCAACCTATTCAACTATTGATGAAAGACCTTCTTCCCCAAGTTTAGAATCATTGGATTTTTTCAACAACTTTTTGGGGGTTGGGCTTTTGCTCACCTGATGATTCAAACCTTCCATTTCGTCGAAGATATTATTTATTCCATCTGTTGTAAAGCTTTCTCGTTCCTTCGCCTTCGGGCGTTTGGTTGGAAGAGGGTTTGTGCGAAATGCCTCCAGTATCGCACTTGGGCTGTCGTTATTGTTGCGACCTGTAACAAGGTCGATTTTTCTAAAACTAACTCCTTCAGGTACTGGAAATGGGGCGGTTTTATATTTCTCGTCCACCTCTTCCATAAATTTTATTAAAATTGGCAGGGGCAAATTTGCACCCAAAACCTTGTCCCCAAGACACTCTGGCTTATCAAAGCCAATATATATTCCAACGACCAAATTTGGTGTGTATCCAAAAACCCACGTATCTTCATTATTGTTTGTTGTGCCAGTTTTACATGCAAAAGGAAACTTAAAGTGTCTCGCACGGATTGCACTCCCTCGCTTTGAGCTCCCCTCAAGGATATGTGTTATCTGATAAACACTCACGGGGTCAAAAAGCTGCTCACCAATGATATCAAGGTCAGGGGGCGAGTCGGTCATGTGCCCGATATGTTTACATGCTTGACAGCCAGTTTTGTTCCCTTCAAAAATGATTTGACCATATTTGTTTTGCACATGGTCGATTATGATAGGAGAAATATTAATCCCGCCATTTGCCAATATGCCATATGCCCTCGCTAGCTTAAGCAAGGTTGTCTCGCCCGCACCCAAAACGGTTGAGGGGTATATTTTATTATTAGCTAATACATCCAATTTCCTTAGGGTTACGGCGATTTTATCGAGCCCTATTTCCTGAGACAAAGCAACCGTTGCGTTATTAATAGACCGCTCAAGGGCACTGCGTAATGTTATATCCCCATAAAACTTTTTTGTAACGTTCTGAGGTTGCCATGGAGCCTGACCAAAACCTAGTTCAATCGAAATAGGTCCATCATGGATTATAGAATTTGGCTCATAACCAAAGTCCATCGCCGTCAAATATATGAAAGTTTTTATCACTGACCCAGGTTGTCTGATTGCTTGGGTTGCCCTGTTGTACTCACTCAATGCGTAATCATAGCCACCTTGCATGGCAAGGATTCGACCATTTGCAGGGTTCATCGCGATAATACAGCCCTGCACCTTTGGGATTTGCCTCAAAGCATATGTGCCTTCTTCGGTCTTTTCCACCCAAATAATATCACCCTCACTTAACACGTCAGATGCGGTTTTGATTGGTGAACCCAAAAGGCTTTTCCCAAGGCTTTTTCTTGCCCACTTCAAATCTTTTAATAAAATTTCACCCTCACAGCCGTCGTGGAATATTATCTTAACGCCATCAGAAAATACCTTAAAAACACCTGCAACTTTCCAAGAATTAGTCAGTTTTGGTGTGTTTTTATAAATTTCTGTCAAAGACTTCCTTAATAAGCTCACGTTTGTTGTTTCTTTATCATTTTTATCAAGATTGACGTGAGTTATTGCCCCTCGCCAACCATATTTTTGGTCAAAGTTTACCAACCCCTCACACAAACATTTCTGGGCAATTTTTTGTAACGCAGGCTCTAGGGTTGTATGGACGCTATATCCTTCTTGATAAAGCTTCTCTGCTCCAAACTTATTAACTAAAAAACGCCTAACTTCTTCTGAAAAATAATCCGCCTTAAACATTTGACGTTCTTCTATTGGTGTTAGTTTTAAGTCTTCTTGCTTGGCAAGGTTGACCTCATCTGAGGTTATAAAACCGTTCAAACACATCCTGTCTATAACCCAGTCGCGTCTAGACCTAGCTCTGTCATAGTTTTTATTTATTTTATAGTTGCCCGCCCCCTTCGCCAAACCAGCAAGATAGGCACATTCGCCCAGTGAAAGCTCATCTAAAGGCTTATCAAAATATGATTGAGCAGCTACTACGACGCCATATGTCGCCGTCCCATCGGCACCAACACCCAAATATATTTGATTGAGATAGAGCTCCAAAATCTTATCTTTACTCATTGATGATTCAATCAAAATAGCAAGCAAAGCCTCTTTTATCTTACGCACAAAGGATATTTTGCTATCAAGTAGCATATTTTTTGCAACCTGTTGAGTTATCGTCGAAGCACCCACCAACCGCTTATTTGAACCAAAATGACGAATATTCGTTAATGCTGCCCTTATAATGCCCCCAAAATCCAAACCTTTGTGTTGATAAAATGATTTATCTTCTGCTGCCAGAAAAGCTTCAATCAATTTTTTTGGAATCATCTCTATTGGGACAAAGACCCTTTTTTCTAAGAAAAATTCTGATAACAGCCTGCCGTCCACAGTATATGCACGAGTAACCAACGGGGGGGAATATTTGCTTAAAGACATATAATTTGGCATCAACCCTGAATAATGCTTTGCAGCAAAAAACATGCCAATCCCCGCTATTGCACTCAAAATGCAAATGCTAGCAATAATATCAAATAAAAATTTTCTAATAAAACGCATAATTTATTATATATAAAGGCATTGTTTTTCAACTTTTAACATAAAAAACATAACTTAACCATAATGCAAGAATGGTATGTTCATAAAATACACTATTTTATTTAATAATAGTTTGATATAGTCTTTTTATTATATTTACTGGCTAAGGGATTTATGGCACGCATTACAGTTGAAGATTGTACACAAAACATTGAAAACAGGTTTGATTTGGTCGTGGTTGCCTCACAAAGGGCACGGCAGATTTTGTCTGGCGTTGCTCCCACATTAGAGGTCGATAATGATAAAGTGCCTGTTATTGCACTTCGAGAAATTGCTTCTGATTCCATCAATATCGCCGATATAAAAGACGCTGCTGTCCTTAAATATCGCAGAAATATTCCTTGCGATGATACGCTAGAAAATTTGGAAGACGATGAAATCGAATACAGATTGACATCAGAATATGTCCAGCAAGACGCATCATCTGATGAAACAATTGAGGACGAAACCAATACAGAAGAAGAGCCTGAAGAGGAATAACTTTCCCCCTTTCAACTTCTCAGAATTTTGGCTTTGCAACAAGCCCTTGAACTGATGTTGAGCCAATATGATGAATGCCCAATAGGTTTTCTCGAAAAGAATCCCTAATGTTTTCTGCTTCATTTGAATATAAATCTAACCACGCATCATTATGATTACATAAACCTGTAAGCTCGCAAACCATGAGGTCATATCCACCGAAATTAACGAAGTTTTAGAAAACAGGCATCCCCACTATTATGCAAGTGACAGCATCAGGATTTATTAGTTTATTTATAAACACCCTTTTTATATCCTCTAGAGTTAAGGATTTTACTAAGTTTGGATAATTATAAAAATACTCCAACGGTAACCCAGCAATAAACGTGTCCATCAAACTTGATGCAATCGTCCCACAACTAGAAAACGCCTTATAATAATCCTTCAGCAACTGCCCCTTTGCCAAAACAAGCTCATCTTCCGAGATTTTGGAATTATCCTGCTCTAATGCGTCAAACCTAAGTTTAAATATCACATCTTTCATCATGTTCATCACTTTGTATGCTGTTTTATTTGATGTTTCACTAAGACCCAATAAGACGTCTGATGATTGATAATGTCTTGTAAAAGTGTATGCATAATAAGCAAGCCCCTCTTGTTCACGAATTTTTTTCTGCAATCTTGAGGAAAAAGCTGAACCTAAAATCAAGTTCGCCGCACTATAAGCCAAGTAATCATTATGTGTAGGTGAAATGCCTTCTGAATACAAGGCAATAATTGATTGTTTGATGTCAGACTGAACCATCCGTGTGCCCTTAAGACATTTTGGTTTGACCTTAACAGCTGGCTTGCTCTTGCCCTTTGATGGGCAACTTTGAAAAATTTCATCAACTAATTTTACAGCCTCTTCAGCGTTTATCGCTCCTGCAAATACCACGAACATATCGTCCAAATTTATAGCACTTGACCAAAATTGACGTAAAATGCCACCTGTTATCTTTTCATATGAGGTGCTATTAGCCATTCTTGAATATCTGTGACTAGGAAAAGCTGATTCTAAAAACGCTTTCTGCATTAAATAATTTGGGTTTTTAAGGTTGGTTTTATGAGTATCGCTTAGATTTTTGACGATAATCTTTACCTGCTTGTCATCAAACTGTGGTTTTATAATTAAGTCCTTGATGAGGAGTTTATGTGCTAATACTGTCTGCCTTAAACCCGTGACGCTACAAAACATATCATCTACTGACACATTAAACGAAAAGCCAATTCCCAGACTTAATAACGACCGTTTGACCTCCGTGCTATCTCTACCGCCTGCACCTTCACATATTGCGTCAGATAAAACCTCTGCCATTCCTTCCAGCCCATTTGGGTCGTAAGAACTGCCCAAGTTTGCAAACCTGATTTTCATAGAAATAAAGGGCGTTCTATAATCAGAATAAAGCCAAATTTTGACGCCATTTTTCGCTGTTAAAGTTTGTACCTTGATTTTATTTTCATTTTTTACGTAATCGGCATCTACGGAGTCAACGTGACTAACAAAAACAACGAATAAAAAACATTTAATCAATTTAATCATTTTTTGCTCCTGCCAGAAACTTTCGACTCATCCCACCCCACTGGCAAAACATTAACAATCGCAACGGGGTCAGTTAAGAAAAATTCCTTAACCACTTGATTTACATAATCCCTAGTAATAGATGCCAATATTGTTGGAAAATCTATTGCAACGCCAAGCGGATTTTGAGCACCCAAAAACCCCTCAAAATACCCCCCTGTTCCCTTACAGTTTTGTAAAGCATAGATTATAGAGATAAAAGCCCTGTTCTTCGCCATATAATGCTCGCCCAAGGTCAGTCCTGTTTTACATTTTTTCTTGATAGCGTCTATCACTTTTTTTTCCAATTGTACCAACTTAGTGCCTGCAGCTGGAAAAAGGTTAAAAGCTGAAAATAACGGGTGCCTTGTGTCCAATTCAGAGCTGAGTGATATTGAAGTTGCGATTTTCAACTTTTCAACAAACAGCTGATGCAAATAACTCGTATCCCCATCAGCCAAGGCATTGAGGAACAAATTCACAGCTAACAACTTTTTTATATCCGCATTAATGCAAACATCAGGTCGCCAAACTAACCAAGAAAACGGCACACCCGCCTGCTTACTCACTTTGGTTATTTTAATTGTGGTCATATCACATATATGCCTAGCGTTTTCTTTATCAAACTCTGCCTTGTGTGAAGAAGAATGTGGAATATGAGAGAAATATTTTTTGATTACCTCAACAACCTTGTCAAACTCTACATCCCCAATAACCAAAATCTTGACATTATCGGTCGTGTAGTGCTTCCGTTTAAAATTCATCGCATCTTCTAGGGTCAAATTCTTCACCTCTGGCACCCAACCGCCAATTGGTCGGCTCACAGGGGAACAAACGCCCAACGCATTTAACAAATAATTTGTCAAAACCTCATTGTCATTCCGTTCATACATTCGCACTTCTTCAGTGACAACATTCCTTTCAGTAAGTGCCTGACTCTCTGGGACAGAAATTTCTTTCAGCCTATCTGATTCGATGTCGGCAAAAAGTTCTAAGTTTTCTTTTGGACCATATTCCCAGTAAACCGTCCTATCAAAACTTGTATACGCGTTTATTATTGTAGAATTACCCAATAAAGAGCTTATTAACGCTTCCTTTGGATATTTTTTTGTCCCCCTAAACATCAGGTGCTCTAAGTAATGTGCCAAGCCGCTTTTACCCATTGGGTCGTCCATAGAGCCAGCCATAACGCAAACCGAAAAATAAATCATTGGTGCAAAACGATTCTCAAAAACCAAAACTTCAATTCCGTTAGGTAATTTAAAAGTTTTTGCTTTACTGATATCTAGTTGAGATAAATCAATCGGGTATATCCCCAATAGGTCTTTTGATTTTTTGTTTTTTGCTAGTTGCTTAGAAAACTCAACATCATCTGCATTAACCAAAGTCCGACCATTTTGCTCTGCTAAAGCAAAAAAGCTGATGAAAAAGCATCCCGACAAAACACAAAACAACAAACGCCTTAACATAAGCATTATTCCCACCGTTATTATGAAAACTATTTTTTCTTATTGATTGTGTATTCTTCTGTTCCACCATCTGCAGTTGGACAGGAGTACATATCGGGAGGCAGGATTAGTTTGTTTTCTTTGATTTGATATTCATTGTTTGAGCGAATACCAACTTTTTCTAACGCACTGCAACCACACAAGCAGAAAAAACTTAAAAAGCAAATGCACCTAAACATAGTTTTAAAACCCACCTTTATTTTCTGTAAAGGTACTACAATTTTGCGACTTCATAAATATTATTTTATTAAAAAATAAAAAATTAGCACTTTTGAAAATCATACTAATGTTATAGCCTGTTTTAGTCTAAGCAAGGTAATCGGGCAATCGCTGAAGCGGTTTTTATCGCTTTAGAGGAAAGTCTGGGCTCCACAAAAGCATAGTGCCAGATAATTACTGGCGAGGGAAACCTTAGGGAAAGTGCAACAGAAAATATACCGCCGCACCAAAATGCGGTAAGGGTGAAATGGTGAGGTAAGAGCATCACCGCATTGTTGGTAACAGCAATGGCATGGCAAACCCCACTTGGAGCAAGACCGAATAGGGACGCAGTCCAATGTACAAATAGTGTTGCGTTGGGTGTCGGCTTTTGGATATATGCGTTCGGGTAGGTTGCTTGAGCCAAATGGTGACATTTGGTCTAGATGAATGGTTGCCACACGTGTTAAAACGTCATACAGAACCCAGCTTATAGATTACCTAAACTTAGACTAAGTTTTTTACAGATGTGATAGACATAAAAAATATGACCAAATTATTCAATAGTTTATTAATATTATTTACTGCTCTTAGCTCAGCCAATTTGTTGGATGCAAAAACGAAGGATGAATACCTCTCGCTTTCTTCCAAAGCTGTAAATATGCGTGTTGGACCAGGAAAAAACTATCCCATCAACTGGCACTATAACGCAAAGGGTCTGCCCGTTCTGGTTAAAGCAAGGTTACATGAATGGGTTCAGGTTGTTGACCATGAAAATATTGAAGGGTGGGTACACAAAGACCTGTTGAGCTCAAGCCCAACATTAATCACGGTGTCGGCTGTGACTTTTGTTTATAAATCTGATAATACCAAGTCCAAAGTTATAGCAAAAATTGAAAAAAATGTTATCTGTCACGTCTTAAAGAAAAAAGATAACTGGATAAAAATCAAAGTAGATAATGTTAAAGGATGGGCACTTAAATCTGATGTCTGGGGCGACGTGCAATAGCAACATCAATATGCTTATCTGTAATTTAAGTCGCCCAAATAGCTATCCACTTAACTTATCATCTTTCCTTACAAACCAATAGATAGGAACACTTAGCAATAGCCAAATGGTGCCCAAATAAACCGTCTCTTGAGAAAATCCGACAATAACCCAAAGACTAAACAAAAAGCCCACTGCCGACAGAAACATTAATGTATACATACGGATTTTCGTTATCTTATTACGCATATTAAACACAATCACCGCCGCTGCCGCACACACGTATAGGTAAGGAACAACGGCCGTAAAAATATTTAATAAACCAATATATTCAAATTGTTTAATCAAACTATAAGAATAATAAACAAATGACACTATGGTCATCATTATACTGCCAATCACAAGTCCAAAAACAGGCGTGCCATCCTTATTCACCCGCATGAATACTTTTGGAAACAAACCCTCTTTCGCAGCGGTCAAAGGCACTTGACCTTGCAACAAAACCCACCCATTTAAGGTGCCGATGCATCCAATACTGCCCACAATTGCCATAACACTTGCAACCGTTGAGCCAAACAAAATACGGCTAGAATCAACATAAGGTGCTGTCGACTGTGCCAGTTCAGACTGGGGAACCGAGCTCATTATAACAACACTTCCCAAAACATATATAACCAGCGTCAATAAAACACCTAATATAGTCGCACGTGGAATTGTCTTGCTGGGAGTATTTACTTCGTCCGCAGGTATTGTCGCGGACTCTAAGCCCAAAAAGGATAATAAAGCTATTGAAACTGCACCAGATAATGCATTGCATGAGTCAAATTCAACCGAAAGTGGCTGTTGAGAAAAAACCGCTGGGTCAAAATAAAAAACACCGATTAAAGCAAAAACTATCAACGGCACTATTTTTAAAATAGTAACAAACACCTGAACCGCAGACGCAAAACGTAGCCCAAATATGTTAATCAGGGTCGAGCCCCAAATAAGCACCAAACTGGTCATCAACGACAAAAACCTATCTTCCCTTAAAACAGGAAAAAACGTCGAGACATAACCAATTATTGTGAACACCAAAAGAGCATTACCAGCAGAACACAAAAACCAATACCCAAACGCCATCTGGAAACCGATAAAATCGCCAAATATCATTTTTATGTAGGTATATGGACCGCCCGCCACAGGTATCCAGCTCGCAAGCTGTGCAAATATAAGGGCTAAGGCAAGAGCCCCAATCCCACTAATGAGCCAGCCAACCAGCCCCAAGCTTCCATAAGGTGCTAGGACAGCTGGTAACATATAAGCCCCCGCACCAATAATGTTGCCTGCAACCAAACAGGTCGCCCCCAATGTTCCCATTTTGCTATTGTTTGACATCATTTTTTATCCAAATTCTCTCTTCTTCTAACCAAAAAGTAAAATGGGATGCTCATCATCAACGCAATACTTCCCAAATATACAACCTCACAACCAGAGCCAATAATTATCCACGTAACATAAAAAAACGACATAACAGACACAACGCCAATCGCCTTCACTTTTTTCACAGCCCCTGTTCCGCCTTTATTAACAGCAAGAATAAACGCGGCAACAACGCAATATAGGTATGGCACAATTGTTGCATATGTTCCAAGCAGAGTAATTTGTTCAACTCGCTCAACAAAGCCTTTCGATTGCCCCATGAGAAATATGACCGTCATAATCAAACTACCAAGAACCAGCCCTGAGATGGACACGCCATTTTTGTTTGTTTTTGAAAACAAGCTTGGGAAAAGGTTGTCATCTGCTGCATGTTTAGCAACATAACCTTGAATAAAAACCCAACCATTAAGTGAAAAGATTAAACCTATAATGCCAACAATCGCCATCAAAAATCCGCAAAAAGGTCCCCACATGACAGTTACGGCATCAACGTATGGTGCTGGAGACTTCATTAAAGTTTCTTGCGGGATGACTGCCATAATAGAAATGCAGCCTGATATATAAATCAATGCCACCACCAAAACACCAATTATGGTCGCTATAGGAATCGTTCTTTTGGGGTTAATCACATTGCTCGATGGAACTGTTCCTGATTCCAGACCAATAAAAGACCACATGCTTATCGCCGCCGCAGCTGAAATAAACCCAAAACTACCAGAAACACCCATTGCATTTTCACCCCCTAAGGAAGAGACCATCGCAGGCTGAGAGAAAACGCTGCTATCAAATAAAAAAAGTCCCAAAACACCGAACAAAATTAATGGGAACACCTTAATGATGGTGCCAAAAATTTGAATGAAAGAAACCACTTGGATTTTAAAAAAATTTAAAAATGTAAAACCCCAAATCAAAGCCAGACCAATAATCGAACTCAGCATTTGATTTTCTGCTAAAATCGGGAAAAATGTTGATGCATATCCCACTGTTGAAACAACCAATCCTGCACTGCCAATCGGCCCCATAATCCAATAACTTATCGCCATTTGATAGCCTGCAAAGTCGCCAAAAACTTTGTTCACATATGCATGGGGTCCGCCTGAGGCATCAATTTGTTGACTAAGCCAAGCAAAAGTAAACGCCAAAGCAACCGCACCCAACGAACTAACAAGCCAACCAACGATTGCAAAACCGCCATATTTCGCCAACACAGCCGGTATTACATAAGCCCCAGCACCTATCATATTACCAACGACAAGACATGTCAGAGCAACGATACCTATTTTTTTTTCAGAAGACATAAAACCCCTTTATAATCCGAAGAATTGATACATCGATATCTGCAAAAGAACTCAATCGCAAATACAAATAATAACAAAACAATCAAAGCGTTATTCAAGATATGCTAAAAAAAGCCCCTATTTTTATGCAGATGCGACTGGTTTATCGGCAGAATTATTTTCTGCACTCTGACCAGCAACCTCAGACCTAACACTGCTTGGAGCAACAATCGTTGCGACCGTATGTTCACTGTCATAACGCAATAAGGTCACTGAAGATGGAATATTAAGGTTTTTAATTTTGATTGTATCGTGGAAGCCAAGCCCCGTTAAATCGATGTCTATATGGTCAACCATAGAGTCTACAGAGCAAGAGGCATCTAACATATGGTCAATGATGTTCAACACACCCCCCTGTTTCAAAGCTGGTGATTTCATATCGTTAATGAAATGTAGAGGTATTTTGATATTAATTTTATGACCAGGCATGACACGCATAAAGTCTATGTGAATGACCTTACCCGAGACAGGGTGAAATTGGATGTCTTTTATTATGGCTTTTTCAGATTTTTTCGAGCCAGCCACTTCTAAGTCAAAAACTCTTGTAAGGATTCCCTTTGAACGCAATTCTTTCTCAACCATTCCCATGGATACAGATATAGGAATTGGTGATTTGCCAGCACCATAAACAACTGCTGGAACCTGATTTTGAACACGGCTCGCTCTCGCTGCACCAGTACCTGTTACCTCACGCACATCTGCCTTGATATTAGAAATTGAACTCATAATTTTCCTCTAAAAATATATCAAAGGGTTACCAATACCCCATCCATTCCGTTAGGGATATTTTTGACACAAAACACTATTTTACGCAAGGCATAATTATGAAACATAGCGTTAATTAGGCTTAAGCGATTGATTAATGATATTTTTCAACCTATCTTCAGCGATTATGCCTTTAATAACTGTTTTTCCAATTATTGTAATTGGGGTATAGGGCTTATGGTTCGGCAATAATGAATTTATTTCATCAAAATTTTCTTTTATTGCTCCAATTATTTTTGATTTCAAAACATTTTCATTGGCAATATTCAGGTTCACACCGCACATTTTGGCGGGTTTTAAGCAGCTGACTTTATCCATGTCACGCTCGCTTATATTACTGAGATATTTTTTTAAGCACTGTTTGAACTGAAAATATTTTCCTTGCCTGTGTGCTAATAAAGCGACAACAGCAAAAGCGGCTGACATTTCGCCATGAACGGGAAGCTCTTTAAAAACTATGAAGATAGTTTTGTCTTGTTTTTCTATTTTTTTTAATGCCTCTATCATCTTATAGCAATTTGGACAAAGACAATCAGTATATACAACAACAGGCATCTTATTAGGTGCAACAACACCTATTGTTGGGATAAATTCGCCAACCAACTTGATTTTAAAGTTATCTGCATTGCTTCCATAAACATGGAAAGATAAGATGATTTTTAATACTATACCTAGGCAGAATCTTAGACCAGACCCTTTAAATAAACACATTATTATCTTTTAAAAAATTAATATCGATATTACTATTGATTATATTTAAGTTAAGATTGTAAAAAATTCAAGCCGACAAGTTGATGGATAAATGATAGGTGAACCCCTCCGCCGATATGTTGCAAAAAATTTACCAGCCTCACGTAGAGCAGCTGATAAATTAATTGTTGATGGTTGCGTCAGTATCGACAAAGAAATCATCACTGCACCCGCTGCATTAGTTCAGCAAGGACAAAAAGTCTTTGTTAATGGAAAAAAGCTTGATGTTAACAACAGTGTTTTCCAAGTTTGGTTATATAACAAACCGCGTGGGCTCATCACAACGCACAAAGACCCTGAAGGTCGACAAACTGTTTTTTCAAAAATCCCTCAAAGTTTGGGTCGCGTAATATCCGTCGGTCGGCTCGATATTAATACGGAGGGGCTTTTGTTACTGACCAATAGCACTAAGTTTAGTCACTATATGGAGATGCCAAAAAACTCATTCAAACGTGTTTATAGGGTTCGGGTTTATGGCAAAGTCGATGATAAAATGTGCAAAAGTATGGAACATGGTGTGCAAATAGATGGTATCAAATATGGGAAAATATTAATCACCAAAGAAAAATCTCAAAGTGCCAATACTTGGTTAAACATTACAATTAGCGAAGGAAAAAACCGAGAAATCAGAAAAATTGTCGCCCACTTAGGCTTAAAAATATCTCGCATCATTCGAGTAAGCTACGCAGGATTTAAACTAGGTGACATTAAATCTGGTGAGCTAGTCCCCGCCCCACAAAAAACATTAAAAGAATTCGTCACATGCTTAGAATAATCGCTGGAAAATATAAGGGGCGAACACTCAACATAAACACATCAGAAAACATCCGCCCAACCCTCGGGAGATTGCGACAAACCATTTTTGATATCTTAAACCATCAATTAAGCCTCTTAAATTTAACAATGGATGAAATGAATGTTCTCGACTGTTTTGCAGGCAGTGGAGCCTTGGGTATTGAGGCGATTTCTCGGGGGGCATCAAATACCATATTTATAGAAAATTCAACAAAAAATGTTAAAATCTTAGAAAAAAATTTAAGTTTTATCGCGGAGCAAACTAAAATAATAAAAAAAGATTTTTTTCAACTAAAAACAAAAGATATCTCTCCAAACTCACTCGACATCATATTCGCCGATCCGCCATATGATATGAACCTTGCAAATAAAACGTTAAATTTTCTTTCCAAAAATTCTTGGCTAAGACAATCTGGATTAATTGTTTTGGAAACAAGCCTCAAAGAACAAATCACAATACCAAACGACCTAAGATGCTTGAAAGAATATGTTGCAACAAACTCGAAGTTCATTATTCTGAAACTATCATAACTTAATATCAAACTTTAAGGTTAGAACTGAACGATTTATGACTAAAATTACAAAACCCTTAAAACCAAAAAGAGGAAACTTTTCATCAGGTCCATGTGCAAAAATACCCCACTGGCAAACATCGATGCTAAATGCGTCATTACTTGGCATATCACATCGGTCAAAAGATGGTCTTGAACAAATCAATAAAGTGATAAGTTTAATAAGAGAGATATTAGAAATACCTCAGGAGCACGTTATCGGAATAATTCCAGCATCTACCACAGGGGCTATGGAATGTGCAATGTGGAATTTATTGGGTCATCAAGGGCTCGATGTGGTCACTACTGACGTGTTTAGTAAAATGTGGCTTCAAGAAATAAAAACTCAGCTGAAGATAAAAGATGTAAGAGAATATTCTTTCAACTACCGAGCGTGTTGTCTGGAAAACGGTTATCCAAATGATGGAAGCAGGGATATAGTGTTTGTAAAAAACGGCACCACTAGTGGGCTGTCAATCCCGCACTTAGAATGGATAAATGACGACAGAACCGGCATTACCATATGTGATGCCAGCTCATCTGCCTTTACCTCTAATATGCCTTGGGATAAGCTCGACGCAACAGCCTTTTCTTGGCAAAAGGGTCTCGGAGGAGAAGCAGGACAGGGCATTCTTGTCTTAAGCCCACGTGCGGTTGAAAGAATTAATCAATATTCCCCTTCTTGGGCAATCCCACGCACTTATAACTTAAAAAAAGATGGTTTGTTTAATAAAAGTATTTTTGAAGGTTATACCATCAACACTCCGTCAATGCTTGCCGTGAACGACTTTCTTAATGCACTTGAATGGGCAAAACAGTTGGGCGGGATAAATGGTTTGATGGAGAAAATTGAAGAAAATTATAACACTGTAAAAAATGCCCTAGAAAAAAGTCCGTATTTTAAATTTTTAGTACCTGATGAAACTTGGCGAAGCAAAATGACCTCATGCCTAACCTTTAAAGATAATAGCTCATTCAAAACTGAAGAAGAGAAATGGCACATGATAAGAAAAATCTCAAATTTTTTGGAGTCCGAGGCAGGTATACATGACATAAAAGGACATCCGTCGTCAGAATTGGCGAACATCCGCATATGGAACGGTGCCACGATAGACAAGCAAGACCTCCAAGCAGCAATAAGCTGGGTTGATTACGCCTTTATGAGCCTCAACCAATAGGGCTTTTGAAAGCTTAAAAGTTAGTCTTTTTCATGCTCTTGATAATTAATAGACCTAGGGATAACAGTGATTTCTTGCAATTCTTGATGGTCGGTCTCTTGCTCAAATTTTCCTGAGAGTTGCCGGATTTTTCTCAATGAAGGCATCACTCTGCTCTCTAAAGTTGATATGGCGTTATTATAAGAGTCAGTTGTTTTTTTGATAGAGCTTCCCAGTTTTATAAAATGTTCGTTCATATAGGTCAGCCTTTTATAAATTTCTTGGCTCAAATTCAAAACTTCTTTTGTATTAGACGCGACCAACTCCTGTCGCCACCCACGCTCTATGGAATGTAGAAGTGCGAGCAAAGTCATCGGCGTTGTTAGTATAACATTTTTCGACATCGCATATTCCATAAGCATCGGGTCATGTTCCAACGCCATAGATAAAAAAGCCTCCCCTGGTATAAACATCACAATAAAATCTGGCGACTTGGTAAAGCTTGCTAAATAATCTTTTGCTGATAATAAGGAAATGTGTTTTCTAACATGTTTCGAGTGTTCACGCATTAACGCTGTGCGTTCTTGAAAATCGCTCACCTCAAGTGCTTGAAGATAAGACGCCAACGGTGTTTTTGCATCCACAACCACCTGTCTGTCGCTCGGCATATTGATAATCATGTCTGGTCTATGGATATTTTGCTCGTTTCCTGTTGTTTGTTTTTGCTCTTCAAAGTCGCAATGTTTCACCATGCCAGATATCTCGACCACACGTCTGAGCTGCACCTCTCCCCAGCGTCCTCTCGTTGTGGGGTTTTTAAGGGCAGCGACCAGTTTAGATGTTTCATCTTTTAATTGATTGCCGATGTTGATGAAATTAATCACTTGTTGATTGATTGCTTCATATGCCCCGACGCGTTTTTTCTCTATGTCATTCAGGCTCAACCCAACCTGATTTAATGCCTCTTTAATTGGGTTAACCAGTTCTGATATTGACTTTTGCTTTACTGATAAATCATCCTTCGCACCATTATAAAAACCTTCTAAAGAGGTTTTTGCTAGCTGTAAAAATGAGCGATTGCTCTCACTTAAAGCGTTTGAGCTGAGCGTTTTAAAGGTTTCGACAAATTTTTGTTCAGCAGAATTTAATAAATCTATTTTTTCTTGCACAATTTGTTGTTCTCTATCTAATTTAAGAGATAACCTTGAGTTTTCTATTTGCAATTTAGAGATTTCATCAAGCAGGCTTTTGTTCTTTGATTCATGTTCCTGCAAAAGAGACATCTTTTCTTCTGTTCTTGCTTTCTCTATTAAATAATCTTGCTTCTCTTGAGTAAGCTGATTAATCCTTTCAAGTGCGAGAGATAGTTTTTTGCGACCAAAAATTAGCTGTAATAAAATTATTATTATAAGGGTAGACAAGGTCAAAACCAATAAAATCTGCATAAATTTTTAGCCCTTTAAAAAATTATTATAGATAATAAATAAAAAAATCTATACCATCCAGATATCTGTATTGGAAATATTTATTATGTTTGAATCAATATGTCATTATCAAGGATTTTTGGGAATTTTAATTTTCACGATAATAGCCGTTTTATTGAGTGAAAATAGACGTCAAATTAGTTACAAAAGTGTTTTTTGGGGAATAAAATGTCAATTTCTGATTTTCGTCATATTAACAAAAGCCCCGATGATAAAGGATGGGTTCTTAAAAGTCGCTTCAGCTATTTGTAGCTTGAAAGAGGCAACTGACTATGCGACAGCTTTTGTCTTTGGCTATGTTGGTGGCGGGGTGACCCCTTTTGAAATCACATCTCCTTCGGCTGTTTTTATATTGGCATTTCAGGCATTGCCGATGTTGATAGTAATGAGTGCATTATCAATGCTCTTGTTTCACTGGAGAGTAATCCCATTGATATTAAAGGGGATGTCATTTCTTCTTAAAAGAGTATCAAAACTTGGCGGGGCACTTGGTATGGTGGCATCATCTAAGATTTTCGTTGGTCAAACCGAAGTTCCGTTTTTAATTCGTCCATACCTATCAAAACTTTCAAAGCACGAGCTTTTTACAGTCATTACCTGTGGAATGGCGACAACATCGGGGGCAGTAATCGTGTTATATGGCACAATACTGAATAATGTTTTAGAAAATGCAGTTGGTCATATCCTCACGGTAACAATTATGAGCGTATTTTCTGCGATATGGGTGTCTAGGATAATTGTTCCTGAAACAAACGAGCCAACGCAGGTCGAAATTGTTAATCCATACAATTTTTCAAGCTCAATGGACGCAATATCAAAGGGAACAACTGACGGTTTGAAACTATGGGCGAACATAGTTGCTATGCTTATTGTAACGCTAGCACTGATAAAACTACTTAATATCATTCTCGGGTGCCTGCCAAACTTATTTGATGAGCCGATAACAATAGAACGAATTTTGGGCGTTATTATGGCACCGGTTACTTGGCTTATGGGAATTCCTTGGGGTGAAGCTACTTTGACGGGTAATTTGCTTGGAACAAAAACAGTATTAAATGAAATAGTCGCATTCCTGAAATTATCTGAAGTTTCTTCAATGCTCAGCCCAAAATCTCGTATAATCATGACCTATGGTTTGTGCGGATTTGCTAATATATCTAGCATAGGAATTGTGATAGGGATTTTTGGTGGACTTGTGCCCGAGAGGAAAGATGAAGTTATAAAAATGTGTTTTAAGGCAATGATTGCGGGTTCTATCGCAACATGTCTAAGCGGAACTGTTGTTGGTATATTATTTAATTTATTTGGCTGAACCTATGATTGACTATAACTCCATGGTACACAAGGCACTGCTTGGTGTTGTGAAAGAAATTTTATTAAACATTCAAACCTCGGGTTTAGAAGACGACAATCACCTCTACATCAGCTTTAAAACGGGTAATCATGGGGTTTCTATTCCACTATATCTTCAACACCAATTTCCTGACGAGATGACTATCGTCTTGCAACATCAATTTTGGGACTTGTACATTTATGACGATTACTTTTCCATAAAACTAAGTTTTTCTGGTCGACCTGAAGCGTTGACAATTCCATTTTCTGCATTGACTAAAATTCTTGACCCTTCTGTTCAGTTTTGCTTACAATTTGTGGCCGAAAATTCTCCTGTGAATGCTTTGGCTCAAGCCTCAGACACTGCTTCAGAAGTTAATAATATTTCATCTAAACCCTTGAAAAACAATATCGTTGATTTTTCAAAGTTTAGAAATGCTAAAAAAGATGATGAAACATGAACCTAATTAAAGCCACCCTTACCGTTAGCTTTTTTACACTAATTTCTCGTATCACAGGTTTTTTGAGGGACATGGTTATTGCTGCTTATGTAGACAAGCACTTGTGCGATATATTCATCATATCCACAAAATTGGGTAATATGCTAAGAAAAGTGTTCGCTGAAGGTGCTTTTCACGTGTCTTTTGTTCCAAGATTTACTGAAGTGTTAAATAAAAGAGGTCAATCAGAAGCACAAAAAATCGCATCTGAAGTGTTTACAATACTTTGTATAGCTGTCTGTTTGATATGTGTGTTTGTTATAACCTTCTATCATCATGTCCTACAACTAATCGCCCCTAGTTTTGTATTTGGCTCACTTCAATATAAATTTGGGATAGAAACAGGTAGGATTTGTTTTTGGTTTCTTCTATTTGCATCGCTTTCTGCCTTTTTTGCAGGAATATTAAATGCATACAAAAGATTTGCCTTGGCATCTAGCGTACAGTCTATTTTTAATATTACTATTCTAATTGCAGTACTAATAGGTCCGTTATGGTTTCCTAACGTGGCATATACTATGTCATTTAGTGTTGTCGTTGCAGGAATATTGCAAACAATTCTATTGTGGTATCAAACTAGGAAATATGCTTTTAAAATAAAATTCAGAACAAACTTCTTATCCCCATCGCCCGAACTGAAAGATATTTTCAAAAATATGCTCCCTGGGATATTAAGCTCAGGAGTTTGGCAGATTAATATGCTAGTAGATATGCGTATGGCAACCAGCCTTAAAACAGGCACTGTAACATACATACATTTTGCAGACCGAATAAACCAGATGCCCCTCAGCCTTATTGGTATAGCAATGGGAACGTCGCTTTTAGTTGCAATCTCAACAAGTTTAAATCGCAACAAGCTTCGCCTAGCGAACGCACAATTTAATATGAGTTTTCTAATGGTCTCATCCCTAACGATGCCTGTATTATTTTCAGCTTTTATCATGTCGCCTGAAATAATTAGTGTGGTATTTGAGCACGGAAAATTCACTCACCAAGACGTTTTAATAACATCTGAAGTGCTCATGGGGCTTCTTTCTGGGTTGCCTGCATATGTTTTGAGTAAAATTTATTCCGCTGTGTTTTTTGCATCAAAAGACACTAAAACGCCTGTTAAAATCGGTATTATATCAATTTTGACTAATATCCTCGTGCTTTATACCCTAACACCAATTTTCGCCCATATAGGGATTGCACTTGCAACATCCATTTCATCATGGGTTAATGTTATTCTCTTACATATAGTCTTAAAGACGCGTAAGACAATAAAAATTTCTAGAAACACTTGGAACAAAATTTTTATGCAAATCTTATCGGTCGGATTAATGTCTGTTTTCGTTTATCTTGCGACATCACTAATTCGTAAGCATGAACCAGAGTGGCTTTTATTAATGATATCTACCGTTTTTACATTAACAACAGGGTTTATGATGTTTATGTTCTTGGGGCATAAGCTAGGCGGTTTTAACGTTTTGTCCTTTTTAAAAAAATCAAAAAGAAAAAACTAAAAAAAACTCCCACCTATAAATAAGTTTTGTTAATCAACAAATAAAATACTCTTGCAAAAACTTGATGACTGATTTAGTGTACCACTTGTCTTTATTGTTGTGGGTGCTTAGCTCAGTTGGTAGAGCATCTGACTTTTAATCAGAGGGTCACAGGTTCGAATCCTGTAGCGCCTACCACTTTTTGTGGAAACAATAGGAACAAGCCTTTAATTTCTTTATTATTTCACTTTATTTTGTTAGTTTTACTTTGATTAATTTTATTTTAATTGCTAATATCTAAAAAATTAGATTAATTTTAATAAAAATTTAACTAATTCGCTTAATTATATGAAGCATGTTAATTGGAGTATTTATATGCGTATCCTTATAGTTGAAGATGATGTTGCAACCGCAAAGGGCATTTCTGCAGTACTGAGAAGCGAGGGGTTTGTTGTCGATGCGACTGACTTGGGTCAGGATGGACTAGAAATTGGTAAATTATATGATTATGACCTAATTATATTGGACTTATTATTACCAGATATAGATGGGTTTGAGGTCATCAGGAGGCTTCGCTCTAGCAGTATTTCCACCCCTGTTTTAGTTCTTTCTGGAATATCTGAGACATCCGACCGCGTTAAATGCCTCGATATCGGTGCTGATGACTATTTAATCAAACCATTTGATAGAACAGAATTAGTCTCAAGGGTACAGGCAATCATAAGACGCTCTAAGGGACACAGCGAATCTCATATCGTAACAGGAAGACTGTCCATTAACTTAAGCTCACGTATCGCAGAGATTGACGGGATTCCGTTGCGTTTAACGGGCAAGGAATATTCCATACTAGAATTATTGTGCCTAAGAAAGGGCTCAACCCTAACGAAAGAGATGTTCCTCAATCATTTATATGGCGGGATAGATGAGCCAGAGTTAAAAATTATTGATGTTTTTGTATGTAAATTACGCAGAAAACTTATAGAAGCTTTAGACGGCGAATGCTACATAGAAACCGTTTGGGGCAGGGGATATGTACTTCGTGAACCTGGGAAAGCGAGCATTAATGGATATAAAAGACGCACACCAAAAGCAAGAAACATTCAGGAGCAATCTAATATAAAACAGCCGCGTTTAGCCTGCCAAGGTCGATAGACCTGATAACATGTCATTATATAACTCGTAAAGAAATTTATTGTTTATAAGTTCGATGTGTTTTTGAATTATTAGTAACCATTAATTATAAAAAATTTATTGATTTAAATTTTATACATTGAATACGTTATAGTAGCGATTATTTTTTAATAAATTGTTGCCGTATTTACAAAGATTGTATTTTGTCACTTTAAATTAAAAAATGATTTTTTATGTAAAAACTTTATATTCAAATTTTACTGTTTTACATAAGAGGTTTAACAATGCTTAGATATATATTATCTATTACTTTTTTACTAGCTTTCAATTCATGTGCAAGTTTACAAAAAAATCATTTGTCCCAAAATAATCGTGGTCAATACGATGTTTCACAAGTAACAGAGTTACCTAGACAAGCTGCTCTGCATGGCTACCCAAAAGCTCCATTTATACATTCCCACGATTATAGTGGTTTGAGTGATTATTATAAAGCATACATCATTGATGTAAGTAATGCCAAAAAAGTCCGCGAGAGCCTTGTTATGAATGGCTGGGCTAATAGATTGGATGGTTTCATAGTTGTTGCACAACCGAATGACACTATATACGGTGATAATTTATTTAAACCACAAAGAGTTTTTTACGACTTAAGTTCTGAATGCAATCAAACACAAGAATGGACGGGGGTAATTCGTTATAATTTAAGGGTTTTTAATGAAAATGGTACAGAGGATGGATGTAAAAAAGGAAGCGATTCATTTGGTATATCTTTAAACCAGCAAGGTCTACTTGTATTATCTCGTAATGTAGCTAACATCTCGGATATCTGTAATGGATTTTGTTGGAAGATAGTTTGTTCTTATTTTTCCCATAATGATAAAAGTTATGTTGGCTTAAATATTTTATTTCCAGCTAACTATACCCATGATGATATATTTGATGTTCCATTAGATTATAATTTAGAAACTTTAAAGAATAATATGCCTGATGGGATAAAAAGAAAATTTCTTGAATTATTGCCAATTTTTAATTAAACCCTAATTAAAAACACATTGTTTATAAAGGAGGTATAAAAATGTTTAAATATATATTATCTATAATAATTTTATTAACCGCACAATCAAATGCGAGTTTACAAAACGAGAAGACTGTTGGAATTGATGAAAAAGCCAAATGTCTTGCATTACAAACTTTGCTTGAGTATGACCCGATGTTCGCATACCCAAAAGCACCGTTTGTTCACCCTTATGATTTTATATATGGGCCTGGGATGTATGTAAAAGCCCATCTAATTGAGGAAATTAATTCTCCAGAACTTAGTAAAATTTTTGGGTTAAACGATGGAAATTTCAAAAAAGTTTTCTTAGTTACGCAACTCAATGATAGCGGAGCTGGTTCTAACTGCTTTAAGCCACAAAGGGTTTTTTATAATGAAGATCAACCTAATGCATCTATGAACTGGCAAGGAACAATAAGTTATAACCTATTCGGTTTCGATGAAAACGGCAATAATATTGGTTCCAACAAAAGTGCCTGTGATTTCAGTGTTCATATAGGTGACTACGGACGTCAAACTTTATCTGGAAATGTCGCAGATATATCCAATATCTGCCCTAAAGATTGTTGGAGAATTATTGTGTCTAATTTCTCTTATAACAGTTCAACATTTTATGGCATCAACGTTTTATTTCCATCTGTCGCTACAGATAAAATGGATAATGCAACATCATTAAAAGCAGTATTAGATGTTATGCCTGAAAAACTAAAAGGAACATTTTCCAGTTTCATTGATTTGAATTTATTACAGCTTAATTAAGCATCTAAACTCTGGCTTGAGGCATCTCGAGGTTAAAAACTATTTAACCTTGAGGTGCTTATTTGTTTTTTTGAAGAGGATGCTTTTCAAACAGTTCTTTTTTAATCTTTGTGTTACTGATATGGGTATATATCTCGGTTGTTGTAATACTGCTGTGTCCAAGCATCTTCTTAACGCTTAAGAGGTCAGCGCCATTATCAATCAAATGCGTGGCAAATGCGTGCCTCATAACATGTGGGGATACTGATTTTGGGTTGACCCCACCTTCTATGGCTAAAAATCTTAAAATCTGAAATATCCTTTGCCTCGAGATATGTTTCTTTTTATTTACTGATGGAAAAAGCCAATCGTCGCTTTGCCCAATATTACAGGTTTTGAGCTCCTGAACCAGACAATATCCATCATCAGACAAGCCGACTAGCCTTTCCTTCCCCCCCTTGCCTAAAACACGGACGAATTTTCCTCCATCATCAAACATGTTGAACCTCAAACCCAGTGCTTCACTCACTCTGAGCCCACTTCCATATAACAGGTGTAATAAAACCTGTGCTCTTATACGCTCTTCATACTTCAGCTCATTTGTCGCTGAAAACAACTGCAGAACCTCGTCCTGACTGATGCATCTTGGAAGGCTTTTATATGACTTTGGATTGTCTAGGGACAGGGAGGGGTTTTCTGTTATAACTTCCTCCTCTGTCAGAAAAGCATAAAACTGCCTTATGGCAGCAAGACGTCTCGATTCAGTCTTGCTCGAGAGCCCTTGGTTTCGCATCGTTTCTATATAAAAGACAATATCTTTCTTACAAACTTCCGTAAGGGTCTTATTTTTTATTTGTTTTTTAAATGCATAAAGGTCAGCTTCATAGGATGAAACGGTGTTTTTCGAGCTCCCTCTTTGAGAGATTATCGCCTCTATGAAACGCTCAATTAATTTTTCTGATCCTTGCATCCCTTCGCTTCAAGCAAAAATAAAAAAGCTCCCAAACAAATAAACGAATCGGCAACGTTAAATGCTGGCCAATAAAAATTGTTGATATGTAAATCAATAAAATCAACTACGCTACCAATCAACAGCCTGTCTATTATATTTCCTGTTGCTCCCCCAATTATCATCGCAATTGCTAAAGATTTAGTGAACTGGTGAGTTTTAAAGAACAACACGAGTAAAAAAATCACTATTCCGCCAGTTAAATATATAAGAAAAGCTTTTGACACCTGTTCGCTTAACAAACCAAAACTAACCCCCTTATTAAACACTAGGTTAATACTGAGATATGGGTTAATTATTAATGATTTTATGATTGGGTTATCAAAAAAATGACCTAAAACTAATTTCTTAGAAAACTGGTCAAGAAAAACGACACCGACCGCTATGGTCAGTGCTAATAATTTTTTATAAATATGTTTATTGACTGACAACCTCTAAACACCTTTGACATAAACTCTCTTTCTCGCTCACTTCAGGCAGCACCCGCCAACACCTTTGACATTTTGTCCCCTGTGCAGGCAATACTTCAATCCATATATTCCTATCATCAGATATTTTCACAGCCTCACCTAATGGAGCAGAATTTAAAATTTTTACGCCCGAGGTAATAAATATTTCAGACCATTGTTCATCTGAAAAACTGATTTTCCCGATATCTTCGTCTGGGTCATAAATCACAACGCTTGCCTGCAGGCTCGAACCTATCAGCTTTTTTTCCCTAGATTTTTCTATCTCAGATGTAACACATGACCTGATTAATTTAACAAATCCCCAAAGCTCTTCATCACCCCAACTTGACCAAACTGCAGGAAATTCGTCAAATAATTGAAGGTGGATACTCTCAGTGTTAGGATGTCTTGTCTGCCAAGCCTCTTCTGCTGTAAAAGAAATTATTGGTGCAAGCCATTTTATTAACCGATTGAAAATTATGGACACCACAGTTCGATAAGCACGTCTTTTAATGCTGTTTGGCGAGTCGCAGTATAGGCAATCTTTCATTATATCAAAATAAAATGCTGACAGCTCTGCACTACAAAAATTATGAATCTCAACGATGACCTTATTGAGCGAAAATGTCTCAATTTGTTTTTCTATGAACTTATCCACTTGACTTAGTCTGCTAAGAATCCATTTATCAAGCTTCGAGAACTGGTCATATGCTGTGAGCTCTGTTTCCTCTTTATAATCGTCAAGCACCCCCAACATATACCTTAAAGTATTTCTCAAACGACGATAAACATCTTCCTGTTGTTTGATAATGCTGTGACCGAACTTCATATCTTCGGTATATTCATTATTCACCGCCCACAAACGCATGATATCCGCACCAGACTTGTTGACAATATCCATCGGGTCAACAACATTCCCGAGTGATTTTGACATTTTATAACCACGCTCATCCAACACAAACCCGTGTGTCAAAACGGTTTTATATGGGGCACTTCCTTTCGTTGCACATGAGTGCAATAATGCCGCCTGAAACCATCCACGGTGCTGGTCAGACCCTTCTAAATAAAGGTCGGCTGGCCAATTTAGTTCATCTCTCTTATCCAACACATAAGAGTGCGTACTTCCGCTTTCCAACCAAACATCGACAATGTCGAATACTTTCACATAATCAGATTCTGGATATTCATCCCCCAAAAAATCCCCTGCGGGACGAGTAAACCAAGCATCTGTCCCTTCTTTTTCAACGATTGTCGCAATACGCTCAATCACATTTTCATCTATGAGGGCTTCCTCTGTTTTTTTGTGAACAAAAATGGGTAACGGCACCCCCCAAGACCTCTGCCTCGAGATGCACCAGTCCCCCCTCGTTGAGACAAATGATTTTATACGATTATATCCCTGCTCGGGCAACCACCTGACGTTTTCAATCGCGGTCAAAGCCTGTTGGCGTAAATTTGTTTTGTCAAGACTGATGAACCACTGTTTCGTTGTGCGATAAATCAAAGGTGCCTTGGAACGCCAAGAATGGGGATAGCTGTGGACAATTTCCTTCGCACACAACAAACTGCCAACCTCACGCAAATATTCCAAGATTTCAGGGTCTATTTTGAAGATATGTTTGCCCGCAAAAAGCGGCACATTATCACAATAACAACCACCTTCGTTGACTGTTTGAACAACTTCTATATTATGTTTTTGGCATATATAAAAATCATCAACACCGTGTGCTGGAGCAGTATGGACAAAGCCTGTTCCCGCCTCTGTGGTAACGTGTTTACCATCGAGCATAGGAACATCAAAATCAAACCCCTTCCCATGAAAAGGGTGGCGACATATTATTTTGTCAATCTCTTCTGATTCAACTTTTCTAATGACCTTGTGGCTGATGCAACCAACATCATTCAAAAAAGCATCCTTTAAATCGTTGGCAACAATGACAATAAACTCTCTGTCGCTATCTTCAACGCACCCAGAACAAGACATCAACACATAGTCTATGTCCTTGGAAAACGAAATCGCCCGATTACTAGGAAGCGTCCAAGGGGTTGTCGTCCATATCACGCAAGCAGCATGTAACAAGTCATCGCTTGGAGCACTTTTTATATTAAAGGCGACATAAATACTTGAGGATTTCTTGTCTTTATACTCAACTTCGGCTTCAGCAAGTGCCGTTTTTTCAACAACTGACCATAAAACTGGACGTTGCCCCCTATATAAAGCACCACTAGAGAGCAATTTTCCAAACCCCCTAATCATATTTGATTCATTTTTGGCGTCCATCGTGAGGTATGGAGAGTCCCAGTCAGCTAAAGAGCCCAATCTTTTAAACACTGTGCGTTGAACATCTATCCAATAATTGGCGAAATCGCGACACATTTGTCGAAAAGGGACTGTCCCTATGTCTTCTTTTGATTTTTTTTCTTTACGTAAATTTTCTTCGACCTTCCACTCAATTGGCAAACCATGACAATCCCACCCAGGCACAAATGGAGCGTCATATCCCTGCATTTGCTTGAACTTCACGACGATATCTTTAATAATTCTATTAAATGCCGTCCCAGCATGTGGCGAGCCATTAGCGAATGGAGGTCCATCGTGTAGAATAAATTTTTTCTTGCCTTTGGACTGATTTCTGATTTTTTTATATAAACCATCAGATTCCCATTGTTTGAGAATTTCTGGCTCTTTTTCAGGCAAGCCTGCCTTCATCGAAAAAGATGTTTTTGGAAGAAAAACCGTAGATTTATAATCCTCACTCATAATAATTCCTCCAAAAAAATTGACCTGTTTCTTTCTTAAGCCTTGTCCGCTAGGTCTGTTGCCTTAGTATAAACATCCTCTATTGTCCCAACCATATAGAACGCACTTTCTGGCAAATGGTCGCTCTGCCCATCTATAATTGCCTTAAAGCTTCTTACTGTGTCGGCAAGGTTAACATAAACCCCTTTCATGCCAGTAAAAGGCTCGGCTGCGTGGAAAGGTTGCGATAAAAAACGCTGAATTTTTCTTGCACGTGCAACAGTGAGCTTATCTTCCTCAGATAATTCGTCCATGCCCAAGATTGCGATTATATCCTGTAGCGACTTATAGGTCTGTAAGATTCTTTGAACCTCTCTCGCGACATCATAGTGCTCTTGACCCAAAATTCTTGGGTCCAAAATCCTAGATGTCGAATCCAATGGGTCAACCGCAGGAAATATTGCTAGCTCTGATATTTTTCTACTTAACACTGTCATGGCATCTAAGTGAGAAAAAGATGTCGCTGGTGCAGGGTCAGTCAGGTCATCTGCAGGCACATATACCGCTTGCACACTGGTGATGGAACCCTTATCAGTGCTGGTAATCCTCTCCTGTAACTCGCCCATCTCGGTCGCCAAGGTTGGCTGATATCCCACAGCAGAAGGAATTCTGCCTAATAACGCCGACACCTCTGACCCAGCTTGGGTAAACCTGAATATATTGTCTATAAACAACAAAACATCTTGATTCTCATAGTCTCGAAAATATTCTGCAACCGTTAGCCCCGTCAACGCAACCCTAGCACGTGCACCAGGGGACTCGTTCATTTGACCATATATCAGCGACGCCTTGGAACCCTTACCATCCAAAGTATTCACACCAGAGTCAATCATTTCGTGATAAAGGTCGTTGCCCTCACGAGTACGCTCGCCAACACCTGCAAAAACTGAATAGCCACCATGTGCCTTGGCGATATTGTTGATTAGTTCCATAATTAATACAGTTTTACCAACGCCAGCACCCCCAAAAAGACCGATTTTACCGCCCCTCACATATGGGCACAATAGGTCGACCACTTTAATGCCTGTTTCCAAAATTTCCGATTCTGTCGATTGGTCTGTGAAAGAAGGGGTTTCCCGATGAATCGGGAGTTTCTTTTTATGTTCGATAGGTCCAAGGTTGTCAATTGGCTCGCCAACCACATTCATAATCCTTCCAAGTGTGCCTTCACCAACTGGAACCTCAATTTGTCGACCTGTATCTAAAACCTCTTGTCCCCGAACCAAGCCATCGGTCGAGCCCATAGCAATTGAACGCACCTGACCGTCACCAATATGTTGAGCAACCTCAAGAATCAGTTTTTCACCACCATTTTCCAGCTCAAGAGCATTGAAAACTGGCGGTATCTTATTGGGGAAATAAACATCAACAATCGCACCGATTACACTAGAAATTTTTCCTATATTTTCAGCCATAACCTATCTCCTATAATGCTTCAGCACCAGATATAACCTCTATTAACTCAGCTGTTATCACAGCTTGGCGAGTTCTGTTGTAAGTCAGAACAAGTTTATCAAGCATATCTTGTGCGTTTCTTGTTGCGTTATCCATAGCCGTCATACGCGTGCCGTTTTCACTGGCACAACTTTCCTTCCATGCTTGCTTAAGTTGAGTTAGTATATAATTTTTCACCAATTCCTCAACCATCTTCTCTTCACAGGGGTCAAAAGATGGGATTTGTCCCCGTGGAATATGATTAATCAGCTCATTTTCATTGAAATCATCCAGAAATGGTAACACCCGAGAAAATCGAACTTCGTTACTTATCGCTGAAAAATAATGACTATAAATTAAATATATATGCTTTACTTCATTGCTCCCGAAAAATTCTGAAAGCAAATTGTTCGATAATGAAACGAGGTTTAAATCGTTATTGAAGAAACTCGATGGAAACATCTCAATCTCTATTTCTGGAAAATTTTTCTTCAAAATTTCATATGATTTGCTACCAACACAAACCACCTTCACATAAAGCCCCTGATGAATGAGGCGTTCTATTCGCGTAGATGCTTCTTTTATAATACTACTATTAAAATTACCGCAAAGCCCTTTATCCGAAGAAAAGACAACTATCATAGCACCACTTGGTTTTGTCTTGCCGACTGACAAGGCTTTGTATTTTTTTTCCAAACAATGCCTTGAAGCACAGACATATCCCAAGCTATCACGCACAGCATATGTGAATGGTCGACCGTTTCTAGTCGCTTCTTCCGATTTGCGAAATTTCACACCTGCAACAAGTTTCATAGCTGATGTGATTTTTTGCGTAGATTTAATACTATTTATCCTAGCTCTCAAATCTTTTAAGTTTGACATCTAATTAGACCTTTGGGTTCCCATTCTTTTACAAAATCCTTCGGTAAAATCGTCAAGAAACCTCTCTAATTCAGCGGAAACCTCTTGGCTCAAGGCTTTAGACTCTCGTATCTGTGTTAATATGTTGGGTTTTTTATTTTTAATTTCATCAAGAGCCTCAGTTTCAAAGTCTTGAACTAGTTTTACTGGAATTTTGTCAAGATATCCCTTTATTCCCATAAAAATGCTAACGACCTGTTCTTCCACATTTAAGGGGCTGTATTGAGGTTGCTTCAAAAGAGCGGTCAAACGTTCTCCTCGCTCCAGCAGTTTATGTGTCGACTGGTCAAGGTCAGAAGCAAACTGAGAAAAAGCTGCCATTTCTCGGTACTGTGCTAAATCCATCTTTATACCAGACGCAACGCTTTTCATCGACTTTAATTGTGCAGCAGAACCCACACGACTGACCGACAAACCAACATTAACAGCCGGTCTAATCCCTTTATAGAACAGGTCAGTTTCTAAGAAAATTTGACCATCTGTAATCGATATCACGTTGGTTGGTATATATGCTGAAACATCACCTGCCTGCGTTTCTATTATAGGCAGTGCGGTCAAAGACCCCCCACCTTTTTCATCAGACATCTTGGCTGCACGCTCCAACAATCTTGAGTGCAAAAAGAACACATCTCCTGGATACGCCTCTCTTCCAGGGGGTCTTCTTAAAAGCAGCGACATCTGTCGATAAGCCACAGCGTGCTTAGATAAATCGTCATAAATAATCAAAGCATGCATACCATTATCTCGGAAATATTCCCCCATCGTACACCCAACGTATGGGGCAATGAACTGAAGCGGTGCTGGGTCAGACGCTGTTGCTGCAACTACTATTGTATATTCAAGGGCACCTGCATCCTCTAACGCCTTTACAACATGGGCGACGGAAGAACGCTTTTGACCGATTACCACATATATACAATATAGTTTATTAGCCTCATCATTGTTTTTAAAAGCCTGTCGCTGATTGATGATGGTATCTAGTGCAATAGCGGTTTTACCCGTTTGACGGTCACCGATTATAAGCTCTCTTTGCCCTCTGCCTATGGGAACTATTGCATCAATTGCCTTGATGCCAGTTTGCATGGGTTCAGTGACTGATTTCCTATCGATAATTCCAGGGGCAGGAGCCTCGACCCGTTTTAACTCTAGCCCTTCTATTGCTCCTTTACCATCGATTGGATTGCCAAGGGCATCAACCACTCTACCTAATAAATTTTTTCCGACCCCAACTTCCAAAATTTGACCACTTCGGCGAACTTGGTCGCCCTCTTTCACCATTTGGTCCTTACCGAAAAGCACCACGCCCACAGAGTCCGAATCTAGGTTAAGAGCCATTCCCTCAACGCCCGAGCTGAACACGACCAATTCCCCATACTGAACATTGTCAAGCCCTGTAACTCTCGCGACACCATCACCGATTGAAGCAACCAAACCGACCTCACACAAATCAACCTTTTTATCAAGGTCAAGCAACCGTTGTCTTAGGACAGAAGCTATTTCAGCTGTATTGAGCATTTACCCTTCCTTTTGCAAAATTTTTTAGATTATTAATTTTTTTTCTCAAAGACGCGTCTATTAAATAAGACCCTATTTGAACAGTAGACCCTGCGATAAGGTCGCTATTTTCTTTTACTTCAATCAAGAACTCTCTTCCAAAAACTTCTCTTAGCTCAGCGGTAATATTTTCTATGTCCGTCTTTTTTGGAGGATGAGCAAAAGTAACAATGGCGGTATCAATCCCCTTAAACCTTAGGCATTTTTCAAGGGTTTTCCTTAAAACATTTGGAAGAAGAAACATAACCCCATCTTCCTTCATGACGTGGATAAGGTTATATAAAGCGGCTGTTAGTTTTTCTTTGTTTAAGGACAACAATAAATCCGCCAATTCATTGAACATCAGCTTAGATTCAACTACACCTGCTTCTTCTAGCTTATTTTGAAACAAGTCGGATAAACATGTCATTTGTTCTATATTTAAATCTAATTCACCGACAAACTCGTTAATCATAAGACTGTATAATGACTTAACGTAGCGGTTTATTAGGCGATTTAAAGAATTTTTACTTGATTTTCTTGACATTTATATAAAACCAAAAAATCTCAACCGACACAAACTATTCTTTTTTACACAACAAATGGATTATATGCAATAGCGGTCGGCTTAAACCCGCATCGGCATCACGACAAACAAATTACTATTATCCGCTGGGTCTAGTATTAATATGGAGTTTACTGATTCTTGTATGTAAAAACGCATATCATCTGATTCAATTTGACCAGCCACATCTAATAGATATCTCACATTAACGCCCGCATACCAAGGGTTGCCGTCATAGTCGAGCGAGATTTCATCACTCGCACTGCCAACGCCTTCATTCCCAGCCGATATTTTCAAGCAACCTGACGTTAAGTCTAAACGAACAAGCTTAATCTTATCATTCGCGACGACCGAAACCCTGCTGGCAACATCTATAAAATTTTGCCTCTTGAGGGTGAAAAAAATGTCGCGACCTTCTGGTATCGCGGAAACGTAATCTGGGAAATTTCCCTCCACTATCCTTGCAACGATTGTAACACTTGCAACTTGAAAACTGGTTAACGATTTATCGACCGTAATGGTGACCGTCTCGTTTGGTTCACTATCTAAAATCCTTCTCAGCTCGGAGATGGTTTTTCTAGATAAAATCACCCCTGCAAAATTATCAAACGACTCGTTGTCTGGCTTAGTAACCTCTGAAACCGAAAGGCGATGAGCATCGGTTGCAACCATTCTGAGACATTTTTTCCCGAAAGAATTAAGAGCCGTGTGTAAATATGCCCCATTAAGGGTATACCGCGTCTCGTCGGTAGACATTGCAAAACGCGTCGCATCTATCAGCTTGAGAAGTTGCCCTGCGCTCAGTTCAAAACGATTTACCCTGTGCGGGCTAGCCATTGGCGGGAAATCGTCGTTTGAAAGCGACTGCAAGTTAAAGTTCGCCTTGCCTGCTTTTATCGACACTTCATTGCCCTTTAACACCATTTCGATGAGCTCATCATCCGGAAGCTTTTTCACTATCTCAAACAAAGTTAAAGCGGGAATGACCGCTGCTCCCTCATCAAAAACCTCTCCAGCAATCGTGCTGGTTACAGAATGGTCTAAGTCAGTTGAAAAAAAACTGACCTTGCTCCCAGATACCGATATCAAACAATGTGATAATATAGGGGTGGTTGGATTACGCTCAACGATGCCGCAAACCTGCGTCATAGCTTTTAATAAATCTGCCCTATTGAGTTTTATATGCATAAAGCACTGTTCCTTATTAATTATTCACATTCTAACATACGACGAAGCAATCGTATATCTTCTGAAATTTCTTTGTCTTTCAATAAAAGTTCATCTATTTTACGCACTGCATGGATGACAGTAGTATGGTCGCGTCCACCAAATTTTCGCCCTATCTCGGGTAAAGATGTCGTTGTTGCCTGCTTACACAAATACATCGCTATCTGCCTTGGTCTTGCTATGTGTATGTTTCGCTTTGGCGAATGCATGTCCGACATTCGGATGGAATAGTGCTCAGCGACTTTTCTCTGTATCTCGTCAACCGTTACTTTTTTATCGCTCGAACGTAATAAATCCCTCAGAACTCGTTGGGTCATATCAAGGTTTATTTCTTCACTTCCCACCAATGTTGAGCTCGCAACCACTCGATTGAGTGCACCTTCCATCTCACGAACATTTGAGGTGATTTTATGTGCTAAAAACTCTAAAACCTCTTTCGGCACCCTCACGTTCAACGATTGTGCTTTCGATTGCAAGATGCCCAAACGCAACTCATAGTTGGTAGGGTGCACGTCAGCCACAAGCCCCCAGCCCAAACGCGAACGCATTCTTTCCTCCATCCCATCTAAATCAGACGGCGACTTGTCCGCTGAAATGATGACCTGTCGATTATTGTCGACCAATGAGTTGAATGTATGAAAAAATTCTTCCTGAGTTGATTCTTTTCCACAGATAAACTGAATATCATCAATCATCAAAACATCTACTGATCGAAACTGTTCCTTAAATGCGACCGTGTCCCTAAACCTAACAGCCTTTACGAACCGATACATAAATTTTTCTGCTGAAAGATATATCACTTTCCGCCAAGGCGTCATTTTTTTGATATGCCAAGCTATCGCCTGCATAAGATGGGTTTTTCCAAGCCCAACACCGCCATATAAAAAAAGGGGGTTAAACGCCACACTATCAGTTTCAGAAACCCTTCGTGCAGCCGCATATGCCAATTCGTTTGGCTTACCAACAACAAAATGGTCAAATGTCAATTTGGGGTCAAGCTGAGAGCCCAGTTCATCCAAATTATCGACGTTTTGCTCGGGTTCACCAGAAGTCTTGATGTCAAATTCGCCTTTAATGGTGGGCGTTTCGGCACAATCGTCAGAAACGACGATATCAATGTCCTCTATCCTATTGTTTAAAGCGAAAAGAGAGGCTTTTATTTGCTCAAAGTAGTTGTTATATACCCAGTCACGAATAAACTTGCTTGGAGCGAAGATGACAGCCCCACTTTCATCATCATTAAAATGGGAAGGGCGTAAAGGCTCTATCCAACTTTTGAAAGCTGCCCCGCCAAGCTCCCCCCTCAAGCTTTCGCAAGCTTGCTTCCAAAAAAAATCCAAAGACTTCAAGGAATTGTCCAAAATACGCTCTTATTAAAACAATATTAATTTGAATATCGCTGACCAAAAATTTCAACGAAATTAATCTATTATAGCCTTTGCTCGCTTAGTTAATCTCGAAATTTTTCTAGAAACAGTTGTCTTTGCAAAAACGCCTTTGTTCACCGCAACCATCAACTCAGATTGTACGTTACGCAAAGTGGTTACGATATCGTCCTTGGACTTATTAGATATTGCTTCCTCAAACTTACTTAAGAAGCTCTTCACCCTGTGAGTGCGGGCACGATTTTTTAAGTTTTCTTTGGTGTTTTGTCTTATACGCTTTATAGCAGATTTATGATTAGCCATTTTATTCTTTTCCTCAAGATTTTAAGAAGTTTTTATGCCAAAATTTTGATATTTTCCACGGAATTTTGCTAAACGTCCGCCACTATCTACGAACTGTCTTATACCAGTCCAAGCTGGGTGTGACTTCGAGTCAATATCAAGACGCATCGTGTCGCCCTCTTTACCCCAAGTGCTTTTTGTTTCAAAAGAAGACCCGTCCGTCATAACAACAGTTATTTCGTGATAATCAGGGTGTATACCTTGTTTCATATTTCACCATCAAAAAAATTTAAATCCATATTCCCAGAAGATATCACCATTAATAAAGTTAATCAATTTTTATATTTCAAAACTTGCAAACTATCTTTCTTTGAGCACATAAACCTCTTGAAGAGTTAATATTAATTTTAGTAAACTATAGACATGTTTCAAAGTTTTAAGGATTGCAAATTAGGTGCAAGTAAAAGTCGCATTAGAAATCGCCAGCGGAATGCTTTCTCATTTCAACACTAGATATGAAGCGGATTTTTTTGCGAAAAGCCTGCTCTCTGATATAGTAGGGAGTGACACGAAAAAACTGTTCTTACAAAAAGATAAGATTTTATCTGATAAAGAATTAAAATTTTTCTTAAAAGGGTTGACACGCGGGCTTCAAGGCGAGCCAGTCTCAAAGGTCTTGAATAAAAAAGGTTTTTGGAAATATGATTTTTATGTTAATCAAAACGTCCTCGACCCAAGACCTGACTCAGAAACTTTAATAGAAACTGCTTTAAAACATTTCTCGAATAATCGAAATGATGAGCTTTTCATACTGGACTTGGGAACTGGTAGTGGTTGTTTGTTGCTTTGTCTTTTAAAGGAGCTAGAAAACTCTTTTGGTTTTGGGGTCGATATCTCAGACAAGGCTCTTGAAGTGGCTCAACGTAACGCAGAGCTTCTTGAAGTGTCTGACCGCACAGTGTTTACCAGAGGCAATTGGACAAACATGATTTGCGGAAAGTTTGATATTATATTAGGAAATTTGCCCTATATTCCCACTGCTGACATACAAACACTTGATATAAACGTCCGGCATTATGACCCGCTTTTAGCGTTAGATGGCGGCATTGACGGGCTGGACTGTTATCGGGAGGTCGCACGAAACATAAGACCCTTGCTCAAAGATGAAAACAGCATTCTTTTATTGGAAGTTGGCATCGGTCAAGCCGCTGATGTTGTTAGTATTTTTGAAAACTCAAAATGTAAAATTTGCTCTATAATAAAAGACTTAAATGGAATAGAACGTTGCTTGAAAATAAGCCTCTGACAGTGTAACATCGTCTTGGAGATTTAAAAACCTCCTTGCCTTGATTGTGGTTTCTGAATTTTGGTCTTTAGGGGTGCTGGTTTCTCGATGTTCTCAATGGAAGTACTGTTATTTTTGATAGTAGCCGTATTGATTACGGTTTTATCCGCAAAACTGAAAGTGAGCTCAGTTTTGTTTTATTTGGTGGCTGGTGCTATCATGGGACCGAACGCACTATCAATAATTTCAAATGGTGAAATAGTTGAGAATGCGGCTCATCTTGGCGTTGTGTCTTTGCTTTTTACCATAGGGTTACAGCTACCACTAGAAAGATTTAAGGCTTTAAAGACCTATGCTTTTGGTCTTGGGTCGCTACAGGTAATATTTTGCACCGCGATATATGGCTTTTTATTATCGTTTTTTAAAGGTTTCAGCTTTTACGAAGTTTTATTTATTGGGTTTACAATCTCCCTTTCTTCTACTGCTGTTGTTGCACAGCTCCTAAATGACCGAGGAGACCTTGCAACCCAATATGGAAAGGCTGGGTTTGCTATTCTTTTGTTCCAAGATTTGGCGGTTGTTCTTGCATTAGCATTAATCCCGATTGCGAGTGGAGGCGGGCAATTTAGTGTGACACAAGGCGTGATAGCGGTAACAAAGGCTTTGTTTGTGCTGGGTCTTTTGCTTTCTGTTGGGGGCACACTTTTAAGACCGGTTTATAAACTGGCGTCCAGTTATGGCTCTGAAACATTTATGGCAACAACCATAATCATCATCTTAGGTGGTGCATCAGCGACCCTTTTTATTGGACTATCGATGGAGTTAGGGGCGTTTTTAACGGGAATGCTTTTGGCTGGCACAGAGTACCGACACCAAATTGAAGCCGACATTCGTCCATTTAAGGGTCTGCTTTTGGGACTGTTTTTTATAACAGTTGGAATGTCAACAGACTTGATGATTTTACTTGATTATTATCCTAGTGTTATCAAGGCTCTGGGTTCCATACTTTTAATAAAATTTACTATTATATTCTTTTTATGCCGTATTTTTGGCTTAATGAAGTCTTCGTCAATAAAGGTCGCTGCTCTGTTATGTACGGGCGGTGAATTTGCTTTTATCTTTACGATGTCGGCGATGAAAGCTGGTATTGTTAATCCTGATATAAAACAAGTATTATGCTTAGCGATATCAATCTCAATGGCACTGACGCCACTTCTTTCTTTATTAGCCAGATTTTTGGGCGATATTTTTGATAAAAACAAGTCGACAACATCTATTCAGTCAGTCGCCAACAGTGAAGAAAATCTTGAAGACCACATAATAATCGCGGGGTTCGGAACTGTTGGTCAGACCATCGCAACCGCAATAGCGCAACACCTCATCCCATTTGTGGCAATTGACCACAACATGTCAAGGGTGAGTGCCGCAAGGGCTAAGGGGTTGCCTGTGTTTTTTGGTGATGCCCGAAGAAGTGAGGTTTTTAACATATTACATGTTCGCAATGCAAAGCTGGTCGTTGTCACATTAGATGACTACTCCATCTCTGCTCGCACCGCGATTATGCTCTTACGCAACTTTCCAAAATTAAATGTATGGATAAGGTCACAAGGCACTGAACGGGTGAAAAGCTTGCGTCAATCTGGTGTGAATGTCGTCGTGCCAGAAATATTACAACCCAGCCTTCAATTAGCAGAGGCTGTGCTTTCTGCCGCAAAAATTTCTGCTGAGGATATAAAACAAACCATATCTGAATATTTAGAAAAAAATGATTTCAAAGGCACCATATCATTGGAACAAGATGAACCTGCAGATAGTTGATGCATTGATGCAAAGATTATAATAAAAAGCTGATTTTACCGCTGACTTTCAGTTCTGCAAAAGAATTACGTTAATCTAGTTAATTGTCGCCTTCCATTTAAAAAATCTTCTCCTGACATGACTTTTCCTCCACTGGGACATACTTTTTTTAAGATTAATTTTCCCTTACCGCACTGTACGATGAATTTTCTACCCGCGATACTTTTATCAAGAATATCCGCAGGTTTTTTCTCTGAAGCACAATCTTGAGCATCATCAACGCCCATGTCATCAACCACCTCGCCCTCAAGGATTTTGAGATATTGCCCGTCCGCATATGTCCAAGCACAAGGCCAAGGGTTTAATCCGCGTATCTTATTCAGAATCTCTCTGGCGGACGCTCCCCAAGATATTTGACCGTCTTCCTTCTTAATTTTATTGGCATATGTTACCAAGGTTTCATCTTGCTGTTTTGTTGAGTCCAGATACTCGAAAGGACTTAATAAGAATTTTTGTATTAACTCTGCTCCCAAATCAGCCAACCGCTTTTCAAGCGTTCCCGCTGTCATGCTTTGGTCAATTGCCACAGATTCTTGGAGCAACATGTCCCCTTCATCAAGCCCTGAAGACATTTTCATGATTGTGATGCCGGAGATGTCATCCCCGTTTATTATTGCACTTTGAATGGGCGATGCCCCCCTCCATTTTGGCAATAAGGACGCGTGCACATTGATACAGCCATATTTAGGAATTTGTAAGATACGCTCTGGTAAAATCAAGCCATATGCCGCAACAATTATAAAATCTGGTTGCAAGCTCAATAAAAAATCTCTCTGAAAGTCCTCTTTTAAATTCGCAGGAGTTAAAACCTCCAGCCCATTAGCTTCTGCAAGGACTTGAACGGGGGATTTGATGATTTTTTGACCACGACCCTTTGCTTTAGGGGGTTGGGAGTAAACGCATTTTATTGAAACATTTGAGCCGATTAAACGCTCCAATGTGGTTGCTGCAAACGAGGGCGTCCCCATAAAAACGACACTATAGATTGGGTTATGTTGCTCTGTTTCAATCAAAATATGCCTTTTATTGTTCTTTGGCTTTCTTCATAAGGTTATTATATTTATCTAATATGATTTTTCTCTTTAAATCCGAGAGCCTGTCTATAAATAATTTACCTTCTAAATGGTCAATCTCATGCTGTATACAAACCGCCAATATGCCAGATGCCTTTAGTGATGTTTTTTGAAAGTTTTCATCAAAAAACTCAACAACAACCTCATTCGCTCGCTCAACATTGGCATAAACATTCGGTAAAGACAGACACCCCTCCTGATTAGTCGACATTTCTTCGCTCTGCCAAGTTATTACAGGGTTAATCATTTTATATAACTCTACACCAGAGTCCAGTTCTTCACACTCAATATAGTCTAGGTTTCTTTGTGATATCAATTCACGCATTAACCCACAATTGACGATTATCATTCTTTTGCTAATGCCAATTTGGGGTGCGGCAATGCCCAAACCGTCCATTTCAACCAAACATCTTTGCATTGCATTGAATATATCTTTAGTGTCTGGGTCTCCGTGCTCTATAGAAACAGCCTTTTTTTTAAGCACTTCGTTTGGATATTTGCATATAATCATCTCTGCTTAATTCCCAAAATCAGCTTAAACTTCAGTGCAACCTCGCCATTAGCGGGAACCATCATATCCCAAGTAGGGCAGGATTTATGGTGTATTAGGTGTTTTTCGCTCTCTCTATTAATCTCCCAAGAATTATCTCTCACACCACATACCACCCGTACAACTTTTTCAATAGAATTTAAGTTAGAAATGATTAACCGACCACCAATTTCAATAGTTTTATCGGATAAAAACCTAAAATCTGTTTGAAAAAATTTTGCTGAAACGCTCTTTTCTGTTTCAATAACAATCGGAATCCCTTCGTTTTCTCTTAAAATGTCGATATTTTGCTCGCCAATAAAATCTGTGTTGTCCTTATTGACTTTAAATATTTGTCCCACCCCAGATGACATATTAATGCCAAGACCAGAAGCCTTATCATTTTTTAAGATTATAACATTTTGTATAGAAAGTTCTGACCCGCCAAGATTAGGTTTATACAAAATTTTACTTGGAATTGTTAAAAGATAGCCTTTTCTTGGATTTTTCACATTCGCTGATTTTATATGAACCATTTTTAAAGATTTTTTTAAAATATTCATCTTTAATGGTGAAAAATAAGACAGTTTACCATCTGTTGATTTGTATAAATCGTCCTTTTGCTCAGATTTTTCTGGATTTTCTTTCAAATGCGGTGAAGATGAATCGAGTTTGAGATTAACATTTTTTATAGACCAATCACTTTCATTATGAAGTTGAGCGTATATCCTGAAAACAGCATAAGAAAAGTCATTTGACACCTCAACCTTATATCGTGGTTGCCAACGCAATCCATGTGCAAGATAGCAAAGGTCAACCTGCACCCTACCGGTAGATGTTGCATCAACTAAAACTTCAAAAGCCGTACGCCCCAGTCCTCTGATTACCGCTTCAGTGAACGCTATTGAATTAATGGGCATGACAGCAACCTTGCCATTAAACTTTACGGTAACTTCCGAATCGTCATAATGAATCAGCTTTGCTTTTGATGTGTCAGTATTTGAGGGTTTATTGCTTTCAGTTATAATCACGTCATACCCTATTGACCGACTGAGCAAACCCAACCTTGTTAAATCTCTATTTATAAAGTTATATTCAAATACGGAAAACTCGCCCTGCTTATTTGGTGAAACTAGGACAGAATCAGCTATGAAGTTAGGGCTGACATTGTTGAATAATATTCTATTATACCCTTTAAATAAGCTCACATATCGTGTGTCGCGGATTAAAGAAACGCCGTTTTGATAAACCGTGACATCAACATCTGAAGTTACAGCGTCTAAATAATTGTTGCCTTCTAAAAATGTATTTTCTCCCTGTGCCACTTGGGGCTGAGGCAAATCAGTCACAGATTGTTCAGCAAAAGCCTCATTACAAAAAGCAATTGCAAAAACAAGAAATAAATTAAGACAGTTCATATTTAAAACCTCCCTCAGACACAACCCTTTAATCCTGTGATAAACGCATTCCGAGAGCGTGCATATATAAATCCAGCAGTTCTTCTTGCTCCAAGAGGTCTTGCTTGGGAACTTTTCTGATGCTCAAAACTTTTTTAATGATTTTTGTGTCAAAGCCATCGCTTTTAGCCTGTTTTAACACGTCACTAATTTGTTCGACCAATTCTTTTTTTTCTTCTTCCATTCGTTCTAGCTTGTCGATATATAGCTTTAATTTGCTTGAATCAGATGTGTTTAAACCAACCATAATTTACGCGTTCCCCATTTAATAATATTAATAAGAAAAAATACTTTATTTGATTTTAAAAACAAGCTAATTTTGTTTCAGTTTACTAACAACATAGGAATATATTAATCATGCACTTCATTTATGACCTAGCTATCTATAGCATTCCCTTTCTTATTGGTTTGAGCGTTTTGGTTTTTGTCCACGAGCTGGGGCACTATGTGTTCGCACGTATAAATGGCGTCGATGTTAAAGTGTTTTCTATCGGTTTTGGTAAGGAACTTTTTGGCTTCAATGACAAACGAGGCACTCGGTGGAAAATTTCCTTAATTCCAGTTGGTGGATATGTCATGATGGCAGGCGATAAAAGTGAAGCCAGTGCCCCTGATTCAAAAGCCTTAGAAAAAATGGATGAGGAAAGCTATAACAAAACTTTATTCAGCAAATCCCCCATACAAAAAATCATGGTTTATGCTGGCGGTTCAATTGGTAATTATTTATATGCGTTTTTGGTGATAGCAATAATATTCTTTTTACAGGGCATTCCTGATAATCGCGTGATAATACAAGATGTTATAAAAGGCTCACCCGCCGAAGATGCGGGGGTGTTAGCGGGCGATATTATTGAAAAAATTGATGACAAAAAGGTGTCTACGCCAACAATGTTACAATCTGTTATAGAAAAGTTATCAAACGAACAAGTCTTGAACTTAGGGATTAAAAGGGGGCAGGAGTCATTTGAGCTTCACGTAACCCCCAAAGTTATTGACTCCCCAAACTCAGTGAATAATAAAACGGTTTTAGGGGTCGTTTTTTCAGCTAAAAATCAAAAACAAACCGATTTATTCGGTGCATTGAAAGCTTCATTAGCTTTCTGCGGGAAAATGTCAGTCGGAATACTGGAGTCGCTAACAAAATTAATCAAAAAAGGAGAAGGGGTGAAAGAGCTTGGCGGCCCGATAAAGATAGCAACGCTATTTGGTGACATATCGAAATCGGGCGAGATTTCTCAGCTTGTGTTTTTTTCGGCGGTTCTTTCAATCAACCTTGGATTAATTAACTTGCTTCCTTTACCTGCCCTTGATGGAGGGAGTATATTTATCAGCCTTATAGAAGTGGTCATTCGTCGTCCTATAAATAAGAAGCTTCAAGGGACTGTTATGTATTTTGGTTTTGTGTTATTGATGCTACTTATGTTGTTTATTACCTATAATGATATAAAAAATTTAGGTATAGTGAAAAGATTGGTCAGTGTATTAGCGGGATAATATCAGTGAAGAAGTTGTTTTACCTTGTTGTTTCGTGTTTTTGTGTTCTTTTTGCAGGAGACTCCTTTTGTGATGTTTTGCGTCAACTGGACGTGAGCGGTAACAAACGAATTCAGAGAGAGACGATTCTCGCACACGCCAGAATTGATGTTGGCAGTGAAGTTTCTCCCAGCATAGTCGACATGGTTATTAAGCGTTTGTATGCGACTGGTTTTTTTTCCAACGTATCAGCTGAGCTAAAACCTGGGAAAATCACCATTTTCGTGAAAGAAAATGACATGATAAATCGCGTAGCTTTTGAAGGGAACAAGTCCATCAAGGACGAGCACATCAAAATCCTCACTAAGGGTAAGATTGAACCAAGGCAAGTATTCCGGCGGGCTGAAGTCCAAGAAGTTATGCGTGGTTTACTCCATATGTATCGTGCAAAGGGACACCTCGCCGCGACAATAACCCCAAAAATCATCAGAAGACCCGAATCACGCGTCGATGTTGTGTTTGAAATTAATGAGGGCAAGCCCACCACTGTAAAGAAAATTTTATTTGTGGGGAATAACGCTTTTTCTGATTCCACCTTAAGGTCAGAGATGCAGACAAAAGAGTCTGTATGGTGGAAATTTTGGGGGTATGACGACATCTATTCCCTAGAAAGAGTTGAGTCTGATAAACGAGCATTAAAGAAATTTTATAACAACAATGGTTTCGCTGCTTTTCAAGTAAGGTCGCATGCAGCCGAGCTTTCCCCCGACAGAACCAGTTTTTACTTAACGTTTAACGTCCATGAGGGGGATGTTTATAACATTGGTAACATAGACGTTAAATGTGAAATAAAAAAAATAGACATCAAGCCATTATTACAAAAAATTGCTTTTAAGGTCGGCAATAAATTTAAAATAGACGACATAGAAAAAACAAAAGAAATTTTTATTGATGAAATGGGAGCCTTGGGTTATGCGTTTGTCGATGTGCAATACAGCATTAATTTAGATAAAGCAAATAAAACTGCTTCCGTATCATTCATTATAAGAAAAACATCAAGAGTTTTTATAGAAAGGATTGAAATCTATGGTAACTCTCGTACCCTAGACAAGGTTGTACGACGTGAATTTAGGTTGCATGAAGGTGATTCACTGAACGTTGTCAAACTTCGTAAATCTGTTCAAAGAATCAAAGATTTGGATTACTTTTCCGAGGTTGAAGCCCAGCCAGAACAGGGAAGCACACCTGATAAAGCCGTGATAAAAGTCGATGTGGAAGAAAAATCTACAGGACAATTTAAGATATCAGGTGGTTATAGCTTGGGTGATGGTATCTTGGGTAATGTCGGCATCTCTGAGAGAAATTTCTTTGGAACGGGAAAAACTGCCGATATTGATTTTATGATGGCCAACAGATTAAAAAGTGTCTCATTCGGTTTGATGGAGCCATATTTTCTTGACAGAGATTTAGTAGTGGGTAGCCGTTTCGGGTTTTATTCATCAAATCGTATTAGAGAAACATCTTCTCAAACGAACAGCTTCTTCATCAGCCCATATATGGGATATCAAATTACTGAAGACTTGGCACACAGGCTCGGCTATTGTATAAGCGTTGAAAATGTAAAATACAAAAACCAGTTTACTCATATCACCTTTGACTCGCTCCCTGCTTGGCAAAAAGAGTCCTATGGTCATCACGTCAATAGTAGCGTCAGCTCTCGGTTGGTTTATAGTCAGGTTGACGGCAGTCTGCACCCTCGAGATGGCTATATTCTCGAGCTGGATAACTCGTTTGCAGGTATTGGCGGAAACGTCCATTATAATAAGCATGAATTTGAAGCAAGATATTATTATCCGCTTGGTGAGAAGTTAACCTTCTGGTCAAAAGGTATGCTTGGTGTTATGGGTGGAGGACGTATTAGTGACAGGTTCTCTTTCGGTGGAGACAGTTTCAGAGGCTTTCAATTTGACGGTATTGGTCCTCGTTCTAAGCGAGAAGATGAAGACTCTGTGCACGGCACAAGATATTATAAAGCAAGCACTGGTCTTAAGCACCCGATTGGAAACTATAAAGACACTGGGGTTCAGTGCATTGTATTTACAGAATGGGGAAGTTTGTGGCGTTCAAAGTTGCCTAGTAGCGACGTGTATGATGAAAATAAAATACGCGGCAATATTGGTATAGGTCTTGAATGGTTGAGCCCGATTGGTCCTATCAGCATAAGCTTTACTCAAGTTGTGAAAAAATGTCGCTATGACCAAGTTCAAACTATACAAATTGGCGGGTTGTTTTAATGGTTGCTTATTTAGTTAGAGCTTTATTAATTGTTGTTCTAATGCCGTTATTGGCAGTTTACGGTAAAGATGAGAAGGGTGATTGTCGCATTGCGGTGGTTGACCTAAAAATGGTGCAACAAGAGTCTTTGGCGATGAAGTCTCTCAAAGTTCAAGCAGAAAAATTACGCGGAACTTATCAAGAGGAGGTGGCTAATCTTGAAGACCAATTAAAAAAAGGTTCCTCATCTTCTGGCTCTAAGAGTTATTCACCAGAAGAGGCGTGGGACGAGGAAAAATTAGAAAAAAAATATAAAAAATTATATGAATTATCTAGAGTACGTAAAGCTCAGTGGGAAATTGCTGTTAGAAACGCCAATTACGTGTTCACCACCAAGGTAAACAGTATTATACAAAAAATAGCTGAGGAAAAGGGATACCTCATCGTGTTAAATAAAGAAACATTACCCCACTCTCAGCCAAGCCTTGAAATTACTAAATCGGTGATAGAGACCCTGAATAAAGAAATGCCTTCTGCTGAGCTCATAACAGTGTCTGAGCAACAGGCTTTGGATGAAATTAATGGAGAATAGCTTTGGCTGTAGATACTAGGTTTTTTCCCGCACCAAGAAGCATAAACATTTTAGAGCTTGCAAAAGTTGTTGAAGCGGTTGAAATCATAGGTTGTTCTGACCGAACGGTGCATAACATAAGCACTTTGGAAAATGCAGTGGCGAATGACCTGTCTTTTTTTGCGAACAAAAAATATTTACCTAACTTAAAAAGCACAAAAGCTGGTGCGGTCATCGTGCACAAGGCTTATGCTGACCAAACTCCAAATGAAACTTCAAAAATTGTTGTAGACAAAAACCCTCTAATTGCTTATGCAAAGGCTGTTTCTACAATGTTTGTGCTAACAAAAACTGCTCCATCGTCAACCCCAATCTCTAAAAACACAAAATTTGGTAAAAATTGTTCAGTGGGGCATTTTACGGTTATCGAAGATGGGGTTGAAATAGGTGATGACGTTGAAATAGGGTGTAATACCTACATTGGTGTTGGAGTTTCCATAGGAAATGGTTGTAAAATTGCTGACAATGTTCATATAGAGTGCAGCATTTTGGGTGAGGGCATAGTTATCAACTCGGGTGCGAGGATAGGTTGCTCTGGCTTCGGGATAATAAATTCTCAATCTAAACCAGTTTACATTCCACAATTAGGCAGAGTGATTGTTGGAAATTTTGTTCGAATAGGTGCAAACACAACGATTGATAGAGGAAGCTTAGAAGACACTGTCATAGGCGAGGCGACCATCATTGATAACCTCGTTCAAATCGCTCATAACGTGCAAATTGGAAAAAATTGTGCTATTGTCTCGCAGGTTGGAATTGCAGGTAGCTGTAAGATAGGCAATTTTGTTACAATTGCTGGTCAGGTTGGTTTGGCAGGACATTTGTCGATTGGCGATAATGTTATTATTGCTGCAAAGTCTGGGGTTGCGAAGGACATTTCTTCAGGCAGTGTGGTTGGCGGTATTCCCGCGGTCGATATTAATATCTGGCGAAGACAAGCTGCTTTTTTAAAAAATAAGATTAGCGGAAAAGATTTATGAATCAAAGTGATGACAAAGAGAACGTCAATCAAGACTTAATAAATAATACTATGGATATTTTGGAAATCAAAAAATGCCTACCACATCGTTTCCCGATGCTACTAATCGACAGGATTGAGGATATTAAACTTGGCGAAAGTGCAGTTGGCATCAAGTGTGTGTCTTGCAATGAATCGTTTTTTGAGGGACATTTTCCATCAAGTCCTGTTATGCCAGGAGTACTGATTGTAGAATCGATGGCTCAAACTGCGGGGGCTTTGGTAATGAAGTCTATAGGGCTGGAATCAAAAGACAAGTTGGTGTATTTCATGTCGATTGAAAATGCAAAGTTCCGTAGCACAGTCGTGCCAGGTGATGTTATGAAAATATATGTTCAAAAAGACAGAAATCGTAGTAACATATGGAAATTTTCAGGTAAAGCATACGTTAACGAAAGACTTGTTGCGGAAGCCTTGTTTACTGCTATGATTGTTGATGAAGAAGTAGATAAAAATTAGGAATTTTCAAAAAGTGTCCAGTGCCAAGATTCACCCATCCGCAATAGTTTCACCGAACGCAAAAATAGGCGATGATGTCGTCATTGGTCCATATTGTGTCATAGACGATGGTGTTACGATAGGCAGCAGGACTGTTTTACACTCACATGTTTGTATATCAGGTTTGACCACCATTGGTGAGGGTAACCAAATTTTTCCGTTTGCAGCGTTGGGTTTTTGCCCGCAAGATTTGAAATATTCTGGTGAAAAATCTTATCTCATTATCGGTGATAATAACACCATCAGAGAACACGTCACGATGCATCTTGGCACCAGTGGCGGGAACATGAAAACAGTTGTTGGTAATGACTGCTTGTTTATGGCTGGTGTGCATGTTGCACATGATTGTATCATTCAAGACAGTGTGATAATGGCAAATCAGGTCACACTTGGCGGGCATGTTGTGGTAGAGCGTCACGCAACCATCGGAGGGTTGTGTGCGGTTCACCAATTTGTAAGGATTGGAGCACACGCCATGATTGGCGGAATGTCTGGAGTAGAAAAAGACGTCGTTCCTTATGCCTCGGTCATGGGCGAGCGTGCTTGGGTTGCGGGGATTAACCTCGTTGGGTTAAAACGACATGGCTTTAGTCGTGAGGCAATATCAACAATCAGAACGGTATATAATCAATTATTCAGCAATGATTTAACCTTTGAGAAGAGGATAGAACAAATATCGAATCAGTTTAAAGATTCCCCCGAGATATTAAACATCATTAGCTTCTTAAAAGCTGACCGTTCAAGAGCTGTTTGTTTACCAAGAAATTTTGATGATATAAAATAAAGAATTCAGAAAAATCCCCCTTTTACCGGTATTTAACCATCGATATCAATGTTTTTTAAACATATATTATATATTTTGGAGTTTTAGTTTATGAACGGATTTGGAAATTTTCTAAAAAATTTATGTAAAAATCAATTTTTGCAATTGGTTTTTGTCATAATCTTGACGGTAATCTTTCATAATAAACTTCCAACTGATGTAGTGAGATTTTTTCTAACGATAAGTGTTTTTCTGCGAGAAATTTTGGTTTTCATCTTGCCGTTTTTATTATTTAGCTTCATCGCAGTGGCACTTTCAGCCATACCGAAAGAAGGCATGATTTTTGTTCTTGGGCTGATGGTTCTTGTGTTTGTGTCCAATTTTTTCAATATTATGGTGTCTGGTTGGGTTGGATTTAGCATTTTATCTGATACAAAGGCTGGGTTAATGCCCAATAACGCCGTCAGTTATATGCCATTTTTTGATATAAAATTACCCCATATAATCGGAACAATGCCCGCATTATTCCTAGGGATAGTGGTGGGGATAATCAATGCTGTAAGACCAAACCGATACGTGTTTTCATTTATATCTGTTATTCACGACAGTGTTTTGATGTTTATGAAAAAATTTTTCGTACCACTGTTACCGCTGTTCGTGGGCGGTTTCCTTTTGAAGCTCATATCAGAAGGGAGAATAACAAATTTTGCACAAAATAACTCTAAAATATGCATTTTAATGTGTGGGTTTTTGTGGTGTTACTTGACGTTGTGGTTGTTTGTCTCAGGCTCATTTAAATTTGAGAGGGCTGTGACGATATTTAAAAATTCCTTCCCTGCAATAGTGACTGCCTTCAGCACAATGTCGAGCGCGGCAGCGTTGCCGCTGTCTTTAAAAGCCGCCGCAAAAAACACTAACGATAAAATTTTGTCTGACGCAGTGATGCCATTAACACTCAACTTTCATATGGTGGGCGACTCGATATTGGTGCCAATTATGGCGATGATTGTGATGCTCGCATTTAATAAACCGTTGCCAGATTTCGCTAATTTTTTGCTGTTTGGTTTGTTTTTTGTTTTAAACAAATTTGCAGGTGGCGGGGTGCCAAGCGGAACGATAATGGTTACTGTCCCAGTATTAAAACAATATCTTGGTTTTGATGATGCAATGATTGCTTTTATAATAGCCTTTTATGGGATTATTGACCCAATTGCCACCTCCGGCAATGTTGCAGCGAACAATTTTTTTGTTGTAATCGTTCAAAAGATTAGACTTAAATTAGGGCTATTATCTAAAAAACCAAGGACATAACGACTAAAACATCACCTGATATTTGTTTTATATCGAACAGTTATTCTCTGCAAATTGTTATAACTGCATCAAATCGGACATGTCATAAAGACCTGCTTTTTGCTTGACCAACCACCGTGCACCAAGCAAAGCACCATTTACAAAAATTGACCTGTTGAATGCCGTATGTTTTATGGTAATGGAATCATCTTTTCCAAGAAACATGACTTCGTGTTCACCAAAGATGCTCCCTCCTCTAACACAAGAAAAACCAATTTCCCCTGATGAACGTTGCCCTGAGGGGGTTCTTGTGATTTCACTTAATGGCTTTTGGAAAAAGTCAGCAATTTGCTTGGCAATATTCAGGGCAGTGCCAGATGGTGCATCTTTTTTGTCCCGATGATGTTGTTCTAAGATTTCTATATCATATGCGTCTTTAGATAGGGTCTTAACTGCAAGAGAAACCAGCTTGTTTAAAACATAAACACCGGTGCTAAAATTTGAGCTATATAGGATTGGTATAATTTTTGATGCCTCATTCATCTTTTGAATTTGGGCTTGTGATAAACCAGTTGTGCCTGAGACAACAGGGGTTTTATATTTCACGGCGACATCAATTAAGTTTTCAAAAGCCTCCACATGGGAAAAGTCGATGATAACATCTGTTTTTGAAATGACATCTTCAACATTATTCGTGATTATCTCACAAACATCGGCTACTTTGTCCGTTGAGCTATTCGACCTGTCAACGCCACCAACCAAAAACGTTTCAGGGCACGTGCTAATTGCATCAGCCAACAAAGAACCCATCTTACCGCATATTCCGTTGACCAAAACATTAAGCATCATAACTTACTCCAACAAAATTCATCCCATTATGCCCAGAGTATTATGATAAGTACACAATATTTTATATAAAAATTTTTAATCAAAATTATGTAAAAATCTAGAATTTTGGTTATAATGCCGTATGGTTTTCATTTTTAATATGCTGAATAAAAAACTTTTTTATATAACGATTTCGTTTGTTATGTTAGCTAACGCTTTTGCAAAAACTAATCCAACACCTCATGAGCAAGAGAGCAATCCCTCCATCTTGAGCAACACAAAAGAGTCAAATAATGCACCTAATGACCTTGAGTTATGTGTTTTTTGTATGCTTAAAAGAAATGTCGTTGATAACCAAATTTCGATGGCTTATTCCAACGCCAACGCTAATATAAAGACATTAAGACGGGTTCTGATTACAATATCCAACAAGTTTTACCTTGAGCGTAATAACAAAATTACGGCAATGTTCATTGATTATGATAAGGCTCTTATTTATTCAGAAAATAATTTAATTCTAAGTTCGTTAATCACCTCTTTAAAAAACTCATACATGAACAACCTTAACGCCAAGAAAGAGTTGACCGACTTATCAAATAAAATCATGTCTCTGAAAAGAGAGCTTGCATATATGCACAAAAATTTAAGGCTAATTAACTTCAAAACCCCTACAAACCAATATTTTCCGCATGTGAGGGCTCGGATAGAGCAAATTTCTCGTGAAATTGATGACGTTTCTCAAAAAATCATCCCGCCTTTAAAAGGGTTGGCACCTTATGAGTAATTAAATTTTTTAAGTCAACATAAGTAATTTTATCTGACATAAAATCTGACGTATGCCTCACAGAATTGGTTATAAATATTTTTGAAATCTGTGGATATTGCTGAGCAATTTTTCTTAAAGAAGATGTTTTTAACAAGTGGGTACAAAGTAAAATAATCCGGCTCACACCTTGCTCAACAGTCTTTTTGCAGGCAAATTCTAGGGTTGCCCCTGTATCAATCATATCATCGATGATGATGCAATTTTTCTGATAAATCGGGGAAGATAGCGTCCCGCAAACTCCTTTGGAATTATTTCTAATTTTTGTTATATAACTAAACGGTAAAGAACAAATCCTCGCAAAATTGCTTGCTCTTTCTATGCCGCCTGTGTCAGGTGCGAGCACTATGGAGCTGTCTTTATCGTAATTTGCATCCCCTTTCAGTAATAAAGCAAAAATATCCTCACAAGACAGGTTTTCAACGCCATCTGTTGGGGTATGGGTATCAACTGCAAAAATATTTTTAACCCCCGCAGATTTTAATAATTTCGGCACCAAGACCGCTGGGACAGAACCGCCGAAATAAGACCGATGAAGTCGCAAATGTCCAAAATAAGAAAATATGACAGAAATGTTCTTAACATCCATTCTGACCAATGCGTCAATCAAAAATAATAAATTGACCAACCCCGCATTATCATCTTGATATAAACAAGTAATAAGAGAGACATTGTTTTTATCAAAACGCGGAAGGTGGTTTTTGTTTGATAAATCGCACATTAAATAATCTTGGTTTGCTCTAGAAAAATTATAACATAACCCCTCAATGAGGTGTTGATTACAATTTTCGGTAATTAAAACCAAAGATTTTTCTTGTTCAGACGCCTTTGTTCGCCCTAAAATAGACATATAACCCGCTACTGATAATTATAAAAGCTCCAATAATATTATTCAAATCTGGAATGATACCAACAGTAATAAAATCAAGCAAAAACACCCATAAATATGAAGAATAATCAAGTGGTGCCAACGCCGAGCTTTTATGCATACTTAAAGCCAAGGCGATAAGATACTGTGCTATTGCTGATAATACTCCAATAATAATTAAGTATATTATTTGATTATTTAATATCGGTTGCCAATAAAATACTGCCACAGGCAGACATAAGATAACAGTAGCAATATTGGGATATATCGCAATTGTTAGACTATGTTCGGTCTTGGACAAACTTCGCATCATGACCTTATTATTCGCTGCGAAAAAGGCTCCCCCCAACGCAATGAATGAGCCAAAGCTATTAACAAGGTTGCCTTGCGGATTGATTGCAACTATTACCCCGACAAGACCACATATTGTCACCAACCACTGAGATTTATCCACTTTTTCCTTAAGAAACAAATACCCCAAAACAGTCGTAAAAATCGCCGTTGTATAGCTCATTGTATAAACATTCACCAAAGACGTATATTTTATTGCGATAAAAAATGCTAGCGTGTTCAAAAGACTAAAAATTAGCCGAACTAGGTGCTCCTTAATTCTCTTTGTTTTAAGATAATTCAAAGCATTTTCTGGCATAAAATATATTGCAATCATCATCGGGATAAGACGCATTAACGCCCGAATAAATAATATTTGCGTCAAATGAAGATGCGTCATGACCGTATATTTTAAAAAACAATCAGAGATTGCATAAATTATTATCGCCATGGTCATGAAGATGACGCCCCGAAGCGGGTAGTCGCCAGAATTTTTTTTAGAAAAAATATTCATTAAACATTCATTCTTAAGTTTAGACAGCCCTCAAAAATGCATATTAAATATAATTGCTCCATAAAAACAAGGATATATTGCAAAACCTTTTTCTAAAAGACTTGAATAAATCAAATATAGATGATATAAAATCTTCTGTTTCAGTTGCGGTATGGGATTATTCCTGGGCATACCCGACTGATTTTGTGAAAGCAATATATTAAGAGGAAAAAATGCCCAAGTTAAAAAACAAGAGCTCAGCAAAAAAGCGTTTCAGCTTCACAGCCTCAGGCAAAGTCAAGGGCTCACCTGCGTTTAAAAGACACAATTTACGCAAAAGACCACAAAAAATGAAGCGTCAAAGTCGCGGTATGATGATATTAAAAGCCTGTGACACGAAAATTGTCATGAATTATTTATCAAAATAAATTAGCGGAGATTGAGATATGTCACGAGTAAAACGTGGAGTAACAGCGAGAGCTAAACACAAAAAAGTTCTTAAATTATCTAAAGGTTTCGTTGGTCGTTCTAGCACATGCTTCAGACCAGCAGTTGAACGTTTAGAAAAATCATTACAATACGCCTATCGTGATAGGCGAACAAAAAGAAGAGACTTACGTGCACTTTGGATTCAGCGTATAAATGCTGCTGTGCGTTTACATGGTCTAAAGTATTCCGAGCTTATGTTCGGTCTAAAAAAAGCTGGTGTAGAAATTGACAGAAAAATACTGTCAGAAATGGCCGTAAACTCCCCAGATTCCTTTCTTGCTGTCGTTAATGAAGCAAAAAAGACATTATCTGTCGCTTAATGCATAAGGGTTATCTTTAAAAAAAATCTTTGAACTGGTTATTCACAGTTTTTTGTTGTTTCTAGATAACCCTTTGTAAATTTTCCATCAGTTTATTTTGCCTCTTTTGTTTTAAAATCTCTCTCTATAATAACATTATATCCATCGCGTGGCTATTTTGTCCATTTACCGAATTGAATATTCGCACTGTATATCGCATTGTTTAAATAATTAAAGTTAAAATGTTGTGATATTTTTATTAAAACTCGTTATTATTTTTCTTTTATAAAAAAACTTGACAATTGATGGATGTGGTGTTAGATAATTTAATGACTTTAATGTTTAAGTTTTTTTTAAAAGGATTTTATTATGATTAATAGAAAAATTATACTGTCTTCCGTAATAGCGGGGGTCGTCTCTCTCTCAGCTAGTCATCATGTGACCGCTGCTTTGCCTAACTTTCAACAAGGTCAAGAAGGAGTTCATGTAAATAATCAAAACATGCAGGTCGTTCAACAACGTCCACCCGTACAACTTCCACATCATATTGCTATGAATGTTCTTCAAGTCATGCCTCATGTAAGAGGGACGGGTGTACCTGCAGTTACAACTCAAGATGTCTCTAATTTTGAAGAGGTAAGCAAAAAATATGGCGATGTTATAGCTGATACTAGAATTAACACATTACCTATTAAAAAACTGGATGATAAAAATAAATTCCCTAATATGCAAACCCAGGTCTTTTACGCTGAAAATGACTTTAGGTTGCCTACATATGAGGAGATTAAAGAAGCAAGAGATATATTAATCTTTGTTGACATGTTTGGAGATAATTTTGGATATGATGACTACCAAATTAATCGTTTTAGAAACATAAGAGCTGAAGAACCAACAATAGTCCATGCTAGATTTGAATATCCTATGGATATGACTTATAATGCAGTCCAAAACATAGTAGCTAGTGATGGTCAACATTATGACAAAATGAAATTTAAAAATGTTTCTATGAAGATATCCGAGGCACTAGATATTTCACGTGTAAATCTGTTTAAGAGTTTAAACGAACAAGATTTTCAACATTATAGAGAAGTAGACGGAATTAACAGATTTTACTTAGATAAAGCAGAAACTCAAGAAATCTTGATTACAGGATTGCGAGGTAAATACAATGAAGCAAATGGGACAACAGTTGACTTATCAAGGTTCTCTCACGTCAATATTTTTGGGAATGATATTTTTTGTCTTTGTCAGAATATAACATCCGTCAAGCTTCCTAACAATTTAAGAGAGATACCTTATAATTGTTTCAGAAGCTGCACTGCATTAATAAAGATCAACCTAGACAATATAAATGTAATTAGTCACCATGCTTTCTTTCTTTGTCCAAACTTAAAATTAACAAAGGAAAGTTTAAAGAATGCCGAAGAAATAGATGTTGCAGCTTTTAGCTTAATGTATGTTATAGAAGGCGTAACAATAGACGAGCTAGATTTACGTAATTTAACCAGTATTCAGCGTGCTTTTGCTAGACGTGGTTTGCAAAGAGTGACTCTATCAGAGAATATGTATGACAGAGTTCCAGAAAATGCGTTTGATGAGAAAGTAGTAATAACTTATGTTAATAGTGCTGGAAAAATTACAGGAACAGGAACATTGGCAGAGAGAGAGAACTTATTTGAAGATTTCAGGAATTTATTTAAGTAATAATATACCTAATTAAATCTTTCTTTACTTAGATTTCTTATACTAATCTTGAATAAGAACTTAACTTTCAAAAAAACTAACCGGCGAGGGAATAAACCCCTCGCCTTTATTTTTACTTATTAGCAAC
>CAYJEJ010000005.1:0-55461 GCA_964369315.1 uncultured Alphaproteobacteria bacterium | reverse complement strand
GCCGACGTATAGGCGAGGGAGGAGTTTAGGCAGGAGCAGTTCATCAAAGCTTCCTGTCTTTCCCTTATTATCACAATTGTCGCATTTGGAAGCACCGCACTTGACATCGCCATCATCATCGCAATTGCAGGACGCAAAAGAAACATCACTGACGTTAGAAGCAACCAATAACCCAGCACAAGCAAGAAAATTTTTAAAATACATTCAATCCATCTCCTCTCTCCACGACCCACAATCGAGAGCTTACCCATTAAGCTCCGCGGGGGGGGGGGGTAAAATAAAAACCAACCTCGTTAGAATTAGCATGATTAACCAACCATTGCAATCCTGAAAAGGCGAAAAATACTGATGTTTTTAAAAAACCCAAACAAGTGTTGCAAAACGGCAACATAGTCTGAAAGGTAAACAATTTAATGATTGGGTATGAGTTTTTGTCTTTTTGAAAAAAACCATTAATTTCGCTGAAGCTTAGTGTTTCGTTGACAATCATTTGTCATGACGGAGGGGTATGTACACAGGATAATTTGACCAAAAATCAAAAAATCTCAGTTATTATTTTCTATATGACGCCTTGTTGAGGGGGAGGAAAACAATTTTCGCTCTGTGCGGTGGGATTATTGCTTCAAACTGCTACCCATTAGCAGGGAGATGATTTTCCCGAGGGTTTTCTTCAAGTCTTTTCTTTCTGTTACCATGTCAATCATGCCATGGTCCAACAAGTATTCCGAGGTTTGAAAATTGTCGGGTAATTTTTGTTTTATCGTCTCTTCAATCACCCTTGGACCAGTAAAGCAAATCATTGCCCTAGGTTCAGCGATATGAACATCACCAAGCATCGCGAGAGAAGCTGAAACGCCCCCTGTTGTGGGGTTTGTTAAAACGACAATATAGGGAAGACCCGCGTTCTTAACCATGTTTATTGCAGAAACTGTTCGCGACATTTGAACAAGCGATAAAATGCCCTCTTGCATTCTTGCCCCACCAGAGGCAGTGACAACAATAAAAGCCGCGTTTTGCCGAACGGCAACTTCAGCTGCGTTTATAAAGTTTGTGCCAACCGCCGTTCCCATCGAACCGCCCATAAAATCAAAATTAAAAACGCTCAGACAAGCGGGGGCGTTGTCTATTTTCCCAATGACCGACATCAAAGCATCTTGAACAGACGTTTTTGAACGAGCGGCTCTTAATCTGTCAGAATATTTTTTGCTGTCTTTGAACTTTATGGGGTCATCGAGCACCGACAGTGGTTTTATAATTTGGTATCCCGCGTCCATGAGAGACTCAACACGTTCTGCGACACTAATGTTCATATGGTTTCCACACTCAGGGCAGACATAAAGGTTTTTAATGAGGTCTCTGTGAAAAATCATCTGCTCACACAACGAGCATTTGTCCCAAAAGCTGTCGGGAACCTCGTGCTTGCCGACCAAGGCTTGAATTTTAGGGCGAACAAAGTTCGTGAGCCAGTTCATTTATAATACCCCAAACTATTTCGCAGAAAACGATTTGCTGTTATTAATATGTTCCAATAGTTGACGCCCAGCCTTGAATGCGACGGCTTTTTTCTTGCCAACACGCACCGACTCGCCAGTGCGGGGATTTCTTGCAATGCGGGGGTCTCGGTTCCGAATGGAAAAGACGCCAAAACCACGCAATTCAATTCTCTTCCCTTCCATCAAAGCCTGATTCATGCCGTCAAATACAATAGAAACAATAACATCAGCGTCCTTAACGTGCATGTATTGGTGGATTTTCGCCAATTTTTCAACCAATTGTGATTTTATCATAAGTACACCTTTATAAATGCTTTCTGTATTTTAATTATTTTTGTTACAATAGCTGACCATAGGCGTTACGTCAATCTCTTAAGTTCAATTATCGGGGGAGGGTATTGGTATGGTGAGACCTAGTGTTAATAGGTTTATTAAGACAAATTATGTTAAATTTGCGATTAAGATGATAAAACATGTGCTCAAGCATGAACGATAAAGACCAAAAAATTCCCTTCATTAAGGCAGAAGGGTTGGGGAACGATTTTGCGATTTTTGGTATAAATGATTTGCCTGTGGACGTTATTAGCCAGAATAATAACCTAGTAAAAACACATTTAATAAGAAAAATCGCTGACCGGAATCTTGGTGTGGGCTGCGACCAAGTGATTGTTTATCAAACAAAGTCAACCCAGAGCGATGTTTGGTTTTATAATGCCGATGGCAGTTCAGCGGAAACTTGTGGAAATGGACTGAGGTGTTTGTCTTTATTGCTTTTTAATAAAACCAAAAAGAAAGATAATTTAATAAATTGTTTGCATAAGAACAAAACATTGAGACAATGTGACACTAGGGTGTTGGATTGCTTAAGAAAAGTAAGTGTAAATATGGGGCAAGCTTGTTTTGGGCAAAAGCGGGCGGCTTTAAATGATTGCGACCCAACGGATTTAATTTTTAAAACAAGAATTGGCGAGATTAAAGGTTATGCGGTCAATTTGGGCAACCCGCATGTGATATTTTTTGTTGATAATGTAAAAGAGCTGGATTTATCTAGCATCGCACCAAACATCGCGGGAAGTGAGGTTTTTCCCGAAGGGGTTAATGTCAGTTTTGCGAGCTTCCCTGAGCGATTAGGTCAACAACACTATCAATCTTTTACAAAAACTTGGGAGAGGGGTGTTGGGCTGACCAACGCGTGCGGCAGTGGTGCGTGTGCGGTTGGTGGGGCGGCTCTTAAACTGGGGCTTATAAACGCTCAAGATAGTATTGATATCATTCAAAATGGGGGCGTTTTAAACGTGCAGTTTTCACAAAATCTTGATATTATTCAAACAGGGCAAGCCAAAATTGTTTTTTCAGGTGTTTTTTATTATAGTCATGAAATATGCAACGCATAATTGATGAAATCACGTCCGAGCTTAACGAACGACAGCTTGAAGCAGTTAAAGCTGTGGGCAAGCCGCTCTTGATTTTAGCTGGTGCAGGAACCGGTAAAACTCGGGTCTTAACAAGCAAAATATCATATTTGGTGGCATCAGGGTTATCTAATGAAAGTGAGATATTGGCTGTCACTTTTAGTAATCGTGCAGCAAATGAAATGAAGCAAAGAATTGGCTTTTCAATGAGATGGGTGGGAACGTTTCACTCTTGTTGCTCAAGGATACTCAGGATACATGGAGAGTTAATAGGAATAAAAAACGATTTTATAATATTGAATCAAGATGACCAAATAAAACTTATAAAACAAATAATAAAAGATGAAAACTTAGAGGATAAAAAAGATTTAGCTCAAGCCGTGCTAGAGATAATTAGCCGTTGGAAAGATGCCGCACTGAATTGTTGTGACATCACCCCTGCGATGGGTATTGAACAGAGGGCACATTATATTTATCAAATATATCAAGATAGACTTCGAACATATGGGGCAGTTGACTTTGGGGATTTGATTTTATTAAATATAGAGCTGTTTCGCACAAATGACCAAATACTAGAGTATTATCAAAATAAATTTAAATATATTTTGGTTGATGAATATCAAGACACAAATATAGCACAATATTTATGGCTTCGTATGTTGAGCCCAAAGGGGGAGGGGCTTTGTTGTGTCGGCGATGATGACCAGTCTATTTATAGTTGGCGAGGGGCAGAAGTCGGCAATATTTTGCGTTTCTCAAAGGATTTTGAAAATGCCGTGACCATAAGGCTTGAGCAAAATTATCGCTCTACTCAACACATATTAAGTGCTGCGGATGGGCTGATTAGCCATAATCAGGGTAGGCTCGGCAAGAGGCTTTGGTCATCAAAAGGAGATGGTGAAAAAATCTTTGTACAAGGTGTTTTTAGTAGCAGAGACGAGTCCATTTGGGTTGCACAAAACATATTGTCGAAGAAAAATTTAGGGCTGAATTTTGAGGAAATAGCCATATTAATTAGAGCTGGCTTTCAGGCGAGGGAGCTGGAAGAAAAGCTCATCGCTTGGGGGGTGCCTTACAGGGTTATAGGCGGGCCGAAGTTCTATGACAGGCAAGAGATAAGGGATATCGTTGCTTATCTTCGGGTCATATATCAACCAGACGATGGTCTAGCATTAGAGCGAATTATTAATACGCCAAGACGAGGCATCGGTCAAAGCACCATACAGGCTTTACGTCATATCGTAATAACCGATGGCGTTAACTATTCTGATGCATTGGAAAAGGTGAAAAATCACCCAAGTATCAGACCAAGTGCAAAAAAGTCTATAGAAATGTTTTCTGAAGACTTGAAAAGGTGGAATAAATTAATGTTAAGTGGCGTTTTAGCACTTAATGAATTGGTTAAAACCATATTACTGGAATCTGGGTATGAAATGATGCTAAAACAGTCCAAAGACGCTGATGCGAAAAATAGACTTGAAAATATCAAAGAATTGATGCGTTCTTTAACATATTTTTCTTCGATTGAAGAGTTCTTGGAGCACATTAGCCTTGTCTCGGATAATAGTTATCAAAAGGATGAAAGCGATTTGGTCACCTTAATGACACTTCATAGTGCAAAAGGGCAGGAGTTTGACACGGTTTATTTGTGTGGTTGGGAAGAGGGGGTTTTTCCGAACCCAATTTCACTACAAGAAGACAATCTTGAGGAGGAGCGAAGGCTTGCGTATGTGGGCATCACGAGGGCAAAAAAATCTTTAACTATTACACATGCATCAAAAAGACTGACTTATAACCAATGGCAATCTTCCCTTCCTTCAAGATTTATTGCAGAAATACCAAAGTGTAATATGGTAGAATATGATTCGGGTCAGTTTTATCAGAAAGGGGCGGGTAATTTTTATCAGAAAAATTTTAAACCTTCGGGCTATGAGGCGATGGCGTTAAAAACAAAAACCGCAGGAACAGGTGCTAAAGTAAGGCATAAACATTACGGGGAGGGGGTCGTTTTAAGCGTGAGTCCCACATCTGTTGAGGTGGACTTTGATGATTTTGGTGTGAAAAAAATGTTACCAGATTTTTTGGAAGAAATATAAGCATATGGATAATAAAGACAAAACTATAGCAATAGTAGCAGGGGGAACTGGTGGACATGTCTTTCCTGCAGTTGCTGTTTTCCAGAAACTAAAAGAGCAAAAACGCAAAGTTGTTTTTATAACTGACCAAAGGGCGAAAAAATATTGTGACGATATCCCAGTTGCAGATTTAATCGTCATGAATACGATAAAAGTGCCAAAACAACTAGACCATGTGTATAAAAACATTTCGCGACTATTAGCAAATGTTAGGATAGTTAAAAAATTACTTAAAGAACATAACGTTATTAATTTTTTAGGGTTTGGAGGGTTGTTTAGCCTCGTTCCATTAATTTATGGATATATAAAACGGATACCCTTTTCGATACACGAGCAAAATATAGTGATGGGGCTGAGTAATCGGATATTATCAAAATTTGCTGAAAATGTGTTCATATCATTTCAGGACACCAAGTTTTCACCTGATGGTAGTGTGGTCTCTGGCTTGCCAATAAGAAACGTTTTCATCTCTCAATCAAATAAGTATGCTAAGGATGAAGAATCAAAAGATTTGTTTAAAATAGCCATAATGGGCGGAAGTCAGGGGGCGAAAATATTTTCAAAGGAAATACCAAAATCTTTTGCTAACCTAAGTGATGAAATAAAGAAAAAGATTACAGTTATTCAGCAATCTAGGGTTGAGGATATGCAAGAGTTAGAAAACTCCTTAAAACTTGCAGGTATCAGTGCGGATGTTCGACCATTTATTAGCGATATAGCACATGTTTTAAATCAGTCTGATTTGATTATATGTCGGGCTGGAGCGTCAACATTAGGTGAGATTGCATCAATTGGTAAACCAGCGATAATTGTTCCATTTGCACAGTCAAAAGATAACCATCAAATAGCAAACGCAAAATATTATTTGCATAATGGATGTGGGTGGCTTGTAACTGAAGAACAATTAAAAAATGGTGAAATTACCGCGTTGGTAGAGCATTTAATAAATAATCCGGACGATTTAAAAAGGGCATCAGAAAACATTCAAAAATGTCGTTGCTTTGATAGTGCGGATAATATTATTAACAGGCTCATTCACTAGGGGTTTTTTTAAGATATATAATATGAATAAATTATCAAATTTTTCGGGCTATAAGAAGCCAATCCATTTTATCGGTATTGGCGGTATTGGTATGAGCGGGATAGCACAGACCCTTAATAACCTAGGGTATGTTGTTCAAGGCAGCGATATATCGCACAACTATAACACCGAAAGGTTAGAGAGAAATGGGATAAAAATTATCTATAATCATGCCCCAGAAAACGTTGTGGAGTGTGGGGTGGTTGTTATATCCTCTGCTGTGGCTGATACTAACCCTGAGGTCATTGAAGCTCGGCGGTTAAAAATTCCACTGATAAAACGTGCTGAAATGTTGGCTGAGCTTATGCGTTTTAAAAAGTCTATATCCATAGCTGGCTCACATGGAAAAACAACAACCACATCACTGGTTGGTGCGGTTTTGGAAAAAGCACTATTTGACCCAACTATAATAAACGGCGGCATCATCAATTCGTTGGGAACGAACGCAAAAACTGGCTATGGAGATTGGATTGTTGCTGAGGCGGATGAGTCCGATGGAACATTTTGTAAATTACCAACAACAATTGCAGTCATAACAAACATTGATTATGAACACCTAGACCATTTTGGCAATATTGAGTCTATACATAAGGCATTTGAGGGGTTTGCCTCGAATGTGCCGTTTTACGGAATGGCAATTATATGTGCAGATAATGCACATACTTTAAGCATTGCGAAAACTATTATTGATAAACGCTTGGTTACATATGGCTTTGCGGAACATTCTGATATTCAAGCGATTGATGTTCGAACAACTGGAGAAGGTGTTAGTTTTCGGGTAAGATTATCTGATTTTGCGAAAAATTTATTTGCTAAATCAACTGAATATGATGGATTGGAACTATTCCTGCCTCTTATAGGCAGACATAACGCTCAAAACAGCCTTGTTGCAATAGCGATTGGCTTGGAGCTGGGGGTTGATTCTAAGTTCGTTGTAAGTGCGTTGCGGGAATTTTGTGGAGTTAAGAGGCGTTTTACAAGGGTAGGGCATGTCAATGGCTGTGAGATAATAGACGATTATGCCCATCATCCAGTCGAGATTACTGCTGTTTTGAACGCAGCCCGTGAGATTTGTGTTGGGCAGGGCAAGATATATGCAATCATACAACCACACCGTTATACGAGGCTTCAGAGCCTCTGGGAAGAGTTTAAAAGAGTTTTATCAATAGCGGACTATACTTTTGTTACCCCAGTTTACACCGCAGGTGAACCTAATATTGATGGGGTCGACAGTATTAATTTAGTAAAATCAGCCGGTATAGGCGAATATGTCGAAGACCTTAACCAGCTCGTCAATAAAATAGGTTTAAAAATTTCTAAAGGTGATTTTGTCATTTTTTTGGGGGCGGGTTCCATCACCAATTGGGCTCGTGATGCGAATGACTTGTTTACTAAAGCATTGAATGAAAGCAAAAAAACATGAAATAGAGTTAGGGATAACAACGATGGAACTTGCAATAAATCTAGATTTTTCAAATCTCGCACATAATATTAAACCTGCTTTTTTAGGTGCTGATGATGGTGAAATTTTTATAGAGAAAAATCTCACAGAGAGTATAGAATTTGAAAGCAGTAACATTAAGAGCACGTCCTTCAACACTTGCCAAGGCTTTGGTCTGAGGCGAGTGGCGGGTGAGAGGGTGGACTATGCCTACTCTTCAGAGATAGGTGAAAATTCAATAAAAAATGCTGTTAGACTATTTAGCAATAACGAATTAACGCACACGGGTGGCGTTACTGTCGACCTGAGCCCAGGACCAGATAAAGTACAACGAACACTTTATAGTGCAGATTGTTGTGCAAATAATCAAAATTTTTTGAAAGAGAGCTTAATATTTTTAGACAATGCAGATAAGTTTATCAGAGCCTTCGATAACAGGGTTTCGCAGGTTATTATGAACATTTCAAGAAATATTTCCAGTATCAACATCACTCGACCAGACGGCTTTTCAACATCTGACATTAGACCAATCATTAATATTTCTATCACCATTATTACTTGTGAAAATGCTCGTCAAGAAATGGCTGTATCTCGATTTGGAGGGCGGCAAAATTTAAAAAATTTTTTTGAAAAATCTTTTTGGCAACCTAGGGTCAGCAAGGCGGTTGAGAGAGCTCTATTAAAACTAAACAGTGTTCCCGCACCGATTGGAGAAATGCCAGTGATATTGGGCTCTGGTTGGGCTGGAGTGTTGTTGCATGAGGCGATTGGTCATGGTTTAGAAGGTGATGCAATACGTAAAAAAACATCGGTCTTTTCAAACATGTTGGGTCAGGAGGTGGCTTCAAAGCTAGTCACTATTTATGATGATGGGACAATTGCAAACAGGCGAGGTTCACTGAACTTTGATGATGAGGGTACTCCAACACAAAAAACCTTATTGGTCGACGAGGGGAAGTTGGTTGGTTTTATGTATGATAGGCTAAATGCTAGATTAATGAATATGCCGCACTCTACGGGGAACGGGAGGCGTCAGAACTTTATGAATTGTCCGATACCAAGAATGACGAATACTTTTATGTCTGGAGGGGATACCTCTTTTGAGGAAATGTTATCGAGTGTAAAAAAAGGCATTTTTGCCCTTTCATTTGATGGCGGGCAGGTTGATATCACGTCTGGAAAATTTGTTTTTATTGCGTCCGATGCTTTTTTGGTTGAAAATGGGAAAATACTTCAGCCAATAAAAGGAGTTTCTTTAATCGGTAATGGTCCAGATATATTAAAAAAAGTAAAAATGATTGGAAACGATTTTGCACTTGATGACGGTATCGGAACGTGTGGAAAAGATGGGCAAAATGTCCCATGCGGTGTTGGGCAACCAAGCATATTACTCGATGCAATCACAGTTGGCGGAAACAATAATTGATTGTGATATTTGATGCGTAAAGCCGGCGTTTTATTGAATATTTGCCTTGATTTTTGTTAGTGCACGGGAGATATATTGACTGATTTCCTCTGGAAGGGCACTGTTAATATAGCAATTGTTTAATACCTCGTTGTCTGGATAAATCGTTTTATCACTAGATATTCTTTCGGAAACATAAGCTTTCGCACCAACAATAGGGCTGGCACAACCGTTGTAATTAGTAATTTGAGATGATATTTTTGGGTGCATCAAAAAGTTCATAAAGGCATGGGCGTTGTTATAGTGTTTGGCGTGTTTAGGGATTGCCATCACCTCTAGCCATAAACAACCGCCTTCTTTCGGGATGATAAATTTTATATTTTTTGCGTTTTCTTTCGATGTTTGAGTTCTTGCGAACATTAAATCACCTGAAGAACACATGACGGCACATGCACTTCCATTGGCTAGGTCTTGAAAGCTATAAGAGTCGAATTTATTTATATATTTTCGAATTTTTGTTAATTGTTTTACGGCCATTTCTGCCTGTTCTTTTGTTATGAGCGTGTCTTTTGGGAAGCCTAAATAGGCAAATACTGCACAAAACAACTCATCTGGGCTGTCCAATAACGCGACTTTCCCTAATTTTATTTTTTCTATAACGTCAGGATTAAACAAAACCCCCCATGTATCAAGAGCAATATCTGGAGCAAGAGTTTTTATGGTTTTAATATTAACCCCAATACCATTAACTCCCCATGCAAAGGGCAGGGCATATTCATTTTTAACATCGATGTTTTTTAAAAGGTTTAAAGCACGCTTATCTATGAGAGAAACATTTTTAGATAACGTTGATTTGTTTAGTTTTTGAAAAACACCAGCTCGCATCTCCCTTTGAAAGAAAGGCCAAGCATTTGTGACCACTATGTCATAGTTACAATTGCCCGTTAATAATTTTGCTTCTAGGGTCTCGTTACTATCAAAAACATCTACTATGACTTTGATGCCTGTAAGTTTATGAAATTCTTCTAAAACCTTTGGCGATATTTGGTCAAACCAAGTGTATATGTATAATTTTTTTTCTTTATCTAACGTACCTAAATCTTCCAATTTAATATCGGGAATTTCGGGGGTGTTATTTTTTGATTGAGCATAACTTCGCTCAAATAAGCATATCCAAAAAATACATATTGCAATAAGGTGTCTTTTTTTAAAAAACATAACTACTGTTTTATAAACTTATTAAATTTCATAATGCACACGTTATTTGCTGGGATAATATTATGTTCTTGAGACACACAATTATTCTCCAGTCTTCCCACCCTTATGCCAGCAGGAAAATTGTTATCGCTACCGTCAGTGTAGGCGACTTCTCCAGAGGGGATTTCTTTTTGTTGGTCAATTAAATAAATTATAAGTTTATTAACCCCGTTCCCTTTTAATATTGCAGAAATACCAGATGGGGCAAATGAAACTGAGATAAAAAAGTTCATATCAGTGATTTTTTTAATACTGCTCCAGTTTTCATGAACCTCATTTATTAAACCGACTAAGCCTTTTTCCCCTATAACAACGTCACCGACCTCGGTATTAGCGTTAGAGCCAACATTTAAAAACAGCTCCCTACTCATGGTTAGGCGACTAATATCATTAATAATATTTGCAAATATAAACCTGTTATTACCTGAAACTGATGACGAATTAAAAAGGGATTTTAATTTATTATTCTCAATCTCTAAGTAGTTTAATCTATCCAATTGATTATTTAGGGCAATTATTTTTTGCTGGAGCTCGTCAACCTTGCTTGTTTTTGTATTAGTGAAGTTTTCATACACAGAACGCGACCAATTAATAACCCCAAATACAGAATTAATAAAAAACAGTTTTGTTTTAGTAACGCTCGTTCTGAAATTATAAATAGGTTTTGTGTTATTGGATAAAAGTAATAATCCGGAACAAGCTAAAATTAATAACCAATGCGTTATAGGGTATTTTACCTTTTTTATGTACAACTGTGCTTATCCTATTATTTAATCAAAAGAGCTGAGTATAGACCTCATTGTATTAATTTGTTCAAGGGTTTTTCCTGTGCCCAATGCGACACATGAAAGCGGGTCTTCAGCTACATTGACAGGCAAGTTTGTTGCGATTTTCAAGACTTCATCTAGTCCCGTAAGCAATGCTCCGCCACCAGTGAGCATTATTCCCCTGTCTACAATATCAGAAGATAGTTCTGGGGGAGTGTTTTCTAATGCAGTTTTTACGGCTTCTACTATCCCATTGATAGACTCCTGTAGACTTTCTGCAATTTGTTTTTCAGTAACCTTTGCTTCTGTGGGGATGCCAGTTTTTAAATTTCTTCCCTTAACCATTGAAACCCTGCCATTTGCATTTGCAGGTTTTATCGCAGCACCAATACTTTTTTTAATTCTCTCAGCAGAAGCCTCGCCTATGAGTAAGTCGTGGTTTTTTCTGACATAGCTGATAATATCTGCATCCATTTTGTCACCGCCAATTCTTATGGAGCGGGCATACACTATTCCCCCTAACGAAAGCACGGCAACCTCTGTTGTGCCTCCACCGATGTCTACTACCATTGAGCCGCATGGTTCAGAAACGGGCAGTCCAGCCCCAATTGCCGCGGCCATCGGCTCCTCTATCAGGAACACTCTTCTAGCACCAGCACTTTCGGCGGCCTCTTGAATCGCACGCCTTTCAACAGCAGTTGCTCCATATGGGATGCATATGACAATTTGTGGGTTTACAAAATTTGTTCTGTTGTGAACCTTTCGTATAAAATATTTTATCATTTCTTCTGCAATATCGAAATCAGCGATGACGCCGTCTTTCAATGGGCGGATGGCTTGAATAGTCCCAGGGGTTTTGCCAACCATATTTTTCGCCTCTTCACCCACCGCTAGAACCAACGTTTTTCCGTTAGATTCTGTTATCGCAACAACGGAAGGTTCATTAAGAACAATTCCAGCATCTTTCGTGTAAACAAGGACATTAGCTGTCCCGAGGTCAATAGCCAAGTCAGATGAAAAGAAAGAACATATCTTTGAAAAAATCCCCATTACAAACCTCAATTAAACAATTGAACATACTAAATTGTCTTATAACACATTTATAAGTTTTTGGAGAGAGGGGTAATGTAAATATAATTCAATTAATAAAACAATTGCGAAGCTATATAGTCCAGCAACGATGTCATCGGCTATTATACATAAGGACTGGATTGTCTTAGAGGGTGACTTTTTTGATATTTTATCTATCACATCAATACCCAACGGTTTTTTAATATCAAAAAATCGAAACAACGCGAATGCAACTAAATACATATAAAAATTGTCATCCATAAACCACATCAACGGCATGCAGGCTATCATTTGACCTATTAGTTCATCAATAACTATATAAGATGGGTCTAATTCTGACGTTTTTTTAATTATGTTTTTTATTGCAAAATATCCAATAATACACATTGTCGTGAGAAAGCAGAGATAAGTTATTAAATTTGTTGAAGCAAATAAAAACGAGACTATCAACCCAACCATTGAGCCAAAAGTTCCAGACGCGAACGGCACAAACCCTATGTAAAACAAACTAGAGATTATAAGATTAATCATAAGCTGAAGATTATAATAAATTTTGTTATAGGTAAAACTATATCTGCATCTGCGATTTTCATAATTTTTAGGCGAATAAAAAATGAATATAAAAAAAATATTTAAATTATAATACTATGTATTAGAGGTTTTTTTTAGGTGAATGATTATGTATGTAAAGAAAATTTGCATAGAAAATTATAAAATATTTAAAGAAAAATTTGAAATTGATTTTAATATTCCGAGCAAGGAAAAGGAAGGAAGTGGCTTAACAGTATTGTGTGGTGAAAATGGAACAGGAAAAACATCAATATTAGAGGCGATAGGGTTTGCATTACAGGATTATAGGGGAGACAATTTTCAAATTGAAAATATGAATGACCCATCTAAAGATACTATAATAAAGTTAGAATCGTATAAACCGTTTGATGTAAAGCGTGTCCTGCCAAAAGGTGAATTTAAAGCAAAGGGCTTTGAATTTAAAGCTAATAAGCGAAAAATAGCCCAAGGGGAAATTTATGGAAGTTTAATCGTATTGAAGGGGCGTCAGTTTATTCCTGAAAATAAAGAAGAAAAAGGTTATGAGCTCAGTTGCGATTCTCGAACACCTTGGGGGCAAGGGCGTTTTGACGACGAACCTATCGTGGAATTTTTGGATAAAAATAGAATTTACCGTACTAGAACAGGTAATAATAACAAAAATAATTTTGACCTTATGTTAGAAAGGCTGAGTTTCGACAGTCTTCCTAAAGATAAAAGCTCCACTAAAAAAGACGAGAAAGAAGAGAGTGAACATCAAGTTCTAATAAAAAAAACTCTAACAAGTGAATTGGAAGATGAGCATCCAATTAAAAAAACTTTTGATAAATTTTATAATATTTTTAATGGTAAATTAAAAAACGACAAGGCAGAATTAAGTCTACTGAAATATCACCCATTTCATCCATTTTCCAATAGTTTTATAGCATCCGTAACAAATACGAGTTTTGTAAGACTGAGTGACTTGGGGTCGGGATATGAAATGATTTTTTCTATTTTGTTAGCAATAGAAATAGCAAAAAAAAGACAAAAGAAAGCAGTAGAAATAGCAAAAAAAAGACAAAAGAAAGCAGTAGAAATAGCACAGGAAAGAAAAAAGGAAGCAGGTCTTATTATTTTATTGGATGAACCTGAGTTACATTTGCATCCAAAAATGCAAGAAAAATTAATAGAACTCCTTTTGGATATCTCAAAGGAATATCAGGTAATCGTGTCCACACATAGCCCATTATTTATAAAACAATTCAAGGATAATGAAAAAACGAAATTTCATATTTTATCTTTAGAAGAGGGTACTCCTAAAAAAATTGACTTTAAAGAACAGGTTAATGATTTTTTATCGTTAAACGAGGTTATTTATATGGCTTTTGGGCTTTGTACAGAAGAATATTTTAATGAATTATATGAATGTTTACTTAGTCAATATGGTAAAAAAAGGAGCATTATACAGTTTGATAATGAATTTTTCGTGCCTAAAGGGTTAACACAAGATAAGCCTAGTAAAGCGAATAATAATGAAGATAAAAAAGTAACTTTTATCACTTTTATAAGGAACATTATACACCACAAGTCCGAATATAATAAAGCAGGGCTCGCATTTACCTATAATGAATTGGAGAAGGCAATTGAACTAATGAGAGAATATGCCAAAGAGCACAAATTAGGGATAAATCAACGGGCTTGAAGATATAGATTATAATTATCGTTGAATGCAAGTAATTATAGCTAATAAACTCAAGTACTTAATCCTTCTAAGGATACTGAGTTCTTTGTATAGTTTACTGCTTTATTTATAATATCATTTAACATAATTCATATTATGCGACTTTTGGAGGGCTTTTCTATAGTTAAATGATAATTTCTAACTACTCTAGAGGCATAATAAATTAACACTAGAGTATATTTTGTGGTAACATTTCTTACGGAAAAGGCTTGGAGGCATCAAATGAAAAACTTACTAGACCCTAAACTAGATTATATATTCAAAAATATTTTTGGAAAAGAAGAAAACAAACACCTTTTGTTGTCACTTTTGAATTCGATTTTAAAAGGTAAACCGCTAATCAAAAGTCTCACGTTAGAAAATACAGAAATTTCTAAAATCCTTAAGGAAGATAAAGCTAGCCGTTTAGATGTCAGAGCGAAAACAAACGATGGAACAACAATAGATGTTGAAATACAATGCAAAAACACAGGTGAAATCCCCGCTAGAGCCGTAAATTATATGGCCAATATGCTACCCAGAGCTATCAATGTTGATGACTCTTACAACAAAGCTCACGTGATTAGTATTTGGATTCTGGGCGAAAGTGTCACCGATAGAGTAAATGCCATCAGTGAAGCGTATATGACGTTTCAACCAAATGCTCCAGATAATTATGAAATCATGACTGATAATGCGAGAATATTCTTTATCGAACTACCAAAATTTAATCCTAAAGATGCCGATATTCATGATTTACTTACCGCTTGGCTAACTTTTCTAAAGAATCCGGTATTCATGGATGATGCCTTTTTAGAAATCGAAGAAGTAAAAAAAGCTATGAATACTCTCAAATATATTAGTGCAGATGATGACGTAAGAGCTATCGCTGATTTGCGTCAACGAACAATTAACGACTTCATTAGCGAAAAGACTGTCGCTATTGAAAATGCTACGGCTGAGGCGATAAAAAAAGGCAGAGAAGAAGGTGTAAAAAAAGGTAGAGAAGAAGGTGTAAAAAAAGGCAGAGAAGAAGGCAGAGAAGAAGGCAGAGAAGAAGGGTTAGCTGAAGGAATTCATCAAAAAGCTATAGAAAGTGCGGTAAAAATGCTTAACAAGGGTGTGGATATTAATGATATCTGTGAATTCACAGGCTTATCTATTGATGAAATTAGTGAATTAAAAAGAAGTCAGCATTTATTAGATTGAAAATTTCAGGTAAGGTGCCTATAGTTTGTCAATGATGATTGTTTAATAAGGTATAGGTCTTGTTTATGTCGTTTTTATATAAAATATACGATTTTTTGAATTTTCAAATGATGTCTGTAACAATGCTGTTATGTACATTGATATTGTTGTGCTTAATCCTTGTTAAGGATGGTTCTTACAGAACAATTGTTGCTAGTGAGAGCAAGGGCATAGTCTTCAGTTTTTTTACCTTTTTGTTAAGTTCTTGGGTATTTAGAATATTTTTATTGAAAAATAAAATAACAACGGAAATATTTACATATGCCCTTTTGTCTGACCTATATTGTTATCTCCAATTATTAGTATTTTGTACATTATACATAATTTTTAATTTATCATTTAACTATAGAAAAGCCCTCCAAAAGTCGCATAATATGAATTATGTATCTAATTATTATCTATATATTTCTTTATTGTATTTGGTGTTTCAAGGAATATTGTGGGGGTTTTATACGGCTTTTGGGCGATATGTTAGTTTGGAGTTGTTTTATTTAATAGACATATTAGATATAAAAGACCTTTTGCCAGCCTTTTTTATAACAATGTTTTTAGGTGTTAGTTATTTTGTTTATTTTAATCGTTTTTATAGGAATATTGAAAACATAAGTAAGAAGAGAACGACTGTATTCCTTTCATTTTGTATCATTTTATCAGCTATATCATATTCTTTTAATAAATTACCTGTTTATGAACATTTTTTATTAATTAACGAGAAAGCAACAATTGGTAAAAACATAACATACGCTCAGGATTATAAGATTTCGTTAATTAAAAAAAGTGGTCGAAATCCTGTTTTCAATTTTTTTGCCGTCGTTCCTGCAGAATTTATAAGAATTATTCAGTTTAATTTAAATAAAAAAGTCTCTCCTTTTTTTAAACGACCAAAAACGATTCCTCAATGGGAAATTTCAAATGTTTCATATTTGTTGGATGAAAACGAAAAAATAATTGACCCAAATTTTCCTGCTTACAGGTATAGGTCTTCCTCTAAAAAACATGATAAGAAATATAATGTTGTGATTATAGTGTTGGAGTCTTTTGATGCACCTAGTAGTAGTGTTTTTAAAAATTTCCCCTGCCCCTACTCTTGTTTAAGAGAACTTATGGATTCAAGTGTGGTGTTTACAAATGCATTTGCTAATGCTCAGGCTTCTTATGAAGGACAATCTTCTGTCGCTTCTGGATTACCAGTTTGGGGGGTGGTGAGTGGTGAACTTTTTGCTTTACATGGATTGATTCCAACAAAAAGTTACTTAAAATTGATGAAAGAAAACGACTACAATTCTTATTTCGTTACTAGCTGGGAACCTAAAAAACAATTAGCGAAAGCACGATATAGAAAAATATTGGACTTTTTTAACCTTCAAAATATTCCAATTCACAGCGAGAGTGATAATTATACAAGTCCATTTTTAATAGCTGGTATAGAACGTATAAGCGGTTTGTTTGATGAAAATCTATCTTTTTCAGATTTGGATAAAAACATTCATGCATATGATAATGAATTTGCTGAAAAATATCACTATAAACACGGTGTATATTATATACACGACGAATATACTTACAAAAAGCTTTATGGTGCACTAATCAAAACAAAACAGCCGAGCTTTTTGGTGACGCACACATTCACTTCGCATACCGAATTCCCTCTTCCTAATGGTGCTGTCGACAGACCAGTGGATGCAAATATGGAGAATGGGGAAAGGTTTTTTCTGTGCGTAAAATATGCGGCAAATCAATTGAAAGCTTTTTTTGATAAAGTAAAAAATGACCCAATATACAAAGATACGATTTTTATTATATGTGCAGACCACACCTCACGAACAGCGGATAATTTATATGATGAGTATCATATCCCATTGATAATTCATGCTCCACATTTATTAAAACCTAGGGTTATTGATACTCCTGTTAGCCAGATGGATATTGGCGTCACTATAATGGGACTATTGGATTTGGAAGGTACTTATACCACATATGGCACGAATATGTTAAGAGAAGATTTGCCAAAACAGAGGGGAATCTTGATGCCCGACTGGAACGGCTCTCTCGTTTATGCCATTGGGGATTATATCGCAAAGCTCGATGTAGATAAGGTTTATGAGTTATACGATTATAAGCATGATAAGTATTATAACCTTATTAATGATAAAGAAAAAAATAGTGAAATCATTGAATATGTGCACAAAAAGTTTTTACTAGATTACTCAATCTTTGGTGACACCATATACGGTAATAAGATTATGCCACAAGATGCTAAGTAACCTTTTGATGATTTAAGAAATGATTCGTTTTATGAGGGCTGTTTATAACAGTTATAGCAACATCTCTATTGTATGTTGCTATTTTTATTTATGACAACAATGTTATAAATAAATTTAGATTATGGCGTTATATTATATGCTTTTTCAAATAAAGAATAATACGTATCATCAATATTCAGATTGTGTCCAGATATTTTTGAAATTACTGATGGTAAAACTCTGTATAGGTCAACAAGTGCAGTTTTTGAACCAGTTGCTAATGAATAAAATGTTTCACCATCAATAATTTTTATTTGAGGGTGTTGTTTTCTTTTTTGATGAGTTTTATTGTCAGAAGGGGTGAATGTTTCACAATAACCAAATGGCTTTTTTCTTATAATTTCCACATAGTAAGCTATATAACCTTTATCTTTATAGTTTTCTAATTTGGCTTCTAAGTCATCATATATAGCTATTTTATGATTACCTTTTGTCGTGTTATATTTGTTTTTTATTTCTGCAATAATTTTTTTTTGAACATTTATAAGATCTATAATTTTTCCTGTACCCAAATTTTCCCACCCATCAACGCAACCAATTATTGATTGATGAAAAAGACCTATATTATTTTGTAGTGTCTTTTGTATTTGTCTTGTTTTTTCTAATTCTAACCATTGTTGTAAGGATATCTTGTTATACATAGCATCAAAAATAGCGGAAAAAGGGTCAATAACATTTGCATGTAATGTTACATTCTTTTCTTTTTGAGCTCTTTTTATTGTATAAATAACTTGCTCAACGCATTCATACAGTTTTTCATTGCATATATAAGAAAGCAATCTAGGTTGGGTCATACGTCCTATAACTCAAATTATAAAAGAAGTGTAACATAAAGAAAAAAATAATCATTAAAAAACCCTTGCATAAGGCAAGGGTAATGATACTATCAGTTATATAATAATTTCATGGTAAATATAATGTTGTTAAGTGTTGCTGATGTAAGTAAAAAATTGAATGTATCAGTTGATACAGTTAGAAGATGGGATAAAAAAGGATTAATAAAATCTTTTCGCTCTAAAAATAATTATCGTCTTTTTAATTTAGATGAGGTTACTCGTTTATATAATAAATTAAATTCAAACCATAATGAAAATAAATTCCAAATTTTAAGAAGCAATAAAAAAAGCAACTATTCTGTAATAGAATTATTCGCAGGAGCTGGAGGCACGGCTTTAGGTTTTGAAAATGCTGGATTGAACCACATATTATTAAACGAAATGGATAAAAATGCAACGAAAACTTTAAACAAAAATTTTTCTAATAACATGAATATCATCTGTGATGACATAAAAAATGTTACTTTCTCTAAGTATAGAGGAGATGTTGATATTGTTCAGGCTGGATTTCCATGTCAGTCTTTCAGTTATGCTGGTAAAAGCTTAGGCTTTGATGATGTGAGGGGAACTTTATTTTTTGAGTTTGCTCGGTGTATAAAAGAAAGTAATCCTAAAATCGCTATAGGAGAAAATGTTCGTGGTCTATTAATGCATAATAATGGAAAAACGTTAATCACGATGATTAAAGTATTAGAAGGATTGGGGTATAAGGTTTGTTATAAAATATTAAAGGCTCAATATTTAGATGTACCGCAGAAACGAGAACGCCTAATTATCATGGCAATTAGAAATGATTTAAATGTTCCTTTTATCTTTCCTGAGGAAAAAGATTATACAATTTCTTTGCGTGAAGCTTTAAAAGACTGCCCTCAATCCGATGGGCAAAGATATTCGAAAAAAAAATATGATATATTGCAACTAATTCCGGAAGGCGGTTATTGGAAAAATTTACCTTTAGATTTACAACAAGATTATATGGGAAAAAGTTTCTATCTTTCTGGAGGGAAAACAGGTATGGCAAGACGCTTATCTTGGGATGAACCAAGTTTAACACTAACCTGTGCTCCAGCTCAAAAACAAACTGAAAGGTGTCATCCAAAAGAAACACGTCCTTTAAGTATAAGAGAATACGCCAGAATACAGACATTTCCAGATGCTTGGACTTTCCATGGGTCTCTTTCATCTCAATACAAACAAATAGGAAATGCTGTACCTGTAAACATGTCGTATCATTTAGGAAGATGCTTGGTTAAAATTTTAGACCAAGCTAGTGTATAAAACACCATCATTGATACCAGATAAAATTCCTTTTTTGATATTAATTAACCCTTTGCAGAATCTGCCTTTGCTTTTTTAGTCACTTTTTTTTCGGTTGATTTGCTAGCTGTTTTTTTGCTGCTCGGCACGGCTGGTTTTTTATCATCAGAAGGAGTATCATTTTTCGCTGAAGAATCTTTTGAATATATTTCAACAATGGTCGACCTCAAAACGGTGACATTTACACCATCAGCAATCTCAAGGACTATTTCTTTGTCAGCAACTCGATGAACAACACCAATAATGCCACCACTTGTGACCACCTTATCCCCTCTAGACAAGCTACTTAGCATGTTTTGACGAGCTTTTTCTTTTTTTTGTTGAGGTCTGAATAATAAAAAATAAAATATGACAAATATCAAAAGTATCGGAAGCAAGTTCATAATACCAAAAGAAGCCTGTTCCCCACCCTGCTGAGCAAATGCACTCTCAAAAAACATCTATAAAATCTCCAAATAGATAACAACGAGAGAAATATAACACAAAAACATAAAATTGTAATCATTTAGTGAATAATGATTATTTTTTTAAAAAAGTCATGGGGTCAACGGCTTGTTTATTCTTTCTGACTTCGAAGTGTAGGCGTCCTTCCTTAGCGGTGGTTCCGATTTTTTGCCCTCGCTTGATGCTGTCGCCCTTTTTTATTGAAATTTTTGATAGATGGCAATAAACGGTCATAACCTCATTGTTATGTTTAATGATGACCATATTACCATATGATTTTAGTTTATTCCCTGCGAACAAAACTATGCCATCAGCTGCTGCTGAAATCATTTGATTAGGCGTTCCAATAATATCTATCCCATCATTGAGTTTACCAGCTTTGGTTTTTTCATGAAAATGCAAAACTATCTTGCCGTTCAATGGCTTAGATAATAAAACCTCTTTATTAAAAGTTTCGCCCCCACCAGATTTGTTAGATTTAAGAATAGAGAGCTTTTGGTCGAGTTTTTTTTCTAAATCTTTCGAAGGAGGTAATTTTTCTTTGTTTTTACTACCCAGCTTTTTATTGATTCTTGAGTTTATCGCACTGTCATTGAATGAAGGAGCTTCTTTATGAGAAAAATCAGAAGAATCATTGCTCTTTACAATAGGGGCGGTCGAAATGACTTCGACAGTTTCAATTTGAACGCCCTTATTGGCAGAATGTTGAGGAATAATAAGGAGTTGTCCAATTCTTAGGTTAGAATTGCGTAAGTTATTTGCCTTCATTATTGCATAAACTGTAACCATGTATTGGTTAGCTATGCTAAAAATAGTATCACCAGCGATAACTTTGTGTTGTTGGGTAAATTGTTTGATATTATCACTCGATAAAGTTTTCTCATTTAATGCTCCATATTCAACAGGTGCAGGAACCCTTCGGCTAGAACAACCAGCAAGTAACAACAAGGCAGAAGTTATAATAAATAAATTACTTAAAAAAAATCGTTTCATATTAATTGTTTTCAACTAAGCCACAGGAGAATTAGAAAAATGTTTTCTTAAATCATCAATACAATTTTCAGCCGTAAATGTCGCCAACATCGGTGTTATACTAATAAGAGAAGTATCAGTGACTATACTAGCGTCTGTTTTCGTTTTTGAATTCTCATGGTTATTCATCCGCCAGTTTCCACTAAGCCAAAAATATGGCGAGCCATTCGGGTCTGGTCGCTCCATCACGTCCCAATCCAAACCAATAAATCCTTGCGGTAAAACCTCCACCTTATTATTAACGTTGCCTGGTAACGCATCGGGAAAGTTGATGTTCATAAACACACGCTCTGGCCAATTAAAGCCCATAAGTTTTTTAATAATACCTGGTAAAAAATATTCTGGTGTGGCTAGTTTAGGCACCCCACCCCGCTCGCATTCCTGACTAATGGCAATGCTTTTTATTAGATGGCTTGAGCCAGTATTTGCTGCACCAATAGTGCCCGAGATAAACGCCACCTCACTTATATTCGACCCATGATTTATCCCACTTAAAATTAGGTCGGGTTTTTTTTCAGCCAATATGTGGTTTATCGCTAAAATCACACAATCTGCAGGTGTTCCTGTTATAGAAAATCTCCTAGGGGAGACCTCACGAATTCTTAAAGACTCAGACAAAGTCAATGCATTTCCTCGACCGCTTTGCTCATATTCAGGTGCAACAACCCAAACATCGGGCGAAATGGTTTTTGCAACACGCTCAAGCGTTTTGATGCCTTGCGACTGGATACCGTCATCATTACAAATCAAAATCCTTAAACTGGATAAGTTTTTTTTAGTTTTACAGACTGACATTTGATTTTATCTCCTTTGTATCCCCCATATATTTACGTAAAACATCAGGTATCACGACGCAACCATCAGATTGTTGGTAATTTTCTAATATAGCGACGATAGTTCGACCTATGGGAAGACCAGAACCATTTAATGTATGTAAATAATCAATTTTTTTCTTTCCATCTTCGATGGTTTTAAACCTAGCGTTCATTCTTCTGGCTTGAAAAGAGCCACAATTGGAACAGCTAGATATCTCGCGATAGTTTTTATAACTAGGGAGCCAAACCTCGATATCATAGGTCTTTTGAGATGCAAAGCCCGTATCCCCACTGCACAAACACATAACGCGATACGGAAGCTCAAGTTTTTTTAGCAACTCTTCCGCGATTGAGGTCATTCTTTCGTGTTCATTTTTGCTATCTTCTGGTTTCACGATAGAGACCATCTCAACTTTACTGAATTGGTGCATTCTTATCATCCCGCGGGTATCTTTTCCTGCTGAGCCGGCCTCTGACCTAAAACATGGTGTATAGGCGGTCAACCTCAGGGGAAGCTTTTCTGATTCTATGATTTTGTCTCTGACAATATTTGACAGGGACACTTCGGCGGTTGAAATGAGCCACCTATCATCGGTTGTTTTAAACATATCATCGGCAAATTTTGGCAACTGCCCAACCCCAAAGACAGAATCAGAATTGACCAACATGGGTGATATGAACTCTGTGTATCCATAATGGGTTGTGTGATTATCGAGCATGAAATTTGCCAAAGCACGCTCTAACTTAGCCAAATCTCGATTTAAAAAAACAAATCGGCTCCCAGCGACCTTTGAAGCGGTCTCAAAGTCCATCATCCCCAAGGCTTCGCCAATTTCATAATGCGGTTTTGGGTCAAAATCAAATGTTTTTATGTTTCCCCAAAGACGTTTTTGTAAGTTGTTCGTTTCATCTTTTCCATCGGGGACGTCGTCTTCAAGTATGTTGGGGATATAAGATAAAATTTCTTGTATTTTCGTTTGCAAATTTGAACATGAGTTGGAAAAAAATTCTATTTTTTCACGGACTTCAGTTGCCTTTTTCATTAACTCAGATATTTCTTGCGAACTGTCACCGCCCGAAGCTTTCAACTTTCCTATATTTTGAGCGATGTCATTTTTAAGTTGTTGAGCATCTTGGAGCTCTTGAAGGTTGTGTCGATGCTCTTTATCTAAAGATAAAATTTCAGATGATGAGACGTCATTAACGCCGCGTCTGGATAGGTGCCTATCGAACTGTTCAGGGTGGTTGCGAATATATTTTATATCATGCATTATTTATAAAACTCATCTCTCAAAGATTACTTTAAAAAGAAATAGCAAAACTTAACAAGCTAGTATACACAAAATTACATAACGGTGCAAAAACATTTCCAATGAAATCTAATGGTAAGCCCGTCATTTGTTGTAGGGATGAGCCAAAAACGCCAACGAATAACACTATCAACATACCAAACTTTTCTGTTTTATAAAAATTATATGCTATTTTTTCTGGTAAAATCGAGCAAAGCACCCTACCCCCATCAAGCGGTAATATTGGAATCATATTAAATATAGATAAAACGCAATTTATCATAACCCCAAATATCAAAAACTGAACGATAATCGAGTTGGGGTTGTTGTCAAAATGTAACAATGTTTTTAACAAAAAAGTGCAACAAATCGCCAATATCACATTAGTCAACGGTCCTGCAATTGAAACAAAAAAAGACCCTGATTTTTCGTTTTTAAAGTTGTTTGGGTTAACGGGAACTGGCTTGGCATAACCAAATATAAAACCGCTACCACTCAACTTTAACATAAGCGGGATAATGATGCTCCCAAACAAATCGACGTGTTTTATGGGGTTCAGGGTCAGCCTTCCAAGGTGTTTTGCAGTTCTATCGCCACATAAATACGCGACATAACCATGGCTTATTTCATGTAATATGATTGAAATTAATAAAACTGTTACTTGTATAAAAATATGCATGATTGACGACATTTTTAGTTCACCGCATTTAATATAAAAGGTTTAAGATTGGAATGTTTTGTTAATTTATTCAAACAATTTTGGGCTTCGAGTTTTGTTGCAAATTGACCAAATAAAATGCGATAAATAAAACCTGTTTCAGTTTTTAACTTTTTTATTGTAAGAGGTTGTTTTTTAAGCTCGTCTATTTGTTTTATGATTACTCCAATTCTTTCTTTTTCAATAAGAGCGATTTGTTCTGATTGGCATGTGGCGATTTGGAGTGTGAAAGCTTTGGTGCCTTTTGCGGGATTTTGTGGGTTACACTCTTCCAATATTTCAGCGATTTTATCGTCTGAATTTGAGTGGTCTTCAAGGTTATCAGTGTTTGGGGTTTGGTTGCCTTCACTTTGAACCGGGGAGTCTTCTTTTTGTTTTGCATCAACAAATGAATCTATTGGAAGCTCTGCCCTATGAACCAAACGCTCTTTTAAGTTTAAGGGGGTGCTTGCAGAATTTAAGTTTTGATAAATCTCTTTATCTTGATGAGGAACCAGAACCTCATTTTGAGCGGGTTTTACCCTAATAGGTGTTGTCTTGGGTTTGATTAATATGACAACATCATCATTGGGTTGAAGGCAAAAATATAAAATAATCGCCGATATAAACACGCCAAAACATATAATAATGCTTTTATAATGCAAATTAAGTATATCTTTGACTTTGAGCATTTTTAACGAAGTTCTTCTACAGGAATGACCCCTATTATTTCAAATCCGACCGACATCACAGCTTTTATCAAATAAAGCACAATCATTTTTGATAACGTTTCTTGTTGATTATCACGATTAATAAACCTAAGCGATAAATCTGTCTTGCCCGCATTCCACAGTGTATGAAATTTTGAAGCAAGGGCTTGGAGGTAAAAAGCAATTTTATGCGGCTCAAATGCATGTGCAGCAATGCTAATAACCTTTGGCCAGTGCAGTAATGTTTTCACGACATCCAGCTCTTCATCAGACAGGCTTAACGAGTTGATTGCTTGGCTGAGTGTTGATGTGTTTATATCACCTCCAAAGGTTTCTTTATATTGCCGAAATACTGAACAGATGCGGGCATGAGCATATTGCACGTAGAACACAGGGTTTTCGCGACTTTGTGAGACAACTTGGTCAAAATCAAAGTCCAGCACAACGTCATCTCTTCTTGTGAGCATGATAAAACGCACCACATCTCGTCCAACCGCATTAATGACGTCACGTAAAGAAACAAAAGTTCCCGCACGCTTAGACATTTTTACATCCTTTCCAGAGCGTATGAACTTAACTAATTGACATATTTTGACTTTAAATTCAAAGCTGTTTTTATCATCAGCGAGGGCATTGACGGCCGCTTCCATACGCTTGACATACCCGCCATGGTCAGCGCCCCAAAAGTTTATGATTTTATCATATTTTCTTTCAATTTTTGTCTTGTGATATGCTATATCAGATGCAAAGTATGTATAGTGTCCGTCTGATTTTATTAATGGTCTATCAACCTCATCACCAAACTGTGTTGATTTAAAAAGGGTTTGTTCTTTTGGCTCCCAGTCTTCTATGACCTTTCCCTTTGGAGGGGTTAACACACCTGAATATACCAAGTCTTTCTTTTTCAGATAATTCAAGGTTTCTTCGGCTAAACCTTTTTTCAAAATATCGGCTTCTGAAACAAAAACATCATGATGAATGCCAATTTCTGCCAAATCGTGCTTTATACAATCAAGTTGGTCGTCAACAGCAAATTGTTTAAATGTTTCGAGCCACTCGCTCTCGGGTTTATTTAAAAATTTATCGCCGTGGATTTCGATAAGTTTTTTTGCAATTTCAAAAACATATTCTCCAGGATAGCAGTTATCAGGCAGGTCTCCAACTTGTTGTCCCAAAAGTTCGCTATATCTATGATAAACAGACCTCGCCAAACAATTGACCTGATTTCCAGCATCGTTTATGTAATATTCTTTTGTTACATCATAACCGACAGCATTTAATAAATTAGCCAAAACATCACCAACCACCGCTCCTCTCGCATGACCCGCGTGCAGTGGACCAGTTGGGTTGGCTGAGACATATTCAACGTTCACTCGCTGAGCATTTCCAAAATTTTGAAAACCATATTTATATTCAGCGTTTTGTATATATAAGCTCAAAACACTTTTTAAGCATTCTTGCACATAATCTTTGCTAAGCGACCAGTTAACAAAGCCAGCACCAGCGATGTTTACTGCGAAAACTCGTTTATCTGCCTCTATTTCTTTTACTAATAATTCCGCGAGTTCTCTGGTTGGAATATTAATAATTTTTGAAAAAATCATTGCGACATTGGTGGACATATCGCCAAATTTTTGTTCTTTGGGTGTTTCGACTTTTATGTTTTTTTCTTTTAAAAAAGCAGTGACTTTGTCATGAGCATCAGCACTGTGTGATTTTGCAACGTTCAATATGGCGTTTTTTACCATGATTTCAAATGAGAAAAAAATGTCTTGAGTTTCCACTTTAATTATTCCTATTATTAACGCATAAAACGTTATGGGACTTATTATCTGTGCGTATAGTAACTTGGAATGTAAATTCTATCAACTGTAGACTTGAGCAAGTCGGCTGTCTAATTGATGAATATTGTCCAGATGCAATCTTATTGCAGGAAATCAAGACCGTTACAGAAAGGTTTCCATCTGAATATTTTTTTGATAAGGGATATAATTGTGCGATAAATGGACAAAAAAGTTATAATGGCGTTGCGATACTTTCAAAACATCCCATCGCAAATGTTATAACCAGTTTTTGTGAACAAACAGACCAACAGGCACGCTATATTGAGTGCATATTGGACAAAATTCGAATAGCCTCGATTTATGTTCCAAATGGTCGCGAGGTTGCCAGCCCACATTATTTGCAAAAATTAGAGTTTTTAGAATTTTTCACGAACTATCTTAAAAAAGAGCAACATCCCAATGAATGTTTTATAGTAGGCGGAGATTTTAATATCGCCATAAATGATAATGATGTTTGGGACAAAGAGTTGTTTAATGAAAGGCTGCTTTTCACTACTCAAGAAAGAAATTCATTAGGTGCATTATTAGAAAAATCAGGTTTTGTTGATAGTTTTGATTATATTAAACAAAAAGGTTTATTAATTGATGCTCAGAATAAAGAGCCTTTGCAATTTGAAGAAAGCTTTACTTGGTGGGACTATAGGGCTGGTGGTTTCGCGAAAAATCATGGGATACGTTTGGATTATTTATTGGCATCACCGTGCACAGTCAATATATTGAAATCTATTACAGTATTAAAAAAATATAGGGCAAAACCAAGACCATCAGACCATGTTCCTGTAATGATTGAAATTAGCGTATGAGAAAGGGCGATACTTCATCGTAATCGTATTAATGACAGATTTTTATCTCTAATATCTTATCATTGCCCACAAAGTCGCAGACTAGTTTTAATATTTTATTTTTAGAGTAATTAACTTCAATCACAGCTTCTTTATTAACCTTTAAGGTCAAAATCAAATCAGAAGAATTATTTTTAGATATTTTTTCCGGCCAACAGATTTTACTTATTTCTGCCCCTACAACATTCGCCCAATTTAAGTATAACTCTGAAAATATAAGCCCCATTTTTTCCATTGTGGGCTTGCATATAATATATGCTACATCGGAAATTGGTATAGGTTTATAAAATCTACGGGTTTTAATGGGCTGTGATTTCTCATCATTTTTGAAATGTGATTTGTTGTTTTTCAATCCCTAAAAAACCCGTATAGAATGTTTAACTAAAATTATTGGTATCTTTGCTGGAATCTTGCATCACGCCCTCAACTCCGATGTGCATTAACATCGGTGCAGCAAGGCATATGGAAGAAAAAGTACCAACTAAAATTCCCACCAGAATTGGCATACTGAACGATGCGATAACCTCACCACCGAAAAGATATAATACCAACAGGGCCAAAATCGTTGTCACCGAGGTTAATATTGTCCGCGACAGCGTTTCATTCAAGCTATTATTAATTATGGTCTTTATATCAGCGATGCCAGATTTTTTAATGTTTTCACGAATTCTGTCAAACACAACCACCGCATCATTGATTGAATATCCAACCACGGTTAATAATGATATGAGAGCGTTCGTATTAAATTCAAACGAATGAAAAATTGCATAAAAACCCAACACAGCTAACGCATCGTGGAAAAGTGATAGCACACCACAGATTGCAAATTGCCACTCGAACCTTAACCAGATATAGATTAACATAAGCACAAGGGCAAAACCAACGGCATATAGCCCGTCAGTGACGAGCTCTCCCCCTATCTGAGGACCAACAGATTCAACCTTTCTGTATTCGATGTCGCCTAATGTTTGTTTGATTTTGTTAAGCGTTGCATCACGGTCTTTTTGTGATGTTAGCCCGAGGTCTCGGATGCGGATTAAAACATCGTTGCCAGAGCCGATTTTTTGGAGCATAACACCACCAAAATTCAAGTCAGATAATGATTCCCTCATTTTCGCGATATCTGGCGTTGTTTTTGAGCGAACCTCTAAGACATATCCTCCCTTAAACTCTATCCCATAGTTTACTCCCCTAAAGAGTAAAAAAGATAAAGATATCAGTGAAATTAGTCCAAAGATTGCGAAAAAAATTGTTTTGTATTTAACAAAATCTATTTTTGTATCATATGGTATAAATTTTATGCTCAATTTTTTAGTCCTCCTCGGAAGAAAACGTTTATTAATAATTTAAATAGAAAGGTTTTTTCTCAATCTAGTTCCTTTTAGTAGCCAATTATCCACTATCAAACGGGTCAGCACTATAGCAGTAAACATCGAAGCAAAAATTCCTAGTGAGAGGGTCACCGCGAACCCTTTTATTGGTCCAGAACCAAACATATACAAGCAAGCTGTTCCAAACAGTGTTGTTAAGTTAGAGTCAACGATTGACGAAAAGGCTCTTTTATAGCCAGCTTCAATGGCTTGACGCGGTTTGGTGCCATGACGCATCTCTTCTCTTATGCGTTCATTAATTAAAACGTTTGCATCAACTGCCATGCCCACAGTTAAGGCTATTCCCGCTATCCCAGGCAAGGTTAATGTTGCCTGCAAGCAAGACAAGGCTGCAATTAGCAAAATAATATTGAAAACAACGGCAATTCCAGCTATCAAACCAAAGCTGTCATAAGCCATGACCATAAATATTAAGACAGATAAAACAGCGATTATAGTAGCCATTGTCCCAGCTTTTATCGAATCAGAGCCGAGCCCAGGACCTATAGTGCGTTCTTCAACAATTTTTAAAGGTGTTGGTAATGCCCCTGCCCTGAGCAATAAAGCCAAGTCCGTAGCTTCCTGAACACCAAAACCACTGCTTGTTATTCTGCCAGAACCACCTGTAATCGCCTCTTGGATTGTTGGTGCACTGATGACCTTTCCATCAAGAACGATAGCAAATCGTTTACCAACATTTTCACTTGTTGCTTTTGCGAAACGCTTTGCACCAATTGGATTAAATTTAAAGCTGACTTGAGAGCGATTATATTCATCATATTCGTGACGTGCATCGGTTAATGTGTCGCCGCCGACCATTACTTGGTTTTTGATTGCTATATATCCCCTACCGTTAGAGAACGGCAAATACTGATAACCAGAATTAAATGTTCCAACGGGTTTTGATGACACTTCAGGTGCCGAGTCCTCAACTAATCTGAAGGTAAGCTTAGCAGTGCGACCGATGAGAGATTTCACTCGGGTCGGGTCTTGCACACCTGGAATTTGCACCAAAATCCTTCCGCTTCCATGTCTTGTGATGACAGGTTCACGGGTGCCTGAGGCATCTATCCTTCGACGGATGACTTCTATGGATTTTTCTAAGATATCATTATGCATTTTTCTTATAGAGGCATCATTTTGGGAAAGCTCAAACCTTTGACCCTTAACAAAAAGATTAAAATCTCGGTCAACGGAGCGGACTAAATTTTGCACATGAGCAATCTGATTAACATCGTCAATGTCAAAATGAACGGTATTTAATGTCTCGAGGCTTTCGTTAACAGATAAATTGGAAAATGTTATATTGTTCTTTCTCAGGATGCTACGAACCTCTTGTGCAGTTTGGGAGAGTTTTTCTTTGTTTGCATAATTCAGGTCAACTTCTAATAAAAGATGTGAACCTCCGCTTAAATCGAGCCCCAAATACACAGTGTTTTTGGGAAACCATTGTGGCATTTTATCCAAAATAGATTGAGGCAAAACATTAGGTAACGCCAACATCACCCCCAAGAAGCATATTCCAACCGCAATATAATATTTTAAACTGCTTTTATTATGCATACCCCAAAATCCTCCATCAATCTTAATATTGTTAGTTTTAAGCAAATGATTGCTAACATTCAACTAATAAAATTAATTTATTTAAATTTCGTAAACTCGTTTATGATTAAAAACACCTTTTAACCTTAGACCTTTTTCCTTAAATCTAGGAACTTCAACGTCGTTGCCATTATAATTGTTCCAAAAATTATAAAACTCTCTAAATGTTTTAAAGTCTAGTTTTTCTCTGCTAGATATTTTTTTTCTATATATTTCTGGTGTAATAAAATTTTTATAATTTGGCTGAATGATGCCAGAAAAAAACTCCCCTATACTGCCAGAACCATAGGCATAAAACCCCACCCTTTTCTCAGAAAGGCTTGCTGTTTCATCGCTCAGTAATGAAAGTAAACATAAAAAAAGTGCCGCGTTATAACAATTGCCTATAAAGGGTGTAAACGCTAAGGTCTTTTGAATTTCTTGGATTTGTTGTTCACAGTATTTACTAAGAATAGTTCTATGAGCCTTTAAAACCATTTTTGAAAAAGGTGCATGGAAACAAAAACAATCAATATCATTCAGTTTTAAATTGCTAGACTTTTGATATTTTTCGAAAGTAGCCAATAAATGATGCAAGTATAATCTCGCAGAATATTTTCCATCTACGAAAGCTTGATTAGAATAGTTTGGTCTCCAAAAGTCATCATCGTTCGATGAATAAATTCCAGAAAATGGTTCAATTGAAATTATATTAGGTTTTGCCGACAAAATCATTGCAATGCTGCCGCACCCTTGCGTGGGCTCGCCCAAAGCCCCTGCCCCATAGTTTGCGATATCAGATGCGACAACCAAGACACTTGAATCTGGTTCAGTGCGTAAAATCTTGGTTGCCATTTGTAGTGCGGCTGTACTGGCATAACAAGCTTGCTTGAGTTCAAAAACACGACAATCTGGACTTAGTTCAAGAAACTCGTGTAAATACATTCCAGCAGACTTAGATTGGTCGACACTGGTTTCTGTGCAAAAAATCAGGGTTTTAATGGCATTTTTGTTTGGTATATGAGAAATTGCTTGTTTTGCTGCCGCATAACCAAGGGTGATGATGTCTTCATCTGGCGAGGCAACAGACATTTGTACCTGCCCCAAACCTTTTAAATACTTGTTTTCATCAACGCCTAGGCTTTTTGCTAAATCAGTTAAGTTAAAATAGTAATCAGCTGTGCCAAAACCTATGGATGTTATTCCAACCTCATTATTCATCACAGAAATTATGCCCTCGCTCTATTTTCATATGGCTGTTGACAAGCTCGCCAAGATTAGTTTGTGCTGCCAATAAGGATAATTCTCCACATAAAACCACACCAGCAATAATCCTTGCTAAACGCCTTGATTTTAGACCGTATTCATCATCTTTTTCATAAAAACATCCCATGAGTTTTAGGTTGTTTTCAACATAACTCAATCCCTTTCCATTGCCAACGACCCCAACGATGATATTGGGTAAAGTAACAGAAAATATTAAATCGCCACTACAGGCGTCCACTGAAGCGTTGGTCACCCCTTGAGAGCCTTCAACAATGTTTGCTGCATCTTGTCCAGTGGCGAGATAAACCGCGAGCAACATATTCGCATAATGAGCGTTGGCACTGAGGACGCTGGCTGAGGCGATGCCCCCTAAGAGATTTTTCTTTAAGTTTATCTCAGCTATCTTTGATGGGGAAGATTTCAGAACTTGATTACATATTTCATTTGATAAACGTGCTTCTGCTATCACGCCTTTGCCCCTGCCCAAGATACCATTGACGGCAGATGCCTTTTTATCAGTGCAATAATTACCAGATATGGAGACATATTTTGTATAATCAAAAGAGTTTAATATCCAATTTAGAACCTGTTCTGCAGCCTTTGTGGTCATATTATGACCAGAGGCATCCCCCACTGTCATAGAAAGGCGAATATACGCCAATCGACCTATGAAGCGGAAATTAATATCTTCTAGTTTTACAAAACGCCCTGTATTAGAGACAATTTCTTGAATTTTTTGAAAGCTAGCAATAATTGAACTTTCTAAAATTGGGATTTTTGATATGTCGGTCAATTCAACCAAAATCGACCTAGTCATGCAGTCGCTGAATATAACGGTGTCTATGCCCCCGCATAAATTACATGCACGAGCCCCTCTTTTACAAGAATACCAAAGGGGCGATTCAAACGTTGCCATGGGAACAATCGTTTCAAAAGAAGTTTGTTCAGATGAATCAAGAAATTTTATCGGTCCAATTGACCTCATCGGGATTGGTGCAAAATATACCTGACTATCAGGAGAAATTTTATCTGCCATTAATATAGAACCTAAAATTATATATTTTTAACATTAAAAACGATAAATCGGCTCATTTTATGACACAAAACCAGATGTATCAATTTTTAATTTGGAAAAAAATATTATTTATTACAATATGGTTCTAGATTTTTTGGATATGTTATAAATAAAACACTATGGAATGGTTGCATTCAAAACGCCCTATCGCTTACGAAAAAGCAATTGATTTGATGACGAAAAGAGCAAAAAACCTTAAAGAAAAAACAACTGATGAATTAATATGGTTCTTAGAACATGAAAACGTTTATACCTATGGTTCTTTGGCGAAACCAGAAGATGTTATAGAAGACGTTAAAGGCGTTCAGCTCTATAAAACCAATCGGGGCGGGAAATATACATACCATGGTCTTGGACAAAGGGTTATTTATGCAATCATTGATATAGGGGCAAGAAATCTTGGTGTAAAGGAATATGTTTTGAGCCTTGAACACTGGTGTATTGCTGCGTTGAAAGAATTTGATATTCTGGGGTTTGTCGTGCCGAATAAAGCAGGTGTGTGGTCAAAAAACATCAATGGCGAAACAATCAAAATTGCCTCAATCGGGCTAAATATCTCTAAAGGAATTGCAACGCACGGAATTGCTATCAATGTTGTGACAGATTTAAGTTTTTTTGAAAAAATTGTTCCTTGCGGAATAAATGATTGTAAAATGGGCTCTGTGCAGTTATTGAAAAAAAATATAAATTTAGAGCTCTTTGATATTGCATTGCTGAAAAATGTACCAGAATTCTTAGTATGAACGAGAAAAAGTTTAAAATACAATCTTTTGCAAGAACCAAAGGCAGGACGCTGACAGACAATCAATCTAGGCTGGTTCGTGAACTGTTGCCTAAATTGGAATTTAAAGTTGAAAATATTCACTTATATAAAGACTTACAGCTGGAAGTAGGTTTTGGTAGTGGGGAGCATTTGTTTCAAAAAGCTATTGAATTACCTAATAGTCATTTTTTGGGATGCGAGCCATATATTAATGGGGTTGCAAAGCTCTTAACTAAGATAGAAGAGCAAAAAATCAATAACATAAGCATATTCACAGGGGATTGCCGCGATATTATTGATTTGTGCCCAGATGGGACATTTTCTTGTGTGTATATGCTATTTCCAGACCCGTGGAGCAAGAAGAAACACCTAAAGCGTCGCCTTATGCAAAATGATTTTTTATCATTAATAAATAGGGTCTTAAAGGTGAAAGGGTTGTTTCGTTTTGCGTCGGATATTGAAAGTTATGCACAACAAACATTGGATGTTTTGCGAGATAGTGGGAAAAGCTTTTCATTAAGCCATTTGAGGCTTGATGAGTGTGTTTTTGAAGGCAATCCTTGGACAAATGTTGTTACTAAATACCAATCGAAAGCAAAGTCAGCAAAAAGAAGATTGTTTTTTATTGAAGCTAAGAAAAATTAAAAAAAATCGGCAGTCAAAACAAAACGTCTTAACTGCCATTTTAATACATATGGTAATAGATTTTGATTGGTTATTTAAAAAGGCTTGCACCAGAGTTTCTCTTTTTTTCAGCAGTTATGCTAATTTTATCTGGTAAATCAAGTAATGACCTTGAAAATTTGTTATGGTCGAGCTCTAATATATAGCTGTCTTCAGCAACCGACTTTACCATTGTTAATCCACTAACAACCTGCTTCTCAATAGCATATAATACCAGTTTCATAGGTACTTGATGGGTGAAAATAGCAAATGAAGACGGTTCATCATATCGAATGGATGCACTGTGTGTTGTGTATAAACCTTGAATAAAAGACAATATGCTATATAATATCTTGTAACCATTTTCCTGCCCATTACTAAATATGAGAGGGTTTTCCTTAAAAGCTTTTAGTTTTTTGACTACCTCGGGGTCTTTCATATTTAAACCCTCGAGACCAGTTTGTACGTCTTTTAACACATCGGATGACAAGTATTCAGGGGTTGTTCCTTGTGCCGTTATTCCTGCACCAAAGATTTCTGCTGTTTGTGTTGTGCGTTCTAATGGGCTATGTGCGATTACAAATTTTTGGCTTGGATGTTCTGATGCGAATTCTCTTCCTAATTTCAAAAACAATTCAGATTCCAAAGGAATAATTTTTGATTGGGTTGAAACGCCTTGGATAATGCCATTTGTACTTTCTTCTGTTTTTGCGTGTCTGGAAAAAAATATGGTGGATTTATTTGAAGAAATGCTTTTTGATAAGCTTTCCAGTGTTTGAAAGTCACTTGAGCTCATTAATGCATTAAATGTAGGATTGATGTAATAAGGATTGAGTTCATATGAAAAATTATGTGTTGAAAAACAATCTGCACTATGTGGTCTAGTCGTAGTTTCAGTAATGTGTTGTGTTAAAATATTTATATATTGATTATGTGTCGGTGTTTTAGCGTATGTTCGAGTGTAATTATGCACGCCCCTTAGGTTTGAAAAAGCATTTGATGAGCTTAAGTATAAAAAACCCATTAAGCAAGTTATAAAAACCTTTTTAATTATTTTTGTCATAGTAAAATCTCCCGTTTGATAAAAGTCTCCCCTAGTATAAATTAATGAGAATTAAAAAAAAGATAAAAATTTATTAAAATTTTCTTTTTTTATAAAAATCTCGCAATTACTATCTATAATGTTGGAAATATGATAAATACTTCTGTGTAAGATTATAATAACGCAGAAGGTCTGACCCCTTGATTAAAAGCAATTTTTTATCTAAAGGTATGCAACAAACATTAAAATATTATTTACGACTGCTTCAGTCGATAATAATGTTCTTGGTGGCGGTTGGTTTGGCAGTTTCTTTATTATCATATAATTCCAGTGATATTTCGTTTAATGTTGCGAGCAAATTAAGACCAACAAACGTATTAGGATATTTTGGAAGTTATACGGCAGATCTGCTTATGCAATCATTTGGTTATGCAAGTTTTATCATATTGCCAACTTTTTTCATGCTATCGTGGAGAATGTTTAATTCTGAGAAGGTGGGCTATTTCAGAGCTTTTGCTTCATTATTAGTGGCGTTATCTTTTGCTTGTTTTACTAGTTGTATATTCAAAAATTGTGACGGAAATTTTATCGGGAAAATAATAATTGCTCCAATGCACAGGCTTTTTCCTATAAAAAACAGTCTATTGGTTGAATTATATAAATGGGCTTTAACGTTATTTTGGTTTGTTTTGTCGTTCATATTGTTTTGTTATTCGTCCAAGACTAGCCCTATTTCAATTTTTGAATTTTTACGCTCTTTATGGCTGGGATTGGTAAAGTTTGTTTGTGCTGTATATGGATATATAAGAAAACTAACCAATTATATCTTAGGGCTGGATGATATCGATTCAAACCCAGACGATTTGTATCACCTTGGCGACACACTGCAGACTAAAAATGATTTTGGCTTAGGTATAGACAGCTTAAGTACAGAAAAAGCCAAGTCAGATAAAAATAAAAAAACAACAATGACGCCACATTCTTTCAATGCAAACAGCATATTGCCGCCACTGGAATTGTTGAAAGAGGCAAACACTTCCTCCAATAAGGAACAAATAGACTCTGAAGCACTGAAAATTAACTCTCAAAAATTAAAAAGTGTATTAGAGGAATTTGGGATTAACGGCAATATAATCGGTGCTAAACCAGGTCCTGTTATCACTCTTTATGAACTGGAGCCTGCAGCAGGTATTAAATCCTCGCGGGTTATTGGTTTGGCGGGGGATATTGCTCGTTCGATGAGTGCAATTTCTGCAAGAGTTGCTGTTGTTCCTGGTAAAAATGTGATTGGTATAGAGCTTCCTCATTCAAAGAGAAAAACTGTTTTATTACGAGAGCTCTTGGAAAGCCAATTTTATAGGTCTTCACAGCACCAATTATCAATTAGTTTAGGTAAGGACATAGGCGGGCAACCCGTCATTGTTGACTTAGCAAAAATGCCGCATCTACTGGTCGCTGGTACTACGGGGTCAGGAAAATCTGTGGGCATTAATGCGATGATTTTATCAATCCTATATCGATTGTCGCCTGATAAATGCAAATTTATTATGATAGACCCGAAAATGTTGGAGCTGTCGGTTTATGATGGCATCCCTCATTTGTTGACCCCAGTTGTGACTGACCCTAAAAAAGCTGTCACGGCATTAAAATGGACAGTGAGCGAAATGGAATCTCGCTATAGAACAATGGCGAAATTGGGCGTGCGTAACATAGAAAGTTATAATGAAAAGATTTTAATTGCTCAAAAATCTGGTGAAGAGCTGTCACGGAAAATTCAAACTGGTTATGATAATGAAACGGGTCTGCCAATATATGAATATGAAGAAATACCATCAGAAACTTTTCCCTACATAGTTGTTATAGTCGATGAAATGGCCGACCTTATGTTAACAGCTGGTAAGGAAATTGATGGAGTAATTCAACGTTTGGCTCAAATGGCACGTGCGGCTGGGATACACCTCATTATGGCGACGCAAAGACCATCTGTGGATGTTATTACAGGCACAATAAAGGCAAACTTCCCTACTAGGATAAGCTTTCAGGTTGCATCCAAAATTGACAGTCGGACAATCCTTGGTGAACAAGGCGGTGAACAGCTTTTGGGACAGGGTGATATGCTCTATATGTCTACTGGTGGGAAAATAGTTCGTGTTCATGGACCTTTCGTTAGTGACGCCGAGGTTGAAGCAGTTGTAAATTATTTAAAAGATTCTGCCGCACCGTCTTATATAGATGAAATCACTAGAGAAGAAGATGATGAACTAGAATTTGGCAAAGATGGTAAAAATTCAACACAAAAAGACCCCCTATACGACCAAGCATTAGAGGTTATTTTAAGAGAAGGTCGAGCAACAACAAGCTTTATTCAAAGGTGTTTTCAGATTGGATATAATAGAGCGGCAAGGATTATTGAACAAATGGAGCGAGAAGGTGTTGTCAGCAAGCCAAATCATACTGGAAAGAGGGAAATTTTGTTTAAATAACAATTAATGATTAGATGCTGAATGTTTATATATATCGTCTTTTATTAATATAGTTTTTTTATAGGTGTTTTAATGGTGAAGGCTTCTGCTGTAATATTAGCTGCTGGAAAAGGAACGAGGCTCAACTCGAGCGTGCCAAAGGTGTTTCATAAGGTTGGCGGGCTGAGTTTAATAGGGCATATTGTTCATTCATGCAGTCAATCGGGCATAGATGATATTGTCGTTGTCACGGGTGAAGATATTGAGGACGTGTCAGCTTTTATCCCAAAATCAATAAACGTTAAAACAGCACATCAACTTTCTCAGCTAGGAACAGCAGATGCGACAATTTGTGGATTGAAAAAATGCTGTAATACAAGTGAAAATATTTTGATTTTATATGGCGACACACCCCTGATTAAACCTGAAACCATTGAATGTTTAATGTCAAAAATAAATGAAGATAAACGGCTAGGAATAGTGATTTTAGCAATGAACCCCGACGGAGAAAAGGGGTATTCAAGGTTAATAAGGGACGAAAACAATAAAATAAAAAAGATAATAGAGGAAAAAGACCTCAAAACACTGAAATTAAAAGACGGTGAACAAATACTTAACCTTTGTAATGCTGGTATGGTCATTAAAAAAGAGGTTATTAGCCAGCTTTTGAGTGAAATCAAGCCAAGTAGCGTAACTGGTGAATATTATTTGACTGATTTAATCGAGCTGGCTAGTAAAAATTCTTGGGACTGCAGTTATCTGGTCTCTGATGTGGAGGAGCTTCGGGGGGTGAATACCCGCATGGATTTGGTTGCAGTGGAAAAATCTTTTCAAGATAGGAAAAGGTTAGAAATGTTGGATAATGGGGTGACGCTATTAGACCCTGAAACAGTTTATTTTTCTTTTGATACAATTATTGAGCGAGATGTGACAGTTCATCCATTTGTCACTTTTGGTCAGGCGGTTGTGATACGCTCTGGGTGTGAGGTGAAATCTTTTTCAACACTTGAGGGAGCTGAGATTAACAAATCCGCGACCATTGGTCCATTTGCTAGAATAAGACCCCAGACCTTTATTGGTGAGAAGGCTCGGGTTGGTAATTTTGTTGAGATTAAAAATGCTCATGTCGGGGACGCATCCAAAGTAAATCATCTGAGCTATGTTGGGGATGCTTCAATAGGCAGGTCGGTGAATATAGGTGCGGGAACTGTCACGTGTAATTATGATGGGTTCAAAAAATTTCACACTAAAATAGGTGACGGAACCTTCATCGGGAGCAACTCTTCAATTGTTGCACCTGTGGATATAGGAGTTCAAGCGATATTGGGGGCAGGAAGCGTTATCACACAAGATGTGCCTGATAACGCCTTAGCAATCGCTCGGTCAAGGCAGACAAATTTGGAAGGTGGGGCAATAAAAGCTCGTAATAAAAGACAAAAATCTTAGAAAACAAGGGGTTTCATATGTGCGGTATAGTTGGTTTGGTTAATAGTGATAATCTATTACAAAATATAATAAATGGACTTCAAAATCTTGAATATAGGGGATACGACTCGGCTGGGGTTGCAACTATTAATGAGCTTTCTGGCAATATCCAAACAGTTAAAACAGCGGGCAAGGTCGCAAACTTAGAGCAAGAAATTTTTTCTAACAACGCCAATATTAACGCAAGAACAGGTATTGGGCACACAAGATGGGCAACGCACGGAAAACCAAATATTAATAACGCTCACCCACACTTTACGGAAAATTTGGCACTTGTTCATAATGGCATTATTGAAAATTATTCTGAAATAAAAAAAGACTTGGCTTCAAAAGGGGTGATATTTTCTAGTGACACTGATACTGAAGTGATTGTTCAGCTAATAAATGAAAAATTTCTTTCGGGGCTAAGCCCTTTGGATGCTGTACAAAATGGTCTTAAGCTTCTTAGCGGCACGTATGCGTTAGGAATAGTTTTTAAAAATCACCCTGACATGTTGATTGCAACTAGGAGAGGCAGTCCACTGGCGATAGGCTCTGATAAAGCAGGAAATCTCTCAATAGGTTCGGACGTTATTGCCCTGTCTGCCTTTGCTAGTAAAGTTTTATACCTAGAAGAAGGAGACATCGCTCAATTATTTGGCTCAGGGGAGCTAAAAATATTTGATAAATCAGGCATAGAAACGTCTCGTGATTGGCAAGAAATACACCAAGGTCAATCTGCACCAAAAAAAGACTCTTTTGACCACTTTATGTTAAAGGAAATATTTGAACAGCCAACAACAATAAAAAACACTATTAGGCACTATTTAAACGAGCCAGCCACTAACCAATCAAAAACTGCCAATATTCACCCTAGTGGATTGATTTGGAATAATATAGACCATATTACAATAGTGGCTTGTGGAACCTCGTTCTATGCGGGTTTAGTGGCAAAATATTGGTTCGAAAAATACGCAAGAATATCAGTTGAAGTTGATATGGCGTCTGAATATCGTTACAGGACGCCACCAGTTTGTGAGAAGTCTATTGGTGTTTTTATCTCGCAGTCAGGCGAGACTGCCGACACATTGGCTGCACTGAGATATGTCAAGGGGCTTAATCATAAATCTGTAGCAATCGTTAATGTGCCAACCAGCACCCTAGCAAGGGAGGCGGACGTTGTTTTGCCGACTTTTGCTGGTGTGGAGGTGAGCGTTGCGTCTACAAAAGCTTTTACGGCACAGCTTTGCGTCCTTGCATATATGTTTATAGAGGCGTTAATCTCGCGGAATGATATTGAACTGGCGAATATATTTTATCAGGAAATTTTACAAATAGATAAATTAATAGAAGAAGCTCTTAAAACCTTAGACCCAATTAAGCAATTGGCACTGACCTTGGGTCAGGCAAAAGATATCTTATATTTTGGTCGTGGTTCGCTTTATCCAATTGCGATGGAAGGTGCCCTTAAAATGAAAGAGCTGTCTTACATACACGCAGAGGGCTATGCCGCAGGTGAGATGAAGCACGGCCCCATTGCCTTAATAGAAAAAGGTATGCCAATAATTGTTTTGAGCCCATACGATAAGGACGGTCTTTTCCACAAGGTTATCTCAAATGTTTGTGAGGCAGAAAGCAGAGATGCGAGGATAATAGTTTTGACCTGTAGCAAAGGAAAAATGATGATGGAGGAAATGGGGCTTAATTATGAAACATACGTTTACCCCGAGACGTCGCAGTTTACATCGCCATTGCTATATAGCATCCCAATACAACTGATTGCTTATGGTACTGCGTTGAGTAAGGGGGTTAATATAGACCAACCCCGAAACCTCGCAAAATCTGTCACTGTTGAATAAATCGCTTTTGATTTAGCGTTAAATTTGGCTTTAATGACACGGAGAAGTCATTTTATCCAGACGTTTTATTCTGCTGTGCATATTTAATATTTTTTGTGATAGTTCTCTCAAGTGTTGAGGGACAATCGTTGGTGTGTCTTCAAATTCTATTGCAAGTTTTAACGCATTGTCTGAATAGCTTGCAAATTTGTTGTCGGCACTTATTTCTCCATCAAAAATAGCTTGTCTTGCTATCATCCATGAGACGATGTTTATCATATAGACAGATATTTTTGTGGTCTCACAGCTGATATGTTTTTTTGCACATTCACATTCAAGAAGAGCTTTATCGAGGGGTTCTTGCTCTTGCATATAATCACGAACCTGAGAGATAAGTTCTATTACATCTGCGAATAGATTATTAAAAAATATTTGCCATTTCATCATATTTTACTCATTTAATATGTTTTATTAAGTTATTATATGAGGGTGTTTTTTCTAAAAAGCAAGAATTTTGAGGAATATTTTTTAATTAATTATTAATTGTTTTATAAAATATAAGGTTAATCCTCGGATTTTTCGGCTTTCACGGCAACGTGTAAATATAGGTGAAATTTGCAATCAAAGACGTTTTCTAGCTCTTTTCTAGCGGTCATACCAATGGACTTTATTTTTGCCGCATTATCTCCAATAACGATTTTTCTGTGTGCATCTTTATTTACATAGATTGTCTGATGCACCTTTATGCTGTCGGGGGACATCTCTTCCCAAATATCAGTTTCCACGCGACTGGAATAAGGAATTTCTTTGTGGAGTTGGATATATATTTGCTCTCTCGTGATTTCAGCGGCTAACGCCCTGCTTGATAGGTTTGTAGTTTTATCTTCTGTATATTTCCATTCGCCTTCAGGTAGGTAAGAGTCTATTTTGGATAACATTTCATCGATACCGTCGCCATTTTTGGCTGATATCATAAATGTTTCGTTAAAATCTGCTTGTTTATTAAGCTCTTGTGTTAAAGGTAGGAGCCTTGATTTGGAGACTAAGTCAACCTTGTTTAAAACTAAAAACTTAGGGATTGTGATGTTTTTAAATTTGTTCCAAATATAGTCGAACTCATTTTTTAATTTAAACCTAGAGTCAAAAATACATAACGCTAGGTCGCTATTATCAATTGCTTCCCAAGGACCTCGCACCATTGAGCGACTACTACCCCTTCTGGTTGTTTTAGAGAAAAAACCAGGGCTATCGAATAATTCTATTTGGGTGTCACCATATATTGCAACGCCCATAACGTTGTCTCTTGTGGTATGTGCTTTTGGTGAGACTATAGAAACCTTCACCCCAACTAATCTGTTAACCAATGTGGACTTCCCTGAATTTGCAAGCCCAATCAGGGCGATGGAGCCAAATTTTTTGGATTTATTCACTTGGACTGTACCTCATCTAATAAAGTTTGGGCGGCGTTCATTTCAGCGGTTTTTATAGACCTGCCCTCGCCCATAGCTGAAAACTTGGTGTCCAAGATACAAACGTTAACCGCAAAAGTTGGCTCATGGTCGCTACCAATTCTTGAGAGCACAGTATATTTTGGAATTCCCAACCCTTTTGATTGAGACCATTCTTGGAGTGAGCTCTTGGCGTCTTTTAATTTACTAATTGGGGTCGATAAATAGTTAGAGACCCAATTTCGCACGATATTATAAGCCGATTGGTACCCGCCATCTAGGTACACAGCACCAATGATAGACTCAACAGAATCGGCAATAGCAGACAAGCATTTTTCACCTGAATCATCTAGTGGGATGTTCAGATATTGCACTAGATTATGTTCAGAGGCAACTTTCGACATAAAACTTGCACTAGAAAAATATGATTGCCTAACTGCCAGTTTTCCTTCATTTTCATTCGGGAAATTTTTATATAAAATATCCGCTAGTGATAAGTTGAAAACCCTATCCCCTAAAAACTCCAATCGTTGAAATTCACCGGAGTTCAAGCCATGGAAAGCACCATGACTTAGTGCATTTTGTAATAGTTTAATATCACTAAACTGATAGCCAAGACAGTCTTTAATCGGCTCTAAGTTATTATTCAATTGTTTTTAATATCCTTGAACCCCGAATGTTGTTAATCCAACGCCAAAACTCCCATAGCCGAACCTTGTTGGCGATGGAATATAGCGTGCATACTGCCCGACCAACCAAAAAATCTTCGTGCACATAGCCCACCTCTGAAAGAAATCGGCTGTCCTGTGAAAAATCTCTATTATCACCCATCATAAAATAGTGTTTTTCTGGCACTGTATAAACGGGGGTGTTATTCATTTCAGATATGTTGTTTAAATCATGTCTTATTATCGTATGAGGGCGGTCTTGATCATTGGGGAATGTTTCTTGGAGCATTGCCATGCGAAATTTTTTTCCATTAAACAACTCATCTTCAAAAATGTAATCTTGTTTGTATGTAAGCGTTGACGCCTCTCCATTTACATAAACAACGCCCTCTTTCACTTGAATCTTATCACCAGGAAGACCAACGACCCTCTTTATATAGTTAATAGAGGGATTGGACGGAAGACGAAAAACGGCGACATCTCCCCTTTTAGGTTGCTTAAAGAAAATTCTACCCTCAAATATTGGTGGGCTAAAAATAATTGAGTGTTTGCTATATCCATAAGACCATTTTTCTACAACCGGCATATCACCAATAAGTAAAGACGGCACCATGGAGGATGATGGAATTTGAAAAACCTCATAAACAAATGAGCGGAATAACAGGATTACGAACAAAATACCTAATATGGATTTTATTTCTTTAAACCAATTAATTTTATGTTTTTTCATTTTCATTTTTCCAAAGAGATAATAACACTTGCCATTGCGTATGGGTATTCATCTGACAAACTGATGTGAGTGGAGTAAGTGGCGGCTCCTCGTGATTTAGCTGTTTTATTAAGATACATCAATGCATTTCCCATAATGTTTAAAAAAGGTTGCCCAAGGGGGTTGTTTTTCACCTCAATATCACGCCAAAACATGTTGCCTTCTTGCCCAAAACCTGTTCCTGCTGCCTTTACAAAGGCTTCTTTTACAGCAAAACGTTTTGCTAAAAATGAGGAAGGTTTTGCCTTTAAAATCGCCTCATCCCACTCATTTTTTGTAAAAATCAACCTACTTAGACGAACACCATAGTTTAAATAAAGCTTTTCAATTCGTCGTATGTCAACTATATCATTTCCAACACCCAGAATCATATCACGTCCTTGATATCTATAACACCACTAATTTGGGAAATTTCAGAAACTATTTCAGAAAATTGTTGACTATCAATGACGTTATTTATCCCGACAAAAATCAAAATGCGATTAACTTCATCGCGTTTGGTAGATATATTGATTATTTCTATATCATATTTATAAAAGGCGGATGTCACATTCATAAGCATGTTTCGATAGTCGATTGCCAATATACGTAAAGTTTGAAAAACCGTATCTTCGGAAGTGTTTTTTTCTGTTATGTTTGAGTTAGTAGATGACTCTTGGTCGTGTTTGTTTTGTGCTAAGAGTTGCTTGATTTTAGTTGAAGTGATTAAGCATTGCCCAACTTTTATATAAAAATCCTCACAAGATTCGCACCTTGATGCAGTAACTAAAGTTTTATGGACTGCTTCATCGGAAAAGTCCTGTTTGTTTTCAGCAAAAACTTGCTTGACTATTGTGATACCGATGGCCATATATTCAGCATATTTTTGAGATTTCAGAAATCTTTTAATGCATAGTTTCGCTTTACTGGTAACAACCTTGCTTTTCCAAGATACTGATGGGGTTTGAAATGGAGAGGTGATTACCTCAACATTGTCCCCTAACCTTAACACCTTATATATTGATGCTGTATTGCCATTAACCCTAGCACTGACGCAAGAATTTCCGACAGAAGAGTGAACCGCATATGCAAAATCCAAAACAGTGGCACAGCTGGGCAAACTAATCACATCACCCTTTGGTGTGAAGCAAAAAACCTCTCCTTGAAACATGTCTATTTTTGTGTTGTCCATCAGGTCATCAGCAGAAGATTTTTGTTGCATTAGCTGCAAAAAGCTCCTAACCCACCTATAATTGTTTAACTTATCAAAATCCTTTATTCCCTTTTTATATCCCCAATGTGCAGCAACTCCAGATTCTGCAAATTCATGCATTTCTCGGGTTCTAATTTGAATCTCAACATGTTGTTTAAAAGGACCAACTATAATAGTGTGAATGGATTGATAGTTATTTGACTTGGGCACACTGATATAATCTTTGAACTTTCCGCCAACAGCTTTATATTTTGTGTGTATGATTCCAAGAGCGAAATAACAATCTTCGATACTATTAACCAAAACCCTCAACGCGATGATATCGCTCATCTGTAAGAGGTTTATGTTCCTTTTTTTCATTTTAGTCCAAATTGAATAAGGGCTTTTGATTCTTCCGACAATATCAACCTTGAAAAATGAGCTCGATAAATCTGATAGCAATTCTTTAATTATGCTGTTTAATAACTTATTATTTTTTACAGAAAGTTCGTCAAGTTTGATTCTGATTGCTTTTTCTTGTTCTGGGTTTATTTGAGCAAAGGCTAAAGATTCGAGCTCGTCCTTAATTGTATTTATGCCAAAACGGTCTGCTAATGGTGCGAAAACGTCTAACGTTTCAAGTGATATTCTGTTTCGTTTCTCTGGTGGTTGAAAACCTATTGTTCGCATATTATGCAGGCGGTCAGCCAGTTTAACCAACAAAACTCTTATATCAACAGAGGCAGATATCAAAAATTTTCTAAAATTCTCTGTATATTGTACTTGTTTGGAATGGAACATAACCCCGTTTAATTTAGTTACGCCATCAACCATGGACAGAACTTCTTTGCCGAATTCTTTTTCTATTTTTTTGGGGGTGGTTGTCGTATCTTCCAGTGTGTCGTGTAACAAACCAGTAATGATAGTGTGCACATCAGCACGTAATTTAGCGAGAATGATGGTGACCTCTTCAAGGTGGATGAAATATGGTTCACCAGATTTTCTTTTTTGTCCTTCGTGTGCTTTTTTTGCAAACAGGTAGGCTTTTTTGATTAATGCTAAATCTGATTTAGGGATATAGCCTTCAACCAAGGCAATTATGTCGCTTAATTTACTCAAAAGAGCCTCAAAAATTAAAATCTAAAATTAGATTACAGATAATTTTAATCAAATTTTGCTACGATATTCAACATAAAACATACAACAACGCCTTTTTAAACGATAAAAAATATTGGCACGTATAAAGCAATTATTTACTTCCCTAGGTTACTCTTAATAACAAGAGAGAAATTATAAAATACGCAGAAAGATTATGAAGAAAATACAATGCCTAATAGATAATATTATATGCTTAAAAAAATATAAGCAATGTCGAAGACATAAAATCCCCGTAAAAGCTGCAATAAACATTGCTCAGGCTGCAATTCCCTTACAAAAAACAAGACTTAAAAGAAGGGTTACTTACAAAAACAGGAGTGCTATTTTAAATCAGGACTTTTAATACATCAATTTTACTGCTAGCCTGAGGCTGGAAACAATTTTAAAGCAGTTTTTTTGATGAATGTAAAAAAAGTTTTTTTCTTTGTTGCTGAAGATTTTGGTTTCTTAAGCCATAGGTTACCAATGGCAGAGGCTTTTTTGCAATCTGGTTATCAAGTTACGGTGATATCTCGTGCTAATGAAGATGGACGCTGGGTAGAAAAGATAAGAAACCTTGGATTTGACTTCATTCCCTTAAAAATAAAACGAGGGGGTATTAATCCCTTTGTTGAATTGATAACAGTTTTAAATCTTTTTAAAATTATAAAACAGCACAAGCCAGATATATTATTTAATGTCGCATTTAAGCCAATTATATATGGTTCAATCTGTGCGAGATTTTGCAAGATAAGATACAGTATAAATCTTATCGCTGGAACAGGCGTGCTTTTTTTACCATCAGAAAAAATAATAATAACAATTATTGCATTAATTATTAAAGTTATACTCAAAATTACTTTGTCGCTAAAAAAACAAGTTATAATAGTGCAGAATTCTGATGATTTGAAATTTTTTAAAAGTTTTTGCGGCAAAAATATCATAAAAAAAATACGTGGTTCTGGTGTTGATGTTGAAAAGTTTGTTTTTTTGCCTGAGCCAAATGATGATGCGAAAATCACGGCAACATTCGTTGGCAGGATGATAAAAGACAAAGGAGTAATAGAATTTATTAAAGCCGCTGAAATTTTGAAAAAGAATAATATAAGGATGCTGATGGTTGGCAGTCCTGATAAAGAAAACCCATCGTCGATATCAGAGGATGTTTTAAATAAAGCTGTTCAACAAAACATAATAGAGTGGATACCAAAAACAGATGACATATTGAGCATATGGAAGCAATCTCATATAGCGGTTCTGCCATCTTATAGTGAGGGGAGCCCAAAATGTTTAATAGAAGCAGGTGCCTGTGGGCGTGCAATAGTCACAACTGATGTCAATGGCTGTAAAGAATTGGTGCGAGACGAGCACAGCGGTCTGTTGGTGCCAATAAAAGATTATACTTCATTAGCCAATGCAATTGTTCGGTTATCAAAAGATAAAAACCTGAGGGAGGAGTTTGGAAAAAACATAAATAATTTCGTGAAAAAAGAATATTCTAACGACACTGTGCGAAAAGAAATATTTGATTTAATAAAAATTATGGAAATTAATTTGAGCCAGTAAATCTTCATCAATCTCAATCATTAAATCTTCTTCACTAGTGATGAGTTTGTTTGAGGGTAAAATATTATCTTCGTTACAGCAGTAATATGTTGTTGAAAACAATGGCTCTTCGTAATAAATGTTTTCAACGTATATTCCCAAGTTTGTTCTTGGCATTATCTTCTTTGGTTTAGGTGTGATGTATTTTGTGACAGTGCAGAAATCTTTACGCATCGCAAGTGATTGTTCTTGAGATAGAATAAAAAGCCACAAAAACCCTAAATAACATGCGATTTTAGTATTCATGAAATTGTACTAGTACGATAGATATATTTGCTTATCATGTTTTGATAAAATTATTAATTGTTTTTTTCAGTATTAGTAATGTTTTTTGGTGATTCTTCAGATTTATCGAGCTCACTATCTTTGTCAAAGATAGCATATGAGACGAAATTAATGTCTTGTTTTTCTAAAAATAAATTTGAATTATTTGAATTGAAATTATTTGCAACACCCTTGGATGCTGAGCCAGAATCTTGTAATATAATTGACGAATTTACTATAGGTTGGAAAAGAATCAGAGAAGATATTGTAAGTAATATTGATTTAATGTTCATTAAAAATCACCTAATATTTTATATGTAAACATAACATCCATTGTTATTTTATGCACGATTGATTAATTTTTTATAAAAATTTGATTTTTAAAATTTATTTGCTATTTCCCAGATATAAAAAGAGGCAATAGAACCATATGGAGAAAATATTTTTTTATATTTCATAAATGTTTGTTTATTCAAAACTTGTTCATTATAAATAATATTCAAACCTTTTCTTATTCCGAAATCGCCATAAGATAAGATATTTTTGCGTTTTAAAGAAAATAACATAACCATCTCGCCGCTCCACTCACCAATTCCAGGCAGAGCTTTTAATGTCTTTAAAACCTCTAAATCAGAAAGTGTGTGAAGGGTATTGATTTGAAATTTTTTATCAACTATAAGCTGAGCAATTGTTTTGATGTTTTTTATTTTATGTGACGGAAGCCCTATCTTTCTCAATCTTTCTTCCGCAATGAGGGACATTTTTATAGGTTCAATTTTATCAACCAAATTTTTTAAATTATGCATTATATTCTGGGCTGTTTTTGACGAAATTTGTTGTCCAATGATTGTGCTGACCAAACATGTGAACAGGTCTGGTATTGTTTCACGTTTTATATGCCCTACTTCATCGATTATTTTACCCAAGATATGGTCAGCGTCTTTAAGATGTTTTAATTCATCATAGCCATATTCGAAAAAATTAGACATCTTCCGCCCTAGTTTACTTTGCGATAGCTTGACATTATTATCAAATCTTTTCGGTCAATTAACTGAGATTAAAACAACAATAATCTAGTATTTTTTGCCTTCTTTCCAAACAAACAGACCGATTGCTGTTAATGTCGCACTAATAATGAAAAGAACAGACGGTATCGCGATGTTTCCAGTCCATTTGATTAGGTAAGTAGCAAATGTTGGTGAATATGCACCAAACGCAGCCATTGCAAAGTTATGTGCTATTGAAACGCCGATGAGCCGAGTTCTTTGGGGAAAAATTGAACAAATCGCAGCTGGTATCGGTCCATAATACATAGAAAATAAGAATATTAACCCAAAGTGCCCAAGCATAGCGAAAAATGGACTAATTCTCATCACCCAAAACAAAGGATAAGCAAATAATGCCAGCACTATCGATGCAACCAACATTTGGTTACGCTTTCCAAATTTATCAGAAAGCCACCCACCGAGCAAAATGGACAACGCGAACATCACCATATTTATGCTGGTGATGACAAAGCTGCTTGTTCTACCAAAGTCCAAGATTTCATCAAAATATGTCGGTGTGAAGACAGATAATAAAAAATAACCGCACGCGGTTAAAATATCGATTATTATCACCAACAATAATGCCCGCCAATGGTTGTTAAACAAGTTTTTTAAAAGGGACTTTTCTTCAACCTCCCCTTTATGTTTATTGTCATCATGGTCGGACGCATGGATTGGGTCAGATAATTTTTTCTGAACATATTTTGCAACCAACATGTCGATAAAAGTGAAGGCGAACGGAAGTCTCCACCCCCAGCTTTCTAGGGATTCTTTGCTTAATATTGCACTGACAAAGGTTGCAACAATTGCACCAAGGATGAACCCAAAAACCAAACTAAAAGGTGCCCAAGATGTGTAGGTGCCTTTACGTTTATCACTGGAATGTTCATATAAAAACACCATTGTGCCCGTGAACCCTCCCCCTAGTGCCAGACCCTGCATAACCCGTACTAAGGTGAGCAATATACCAGACCAAACGCCCCAATACGCGTGTGTGGGGAGCATTGCCATTGTGGCGGTTGAAATCGCCATCAAATACATAGAGACGACAATTGCTCGTTTTCTTCCCCATATATCGCCAATATAACCAAACATAATGGCACCGATTGGTCGTGCAATAAGACCAGAGGCAAAAGCCCCAAACGAGGCTATCAGTTGCTGAAAAGGGTCATCAGATGGGAAAAATAGCCTGCCGATAATTGCGGCAAAATAACCATATAGGGCAAAGTCATACCATTCTAGTGAGCTACCAGCTATACAAGATAGAATGATTTTTTTCATTGAACCCGCTTCTTCTGATTTGTTTTTCTTAACCGCACTCATAACACTCACCCTCCTCTACCCTGATTATAGCAAAACGACTTCGTGACGGATTATATCAACATTTTTACTAAAGTCACCAGAAGATAATATAATTCACTAAATTAAAGTTGAATATGGTTTTTTTGATGATTTTGGTTGTTTTTCAAAGAGATGTAAATTTATATGAGAAAGGGAGTATTATTAGTTTCTCGGAGTAAAAATATGGATGGCTTTAGGGTTTATGACACGGTCATTGGGAGTTTTAAGATAGGATACAGTGCGGGACATATTACTGCCCTCAAGAAAATGTTCGATGAACAAATAAGTGATATAGGGTCAGAAACAAGGCTTACGAAAGAGGCATATATTGAACTTACGGAGTATTTAGATGGGAGGAGAAAGACGTTTGATGTTCCCTATAAGCTCGAGGGGACAGAGTTTCAGAAGAAGGTTTGGAAGGCTTTATTGGAAGTTCCGTATGGGGATACAAGGAGTTATAAGGACATTGCTAGAGCGATTGGCGATGAAAATTTGAGCCGAGCTGTTGGGATGGCGAATAATAAAAACCCAATCAATATTATTGTCCCATGCCATCGGGTGATTGGTTCATCAGGGAAAATTTTGGGATATTCAGGAGGGGTTGAAATGAAAAAATTTTTACTAGATATAGAGCTTAGGAATAAATAATATCATGGATTTGTTGATGATTATAAGTGGCTCAAGCTATTTGAAACATAGATTATTCTTATAATGAGGAATCAATAAAGTTGACTTTTTATGGAATAGATATTATAATATCTATTATAGGGGTAAAACTTGGATAAAGGTGATTATGATATCAATTAAGTCTCCATTTGAGGTGGCTATTGAAATTGCTAAAAAAGCTAGGGATAAGCGATTGAAGCTTAACTTAAGTCAACAAACCTTATCTAAAAAATCAGGTGTAAGTTACGGCACATTGAAGAAGTTTGAGCAAAAGGGACAAATATCATTGGAGTCATTGCTCAGGCTTGCCTTAGCACTAGGTGAGCTCAACACATTCGAACACGTCTTTGTCAATGGCGACGAATTTTTGCCAGCATCTCTTGATGAGCTGTTAGCTAGAAAATCTAGGAAAAGAGGTCGCAAATGAAGGTTAATCCTGTAAAAATTGTCAATGTTTTTTATAAACCTAGGCTAGATAAAATTTTTGTCGGTAGATTAGCATTAAATAATCGAAAGATTTTTTTTGAATATGATGCGAGCTTCATAGAAACAGGTCTTAACTTATCTCCATTCAAATTACCTCTTAAATCTGGAATTATAGCTAGCACTGATTGTACATTTAATGGTTTGTTTGGCGTTTTTAATGACTCTCTGCCTGATGGTTGGGGAAGGTTGTTGCTAGACCGTGCACTAGTCAAACATAAGATAAATCCTAACAGCCTATCTATGCTCGACAGACTTTGTTTTGTGGGGTCAAATGGTATGGGGGCTTTAATTTACGAGCCGGAGATAGAGTATGCATCAAATATACCCTCCAATTCCCTAGACGAAATCGCTGAAGAAATTATTGAATTACAGGAGCATGATAATGAACGATATGTTGAAGATTTGCTCAAACTTGGGGGCTCTTCAGCAGGTGCTAGACCGAAAGTTTTGGTGTGCCTTGAAGGCTCAAATTGGGTGGTTAAATTTCCTTCTCAGGTTGACCCAAAAGATATTGGGGCAATAGAATATGCCTATCATATGATGGCTAAAGATGCCGGTCTTCAGGTGACGCAAAGTAAATTATTCCCAGCACGCAAAGGGATTGGTTTTTTTGGAAGTACACGTTTTGATAAAACGAATAATTTTAAAGTGCACATGCATACAGTAGGTGGGCTTCTACATGCAGATTACACAACATCAATTCTTGACTATGAAATGCTTATGAAGGCAACGATACATTTAACACGAGATGATATGGAGTCTGAGAAACAATATAGATGTTGCGTATTTAATGTTTTAAGCCATAATCGTGATGACCATTTTAAAAACTTCTCTTTTTTGATGGATGAAGATGGTGTTTGGCGGGTTTCACCTTCTTATGACTTAACATTTTCTTCAGGACCAGGGGGGGAACATTGCTCGATGGTGATGGGAGAAGGCAAAAACCCTGGTATCAAAGAACTGTTAGAACTTGCTAAAATCAGTAATATTAAACAATCGAAAGCACTAAGAATCATTGGTGAAGTCAAATCTTCTGTTTCTAAGTGGTTAACTTTTGCATCAGATTCTGGTGTCAGCACTGCAAGTGCCAAATTGATTAACTCAACTATAACGAAAATAATAAAAGATAATTTTTAATTAACGCTCCCTCTTGTTTATTAATCCAAACAAAAAAACCTTGCAATTTTTATTTGCCTGCATTATATTACAATTGTCAATATTTTTAGGTTTATAGAAAGAAAAATCAGTTTTTTTTATTGCTGTTTTGTGGATTTGATTATGTTTCATAATGAATTAGCTTTCGCAAATTTTCTATATATAATCACTTGAATTGATAATGGTAGTTCGGTTAGTATCGTGGTTTGTTTTTCATGCTTCCATTGTATGAAGAAAATTGTTATATGTTGTTGGTTGATTTTAAGGTAAGATTTTGATTATGGGTTACGTTAAGGTGTTTGATTTTTGAAAAGTAGTTCCATAATGGTTTAAAATTGGGTGTGCGGTAGGTTTTTTTATTATTGCGATGTAGGAAATGAATAAGTTAATTTTTAGCTCAGTTTCAGTTATCGTCTTATCTGCTGTTAATCAGACATATTTCCTAGCAAGTGAAGTTAGTGCCACACTGCCTAACCCACAACACAATGTTCAAAATGCTAATGCTTCTCCTCTCACGTATAGAAGCGTCCCAGGTCGTAAAGAAGGTTCTGCTGTTACCTCTGGGGTAAATATGAAAGGTGTTACGGGTGATTCATACATTGGCAAAAAAAACATCGAAAAATTATCTGGTATTAAAAACCAAAAAATCTTAGATCTTACCTTACAATATCTTGGTCTAGACAAGACTGTTAATAACTGTATACCCACTGGAGCTGGAAAGACAGGGGCACTTATTTTTACTTGTACGGACAAAACTAAACTTGTATTAAAAGGAATCAACCTAGGAGAAAAAGCTAAAAGAACCAAAAAAGACACAGATGGAGCTCTTTTTGAACTGTTTGATGTGCTGAACAAATCGGAACATAAAAATAAACTTATAGAAAATGCATTCCAAATCGTTAGTATCACAGATGTTGTAATAGACGGTCACATCGTTGAAGTTACTGAAGCTAATAGAGAAAAAATCACAGATTTTGTGAAAAATACCCCGTATTCTACCCTATGGAGCATCCAACCAGGTGCGAAGGGAGAACAAGGATTCGGTAGCATCAAGACCCCCGAAAATCTTAAAAAGTTTATTGACAATATGGGAACAGCACTTGCTTATTTCGTGAAAAATGAAATCTCTCTTTCTGATTTAAACCCAGGAAATATAATAGTTGACGAGAAGCAGATCATTTCTTTTATAGATAGAGAGATGGTCGCAACTAAGATGGAGAATGTATATATTAATTTGTTTGATATGTTTTTGGCTAATGAGTTCTATGGAAATGTTAAATTAAATATTGCAGATTTGGCAACAGAGTTGCGGGGTGTTTTTTCAAAAATATCTGAGGTTGATAGTAGTTTTGATTTGGATATTTTTGTTAAAAATAAAGTTCCAATTACGTCTCATCAGGACGGTGGGGCAAAGATCCAAATGAATCCCAGAACCGATTTACCTAAGGGTAGGAATGATGGGATTAGAGCAGAAGTTAGTAAAAAAGTTCAAGAAAAAAGAGACAGTGGAGCCTTGCAACAAAATGAAATATTTAAATCTGTTAGTCAAGCTACTAGTACACAGATATCGAAACTTATAGTGGAGAGCATTCTTGATCGTATAAAGAAAGAAGGGGGGATAGTAAAAATAGGAAATAACAAAATAAATGTGAAAAAAGGTTCTGAACTACCACCAAAGATACTAAAAAAAGTAGAAAATGATTTGCGAAAAAGCACTAACGAATTACTTAATGCTATGAGTAGTTCCTCTATTAAAGAGGATAGTAATGGGGAAAAGCAGCAACCGGAAGTAAAGCCGAGTATTAATAGTGATTATAATAGAAGACCAAAAGTAGTTCTTTTCCCTACTAATAAAGGAGATGGAGCTGATAAGGAGCTTGAGGCTGAATTTGAAAACATAAATAGTAAAAGAGAAAAGAGAAATAATCAAGGTGGTTCAATTAGTGGGCAGGATAATCTTGATGAGCTTAAGCGTAAGCAGGAAGAGGCAGAGAAAGAACGTAAGCGTCAAGAGGAGTTGAAGAAGCAGCAGGAAGAGGCAGAGCGTAAGAAGAAGGCTGAGGAAGAGGAGAAGCGTAAGAAGGAAGAGAAAGCACGTAAGGCAGAGGAGAAGCGTAAGGCTGAGGAAGAGCGTAAGAAGGCTGATGAAGAAGCCAAGCGTAAGGCTGATGAAGAAGCAGAGAAGGAACGTCTACGCAAGGAAGAAGAGGAGAAGGAACGTCTACGTAAGGAAGGGGAAGCACGTATAGAGCGTGAGCGTATAGAGAAAGAGCGTAAAGCTGAGGAAGAAGCTAAGAAGAAGGCTAAGGAAGAGAAAGAACGTAAGCGTCAAGAGAAAGAAAAGAAGAAAGAGGAGAAGCGTAAGGCTGAGGAAGAAGCTAAGAATAAGGAAGAAGCTAAGAAGAAGGCTGAGGAAGAGCGTAAGAAGGCTGATGAAGAAGCCAAGCGTCAAGAGGAGTTGAAGAAGCAGAAGGAAGAAGAGGAACGTCTA
>CAYJEJ010000004.1:0-92434 GCA_964369315.1 uncultured Alphaproteobacteria bacterium | reverse complement strand
CTGCTTGAACGCCCAGTCGTTCTTCGGGTCAAGTAACCTCTCCATCTATCTCTCCTAATAAACTATCAACTATAATCAACATAACCCTGCATACCTTTTGAAAAAAAGAGGCATCTACGGAATTATAATTTTTTATAAAACTTGAATAAAAAAAATCAACACCACATAAACATTAGATAGCTTTACTTAACTATTTCTTCAAAAAATCACTTATCACTTGATTGATAAATGTATTAAACACTCGATTAACAGACTCTTCTCTCAAATGTATACAATCAAAAAAGTCATCTTCTGTTAAATCTAATAGCTGAGGGTCATAACCACCAACAACACTAACATTTTTGTACTTTGTCATCCTTCTAAAAAAATCTTCGGCCTTTAACACCATTCGATATTTATTATTTTTTAAAAAATAATCATACACCCTTGGGTGATATGGACATATGTATAATATTACACGAACACCAATGTCAGATAGTTTCTTTATAAATTTTTCTGCCAATAACATATTTTTGAAATCAAGATTTTTAACCATATACATGTTATCATTTTTAATATCATTTTGAACTTGTTTATTAACATCATTATTTGAAATCTGATTCACACCATAGCGATATACCGAAGAGCCATCAAAACTAAAAAAATCACCTTTTCCGACAAACTTTTTTGTTGCACGAAAAATTTTTTTGTTTTCATCTTCTTTAAAATAAAACTTAAATATACCTTTAAAAGATAAAAGTTTTTTAACTTCTAAAACTGTTTTAATTAACAATTGTTTCATGTAGTATAAATTTTTCGTATGGCTTAAAAAGGACAAGGCATCTAAATATTCCCTAAATATAAATTCCCATCGTTGTGAATACGAGCCATATTTTAAAATCCAAGGATCGCAACCAATCACAACAACCTTAGGTATAGAAAATTTTTTTCTATACACCTCAAACAAGGCAATTCTGTCCTCTAAATCAGCCCCACTAACTCCAGCATTAAAACCGTTGCCTAGTCTAATAGGCATAACCCTACTAGAACCAAGCACTAAAATATCCTTGCCAATTTTATGAGAATTTAATAAGTGTTTTTTGAAGGATCTTTCATCTATAACTGTAAAAAACTCACACCGCTGACTCCCGACTGCAAGAACTTGTGCCATCTGATATTCCGCAGTATCTTCAACAAATTTAGATGACAATCTGACATTGATAAAAGCAATCAAAACCAATAAAGACGTTAAAATTAATAAAAATATTTTATTAAAAAACTTAACATGAACAATCCGCATCCTATTTTATCACCATCATTTTACAAATAAAAACATAAAAAACCATGCCAAATAAAAGACCGGTAAATAGAATTAGTTTATACACACTTTTTGGTTTATAAACAATTTGTTTTATCTTAGAATGCGTATGTGTTAATTAAGAGCTGTTGTTGAAGTAAGAAAGGTTTTTTGTTTTTTAGTTGGATTTAGTTTTGATAATAGTTTGTGGTTTTGTTAGCATCTTTCTTTTCTCGCTTGCGGTTACTAGGGTGATGATTGCAATTAAAATTGTCGACCGCATGTCTCAGCGTTCACTCCACACAACTCCAACACCAAGAGCTGGGGGGGTGGCCATTGTGCTGGCGTACTTGGGCGGGATGGCGTTGATGTATCAGTGCGTCCCACAAATATTCCACCCTTATAACTATTTTCAAATATATCTCATTTTGGGCGTGTTAATTTTTATCGCGATAATTAATTTTGTTGATGATGTCTCTCCCCTCGCCTATGCATATAGGCTAATTCTACAGCTATTTTGCGGGATAATAATTGCATCACAGGGTTTTTGTATTAATGAAATTTGGATACCATTTGTCGGATATTTGGAACTTGGATGGGTTGCGGTGCCCACAACTGTGCTATGGATAGTATCATTTACGAACATAGTAAATTTTATGGATGGAACAGATGGCTTGGTCGCAGGGTGCAGTATTATTGGGTGTATATTTTTATCCATCATTTCATTGATGTCGGGAAACTTGCTTGCATCGACAAGTCTTTTTGCCCTTGGGGTTGCCACTGCTGGATTTATGTTTTTCAACTTTCCAAAAGCCAAAATCTTTATGGGCGATATAGGAAGCCACTTTTTGGGCTTTATTTTTGCTTTACACGAAATCAACATCACAAACCACGCCCTCGCATCAGGTGGACGCGAAAATATCATCCCATGTTTATCCACAGTAATATTGTTTGGAAACTTTGTGTTTGAGGTTGTTTTCACCTTAACGAGAAGAGTTCTTGCTGGTAAAAGCATCGTGTTGCCTCATAATGATTTTATATTTCATATTCTCTATAGAAACGGCTGGTCGCACGTTAAAATATCATTGTTACATTTCTGCTTTTTGATTGTTCAAGCTGGACTGCTTTATGTCTCGCACTCTAAGAAAAGTCTAATTACATCTGCGGTGGTAATAGTCATAATTCAAGCGATTTACACAACCTTAGTGCTGAGGAAACAAAAGCAACTAAAGGAGAAGGCATGAACTCTGAAAATCGCCAATATTGGATTTTTGGCAAGCATTCTGTGACCTCCTGCTTGATGAATAAAAACAGAACCACATTCAAAATAGTTTTAACAAACTCAGACCACGAGGCTTATTCATTAGCACACAAATCCAATATTCCGATAGAGATTGTTTCAGAGTCTTGGTTTGCCAACAAGTTCCCAAATCAAGTACATCAAAAAACGGCTGCTTTGGTGGAAAAGTGTGATTTACCTAGCTTAGAAGAGGTGCTCTCGAGCGGAAAAAATTTATTAATTCTAGATTTAATCACTGACCCCCATAACATTGGTGCGATACTACGCTCTGCCGCAGTCTTTGGCATTGGAGCCGTCATCATGCAAGACAAGGGCTCGCCAAACAAAGACAATGACATCATCAGTAAAACATCTTCAGGTGCAGTTGAGTTGGTTCCCCTTTTGAAAGAGACAAACCTCACACGCACAATAGAAAAAATAAAAAAACATGACTACTGGTGTGTCAGCCTCACTGAACACAGGTCTCAACCACTAAATAAAATAGATTTAAGTGGTAAAATCGCGTTGATAATTGGAAGTGAGGGCAATGGCATCAGGCGATTGATATTAGAAAACAGCGATTTCTTAGCACACATCCCCAACACTAACCAAAATTTTTCAACTTTAAACGCTGCACAAGCGGCCACGGTTGGAATGTATGAGCTATCGAAATATAATAAGAATTAATCAGGAGATTGTTGAATGAATTCAATAGAAATTCACCTAATACTCGCCATTGCGTTGGGTTATTTAATAGGTTCGGTTCCATCGGGTGTTATTTTATCAAAAATGTTCGGCTCCGGCGATATAAGAGAGAAGGGTTCAAAAAACATCGGTGCAACCAACGCCTTAAGAACGCAGGGCAAGTTGGTTGGGTTTCTCACTCTTTTGTCTGATATATCGAAAGGGGCGTTAGCATATTTAATAATTTCACAATTGATTAATCTTGAACCAACAGACTCTTTTGCGAAAACATTAAATACAATAGCACTGATTTCACCCATCATCGGTCACGCGATGCCAATATGGCTTAAGTTCCGTGGGGGAAAGTGTGTGGCAACTGGGATGGGTGTAATATCCGCATCATGTCCATTGGTTGGGGCAGTAGTTTTTTTGATATGGGTTAGTTGTTTTGCTTTATTTAAAATCTCATCAATTGCTGGGATGACGGCGATATTATCAGCACCTATCTTATATAGGTTTGTGTTTGGGGGCGAGAATGGCGCCCTGTTTAACGCTTATTTTTTTATCGCTTCTTTCGTTATATATCGGCATAAAGAAAATATCATTCGACTTATAAACGGCACTGAAGAAAAAACCAAATGAGCGAATTTTCTTACCCTGAAAGATTGGCTCGCTTACGCCTCGCCCGAAGTAAAAACATCGGCTCATTAACTTTTTCGAAAATGATATCTCGCTTTGGCTCAGGTCAAGAGGCTATAAAATACTTACTGAAATCATCATCAAAGCTCAAAGATGGTTGCCCCTCACTTGAGGACACGGAGTTAGAGCTGAAAAAACTAGACTCCCTAAAGGGACAATTCATATTCCTTGGCGAAGGATTGTATCCGCACCAACTTGCAATGATAAGCGACCCGCCCCCTGTCATCAGTGTTAAGGGTAATGACGCGGTTATTAATAAGCTCCCAGATTTGAATATTTTTGGAATCGTTGGGGCTCGTTCTTGCTCATTAAATGGGGCACGTTTTTCCTCAAAAATCTCTAAAGAATTGGCTGAGAAAAACATTACTGTCGTCTCGGGTCTCGCAAGGGGAATAGACACTCACGCACATAAAGGAACACTTGAAGCTGATGGAATAACCATCGCTGTAATAGCCTGTAGCCTAGACATGCCTCCATACCCCCCAGAAAATGAATCACTGCACAACACAATATTAGAAAGGGGTTTAATTATATCTGAAATGCCTTTTTCAACACCGCCCCAATCATCCCTTTTCCCAAGAAGAAACCGAATAATTGCTGGGCTTTCTCGAGGGATTTTGGTTGTTGAGGCGACAGTGAAATCTGGCTCTTTAATCACCGCAAAGTATGCGATAGATTATAATCGAGATGTTTTTGCAGTACCTGGTTCACCACTTGACCCAAGGTGTTGGGGGACAAATAATTTGTTGAAAAGTGGTGCGATTTTTACTCAATCTTCAGAAGATATATTCGAAAATTATCCAACAATAATCCGACCAATTCCACAAACTCAACCTCAACAACAATTATTTGAAGAAATGCCCCAACCCGCAACCCCTGAAATAGCTGAACCAAGTAATGATAAAGAACAAATCCTAGAAATGTTATCGTCAACAGCAACTCTAATCGAAGATTTGTCGCAAGAAACAGACCTGCCCATTAATCAATTGCTGTCCATACTTTGTGAGCTTGAGCTAGAAAATAAAATTGTAATAGAAAATGGACAACAAGTAACGAGATTAGGCTAGTTCTTTCATCTCTCTGATTTTAAAGCTTTTTCTGTGATGGGGTGTGATTCCAAATTCCTCAATTGCCGTAATATGTGCTTTTGTTCCATAACCAGCGTTTTTGTGCCACAAATATTGTGGATATTGCACGTTTAAATCGCTCATCAAATTGTCTCTATAAACTTTTGCTATTATTGATGCTGTCGCTATCGATAGGCTTTTTCTATCCCCCTTTACGAAGCCAAAAGTTTTGCATGGTAAACTGGGCAATTGATTGCCGTCAACGATAACAGCATCTGCTGTTAAATCAATCTTGTCATACGCCCTGCTCATCGCAAGCATCGTTGCCCTTAGGATATTAATGTCATCAATTTCTTCGACGCTAGAGTGAGCAATTGAATATTTTAATGAACTCTTTGGTAGGTTTGTTAATGCATGATATAAAACTTCACGTTTTTTTCGGCTGATTAACTTAGAGTCGTTAATCTGAGACAAAAGATTGCCGTCTATCACATCTGGGTCAAGCCAAACCGCACAGACAACAATATCCCCAGCAAGACAGCCTCGACCGACTTCATCCATGCCAACAACTGTTCCGCCCAATTCGGATTCGATTTTATAATCAGGCATCATGCATTTCTTCCATTCGTTGCTTTATCTTCAACAAATCAGACCAAGCAACCCCCTTTTGCCCAGGAGAACGCAACAAATACGCAGGGTGAAACAAAACCATCGCCTTTGCAGAAAAACCGCTTTGTGTAATCTGAAAATCTAACCATTGCCCCCTGATACGTGTGACGCCTTCAGGCTTATCAAGAATAGCCTTTGCCGCAGTTCCACCCACACAAACGATTATTTCAGGTTTAACAAGTTCAATATGCCTTTGAACAAACGGCATAAATAAAGCGATTTCGTCATTGGTTGGCGTTCTGTTCCCTGGGGGTCTCCAAGGCACGATGTTACTAATATAAACATTACTCCGATTCAACCCAATAGCAAAAAGCATTTTATCCAACAATTTCCCGCTTAACCCAACAAATGGTTTTCCCAAACGGTCTTCGTCCGCACCAGGAGCCTCACCGATTAGCATGATTTTTGATTTTGGGTTTCCGTCACCGAACACAAGGTTTTGTGCTGTCAAACGAAGCGGAGATAAGGTAAATCCTGCCATCATTGTTCGCAAATCTTCAAGGGTTTTAACCTGTCTGATTTGTTCTTTATATGGATTGCTTTCTAAAGCTGTTTTAACGGGCTTAGGAGAGCCCGCAATTTTCACATCACATCGTGGTTGATTTGAGGTGATGTCGCTGATGCCCGCACTCAAGCACCATTTTAATATCTCTTCTTTTAACTCCATAATCCTTTTTTAGTAAACCAAAAATCTGCATATAATAACATGTAAATTCAGTCGTTTCATTAATTGTTTAAATACTAATTTTATAGTAGTAAAAATTGTAAAACATCTAAAACTGCTTGTAAAAACGATAAATTTTAGTATATCCTCACCAATTGAAGAGGTCGCTTAGACGAATTAGCCATAAATCTGGTCAGGTTCGGAAGAAAGCAGCCATAGTGGTGTCAATTTGGGTTGAGCGATTTCTTCATTGTGCTGTTTGGTTTGGGTTTATGGTGAGATTTTTTCCGAAGTGAGTTCTACTTATCTACCGCTATCTTTAAAATATCGCTCACGAACGCTTGAAGACCTTATTGGTCAGGATGTTTTGGTTCAAATATTAACCAACGCAATCGTAAAAGACCGTCTTAATGGCGGTATAATATTCACTGGTATCAGAGGCACTGGAAAAACATCGACCGCAAGAATTCTTGCCCGTGCACTCAATTGTTCAAAAAGAGCACAAAACAGTGCCCAACCATGCGGAACGTGTAAAACATGCCAAGAAATCTTGCTAGAGCGTCATATGGACGTAATCGAAATCGACGCCGCAAGCCACACAAGTGTCGACGACATTAGAGAAATCATAGAATCTTGTAAATATAAGCCAATAGAGTGCAAATATAAAATTTATATAATCGACGAAGTGCACATGTTGTCGAAAAGTGCTTTCAATGCCCTCCTAAAAACCCTAGAAGAACCGCCAAGTCATGTGAAGTTCTTGTTTGCAACGACTGAAATTCATAAAGTGCCTGACACGATATTATCTAGGTGCCTGAACTTTGAATTGAAGCCCGTTCCAACCAATGTCTTAGCACAACATTTTGCAAATATTTTAAATCAAGAATCCATCCCTGCCGAAATCGACGCCTTAAACACGGTCGCACGAGCAGCCAAAGGGTCTGTGCGAGACGGGTTAACAATGCTGGAGCAGGTCATCAGTTTTTGTAACTATCAAAAAATCACTTCCGAAGCAACGCAACAAATATTAGGATATGGGGACTATACGCTTGCGTTTGAAACAATTAAACACACCCTTTTAGGTAATGCGAAAGAGGCGATTACCGCTGTGAGGGAGTATTTTAACAGTGGCGGCTCAGCCCTTGAATTGCTTAATAAAGCACTAACGCTAACACATTGGTTGATTTGCGAAAAGAACCAAACCCCTGTATCGTTAACAGATGCAGAAATTCAAGATGACTTTAAGCAAATCGCCAAAAAACAACTCCTAGACAAACTTTCAATCGCTGGTTTATCTCGCATCTGGCAAGCCCTCATTAAGGGGGTTGAGGAGATAAAATTCGCCGATATGCCGAACCAAGCAATGGAGGTGGTTTTGATAAGAGTATGTTATTTGTCTGAATTGCCTGAACTTTCTGATTTGGTCAATGGTTTAAAAAACGCTCCCAAGGTGCTTAGTGACATTGAGCAAACAAGCCCCCCTCAATTAAAAATATCTACTGTTGAACAGCTCTTGGACGCTTTAGAAAAAAACAAAGAAGTTTTAACCCTAAATGAATTGAAAGAGAGTTTATCGATTATTAATTTTTCACCACCGGTAATAACCATTACTCGCAAAAAAGACTTTAAGGAAGATTTTCCAAAACGTTTTACTAGCCTATTAAACAACCTCACTCAACAGGATTGGAAAATTACCATTCAGCAAACTGATGAAAACGCTCAATCAACGCCATCGATATATGAGCAAGAGCAAAAAATTGATATGGAAGCACTATCGAAAGTGCATAATTGTGATATAATCAAGACAGCTGAAAAATTATTTCCAAACGCAAAAATTGCAATAAATAAGGAAGAGTAATATGACCGATTTTAAAAACATAATGAAACAAGCACAACAAATGCAGTCTGAATTTATGAAAATGCAATCGCAAATTCAAGACATTGACGTCAATGGCTCTTCTGGTGGCGGCATGGTTAACATCACCATGAACGGCAAGCACGAAATCACAAAGCTCAACATTGACCCCAGCATAATTGACCCCAATGACCATGAGGTGCTTAGTGATTTAATAATCGCAGCTTTTAGTGACGCCAAGTCTAAGCTAGATGCGAAAATGTCTGAACAGATGTCAGCCCTGACTGGTGGATTGCCTGCTGGGTTTAAGTTGCCTTTTTAGGTTTTTGATTATACAATTAATCAAAACTATCCACATCAGCAAGTATTTTTACCTTGGTGCTGTGGGCAGGTTGTTTATTTTGATATTTTTATTTGAAAAATGTGAGCTTTTTGTTTAACCTTATTAAAAATAATTGATTGTCTTATGACATTATAAAAATTGGTTTGTTTTTTTAACGACTTAATGCTCATCGGATAAAATATTTTCTTTAATAGATTTTTTTGTATTTACTGGGAATTATAACATGACCAACAAAGAGAAAATGCCCGTATTAACCAGAGCAGAACTTGCTGACGCGGTGATGGCCGAATTTCAAATCACAAAATTACATGCCATGGACTTAATAGAAACCATATTAGAAGAAATTGGCAACACGCTGGCGTCTGGTGAACCAGTGAAAATTTCTGGCTTTGGCACTTTTTCAGTTCGCGAAAAAAAGGAGCGAATGGGTCGCAACCCCAGAACAGGTGCACCCGCTAAGATATCGTCCAGAAGGTCTGTATCATTTCACGCATCAGGTGTTTTGAAAAAAGAGCTTAACACTGCAGAGTAATTGTTTGTTCTCAAAACAATGTTTAACAGAACTTTTTTCCCTGACAGTGAGAGTTTCTCTGTCAAATCACAAAGAGTTTTTTAAAAAACATTCAAACCCTTCAAAGACTAATCGCGAGGATATGCTTTAAAAAAGCTCAACAAACTTGCCTAACCACCCCCACACCTATTTTGACCAAAATATTGTGGTCAAACACCTTAGACAACAGACTTGCTGATTAAATATGACGTGACGTAAAAACTCTTGCTCGAATAAAAAAAATAGCACCCTAACGGATGCTATTAAATGAATTTTCAAATTGTGTAAAAATTTTATAACTATTCTTCAGTGTCTGAATTTAAGGCACTTTTGACACTTAATTTCAAACGCCCTTTATTATCATACCCCAAAACCGCAACATTCACAGTATCACCGAGTTTTACAACATCTGAAGGTTTTTCAACACGTTGATTTGCTAGCTCGCTCACATGCACCATACCATCACGACTTCCGATATTCACAAAAACGCCAAAATCCATGATTTTCACAACCTTACCAGTATATATGTCACCAGTTTTCAGGTCGCAACCTATCATTTTCACCCTAGACATCGCCGCGTCGATAGAAGCCTTATCAGTCGCTGACACACGCACAGTGCCGTCTTCTTCGATGTCTATTTTTGTGCCAGTTGTCTCAGTGATTTCACGAATCATTTTCCCGCCCGGACCTATTAACTCACCAATTTTAGATGGGTTAATTTTTACTGTCTCTATGCGTGGAGCGTTGTTATTTAGCTCACTCCTTGCACAGTCTATGACCTTAGACATCTCATCCAATATATGTTTTCTGCCGTCTTTAGCTTGAGCCAAGGCTTTTTTCATTATGTCGGTTGTTATGCTTGTAATTTTTATGTCCATCTGCAAAGCAGTGATACCTTCATGGGTGCCTGCAACCTTAAAGTCCATGTCGCCTAGGTGGTCTTCATCGCCCATGATGTCGGTCAAAACACAATAACGCTCCCCTTCTTTCACAAGCCCCATTGCTATCCCTGCAATTGGTCTGGGCAATGGCACACCTGCTTCCATCAAAGACAAAGAAGCTCCGCAAACCGTTGCCATAGAAGACGACCCATCAGACTCAGTCACCTCAGAAACCACCCTAATGGTATAAGGGAATTCGCTCTTACTAGGTAGCATTGGATGAATAGCCCGCCAAGCCAATTTTCCATGACCAATTTCCCGACGACCAGGTGCCATCATTCTGCCAACTTCCCCGACGGAGAAAGGAGGAAAATTATAATGTAATAAAAACCTTTCTTTATAATCGCCAACGAGGTCGTCTATTATCTGCTCATCCTCACCAACGCCGAGCGTGGTCACAGCCAACGCCTGAGTACTGCCCCTAGTAAACAACGCACTTCCATGAACTTGGGGTAAAATTCCAACCTGCACATCTATGGGACGCACAGTGGAAAAATCTCTTCCATCTAATCTTAACTGCGTATCCAACATCCTTGTGCGAACGAGTTCTTTCTCTAAGTTAGAAAAAGCAACACCGACCGCCACCTTAGATATGCTTTCGTCAGCCGTAACGACCTTTTCAATAAAATCCGCCTTCACCTTGTTCACGGCGTCTCGACGTGCGAACTTGTCTTGAATAGAACAAGCTGCCACAAGGTCACTAGTAATATTACTAAGCTCATTTTTTATCAGGTCGCTATCATCATTCGCTGTAATATCCCAAGGCTCTTTAGCCGCATCCTCAGCTAGCGAAATGATTAAATCAATGACAGGCTGCATGGCCTTGTGTCCGAATTCAACCGCCCCAAGCATTACATCCTCAGACAGCTCTTTCGCCTCGGACTCGACCATCAAAACGCCCTCAGACGTTCCAGCGACGGTTAACTCTAGGTCAGAACCTTCAATCTCACTAACCAAAGGATTCAGGACATACCCGCCATCAACATACCCAACTTTTGCAGCAGCAATAGGTCCCAAAAATGGTATCCCTGATATCGTCAAAGCAGCAGACACACCGATTATCGCAGCAATATCGCCCTCTGTCTGACCGTCATAACTAATCACAGTACAAACAACCTGTGTCTCGTTTTTAAAGTCTTTATGAAAGAGCGGTCTAATTGGTCTGTCTATCAAACGAGAAATCAGTGTTTCACGTTCCGCAGGCTTTCCCTCTCGCTTCATAAAGCCCCCTGGGAACTTCCCGCCAGCATAAAACTTTTCCTGATATATAACAGTTAGAGGAAAAAAATCAATGTCATCCCTAGCTTTTTTATCAGCCACAACCGTACAAAGCACTGTCGTATTGCCGTATGAAACAAGAACTGCACCATCAGCTTGACGTGCAACCCTTCCAGTTTCTAGAACCAGCTTACGCCCAGCCCAAACGGTCTCTTTTTTTATAATATTAAACATTCAAATAAAACTACCTTTTAATTACGGGAAAAAACCCTTTTAAAAAAATCAAATCAGCGACGCAAACCAAGAGCTTTTATCAAGTCGGCATAACGCTGTGCGTTTTTTCTTTTAAGAAACGCTAATAAGCTTCGTCTTTTGCTGACCATTTGTAACAAGCCACGTCTGGAATGAAAATCTTTCCTATGAAAATTCAGATGCTCACTTAAGCTGCTTATACGCTCGGTGAGAGTAATCACCTGTACCTCTGAAGAACCAGTGTCATTTTCATGAGCTGAAAACTGCTTTAACACATCTTTAAAATCTATCTGCGACATCTTAAACCTCTCCTATTAAACACATTTAAACAAAGACCTTAACGGGCACAATGCCCAATCCTAAAATGCGACCAAAACCTAAGAACTGACCGCCATCACCATAAACACGAACCAACTCGCCTTCAGAAAATCCACCATCTGTTTCGACAAATTGCCCATATTTAAAGCCCTCAGACTCACGTTGTTGCAGATAACATGCCGGGATGTCGTCCAGCGCATAATCCATCGGCAACATATGTTCGTCTAATTGCTGAGTATGAACCATACTTAAAAATTTTTCCAGAGTTATTGTTTGATTTAATAAAAATTTCCCAACGCTAACACGCCTAATATTTTCTGCATAGCCGCAACTTCCCAGCTTTTCCGCCAAGTCCCGAGCAATGCTGCGAACATAGGTTCCCTTGCTACAGTGAACCAAAAAATCCCCCCTAACAGCGTTAATTGATAATAATTTCAGATCAAACACATTAACTTTTCTTGCGGAAAGTTCAATTTGTTCGCCAGAACGCACCCTATCACAAGCCCTCTTTCCCGAGATTTTTATCGCTGAAAAAGGGGGTGGAACCTGCATAATTTCGCCGATAAAACTGCCCATAACTGACAAAACTTCTTTCTCGTTTGGACGAATGTGAGACTCGGCAATCACCTCTCCTTCAGCATCATCTGTGGTCGTTTTTTTTCCCCAAACAACAGAAAAAGTGTATTTTTTATCACATTCCAACATAAAAGAGCATGTACGCGTCGCCTTGCCCAATGCAACTGGCAAAACGCCTGATGCGAGCGGGTCTAATGTTCCCGCGAACCCCACTTTCACCCGTTTTTCAAAATGTCTTTTTATTTTGGTATTAACAAAGTTAGAGCTGACCCCAACAGGCTTATCGATAACAAGCCACCCATCCGTAACATCACCTGATATCAAAATTCCCTCTCGGGCACTTTATTGTTGATTTTTGAGAAAATATCGTCGATGAGAGCCGCTTTTTCTTCTGTCACGTCATATTGAAAAGATATTTCTGGCACGAACTTTAACTTAATCATTTTAGCCATACCAAAACGATAGGTCTTGACCATATTTCTTAAATATTTTAAAACAAGCCCCCTGTCTAAGCAGGAATAATCTGTAATAAAAATCTTCACATGCCTAAGACACGGCGAAACATCAACGCCAGTGATAGTTATCTTAGGTTTCACTTCACCTGAAAACGAATAATAGCCATCTTCAGACAAAATTTCTGAAAAAACCCTTTGCAAGTCACTTGCGACTTTATGAGGTCTTGTTTTTATTTTTTCAGGTTCAAAACTAGACTTAAAAAGCATTATAAGGTTCGCTTTATCTCTTCAATCGAGAAACATTCGATGATGTCACTCTCGCGAATGTCTTGATAGTTTTCTATGCCAACACCACACTCGAACCCTTCTCTTACCTCTTTAACCTCGTCCTTCAAACGCATTAAAGAAGACAAATCTCCATTATGAATGACCACATTATCACGCAAAACCCTGACCTTACAGCCACGTTTAATAACGCCCGAGACGACCATACAACCAGCTATTTTGCCAGCTTTCTTCACGTCAAACACCTTCCTGACCTGTGCACTGCCGAGATTTTTCTCTCTTAACTCAGGTGCCAACAATCCAGAAAGCATCGCCGTGATATCATCAACCAAGTCATATATTATGGAATAGTATTTAACTTCAACCGCATCACGCTGTGCAACATTTCGTGCCTGAGCACTCGCACGCACATTAAAACCGACAACAATCCCGCCAGATGCCTTCGCCAATATGATGTCACTCTCGGTGATTTCGCCAACACCTGAATGCAAAACCCTGATGGCAACTTCATCATTACAAACCTTCTTGAGGCTAAAAATGATTGCCTCAACCGAACCTTGGACATCAGCTTTAACTATGATTGGGAGTTCGCTCATATCACCTTCGCTCTTCAAATCGCTGAACATCTGCTCAACAGACACCTTTCCAACAGCATACTTTGCAGAACGAGACTTTTTATCACGATATTGAGCTATTTCCCTCGCCTTGGCGTCATCTTCCAACACAATAAAATCTGAACCTGGGTTTGGCGTCCCGTCAAAACCAACAACCTCCACAGGCATTCCAGGAGTGGCTAAATCTATCTTGCTCCCCAAGTAGTCTGTCATGGTTCGTACTCGCCCAGCAAAATTTCCCGATACGAACACTTCGCCCCGCTTTAATGTGCCACGTTTTACTAAAATAGTAGCAACTGGTCCAAGCCCCTTTTCCTGCCTAGATTCAATCACAACCCCATCACAGCTTCTGTTTGGGTTTGCTCTCAAATCTAACATCTCTGCTTGAACAAGTATTGCCTCAGATAGCTCATCCAAACCCTTACCAGTTTTTGCTGAAACATCAACAGTGACAACATCACCCCCCAGCGATTCTGAAATAATTTCATAACGCAAAAGGTCTTGTTTCACCCTGTCTGGGTTTACATTTGGTTTATCAATTTTATTTATCGCAACAACTATCGGCACGTTTGCCGCCTTGGCGTGATTAATCGCCTCGATGGTTTGTTCTTTTACGCTATCATCGGCTGCAACGACCAAGACAACAACATCTGTAACATTCGCACCCCTAACCCTCATTTCAGTAAATGCTGCGTGACCGGGGGTATCTATGAACGTTATCTTTCTTCCATCAGACATTGTCACTTGATAAGCACCGATGTGCTGAGTGATACCGCCCGCTTCCTTTGCGACAACATCTGTGCGTCTTAATGCGTCCAAAAGAGAGGTTTTCCCGTGGTCTACGTGCCCCATAACGGTTACAACTGGCGGTCTGGGCAAAAGGTCGCTTAAGCTGTCTTCAACGCCATGGAGCCCAACTTCCACATCACTATCGCTAACACGCTTTACTTTATGCCCCAGCTCCGTGACAACTAATTCCGCCGTATCGCCATCGATGACTTGATTAATCGTCGCAACAACGCCCATTTTAAATAAAGTTTTGATTAATTCTCCACCCCTCATCGCCATGCGGTTTGACAGTTCCTGCACGTCGATTGTCTCAGGGATAACGACTTCACGTATAATTTTCTTCGACTCGTCTAGGTCGTTAACAAAACCTTTTTTGCCCTTGTTTCTTGCCCTACGAACCGCCGCCAAAGAACGAATTCTTTCTTGTTCTTCTGCCATAGCGTCATATATGGAGACTTTCTTTTGTCTTCTGCTATGTCCACCGAAAGAATCGCCATCTTTACTAAGTTTTTTGGCTGGCTTTTTTCCAACGTTTTTAAACCTTGATTCGCCAGAATCATCTGAATCATCAAACCCGCCGCTTCTGAACGGTTGTATAAACTTATCGTGTTTAACAGCGGTTTTTAAGTTATCAGGGTTAACCGCATTATTAACCGAAACATCTGGCTCGACAGCCAAATCTTCAGCTTGCTCAACATGAGGCGGGTCAACGCCATCGTCAGTCAAACAAGTCCCGTCCCCTAGGTCGTTAATCTCGTTTTGTTCTTTAGCGGCCAGACTATTTTCCAGCTCTTGCAACGCAATTTCTTCGTCTATACGGCGTTGTTTAGCATCTTTTAAAACCTGCAGTCTTAACTCCAGCTCACGCGACGTTAACGTCTTAAGACCATCTTGACCATCAACCGATACAGCAAGCTCGCCGCCCAAAACACCCGTTTGCAACGCTGCTTTTGAAAGGGAATCTTGGTCATCCTCTTGTTTTTTAACGCCACGACGCTTTTTCACCTCAACCGTAACAGTTTTGGTGCGTCCATGGGAAAAACTCTGTCTCACATGCCCAGCATCTGAAGTAGTGCTAATCTTTTTGTTCAGAACCAGAGTCTTTTTTGGTTTTTCTGTATCCATTCAATTATTCAACATTACAAAAATAATCAACCCAGCAAATGGTTTTAATTAAACCACTTTTCCCTAGCTCGCATGATAATAGCACCCGCATCATCAACTGACAACTCAATATCACCAGCCAATTCAATCAACTCATCACTAGACAAATCTGCCAAGTCATCTCGAGACTTGACACCAGATTTAACGAGCTTCATAGCGAGCAATATACCCAAACCCTCAACATCCAACAAATCTTTGCTACCGCCGAGCTCAACAAACTCATCTTCAAGGGTTTTATTTCTCTTGCTAATAAACGCGTTTGCCCTTTCCTTAAGTTCACCTGCTATGTCCTCATCAAAGCCTTCAATTTCAGCGATTTCTCTCACATCAGATTCAGCCAACTCGTCCACAGAATCAAAACCCTCCGCCATCAATAGCCTTGCTATCACATCATCACAGTCTAACGCGTCAATAAACATTTGGGACTGTTCTTGATGTTGACGGTTTTTCTTCTCGCTGTCTTCAGACTCAGTTGATATATCAATTCTCCAGCCCGTTAATTGACTTGCCAACCTCACATTTTGACCTCGCCTACCAATTGCAAGGCTCAACTGCTCATCAGGGATAACAACTTCAAATAACCTTTTTTCTTGGTCAACCACGACTTTTGAAACTTCCGCTGGGGCAAGTGCGTTCACCACAAAGGTTGCTGAGTCATCTGACCATAAAACGATATCAACCTTTTCTCCCTGTAGCTCTTGCACAACCGCCTGCACCCTAACACCACGCACACCAACACAAGAGCCCACTGGGTCAATCGAAGGATCACGAGAGTATACAGCAATTTTTCCCCTGCTCCCTGGGTCACGTGAAACCGCCTTAAGCTCAACAATGCCGTCATAAATCTCTGGTACTTCCTGCATAAACAATTTCGCCATAAAGTTCGGATGCGTCCTAGATAAGAGCACTTGTGCCCCACTATCGCTCCTGCGAACCTCCTCGACATATGCCCTAATACGGTCGCCAACACGAAACACTTCCCGAGGAAGCAGGCTATCTTTACGAAGCAAGCCTTCACCACGACCAACCTCAACAACAACGGAAGTAAAATCTGCTTTTTTTACAACCCCACCTATAATTTCGCCAACCCTGTCCTTAAACTCGTCATATTGTCTTTGACGCTCAGCATCCCTGACCTTTTGGTTTATGACCTGTCTTGCCACCTGTGCAGCAACTCGACCAAAGTCGATTAAAGGCAAATCGTCCATCACCTGCCCACCGATTTGAGACTGCTGGTCGACCAAAAGTGCCTCAGCAAGACCAATTTGTGTGTAATGGTCTTCGACAATTTCAACGATTTCTCGAGCACGATACATTTTGATGTCACCCGTTTGGCGGTCAATCCTAGCCCTTACGTCATAATCCATACCATAACGAGCACGCCCAGCCTTTTGTATAGCATCTTCCATCGCCTCGATTATTATATCTTTAGGTAAATTTTTCTCCCTCGCGACCACATCTGCAATTTGCAAAAGCTCTGTACCAGAAACATGCGTCTTAGCCATTATAAAACCTCAATCCCTTTAATTACCTGCTCTTAAATTCGCCTTTTTTATATCACAAAACGGCAGCTCAACTGTTTTTTGCTCAGCCTCTAAATATAACAATATATGTGACATATTTTGAAAGCTTTTTACAGCAGAAATAGTGCCTGTAAATTTTTTTCGACCTGAAATAGGTTGAAAAAGCTCTACAACGACAACGCTCCCAACAAACCTAGAAAAATGTTCAGGCTTTGTTAATGGGCGTTTAGCACCAGGTGAACTGACGTTCAATACATAAGAATTATTTATAATATTTTCAACATCTAGTAAAGCAGAAATAAGTTTGCTCGCATTACTACAATCGGTCACAGACACAGAAAGAGCGTCAAGCCTGTCTATAAAAACATTTATTGCGAGCCTATTGCTGTAAGAAATGTCTATTTTAATGACTTCATACCCACGGCTTAAAAGCGGCTCTGAAATCACAAGAATTATATCGTCGTTTAAAGACACAAAAATTAGCTCTCAAAAAAACCCAAACCCCAATATATATTTCATTGATTGGTTTTTACTAGTGTTTTTGGTCAATTTTTTAATATTTTTTACAAATCCATAATAAGCTAGCGAACACTTCCTATGTCTCATCTTAAAAAAACAATTATTCCACATAAACTGAACTATTGACAACAACTGTTAGTTACGCATATTGTACTAGCATCTTATTTTACATAAGTCGGAGGGGTGGCCGAGCGGTCAAAGGCAGCAGACTGTAAATCTGCCGACATTGTCTACGTAGGTTCGAATCCTACCCCCTCCACCACCTTTGTTTGCGGGTGTAGCTTAATGGTAAAGCTTCGGCCTTCCAAGCCGATGACGTGGGTCCGATTCCCATCACCCGCTCCATTTTATGCCATCTTGATTATGGTTGCCTTTTATACTATAATCGCACAGTTATTTTCTGCTCAATATCGACATCGGCGGTTATGAACAACAACTATTCTACAGATTTTTTAGATAATATTCGTTCAAAAATTCGCCTCTCTGAAATTTTTTTACAAAAAACATCTGTAAAAAAACTTGGTCGCGATATGTTTGCCATATGCCCATTTCACCATGAAAAAACGCCTTCATGCAAAGTTGATGACTCTAAAGGTTTTTTCTATTGCTTTGGCTGTGGTGCGACAGGTGATTGTATAGACTTTGTTCAAAAGACAGAAAACTTATCTTTCCCTGAAGCTGTGGAAAAGCTCGCCTCCCTTGCGGGAATAGAAATACCGCAAAACGCCAAAAGCTTGGTTAATAATGACTATATCAAATCCGCCTATGATATGCTGAACCAAACAACGCAGTGGTATCATAAAAACCTCTTATCAACAGAAGAGGGGAAAATCGCCTTCCAATACTTGCTGTCGCGTGGCATATCTTCTGAAATGATTGATTTTTTTCAAATAGGTTATGCCCCTACTAAAGATAAACTGACCTATAAACACCTGAACAGCCTCGGGTATCAGGCAAAAATACAACAAGAATTCGGCTCAACTAATAAAGGGCTGTTTGACCGATTCAGTGGAAGAATTATTTTCCCAATCAATGACATCAAGGGTCGCGTTGTGGGCTTTGGCGGAAGGGTGTTTCAAGATGAGCTTTCTGCAAAATACATCAACTCTCAAGACTCTTATTTGTTTCATAAAAAATCATTGCTCTATAATTTTCATAATGCAAGACAAGAATCGCTTGACCTACCGCTCATCGTCTGTGAGGGGTATATGGACGTTATATCACTAAAAAAAGCGGGCATCACAAAGTGCGTAGCACCATTGGGCACAGCCATTAGTGAGGAACAGATTATATCTTGTTGGAAAATCTGTAACGACCCCATAATCATGCTCGATGGCGACATAGCGGGTTTGCGAGCTGTCGACCGCTTAATCGAGCGTATTATCCCATTTCTTAGACCTAACTACTCTCTCAGATTTTGCCTTTTACCAAAAAACGAAGACCCTGATTCCATGGTCTCATCTGGCAGAACGTCACAGCTTTTGGATTTGATGTCAAACCCCAAGTCTATGTTGGACATGATTTGGTCAACTCACGCAAAAGATGTTAATACACCTGAGGAACTTGCTGGAATAAAAAACAATTTACGCACCACACTAAATAAAATTGTTAATATCGACGTTCGACAGTCATATCAACAGACAGTATTATCGATGTTTAATGAATATTCGAAGCACACAATCGCAAAAAAAATAAAAAAACGTCCCTTAAAGACCAAAATAACCTTAAAAAACATAAAAAATATCGATAATATCCAAATAGCGAAAAAAATATTACTTGCGATTATTATAAATCACCCCAATATATTAAACAGAGTAGAGAGTGATTTTCAGAAACTATTGAATAATAATTCTGATATAGAAAAAATTGGTGAGCGAATATTGTTTCACTTTCATAATGGTTTAACTGACAGCCAAGAAATGCTTCAAAAACTTGGCTCAGATGGACATGATTTGGAATGGCTGGATGATGAGCTTGCGAATTGCCGCTCTTCTAAGGATGAGGAGCTGAGCGAAGAAACAATATTTTATAATCGATGGATAGAAATTTGGAATAAAGTCTTTGTGGAAAAAGACATAGAAAATGAAATAAGACAGCTAGCAAATCGGCTTAAAATCTGTTTTTCAGAAGCTGATTGGGAAAAATTAAAAGCATTAAAACAGTGTATAAATAACAATACAAACTAGGAAAAACCTTATGACAACCTCTAATAATGCAAAATTAGACAACAAAAAACAAGAAAACACGACCGTAGCTGGAATCAACTCTCCTGCCTTTAAGAGACTCCTCAACAAAGGAAAGTCGCGAGGTTTCATAACATACGACGAGCTTGAACAAATCCTACCCAAAGACCAAGTTCCCGCGGAAGAAATTGAAGAAGCCGTCTCCCAAATCACCTCACTGAATATTTCAGTTTTGGAAACGGAAGAAGCCGTTGAACTTTCGCCAGAATCTGCGATTGATGACGCCGAAGAGGTTGACAGTGAAGACATCATCGAAGAAGAAACAGTAAAGACAGAAGACCCCGTTAGGATGTATTTGCGAGAAATGGGCAATGTTGAGCTGTTATCACGTGAAGGCGAGGTTGAGCTTGCAAAAAAAATTGAGTCAGGAAAATTCACCGTAATTCAAGGTTTGTGCCAAACTAATCTCGCGTTTAATAAGTTCAAAGAATGGGCAGACAAGCTGGAAAATGGAACCTTGCCCCCTAGAGAATTATTTCAAATAGACTTGGGTAACGAAGACGACGTTGATAGCGAAGAAAGTGATGACGAAGTTGATACACAGGATGAAAATGAAAACACTGAGCAAGATGATGTGTCATCAAAAAACTCTCTTGACCTTGCTGAGTCGCAGATGCTCCCTCAGTTTATCGAAACATTGAGAGATATTTTGACCTTGCGTCGCAATATTTTAAAAGCCACAGAAAAAAAATCCGCTAAACCGCTCACAAAAGCTCAAATTCAAAAACAAGACAAAGCCTTTGATGAACTGGTGACCAAAGTTGATGAGCTGAAATTCGTCCCATCAAGAATTAGCGGAATTATGGACGAAATTTTAAAGCTTAATAAACAGCTTATGCGTAATGAAGGCAGTTTTTTGCGTTCTGCCATTGACTGTGGTGTAAACAGAGAAGAATTTTTAAAAAATTATTATGGAAACGAATCAAATCCTGAATGGCTAGAAAGTATATCTTCCATCAATAAAAAAGGTTGGAAAAATTTTGTAGAAAAACATTCTATAGAGATTATAAACCATCAAAAAGAAATTCAAGACATAGAAAAATTAAGCGGTCTTACTATAGACACCTTCCGCGAAGTATCAAAAAAAATACAAAAAGGCGATTCAGAAGCCTCTCAAGCAAAAAAAGAAATGATTGAGGCAAACCTCAGACTGGTTATATCGATAGCCAAAAAATATACCAACCGTGGTCTACAGTTTTTAGATTTAATTCAAGAGGGTAATATCGGTCTGATGAAGGCTGTTGATAAATTTGAATATAAGCGTGGATACAAATTCTCCACCTATGCAACTTGGTGGATAAGGCAAGCTATTACCCGTTCAATAGCCGACCAAGCTCGCACCATCAGAATTCCCGTGCATATGATAGAAACAATTAATAAAATTGTCCGCACATCAAGGCAAATTTTGAATGATACTGGCGTCGAGCCGTCACCTGAAGAATTAGCGGCAAGATTGCGTATGCCTGCTGACAAGGTTAGGAAAGTCTTGAAAATAGCAAAGGAGCCAATCAGTCTTGAAACACCCGTGGGTGACGAAGAAGATTCTCACCTTGGAGATTTTATTGAAGATAAAAACGCTATGATTCCAATAGATTCGGCTATTAATTCAGACCTGAAAGAAGCCACTAACATGGTATTAACCACCCTCACCCCTAGGGAAGAGCGGGTTTTAAGGATGCGTTTTGGCATCGGAATGAACACTGACCATACACTAGAGGAGGTCGGTCAAGAATTCTTCGTTACACGTGAGAGAATAAGACAAATTGAAGCCAAGGCATTAAGAAAATTAAAACACCCCAGCAGGTCTCGTAAGTTAAGGAGCTTTTTAGATACATAAAATATATCCAACCTGCTTAAATTATTGCTGAAAAGGCGATTGCACCAATAACTGTTATGAGCGGAATCAAAACAGTAGTGACAAATATGTCTTTATATGCCTCTTTAAATGACAAACCAGTGATAATCATGATTGTCACTATCGCACCATTTCCTGGGAGCGAGTCAAAAATTCCACAAGACATTGCGGTTATCCTGTGAAGAATTTCTAAATCCATGTTCAGTGATGAGGTCAATTTATAATGAAAATCGCCTAAAACTCGTAAAGAAAGACCAATACCCGTACTCGCAGAACCACAACATGCTGATAACACCATCGTTGATAGCGAGGATGATATAATCGGGTTGCCCCCAGCCAGATTTATAAGAACACCTTTTAAAGTTTCAAACGCTGGCACAATAGCAACAACCGAGCCATAACCAATAACAGAGGCAGTATTGATTATTGGAGGCAGGGCACGTTCAGCACCTTTATTGAAATTTTTCATTATCTCAGAAAAGTTCCTGTACTTAGAAAAAATAATAGTCATAATCGCAACCAATAAACTGCAACCTGTCCTGAGGTTATCGAAAAAAACTTTCACATCAGAATTTGTATATTGCCTTTTCTTTAGAAAACTAAAATCTGGTGCCACTTCGACATATTTAGGAAGAAAAAATCCCATGGATAAAATGATGATTACTGGCAATATAGCAATCGTAAAGCTGACATCAACCTTGCTTAATTCGTCTTCTGGAAAGACATATCCTTCGGCAAAGCCTTCCCCGATTAGGTTGGCTTTTTTTACCTGCTTTTGTATCCAAAACACGCCCATCAAAAGCATGATGAGTCCACATATGACGCCAAGCATTGGTGCGGCATATATATCAGTATGGAAAAAACTAGATGGAATCATGTTCACCACTGAATCCGACCCAGGGAACGCACCCATTGTAAATGTAAAAGAGCCAAAAGCTATCGTAGCGGGGATTAGTCTTTTCGGAACATTCGCACACTGAAACAAAGGCTTGATAATTGGATATATTACAAACGCAATAACAAACAGTGACAGTCCAGAATATGTTAAAATAGCACACAGTAACACGGTACAGAGCACAGCTTGGTCTTGCCCAATTTTTTCTACCAGCCAATAGGCGATAGTCTTGCCGTATTCACTGTTTTTCATAAAAATCCCAAAAACAGCCCCCAAAGAAAATACAGGGAAATACATCACAAGATATTTACTTAAAGAAAAAAACAAAACCTGAAAATATTGTATGACATTTGCATAACTCAGCCCCACTCCACCCAACATAATTAATACGACAACCGTAATCGGGGCAGAAAATATGACCGTATTTCCTCGATAAACCATAAAGGAAAGGAGTGCTGTTGCGATAAATATGCCAAAAATATAAAACATTGTGTACAATCAAACTTATATAAATTATAAATTTACTATGGCAGATAATAATAACGAAAATGTTAATCTATTTAGATTTTTTTCAAAAAAGCTGAAATCTAATGGTTCTGTTTTAATGCTTTTGTGCATTATCACAATAATATTCAGCCTAGGGAACCCATCTCGGATGCTAAATGCCCCTGATGAAGCACGTTATAGCGAAATCCCCCGAGAAATGGCTGTTTCAGGAGATTTTATCACACCGAGATTGAATGGCGTGAAATATTTTGAAAAACCGCCATTATTTTATTGGATGCAGGTCATACCCGTTAAATTGTTCGGCATCAATAATTGGTCAATGCGACTTTGGCACACGATATTTGGTGTTTTTGGTTGTTTTTTAGTCTTTTTAGTCGCAAACCGTCTTTACTCAAAAAAGGCGGGGCTCTATGGTGCGGCAGTTTTATCGAGCATGCTACTTTATTTTTGCATGTCAAAATTTGTATGCCTAGATTTGATTTTCTCAGTCTTGCTTAGTGGTGCAATCATATCTTTCATGCTCGCAGAGGAAAAAAGCTGGGGGTTAAAATCCGCTGGGTATATATTTATTGGGCTAGCCTTTTTAACTAAGGGTTTGGTCGCTATAGTCCTAACTGGATTGGTGTTTGGCATATGGATTTTATATTCAAAGAATTGGAGCTTTTTAAAAATCCTATATCACCCGAGTATCCTCCTGTTTTTTGCGATAGTTTTGCCTTGGCATGTTTTGGTTGCGGTTAAAAACCCTGACTTTAATTATCAATACTTTATATATGAACATTTTATTAGGTATACAACAACAGTTCATCAAAGATATCAACCATGGTGGTTTTTTATTCTAATTGGCGGGGCGGGTCTGTTTCCGTGGGCTGGAATGTTTCTTGCAGAAGTTTCTAGGGTTTTAAAAAAATTTAGAGAAGCCGATAAATACACTATAATCTTAACAATATGGTTTGTTGTGCCAATTTTGTTTTTCTCATTTTCTGGCTCAAAATTGATACCATACATATTACCGTCAATGATACCAGCTAGCATTCTTGTTGGCAGACGATTGTCTCGGTCTTTAGAGCGGAAAGATTTTTTCAACATTTTCATAATCATCGATTTGATAATAGGGGTTGGCGGTTTTGCATACATAACAAAAGAAGCAATCCAAGACTACCACCCTCCCGAGCTGATTTATCTGATATTGTTCGGCTTGAGCTTAATTTTGGTTGGAGCATTGCCATTTTTTATTAAAAAAGCTCAAACATTTGTCGTGTCAAAGTTCATCACTATATTCTGCATATTTTCATTTTTGAGTTTTGTCATCGCACCTATACAAGAAAACAACAAACCAAGTTTACGACCACTCATAAACGCCATTAACGGACAAAAATCGTCAGGAGATTTAATTTTTTGTTTTGGAAAGTATTATCAAGAACTGCCTCTCTACACTGAAAATTTTGTCGGTTTAGTCGGCTTTTTTGATGAGCTCGAGTTTGGGGCACGTGCTGAAAAAGTTTATGACCGATTTTTAAGTATTACTGATTTTTTAAAATTATGGGAAAAATCTAAATCAAAAATTTTCTTGGTTACTAGCCTAGCAAATTATGAATATTATTGGAAAAAACAAAAGCATTTCGTTTTAATTCGTGATAAAAAGAATATAGTATTAACCAATCAGTAAAAATGGAAAAGCTACTAATATTTTCGCTCTTAGGGTTTCAACTCGTTCTTAATGCAGGGACACAAATCATCCTAAAAAATGGCGTAACTGCATTATCCAACGCGGAGCAATCGGGTGTTTTCTGCCTTATAATGCGAGCGATGGGCAATATTCACATCATAGGCGGAATTTTTTGCTATGTGTGTAGCTTTATTATATGGCTTTATTTATTATCTAAGCTTGAGGTAAGTTATCTATATCCGATGGGCAGCGTTTCTTATGTTTTGGCTGCTGTCGCTGGTTATGTTTTTTTTCAAGAGCACATGTCTTTGTTGCGTGTTGCCGGAATTGTTACCATAATGTTTGGTGTTTTTTTGATTGCAAAGAGTTAGATAGGTGGGTGCAAAATGATGACAACCAAAGAATTTATCCCTGTTTCCATTCCATCATTAGACGAAGAAACAATAGATGCCGTCTCACAAGTGTTGCGTTCTGGTTGGCTCGCAACTGGTGCAGTGACTGAAAGGTTTGAAAAAGATTTGGCGGATTATTTTGGCGTATCCCACGTTGCAACAATCACTTCTGGCACTGCTGGGCTTCATTTATCCATTGTTGCCGCTGGAATTCCCGCTGGGAGCGAAATCATCACAACACCATTTACTTTTGTTGCAACGGCAAATGCGATTATGCATGCTGGGTGTATGCCAGTTTTTGCTGACATTGACCCGCACACCTTAAACATTTCCGCAAAAGACATTGAAAAAAAGATTACACCCAAAACAAAGGCTATAATGCCTGTTCATTATGCAGGAATACCTGTTGATATGGATGAGATTTATCAAATCGCAAAAGAACATAATTTGCGAGTAATAGAAGACTGTGCACACGCATTTGGTAGCCATTATAAAAACAAGAAAATTGGCAGTTTTGGCGATATTCAGGTGTTCAGCTTCCATCCCATTAAAAATATGACCACTGGTGAGGGCGGGTGCGTCATCCTCAGGGATGAAGAAGAAAAATCCCGCTTTGCACAAATGCGTTTTCATGGAATTAACAGGTCAATTTGGGACAGATTTAAGAAAAAAAGCGGTTCACTAGACTATGATGTCGTGTTACCAGGCTATAAGTTTAATATGTCCGACATTCAATCGGCTATTGGCATTTGCCAATTAAAAAAAGTCGATGAGATGAATGCAAAACGAAGAAAAATCATATCTCGATATCTTGAAGCATTCGATAAACAAGAAAAAATCTTTATACCCAACAAAGCAATGTATGAATATACTCATTCTGGGCACCTATTCCCGATATTGATAAACCTCGATAAAACAACCCTTTCTAGGGAAGATATAATATCAAAATTAAAAGAGCTTAATGTTGGGAGCATCGCGTACTATCCACCACTACATTTATTTAGTTTTTATCGAGACAAGTTTTCTTATAACATTGGCGACTTTCCAATATCTGAAGATGCAGGAAAAAGGGTTTTATGCCTGCCTCTGTTTCCAGATATGAGCGAGAGTATGCAAGATGTTGTGATAGATAGTTTAATAAGAGTTTTGGACGAAAAATAATGCCCGCAGAAAAAAAAATATCCTCACTTGAAATCTCAGTTGTTGTCCCAATCTTTAATGAGGAAGAAAGCTTGGAGAAATTTTTCTCTAGGTTATATGATGTGTTGGAGACGCTTAACAAAAGCTATGAAATCATTTTCATAAATGACGGCAGTCAAGACCGGTCGGCTGAGTTATTAAATAACCTCTTTAAAAAACATAAAGATAAAATAAGAATTATCGAATTTAATAATAATTACGGTCAATACATAGCAATTTTTGCTGGTTTTGAGCACGTTCGTGGAAAAACAATAATAACTCTCGATGCTGATTTACAAAACCCACCAGAAGATATCCCCAAATTACTTGAGAAAATTGAACAAGGACATGACCTAGTCGGCGGATATAGAGAGCATCGGCAAGACAATTGGTTTAGGACATATGTCTCTAAGTTTGTGAATAATATGCGTGACAAACTCACTGGACTACACATGAAAGACCATGGGTGCATGCTTCGTGCATATAGCCGCGATATCATTGACCAAGTCGTTCAAACACGTGAAGCATTCACTTTTGTGACCGCTATGGCTCAAAAATTTGCAAAAAATCCCCTTGATATCCCTGTTGGACATAGCGACCGGAAACAAGGCATTTCAAAATATAATCCTTATCGATTGATTCGTATTGGGTTTGACCTTTTGACTGGTTTTTCATTAATACCATTACAGATGTTCACAATGCTTGGGGCTTTTACCTCTATATTCAGTGGATTACTTGTTTTCTATATGATAATGAGGCGAATTTTCATCGGTCCTGAGGCTGAAGGGGTGTTTACGCTTTTTGCGATATTATTTTTTATGATGAGCGTTTTAATCACCGGCATCGGGTTGATTGGTGAATATGTGGGCAGGGCTTATTTATCGGTGTGCAACCACCCAAGATATGTAATAAAGAAAATAACCGAAAAAAGGAAATAAAAAATGAAAGTTCTAATATTAGGGATAAATGGTTTCATAGGCAGTACCTTAACGGAAAAAATCTTAAAAGAGACCGATTGGCAGCTTTTTGGACTGGATTTATCTTCTGACAAAATATCTGAGCATATTTCACACCCAAGGCTTTGCTTTCAAGAGGGCGACATCACCATCAACAAAGAATGGATAGAATATCACGTACGCAAGTGCGACGTTGTTCTTCCGTTGGTCGCAATTGCAACCCCTGCGACATATGTCAGCAATCCTTTGTTGGTGTTTGACCTCGATTTTATGGCTAATTTAAACATCATAAATATGGCAGTAAAATATCAAAAACGCATAATCTTCCCATCGACGTCTGAGGTTTATGGGATGTGCCAAGACTCGGAGTTTAAGGAAGACGAGTCTAACTTGGTCGTCGGACCTATAGAAAAACAACGTTGGATATATTCCTGCTGTAAACAGCTGTTAGATAGGGTGATTTATGCACACGGGATAAGAGATAACTTGGATTATACGCTATTTAGACCATTTAACTGGGTTGGTCCTCGCCTCGACTCCATCGGCAAGCAAAAAAAGGGCGGGTCTAGGTCATTGAGCCAGTTCATTAGCAACATCATTCATGACGGCGAGATAAAACTGGTCGATGGAGGAAAGCAAAAACGTTGCTTCACCTATATCTATGACGGCGTTGATGCTTTGATGAAAATCATCGAAAACAAAGACAATTGTGCCAGCCGAAGAATTTTTAATATAGGTAACCCGCAAGAAGAATTTTCTGTCGGAGAATTGGCTGAAAAACTTTTAAAAATCGCAAAAACAATACCAAGCTTGCGTGATAAAGCATCTAAAACAAAAATCACTAATGTGAGCAGTGGTGATTATTATGGCGGCTCTTATCAGGACACCAATCACCGCGTCCCATCAATCGGTAACGCTCAAAAATACCTCGGGTGGCAACCAAAAACCTCGCTCGATGAAGCCATCCGAGCAACATTGGAATTTTATTTTTAATAAGACCCTTTTTTGTTTATCAATGAAATACAAGCCAAGCGATGTCTTGGCTTTTTTTTAAAACAAAGGCGTCAAAGTTTCTAGGACATGCTTTGGTGGTTTTTTCATCCAAAGTGATAAAACAAACCCACCATTACCAGAGCCTGTTGGCTTGGTGGCGATTGCACCCAAACCACTAAAACGCTCCATCATAGACTTCATATCACTCGGGATTAGCCCCCACTTCTCAAAGCAACTACAGGCGTCATTAATACCATTTGCCAACATATAAACGCTGTCGTCACAGTAACGATTGTTAACGAGTGCGTCAAAACACGTTTTTGTCGCCATCCCCATTTCGATGTCTAGCTCTTTATTATTCAGAGCACTACATTTTTCAACAGCACTCGACGTTGAGGCGTGAACCCCACTATGGTTCATATATAAATATGGCTTCCATTTCACTTTGAATGTTTTTGGTTTGCTTGAACGAGAAAATAATATGGGCTTTTCAACAAAAGCAACTGTAACATCCATCCCGCTACTACACCCATGAAAAACATTTTCCAGTTTTATAGCAAATTCAAGAATCTGCGACTTTTTAATATATCCAACCAGCCTTAACCACTTCGATACTAAAAGACATAATGCCGATGACGAGCCCAACCCCACTCCAATGGGTATAGTGGAAGAAATGGAAAACTGCCCTAATTTTTCTGGCACAGCTTTTCCACACAGCTCAATCCCCCGATAAAGAGTATGTCGCAAAATCTCACCAAAAGCTGGATAGTCATCTGATATAAATGCGTTTTCTCCTTCACTGTCCCAATCAAGCACCATTGTCCTATTTAAAAGAGGAAACGCCATCGCAGGCTCCCCCCTAATGACCGAATGCTCTCCGCTCAAAACCCATTTACCGCACGCTACCAGAGATTTTTTCATTATCTATCACCCCAAAATCTTCTATAGGCAGTCGAGAGAAAAACTCTTTCTTCACATCTGCCTGATTTGGTCGCCAAAAAATATGAATATTTTCGCCGGCGTCCATAGTCACAACTGGTCCATCATCATTCGCAGACCAGAAACCAAGCACAAAGTTCAAAACCGCCATACTTTTTGATGATATATAAGAAAAAGGTTTGTTACAAGTTACAAATAATGCGTGCATATCCATAAATTCTGCCCAGCATAGGTTGAATGTTTCTTTCCAATCTTGTTTCTTCATTGCACCTATCAACCGCTCGAGCCTCAGTTTTGCTCGCTCAGGTCGACCTTGAAAAAGCAGACTAGTCTTGACTAATTGATGTGCCTGACTGGACGAGACGAGTTTTTTCTCAGAAGAAATGATTAAAAGTTGATGATTTAAGAAATTAAATCCATCAAAACCTAATTCCTTAACCCCAGCAGAATTCCATAAAGCCCATGGCTGAAAGAACGAACGACATGAAGAGCCAGAACCAAGGCGACTAATTTCACAAATATATCCATCATCAGGAACATCCGCCCCAGAAACCTCACACATAGCCCACACCCCTGCTTTCGTCAGTGCCGCAAAACTCGACGCAGAACTTGCAATCCCCGTGCTCGATGGAAAGTTGTTGCTAGATTCAACAATAAAATTATCCCTGACACCAAACAATTCTTTTATGCGACTAAAGTGGGACAGGTACTTTGCCTGTTCAAACTCATTGAGGTCTAGCGTGAAAAAGTTTTCATCATCCAGCGGTCTCCATATGTCAATATCGCCTTTGTGCGGGATAATATTCACTTTGCTGATTAAGTTTTTTGTTGTGAAAGAAAGAGAGCTATTTGTGGGCAAATTTGACGCAACATCAGACTTGCCCATATATTTTATGAACGCGATATTAGACGGGGCAATAGCTGACCACATTATCTTTCAATCTCCATCGGGGGGCTTAAATCACTGCTTGATGACTTATATAATAAACCATATCTATCGGCGATTTTAATGACCTCGTTTTCATTTCCTACTTTACATAGGACAATCACAACATCCGCTGCCATCGCACCACATCCCTTGACAGCAAGCACGACGTCATGTCCCCTCATTTGACTTAAAAGATTGTTAGTGTAGTCATGCGTTAAGCCGATTTTATTCATAACGTTTGAATACTCGTTCACAACATCGATAATATCAGTGCTTTTCTTCTCAAAAAACGCTTGCACCCCTGTTTGCACCAAGGCTCTTAGGGGAGATATTGCACCACATGTCGCAAAAGAGGAGTTTAACCCCTCCAAATGCCGACCAGTGTCAACCTTACAAGAAGTTTTGAATATTAAACACCTGAGCTCATCAAACACCCAATTGATAGATGTGACAGCTTTCTCGCCCTGCTCATCCTGATTTAATATCCCAACCCCACCGACAAACTGCGTCGCGATATCTGCACCACTTGGTTTTAAGCTGTTTTGGTTGTTCTCATCAAAGCCAAGGTCTTGAAAGAGCCGTATCGTCTCAAATATGCAAAATTTCTCGCCTTTCAATTCTTTGATTAATCTAGCAAGCATTAAAAACCGAGCACTCGATGCACCAAAGCCCCCACACCTATTATGTGGGTCAATAAAATTAATATTATAAGGATTTAAAAGCTCCTCATTCTTACTTATGAGGCGACTTAAAGCACGCTCTCCACCCAAGGAACAATTCAGCTGCAAACTGCCGCCCTCAATGTTTTCACCAACCCTTTCGCAAGTTAGCTCAAACCGAGGGGACGTCGATAAAACAATCCCTGAAAAATGCTCCAAAACTGCATATTCGCCAACAAAAAAAGTTTTGCTCGCAACAGTAATTTTATAACCCACCGATATGCTTCCAAAATTGCTTAATTATTAGTCATAGCTGACAAAGGTTACCTATATCAATTTATCCACAGTTCTATACACAAACTTATCCTCTATATTTGTGGATAAACAAGCCCACCCTACTTCCCGCAGCATGTGAATGATATCTTTCTCCAAGCCTTTATCATGTTGAAAGCATGCATAAGCTGGATGTCCTGTTCTAAGCGTTCCTTCAAAGAAAGCTTTCTGAGCTTTAGGTCAGCATCTTTTTCATTCTCTTTAGATGATTTTTTAGAATCTGCCATCAAGCCCACTCTTTCAACTTTCTTTATCTCTTTTTTGACCTCATCTTCGCTGAGGTTTTTTTTCGGCTTGTCCTGTTTATCGAGAGCGTTGTATAAATCCCCCTCTCTGACAATAAAATCTTCCTGAATCGGCTCCATCTTCGCGATATTAACTTCTATGTCTGGGTCAATTCCACGTGCCTGAATACTCCTATTATTCGGGGTTAGGTATCTAGCAACTGTCAGCTTTATACCCGAGTCTTTAGTCAGCGGAATAACCTGTTGAACCGACCCCTTACCGAATGAGCGAACCCCAACAATTAAAGCTCTTTTGTGGTCTTGTAACGCACCAGCGACAATCTCGGACGCCGACGCACTTCCGCTATTAATCAAAACAACCAAAGGAACATTTTCTATCCCCCCAGAATATGAAGATTTCATCACCTGATTTATATCCTTAACCCTAGACTTGATTGAAACAATGACCTTGTCTTTAGGCAAGAAAGTCTCAGCCACTCCAACAGATTGCTCAAGAATGCCACCTGGATTATTACGTAAATCCAAAACAATACCGAGCAATTTTTTACCGAGGTTTTTTTTAATATTCTCGAGTGATTTACGCATTTCAGGTACGGTATTTTGGTCAAATAAAGCAACCCTTATATAGGCGATATTATTGAAAATCTCATACTTTACAGACTTAACCTTAATCATCTCTCTCTTAATTTTCACGGTAAAAAGGTCTTTATTTACTCGTTTGACCTTAATCCGTACATGGGTTCCAGCACGACCCCTTAATTTTTCAACCGCCTCATCAGAAGACATCGACTGCACCAGCTCACCATTTATGTGAGTAATCAGGTCGCCCGCCTTCAAGCCCGCATGAAATGCTGGGGTATCATCTATTGGGGAAATAATTCTTATAAACCCACCATCCATCACAATTTCTGTCCCTATCCCACCAAATTCACCATTTGTATGCTCTAACAAAGATTTAAAAGACTTTGGTGAAAGATAGCTAGAGTGGGGGTCCAATGCTGGCATAATGTTGTTGAGCGACAATTCAACCAACTTCTCGTCAGACATGTTCTCAACATATGATGTTTGTATCAGGCTAAATATAGCACCTAGAAATGCCCTCGCCTGATGTTCTTTGGGTACGTTAGTTTTTATTTCATCAGGAATTTGAAGCTTTTCTTCATCTTTAGCCGAACAACTCCACGCTAAATTTAAAATTAGTGAGCAAAAAATCCCTAAACAAACCTTTCTCATAAACAACAAACCCCTTCTAAAAAAGACCCCTTACGTTACCAACAAATAAACAAATTCTCAATAGCCCTAAGGACAACGACCAAACCATTCAAACTCTGGCTTAGTTAATGTATATAGCAACCTATATCAAAAAAGGCGGAGGAAACTCCCCCGCCCTTAAAATAAACCAAGAAATCTTGCCTCTCTAACCCAATATCCTAGATAACACCGCTAGCATTAACAGGGCGATAATGTTAACAATCTTTATCAACGGGTTCACAGCTGGTCCAACCGTGTCTTTATACGGGTCGCCAACAGTATCGCCTGTAACAGCTGCCCTGTGAGCCTCAGACCCCTTACCACCAAAGTTACCCATCTCTATATATTTCTTAGCATTATCCCAAGCACCACCACCAGAGGTCATCGAAATTGCGACAAATAACCCTGTCACTATCGTGCCCAATAACATCGCACCAACGGCACTAAATGCCTCGGCTAAACCAACGAAATGATATATCAGACCAAACAATACAACCGGTGCAAACACTGGCAGTAAAGACGGCAAGACCATTTCTTTGATAGCAGACTTGGTTAATATGGCAACTGCAAGGCTATAATCTGGTTTGTCTGTCCCTTTCATGATGCCTGGTTTTTCCTTAAATTGGCGTCTTACCTCACGCACAATTGCACCACCAGCAGCACCAACAGAGGTCATGCCAAAAGCACCAAATAAATATGGCAATAACCCGCCAATAAATAAGCCAACCACTACATAAGCATTTTCTAGGCTAAAATCAACCAAAACACCCTCAAACAGACGTTGTAAATCTTGCGTATAGGTTGAAAACAAGACAAGTGCCGCCAACCCTGCAGACCCAATCGCATAACCCTTGGTCACGGCCTTGGTTGTATTACCCACAGAGTCCAAAACATCTGTCACTGCTCGGACGCTTTCTGGCAATTCTGCCATCTCGGCTATTCCGCCCGCATTATCTGTGATAGGACCATATGCGTCCAAAGTAATGACTATGCCAGCCAACGCCAACATCGCTGTGGCTGCAATGGCTATTCCATAAAGACCGGCTGTAATATAGGCGGCAACAATACCAAAACAAATAATCACAACAGGAACCGCCGTTGACTCCATTGATATTGCCAGCCCCTGAATAACATTGGTGCCATGACCAGTCTCAGAGCTTTTTGCAATCACCTTGACAGGGCGATAAGACGCTGAAGTATAATACTCTGTCACCCAAACAATTAACGCCGTGACAAGCAAACCAATGAAACAACAGATGATTAAATCGCTTGCACAAAAGCTAATCGCACCGGCGACAAAAACTTCTTCTGGAGGAATCATATAATACGTTAACGCGACAATAAATAAGAATGAGCAAAGTGCTGTTGCGAACAAGCTCTTATAAAGTGCGTTCATAACGTTTTTAGTTTTGCCCAAACGTGCGAAAAACGTGCCGATTATGGTGCCGATAACACAAACACCACAAACAGCCAAAGGATATAGCGTCATCATCTCTAAGTGCACATCAGCAAAAAATATCCCCGCTAGAACCATCGCGGCTGTGGTCGTGACAACATATGTTTCAAACAAATCCGCCGCCATACCCGCACAATCGCCAACATTATCACCGACATTATCCGCAATCACTGCAGGGTTACGAGGGTCATCCTCAGGGATGCCGGCCTCTAGTTTTCCGACCAAGTCTGCACCAACGTCAGCACCTTTTGTGAAAATTCCGCCCCCTAAACGAGCAAAGATTGATATTAAAGATGCACCAAAACTAAACGCTAAAAGTGCCTCAGAAATAAAGTGACCTTCAAGAGAAACTGACCTTAAATATATGTAATAAGCAGACATTCCCAAAAGCCCAAGACCAATAACACAAAAACCAGTCACAGACCCCGCTTTATACGCCAAAGCAAAACCAGACTCAATCCCACTGCGTGACGCCTCTGCTGTGCGAACATTTGCCCGCACTGAAATCATCATTCCAACATAACCCGCCAAAGCTGACAAAGAAGCTCCAACAAAAAACCCTATCGCAGCATATAGCCCCATAAAAAGCCAAACCGATATGGCAACCACACTGCCCACTATCAAAATTGCCCGATATTCATTGCTTAAATAGGAATAAGCACCATCTTGTATGGCGGATGCAATCTCACGCATACGGTCGTTCCCATCACTAACTTTAAAGATGGAAACAGCTGAAAACGCACCATAAACCAGTGCTAACACAGCCAAAAGGCAGACTATATAATAATTCATCATAAAAACACAAAACCCTAGACTACAAAGTGCTGAATTGTAACATATTTTTCACACATAACAAAGACTGTATTAGTGCAACAAAAAAACCCCTCCCTTAATAAATAGGGAAGGGTTGCGAAATGAAGATTAACAATTATTATTCAATAACTGTGATAGAAACTCGATTTTGACGCCAAAATTCCTCTTTTGCAGCGTCAGCACTGACTTCTATTGGCTTGTCCTTGCCATAAGAAACCACTGTAATAGACTCGGCTGGCACGCCATGTGCAATCAAAAAGTTCTTCACTGCATTTCCACGACGCTCACCCAAGCCAAGGTTAAACTCTCTTGTGCCACGCTCGTCACAACGACCTTCAATTAAAATTCGCGATTTTTTGCTTTGTAGCATCCACTCCACTTGGCGAATCAATGTTGCCTGAGCCTCATGGGACAAAGAAGAGCTGTTGAGCTCAAAAAACACCCTGTCACCCGCAGTTGACACAAAGGTTGCAGTAAACTCAGCCGGAGAACCTTTTTTAAAATTAGCCTGCCCATTCAAGCAAGAGTTCGAGCCATCTTGGTTTGATTGACAACCAACCAACAAAGATGCTGCTAACAAAAAACCAATTCCTGTATATTTCATAAAATATCCTTCTAGCTAAAGCTAAATTAAAAACCCATACAATAGGTAATATTACCTAATAATTATAAAAATAACATATAATTTTTAAAAATATTTTTATTTTTTTATTTTTCAACGAAATAATATTATTTTTTATGAGTTACCCTACGACGGCACTGTCCATCCTAGCGACAACACGCCTCACACGACGCAAATCAGAGTCTACCACCTCAAACTTGATACCTGAAGGATGGGTAAAAACCTCCCCCTTTGCAGGAACTCGGTTAGCCAACGCAACAACCAAACCGCCTATAGTTTCAACATCTGGTGCATCCTCTTCGTCACCGATAGGTAGCAATAATTTTTTCGATAATGTTTTTTCAGCATCTTCTATTAACAACTTGGCGTCCATTACATAAGAACCGTCCTGTTGTTTGACCAAATGGGGAACACTCGCTGGAGTATCTATTTGGTAAATACCGCCCAATATCTTGCTCACAACATCTTCCAAAGTGACCAAACCATCAACGCCGCCAAACTCATCAATCACGATTGCAAGGTGCATCCCCGTGGTTTTCATTTGCTCTAACAACTCATCCAACTTCATGCTAGGCACGACAAAAGATACATTCCTCATAACACTGGTCACATCAAATGTTTCTGGCTTAAAGCAAAAGGGCAGAACGTCCCTGATGCTAATAATCCCCACGATATCATCCAGCGAACTGCCATAGACCAAAAGCTGCAATCGTGGTGAATTAGAAAATGTTTTTACCAAATCAAAAAAGCTAATATCCTTTTTCACAGCCGATATTTCAACGCGAGGAATCATTATATCCTCAGCCGTTAAATCCCTTAAACAAAGCACATTCCCCATCAACAACTTTTCGCTAGAGCTAATATCAGCACCTTCAGGCGGAACATTGTCATCAGACACGCCATTATCAGGCTCGTAAGAATCCTTTTGTGAAAACTTATTTTTAAACAAAAAACTTAATACTTTTTTTAGCAAAGACCCCTCCTTAACCATATGGATTTTTCAAGCCAAACTCAGACAAAACTCGAACTTCAATATCTTCCATTACACTCGCATCACCATCTTTTTCGTGCACATACCCCAAAAGATGTAAAAAACCATGTAATAGCAAATGCATAATATGGTGATTCAGCACCTTAGATTGCACATTTGCCTCATTTTTTATTGTATCAATTGATAACGCAATCCCCCCGAGCATATATTCACGTTCGTCTACACATGAACTTATCGGATTTAATTCAAAAGACAAAACATTTGTTGGAACATCTTTATTTCTATAGACTTTATTCAAGTTTTGAATAAAACAATCATCGCCTAAGAGAATATCAACAAAAATCTCACTCTTAGGGTTAATCGATAAGGTAATATTTTCTAAAGCTTTTTCAAACAAATCTCTGGCAATATCATAAATTGGACATCCTGCCCAAGCCAAAGATTCCGACTTAATTGAAAAATGCCACTGACCAACGATGAACTCACAACAATCGCTCAATTCCTCAGGCATTAATATGATTTCATCCTCAGCCCTATAAACACTTTAGATACTAATATCAAATTATCACTCCACTTAGGCTGTGCTTATCAGCCATTTTTATATGCACTTGTTTAGTGTGCCCTATAACGCTCGGGTCACATTCCACATAAACCGATTGATTAAACACCGTCTTACCATTGACTTGCCCCTCGTGTCGACCAACCCTATCAAATAAAACGGGTTGAACACTTCCGACCGAAGCATCATTAAACTCCTGTTGTTTTTGAGCGATAAGTTCTTGGATTTTAATTAATCTTTCTTCTTTTATCGCATCCGGAACTTGGTTAGGCATGTTTTCAGCTGGCGTATCAGGTCGGGCACTGAATTTAAAAGAATAGCCTTGTGCATAGCCAACAGTTTTAATTAAATCCATCGTCATCTCAAAATCAGAATCATTCTCACCTGGAAAGCCCACTATAAAGTCAGAAGAAAAGGCAATTTTTGGACAAGACGCCTTTAATTGGTCAATTATGTGTAAATAGTATTGCCTGTCGTGATGGCGGTTCATCATCCTTAATATCCTGTCTGAACCAGATTGGACAGGCAAATGTAAAAATGGCATCAAAACTGGTATTCTGCCAAAGGCATCTATCAACCTTTTTGACATATTCCTAGGGTGAGAAGAAATAAAACGGATACGTTCTACCTTGGGGTTTTCTGAGATTTTTTCAATAAGGTCGACTAAGTCTAGCTTGTCCCCATTTTCATCTAGCCCATTATATGCGTTCACATTTTGCCCACCTAAGATGAACTCTTTAACGCCCCGCTCAGTCAATTTATCCACTTCCTGCTTAATGCCAAGCATTGACCGAGATTGCTCTCGACCTCTTGTAAAAGGCACCACACAGTAGGTACAAAAATTTTCACACCCCTCTTGCACAGTAATAAATGCAGACGGCACTTCAACCGCAGTATTAATGTTATCATAGCAAGAGAATTTTTCCTCTTGATGCATCCCAACTGCAACTATGGGCTTTGTTTCAACGCAGCATTCTTGTCGAACTTTGAATGATTTTATAATCTCAGGCAACTTATGGATAGACTGCACACCAACAACAACATCCACACACCCACCACTACGATGAACAATATCCAAACCCAACACCTGTGCAACACAGCCCATGACAACGACAATGAAGTTTTTTCCCTCTTCACGTCTTTGTTTTTTGATTTTTTTTAAACGCCCTATTTCAGAAAACAATTTATCATTCGCTTTCTCTCGAATATGACATGTATTAAATATTACGACCTCACAGTCAGCATCGCTGACATCCGTGACAACCTTAAAACCGTCAGATTCAAGCATAGATAAAACTTTTGATGAATCGTAATGATTCATTTGGCATCCAAAAGTCTTTATAAAAACACCGTTACTCATAAAAATTCAAAGCCGTAAAAATAAAACGTTTAATATTTCATACCTTGCGTTAATTAAAAATACCTTAAAATTTATCTTTCGTCAGTACAATAATTACGTTTCAAGTTCATCTCGCAGTTGAGCGATAATCGTTTCTAACTCTTCTTCGCTAGCTTTAGTGATATCAAATGGTTTTGTGTCCTTTTTTTTATCAAAAAAACCACAGATTTTGCTTATAATCTCCTTCGCTTTAAGCGCCAACGCTAAATTCCCCTCATTGAAAGACATTTGATAAATATGTTCAAGGTCATTTAATGTTTTTTCTAAAACCGAGATATCTGGTTTTGAATCCATCCCTAAGGTATCTTTTGCTTTCTTATTCATATTTTTTGATTAAAAAAATCGACACAACAACTATCAGGCGTTAAGACAATTTCATCTCTAAACCCTTGCTACTTTAGTGTAGGCTAAGCGGAACCAAATCGTTTTGTTTAAGTGCAATGGCTGCCAGCTCAAATGACTTAAAACTGCCCAAAACTGACCCATCTGCTGAGCAAACATCAAAAGTGACGCCAGTTTTATTATTTTTATCTTCAACTGGTTTAATGTATGCAACAACATTCAAACCCAACAAATTCAGCTCTTGTTCAGAAATATGCCTCAGCCAATGATTTTCCGCGTTAAACATAATATTTCACCTTAATTATCAATGTTTTTTGCAGTAATTGACTTAACAGACCCTTTTGAGTCCGTACTGTTTTGAATTTCTATTCTTCTGACTTGAGATTGTGCCTTTGGACGAACCAAATTTATGTGGAGCAAACCATTATCAAAATCAGCCCCCAAAATCTCTATCCCTTCAGCCAGAACAAAAGTTTTTTGAAATTGCCTAGTGGCTATTCCCCTGTGCAAATAAGTCCGCTGGTCGTCTTCAACCTGTCTTCCTTTCACGGTAAGTTGGTTATCCTCTACCAAAACATCAATGCTTTCAGGCGTAAACCCCGCAACGGCAAGCGTAATACGAAATCCGCAATCTGCGACCTGTTCTATATTATATGGTGGATAACCTTCACTAGAAGACTTTGATAACTGGTCAACCAACCTCTCGAAATGGTCAAACCCCAAAAACAAAGGACTATCGAACAAAGAAACTCTTGACATAATAAAACTCCTTAATAAAGCAAGTTAAAAACACCAGCCTTTCGGCTAAAAACACAGCCCCATTCGGGCACCGCGTAACGAACGCAAACGAGCTCGTTTTTTTAAGGTAGTATCGTAACAAATTTTGTAAAAAAAGTCAACTAAAACTTCAAGTGATAAATCTAAATCAAGCTAGCTATTCAAAGCTCTAGCAAACGGTTTGCGACAAGCACCCGCCAAATCTTATTGGCTTGATGGAACTTGCCAACCCCGTGTTGTCATTGATATCAATCAACACCGCACAAACACTCACCTGCCCATCGGACGGAGAAAAGCGATTATACTGGAGGCTGTGTTGTTTTAAGATTCTGTTCATGGCTGATTGCTTTGACATGCCGAGCATAGAGTCATACGCCCCGCACATACCAACGTCCGTCATATATGCAGTGCCTCCAGATAGCACCCTTTCATCGGCAGAAGGCACATGTGTATGCGTTCCAACAACAGCTGAAACACGCCCGTCTAAATAGTGCCCCATACACATTTTCTCAGATGTTGTTTCTGCGTGAAAATCTATGAAAATAGCGTTCACATCCTTACCCAAAGTATATTTTTTTAAAACATCATCTGCACAATAGAAAGGACTGTTCAAAAATTGGGGCATATTAATCTGCCCTTGCAGGTGCAACACTAAAACGCTTTGTCCACCCTTAGTGTTTATTTTGACACAACCCACAGCAGGTGTGTCAGTGGGGTAATTATGTGGTCTAAGAACCTGATGAGACTGGGCAATAAAGTTTATAGAGTCTTTTTGGTCCCAAATATGATTGCCGCCCGTTAACACATCAACGCCGCAAGAAAACATCTCTTCCGCCGTGCTTTTATTCATACCAAAGCCATGTGCGAGATTATCAGCGTTCGCGATAATTAAATCAGGGGCAAGTTGCCCCCTCATCTGAAAAATGAACTTTTTTACGCTTTCGCGACCACTCTTACCAACAATATCGCCAAAAAATAATATCTTCATTGGCTATATTATAAATCCTTTAAAACCTTTTCTTTAAAATGCTTTCGGCAAAGAGTAGTATACTTATCCTCTGCACCAATATCGACCTGCTCACCGCAGACAACAGGATTTCCGTCTTTGTCTTGACGCATGTTCATTGTTGCTTTTTTACCGCAGAAACAAACCGTTCTCAGCTCTTCTAATTCATCAGCCCAAGCCAAAAGATATCTGCTCCCTTCAAACAACTGCCCCAAAAAGTCCGTCCTTAGACCATATGCTAAAACAGGGATATTCAAAACATCAGCAATATTCGTCAATTGCAAAACCTGCTGGCGAGACAAAAACTGCGATTCATCGACTAGGACACAGGATAATTTTTGACCCTCGAGCACCTTTTTTTCAACATATAAAAACAAATTAGTTTCTTTTCCTATGCACACTGCAGGTGAGGAAAGCCCTATTCTCGAGGTGATTGTCCCCTTTCCAAACCTATCGTCAATTTCTGGTATAAATAAAACACATTCCATACCTCGTTCATTATAGTTATAAGCGGATTGCAAAAGATTTGTTGATTTACCAGCGTTCATAGCTGAATAATAAAAATACACCTTAGCCATTTACTGTACCCTTAAAAAAATATAATCTTTTATAGCTTATGTATCGTACATAAAAAAGCATTAGTCCAGTGATTTTATGTTTTTAATGATTTATTTATAGACCCTGATTGGAAAACTAAATGGAAGAACAAACAACCCCGATGATGAAGCAGTATTTGGAAATCAAATCTCAATATACAGACTGTTTATTATTCTTCAGGATGGGGGATTTTTTTGAATTATTTTTTGACGATGCCAAAATAGCATCCGCCACCCTAGACATAGCACTGACCCATCGCGGGAAACATCTGGAGGAAAACATCCCCATGTGCGGGGTGCCTGCAGCTTCGCTCGATTTATATATGCAAAAACTCATCAAATCTGGTTTCCGAGTTGCCATTTGCGACCAAACAGAAACCCCTCAAGAAGCAAAAAAACGTGGGTATAAGGCCATTGTTAAACGTGCCGTGGTACGAATAGCAACCTCTGGCACCATAACTGAGGACAACCTTTTACAGGCAAAACATAATAATTTTTTAATATCCATCATTCCCCATTCTTTTTTTGGAAAAGCATTTAATAAAGACTGTTTTAGCTTTTCTGCAATCGATATTTCCACTGGCACGTTTGTTGTGGAGACGATAAAACAAGAAGCATTGATTTCTGAACTTTCGAGGTTTGAGCCAAAAGAAATTTTGTGTGCTTCTTCATTGATTGAAAGCATAGACTTAAAAGAAATTACTGAATTATTTAATGCGAGCATCACCCCAATCCCTGATGTAAAATTTTCTGCAACGGCGGAAAAAATTCGTTTAGAAAAAATTTTCAACGTCCAAACATTGGACAGCTTTGGGCAATTTAATCAACCAGAAATTTCTGTTTGCGGTGCATTAGTTGAATATCTTTCAATTACTCAAAAATCTCAATTGCCGAGGCTGTCCCCACCAATAAAAATCCACACTGAAGATTTTATGCAAATCGACATTGCAACAAGAAAAAGTTTGGAGCTTTTATCAACCGACCAACAAAACTCCATGTCATTAGCCGACTGTTTGGACGAGACATCTTGTTCAGCTGGAGCAAGGCTTTTACGTTCTCGCTTATCTGCCCCTATACTCAGCATTCCAGAATTAAACAGCAGACTTCACGCCATTGAATTTTTTGTCAACCACTCAGACTTGATTGATGAAATACGTCAGCGATTAAAATATTGCCCCGACCTAGAACGCAGCCTCTCGCGAGTGATGTTTTTGAGAGCATCGTTAAAGGATGTATTAAACATAAAGCTCTCAATTGAAATTTATTCAGAGTTGAAGCAAAAACTATCGGCTAATTTATTAAACTTTGATACATCTAGCGGAGAGCTTGGCGATTATTTTAAAAAAATAAAAGACTTCTCTCACATCCAAAATATCTTGGAAAAAACCTTAATAGATACTCCTCCAAACTCGCACAAAGAAGGCGGCTTTGTTAAAAAGGGTTATAACGAAGAGCTTGATAAACTGAACGATTTAAAAACACAATCTCACCTATACATCGACCAGCTTAGGGAAAAATATGTCTCCATCACAGGCGTTCAATCGCTAAAAATCAGACAAAACAACATCTGGGGCTGGTATGTTGAGGTGCCGTCATCTCAAAGCGGACGAATGCCAAAAGATTTGTTCACTCATCGCCAAACGCTAGTTAATGCCGTTCGCTATGTCACAACTGAATTAACACACCTTCAGGAACAAATTGAAAATTCTCAAGAAGCTGCCCTAGAAATCGAACTAAAAATATATCACTCTATCCTCTCTTTAATCGCTGAAGAGTTTAATAACCTTAAAAACCTAGCAAATGCATTGGCTGTTTTGGACTTATCGTCTTCGATGGCGTTTGTTACTAAAAAACGCAATTACTCCCGACCAAGTTTAAGCGAGTCTTATTCGCTATATATAAAGGGCGGTCGTCACCCAATAGTTGAGCAAATAACCCAAAATTCAGAGCAAACTTTTGTGCCGAACGATTGTTTTCTCGATGAAATGACTAGGGTCGACCTTCTTACAGGCCCCAACATGTCTGGGAAAAGCACATTTTTGAGACAAAACGCCCTTATTATAATAATGGCACAATCTGGTTTTTTTGTACCAGCAAAACACACCGAAATTGGTGTGGTCGATAAAATCTTCAGCCGTATCGGTGCCAGTGATGAGTTGGCTCGGGGTCGCTCGACCTTTATGGTTGAGATGATAGAAACATCAGCCATCCTTCATCAAGCCAGTGATAAGTCTTTTGTTATTCTTGATGAGGTTGGTCGAGGAACATCAACGTTTGATGGGTTATCACTAGCATGGGCTATCTTAGAGCAAATCCATAACCAAAACAAATGTCGGGCTTTGTTTGCAACGCACTATCATGAACTGACTAATGTTGCAAAATATTTGAAGGGTCTGAAGTGTCAAACACCAAAAATTCAAGATTGGAATGGCAAATTAATCTTCCATCACGAAATAATCGACGGAACCGCAAGCAAGTCTTACGGACTACACGTCGCCGAGATGGCTGGGATTCCACAAACCGTTATAAAACGAGCCCAAATCATATTAGACGAGCTTGAACGAGGAAAAACCGTGTCAGTTACACCGGATTTATTAAATAATGATGAAGAAAAATACGAAAACAACGACATGCTCGGGATGTTAGAGATGTATGACCTCGATAACCTCTCGCCAAAGCAAGCCTTGGACACACTTTTCGAGCTGAAAAACAAATTTAAAAATAAGATAAAATAAATAGTCTTGTCATTTACATGAAAAAACATTAATTTTTCACATAACCGTTTTAAAGGAGGTTCCTCAATGAATGCAATCAAATCTATGTTCACCGTGGGTGGGTATACTTTACTTTATCGGATAACTAGTTTAATACGCGACTCTTTACAGGCCGCAATTCTTGGTGCTGGTCCAATTACTGACGCATTTGCTGTTGCGTTTAAGTTGGCAAACATATTAAGAAAATTGTTCGCGGAAGGTGCTTTTAACGCAGCGTTCTTACCCAGATTTTCTGGCATCTTGAATAAAGAGGGCAAAAACGTCGCAGAGGTCATGGCATCTCAGGTTTTGACATTACTAGCATTAATCTTAGCGATAATAGCGATTGTTTCGTTCTCAGGTTTTTCTTGGATTATTAAAGGGTTAGCCCCTGGTTTTAAGGTTGGAAGCGAGCAATATCATTATGCGATTGAGCTGGGTTATATCTGTTTTCCGTTCGTTTTAACCTCATTTATTGTTGCGTTATTTGGCGGTATATTAAACGCCATCAACAAATTTGCAATGCCTGCTGGGGTTCAGCTTGCACTTAATATCTGCGTGATAACTGCATTGGTTTTGGGCTATTTTGGTCTGCCAAATATTGCACATATGATGGCATGGGCGACACTTATCTCTGGTGTCTTACAGGTGTTGATACTTTGGACGAACGTTAAAAAACACGGCTTTAGCATAAGAATTACGATGAAAAAGCCCTCTTCCGAAGCAACGGCCGTCATCAAAAGGATTATCCCAGGGGCTGTGGGTGCTGGTGTTTGGCAAATTAATATACTTATCGGGTGCATCAGCTTGGCGTCATTTTTGCCGTCAGGTTCTGTGTCTTACATATATTATACCGACCACGTGAACCAAATCCCGCTTGGAATAATCGGTATATCACTTAGCACCGTTTTATTGCCTCCTTTGTCCAAATTTTTGCAAGCAAAAAACATTAAAGGAGCGAGTGCCCAATTAAATATGGGTGTGGTTTTTGGTCTTGCCCTTATATTGCCAACGACTGTGCTCTTTTCTGTGTTGTCTGAGCCCATGACAGGCATGTTTTATGGGCATGGCAAATTTGGTCCAACACAGGTTCATAACGCCGCACCAGCATTGGCAGCGTTTGCCTTGGGTCTTCCGTCTTATATATTAACCAAAATATTTTCAACGACATTTTTTGCACAAAAAAATGTAAAAATCCCCGTCATCGCAGGTGGAATAGCACTGGTTGCCAACTTTGTTGCTGCGTTTTTCTTTATTCCTGCGTTCAAGGAAATAGGGCTTGGACATGTTGGAATAGCAGCTGCAATATCAGTCTCATCTTGGGTCAATATGTTTGTCCTTTATGGAGTTTTAATACGCAAAGGTGAACTGCATGTGCTGAATAAAACATGGCTTGCTTGCTTTAAGCTCTTGATTGCGACAGGTGCGATGACTGTGAGTGTCTATGGCATGGATATTTATGCGACCGATTATTATATGTGTGGTGCGTTTACACAGGCAATTACGGTGATTATTATAACTGTAATATCATCATTAATATTCTGGGCTGTTGGCAGAACTTTGGGTGCCTTTTCTGCCATAAAAGAGTATGAAAAAATTGCTGAAGAATGTGCAAAAGATAAATAATCACACGTTTTTCAATCAATCTCTGTATATGTGATTTGCGGCGTCCCTGAAAAGACGCCGTGTTTTTTTTGAAGGCTTTATTAAACGATAAGAGGGATAAGTATGAGTAAGATAATATTAACCGGCGATAGACCTTCTGGTCGCCTTCACTTGGGGCACTATGTCGGCTCGTTGATGAGCCGTGTGAAATTGCAAAACGAGTTTAAGCAATATATCATGATTGCAGACGTTCAGGCATTGACTGATAATTTTGATAACCCTTCGAAAATTCGCAATAGCGTTTATGAACTGGTTCATGACTATCTCGCCGTTGGAATAGACCCTGAAAAAACGACAATATTCATACAATCCCAAATTCCAGAAATTACCGAACTAACCATCTATTACCTTAACCTCGTCACGCTCAGTCGCTTAGAGCGAAACCCGACTGTTAAGGCAGAAATTCGTCAGAAAGGATATGGCTCGAATATCCCCGCTGGATTTTTGTGCTATCCAATAAACCAAGCCGCCGATATTACAATCTTTCAGGCTGAGCTGGTTCCTGTGGGAAATGACCAAATACCGATGATAGAACAAACGAACGAGATTGTCCGTAAGTTCAACAAAATTTATAATACTGACTGCCTTAAAGAGGCTCAGCCATACCTGAGCAATACGCCACGGCTTATTGGCGTTGATGGGCAGGCAAAGGCGAGTAAATCTTTGGGGAATGCGATATTTTTATCTGACGAACCTGACGTGATTAAACAAAAAGTCTTTTCTATGTTCACCGACCCCAACCACATTCACGCGAGCGACCGCGGTCAAGTTGAAGGAAACGTGGTGTTTACTTACCTCGACGCGTTTCACCCAAATAAAGCCGAGGTTGAAGAGCTCAAGCAAAAATATCAACGGGGCGGTCTTGGTGATGTTGTCATAAAAAACATACTGAACGAAACGCTCCAGACGATGCTTGAACCCATAAGAGAAAAAAGAAAATCCCTGAATCGTGAATATATAGACAACGTTTTAAGGGAGGGGATTCTTGCGGCAAAATCTCGTGCAATGCAAACAATAGCATTAGTAAGAGATGCGATGCACCTCAGTTATGGAAACTAACGCTTAGTTTATACATCAAAGAAGCTGAACCTCTCATCGCTTATTCAAAACAGGTGATACAATGCCGTTTTATAAAGCAGGAATTTTCTGGCAACTTAGACAAGATTTTCTTGATGGCAAAAGTTCAAACTGAACAATGCTTAAATAAAAAAGGCACGACCTTTTGAGCCGTGCCTCTTTAAAACAAAATATACAGTTAATTAGCTAACGAAACGTGTCTGTGAAACAGCTTCAACCACGCAATTCAATAAAACAATAAATTTATTTAAAGGATGAGTTGCACTTTCATCACCATCAACATTTGCTAGTGCCAAACGCTTAACTTCTTCAAAAAGCTTTGGGGTGACACCACTACTAACCATTAATTTCGTAATTTTATCTAAAATAGTAGTTGCAACACCATTCATACCACCTTGATAATAAGGCATTGAAAACTTCTCGTTAACAATTCCGTAAAATTTATGTGGCATATATTGAATACTATGCACGTCTAAAACGCCCCCCATAACAGGTACACCAAACATAAAATCAGCTGGGATCACATGACCACGACCTGCTGTATTCTGAAAATCACCAATCTTACAAGACTCACAACAATTAGGATTGTTGTTATATGCATATTGACAATTTGCACGAGCAAGAGTTATCTCTTGCAAACTGCCTTTTAAAAGTTGGTTTACTTTTTTAATCCCAGTGTTCACATCACGATACTCTGCCAAAGAAGCAAAAGCTGAACCACAAAGAACAACTGTACCGACCACAAGATAAGATATTTTTTTAGTTAAAGTATTCATATTTTTTACCTCCTTATATGTTAAATATTGAAACTTCAATTACATATATAGTGCAACATCAAAACTTTTGCAAGTTTTTTTTTATACAAATCTACAAAAAATTTTTCACTACAAATAAACATACCTTAAAATATCTTGTCAAAACCAAGGCTTTAACTCATTTTATGCCTCATAAAAGATTCATATACATTCGGAACCCAAACTCTTAACACCTCCTGCATCGCTTGGGCGTATACCCTAATTTCATATTGTGCATGGTCAGAATTTCTTAATTTTATAAACCTTAACAAATTATGTAAATCTATTTTCCAATAAAGCTCCGTATATGTATTAAGGGGAACAATACTCCGTGCGATTTCCCTTGCTACGCCCAGCTCAAGTAATTTTTTATATTGTTCTAGTGAATGTTTTGAACTCTCTTCGATTATTGCGATAACATTTTCAGCCTCTGTTTGAGAAAATGCATCCCCACTACATTGTTTATTAGTCGAAGATTGCTCACACACCCTATCCACTGCTGGCAAATAAAATTCATCATTTAAAACAGAATATCTTGCTGAATACTCATTCACGCTTGCCGTCCTGTGCCTCAGCCACTGGCGTGCGATAAATATTGGCATTTTCACATGCATTTTTATCTCGCACATCTCAAACGGTGATGTATGGTCATTCCTCATTAAATAGTCGATTAATCCAGCGTCCTGATTGGATTGTTTTGTCCCCTTCCCATATGACACTCTTGCAGCTTGCACTATTGCGTCGTCACCGCCCATATAGTCGATAACGCGGATAAAACCCTTGTCAAGAACCGAAATAGGCTCTCCTATTATTTCGTCTATATTAGTAATATTGAGATTTTGCATAGTATTAACCCCCCTAATAAGCATGTTTATTGGTCTCTCACTAATTGAGAAAACTATCTTATCTCATAAAGGTTGAAAAAAAGATAGAATTATGTTCTAATTCTTCACTAGGTGCAAGATATTATTGAGCTGTAAAGACCGTTTTTTTAGCTTTTTAGTGTTTATATGGGTGCATTTTGTTTGTTCTGGAGGTGGTTTTTATGTCTAGCGTAGCAAAAGCTTTTAAAATTGGGCAGATGGTGGTTTATCCAGCACATGGAATTGGCACCATCACTGAAATTGAGCGTCAAACAATAGACACCTCTGTGCTAGACCTGTTTGTAATATCATTTGAAAAAGAGAACATGAAACTTCGGGTGCCCGTTAATAAAGCCGCATCAGTTGGATTAAGAAAGATTTGTTCGAGTGAAGAGATGCAGAAGGCACTTGAAATTCTTGAAACACCATGTCGTTCAAAACGCATGCTCTGGAGTCGCAGGGCACAAAAATATGAATCCAAAATTAATTCAGGTGACGTCATTCAAATCGCTGAGGTTGTCCGCGACCTGTCTAAGTTTTATGACAGTAGCAAACAATCTTATAGCGAGCGTTTAATCTATCAGTTGGCTTTGGAACGCTTGGTTGACGAATATGCCGCGGTTGAGGGCATCGATTCGCCAGTTGCGTTGCAGCGTTTGGAGTTGGTTTTGCAAGCGGCTTAGTTGTGTGAGTTGTTGTTGGGTTGTTTCTTTTAAAGGAGTGAAAGGGTTTGGCTGGCAGTTTAAATAAAGTTATGTTAATTGGTCACTTGGGACGCGACCCCGAGGTCAGAATCTCGCAAGAAGGCTCTAAGATTGTTAATCTTACTTTGGCAACATCTGAAAGCTGGAAAGATAAAAACACCGGCGAACGCCGCGACAAGACCGAGTGGCACAGGGTTGTGATTTTTAATCAAAATTTGGCTGAAATTGCGGAAAAATATCTTAACAAAGGCTCAAAGGTCTTTATCGAAGGACAGCTTCAAACAAGAAAGTGGCAAGACACATCTGGCGTTGAAAAATATTCCACCGAGGTGGTGCTTTCAAATTTTCGCGGTGAATTGACAATGCTCGATAATAAGTCCAGCACTGGTGACAGCCCCGCGTCATCAACGAGCACACCAATCGATGATGGTTTTAAAGAGTTTAACGACGATATCCCGTTTTAAGTCGTTATCTATAATTTAGTGATTGTTTTTCAGTCGCTCACATTCCGACCTAGTGTATTAATTGGTTTATGGAGGTTGTTTTGGCACAAGACCTAGAAGATAATGACATAACGTCTATTCCATTAGATTCAGAGATGAAAAAATCTTATCTGGACTACGCGATGAGTGTAATTGTCTCACGTGCGTTGCCTGATGTGAGAGATGGGTTGAAGCCCGTTCATAGACGCATCCTTTTTGGGATGAAAGAGGGTGGGTGCGACTATAACAAACCTTATCGTAAATCTGCAAGAATTGTCGGTGATGTCATGGGTAAGTATCACCCCCACGGTGATGCTGCGATTTATGACTCTATGGTTCGTATGGCACAAGACTTCTCTATGCGAACAACGCTGATTGATGGTCAGGGTAACTTTGGTTCTATGGACGGCGATTCTCCCGCCGCCATGCGTTATACAGAGGCACGTTTAGCCAAAGTTGCACATACAATCTTTGAAGACCTCGACTTTGATACCGTTGATTTTCAACCAAACTATGACGGCTCTATCCTTGAACCATCGTTGATGCCAGCACGCTTTCCCCACCTGTTGGTTAATGGTGCGGGCGGAATTGCCGTTGGAATGGCAACTAATATCCCAACACATAACTTGGGTGAGGTGATTGATGCCTGTTGTGCGATGCTTAATAATCCAGAGATATCGGTCGAAGAATTGACCGCCATAATTCCTGGACCAGATTTTCCCACTGGTGCATCAATCGTTGGTCGTGCCGGAATACATAATTATTTTAACACAGGTCGCGGGTCAGTTGTGGTCAGGGCAAAAACCCATGTTGAAGAGATAAGAAGCGGCAAGTTCGCTATAGTCGCGACTGAAATTCCGTTTCAAGTTAACAAAGCACGCCTAGTCGAACGCATCGCTGAGGTTGTTAATGACAAAATCATTGAAGGCATATCCGATTTAAGGGATGAGTCTGACCGTGAAGGCGTCAGGGTGGTTATCGAGCTAAAAAGAGAGGCTTCTCCTGATGTGATTTTGAACCAATTATTTAGACATACACAATTACAGACGTCTTTCGGCGTCAATATGCTTGCCTTACACAATGGCTTGCCGTTACAAATGGGGCTTAAGGAAGTTTTGTTGGCCTTTGCGGAGTTTCGTCGAGATGTTGTGACCAGAAGGACGAAATTTGACCTAAACAAAGCAAGAAATCGAGCACATATTTTAATTGGACTAGCAATTGCTGTTGCTAATATTGATGAAGTGATATCCCTCATCAAAACGAGCAGCGACCCACAGGACGCGAAGCAAAAGCTTTTGGCAAAATCTTGGGTCATAAGCGAGGTTATGCAGTTCATCAAACTAATCGACGATTTTAATAGCGTTGAGAATGAAAACACTTGTCGATTGACCGAAATTCAAGCTCAAGCGATTTTAGACCTGAGGTTACATCGTTTAACAGGTCTTGAACGCTCAAAAATTGAAAATGAGCTTAGAGAATTAGCAACCAAAATTGCTGACCTCTTGGATATCTTGTCCTCAAAGGCGAGGATTACCCAAATCATTTTAAATGAATTGACCGAAATACGTGATAATTTTGCTGATAAAAGGCGTACAACCATCGAAGATGGTGAGATTGACATCGATGACGAAGACCTTATAGAAAGAGAAGACGTCGTCATAACTGTTAGTCGCTCTGGCTATATTAAGCGTGTTCCCCTGTCACAATATAAAGTGCAAAAACGTGGCGGAAAGGGTCGTGCTGGCATGACGGTGCGTGAAGAAGATGTGGTGCAAGACATATTCTTGGCCAACACCCATACACCGGTTCTCTTTTTCTCTAATATCGGAAGGGTTTATCAAACCAAGGCATACACCCTCCCACAAGGCACACTGCAGTCTCGCGGAAAGGCGATGGTCAACATGTTCCCGCTTGCTGAAAATGAGTTGATATCAACTGTTTTGGTGTTGCCTGATGATATTGGTTCATCTGAAACAACAAACATCGTCTTTGCCACTTCGAATGGTAGCATCAGGCGGAATAAGGTCTCAGACTTTTTAAACATCAAAAGCAGCGGTAAAATTGCGATGAAGCTCGAAGGGGATGAAAAGCTGATATCTGTCGCTGTTTGCGATGATGCTGTCGACATTATGCTCGCCACTTATAAAGGGCGGTGTGTCAGGTTTCCACTGGATAGTCTCAGGGTTTTCGTTGGAAGAAATTCCACTGGTGTTCGGGGCGTTAAGCTTGACGCCAAGGATAGGTTGATTTCAATGACCATCATAAACAGCTTCCCCGCAACGGCGGATGAACGTGATGATTATGTCAGGTTTGCGAACTGGTCTAGAAAAACAATCGGCTCAGACGAAGAAAATTCTATCCAAGCACCTGAATTGAACACTCCTCAAGATAAAATCGACTTAATGGCTAAAAGTGACCAGCTAATTTTAACAATCACGGAAAGAGGGTTTGGTAAACGCACGTCATCATATGAATATCGAACAACTAGCCGCGGTACTCAAGGCGTGAAAAACATTGAAATAAGTTCAAAGAATGGGTACGTGGTTGCAACATTCCCCGTAACTGAGGATGACCATATTATGCTCATAACGGATAAAGGACGGTTGATTCGCTCCAAAGTCTGTGACATTCGCGTTGCAGGACGCAGTACTCAGGGCGTTATAGTCTTTAGGGTTGACCAAGATGAAACCGTTGTCTCCGCCATAAAGCTTAATGAGTGTGATGAAAACCAAGAAGAAAATTAGGGTCGTACATTTTTCTTATACGCCTTTGGCTGGTTCCCCCGTCAGGATTGTAAGTGCCTTAAACTCGCACACTGAAGTTGAGGCAAGGCTTATTAACTTTAACCCCAATGCATATAGCACTAGGACATTTGAAGAAGACCTGTCTTGGCAAAATGATAAAGATGAGGCATTGCGAATAATTGAAGACGCCGACGTCTTACACCTACATAACTGGATAGACTTAAAAAACAACAAATTTGAGATAGACTTTTCTGCACTACAAAAACGCGGAAAAGCCTTAATTAGACAATTTCATACAAACCCCAAGAAATTAGCTGAGAACATTGGAATTGGTGAAGAAGAAATTCTTCATGACGATTTACCTCAGCTTGTTCTAGCACAATTTCATGAAAGGTTCTATCCAAAAGCACGAATAGTGCCCAACATCGTTCCTATATTCGACCCACGTTATATGCCTGCTCAAAAATCTTCGCTCAATGATGATTGTTTTAAGATTTTTTTTGCCCCCACAAGCATGCGGAACGCATGGTCTAGCCGTTGGGATACGAAAGGGGCATATGAGACGATAAAAATACTTAATTCACTGAAAAAATCAGACAATGTTTCTGTTGAACTTAGTTTAAAAACCCCTCACGACGAAACTTTAAGAAAAAAACGCTTCTGCAATCTCGTTATCGATGAAACGGTGACAGGGAGCTATCACCTCTCGACCCTAGAGGGGCTTTCGATGGGCAAACCTACCATTGCTTTTTTAGACCAGCGAACGCTCCAAACTCTGCAGTTTTTGACTGGTGATGTCATGCAGATACCAATCATAAATTGCCAAATAGAGCATCTAAAACCTATCGTCAAACGTTTGATAAATAACAAATCGATGTGTGAGGATATTGCCGCCGCCTCTCGTGAATGGGTCGAAAAACACTGGAACGATGCAAAACTTGTTGAGCACTATGTCCGTGCATATGAGGATTTAATCAATAATCCAGAGAGTTTTCAGCTGAAACGCTTTAACGAAAATGATGGGAAAAACTGGTTATTTCTTGGTTTAATGGACGATATCTGGCTAGCACGAAAAAACCAATGGAAAAAGCTCCATCGAGACTTTTTTGGGTTCAATAAAATTCTGAACTTCTTCAAAAAATTAAAACTATCGATAACATCAAAGATTAGAAGATGAAATTGTTATATGCGACCTTCAAAACCATATAACTCTGGCTAAACTTTTATAACCGCCGCACCCCACGTCGCTCCTGCACCCATGGCAGTGATGACAATGGTTTGTCCTTTTTTTATCATATTATTCTTGGTTGCATAATGCCAAGTACTAGGAATCGTTGCCGCCGAAGTATTTGCATATATCCCAACAGTATTAACGACTTTGTTTTCGTCAAAACTCAGTCTTTCAGCAACCGCAATGATAATCCGTTGATTCGCCTGATGCGGAATAATCAAATCGACATCATCGATTGTGAGGTTTGATTTTTTCAAAATATTCTCAATTGAGAGTGACATTTTCTCAATCGCATGATTGAAAACCTGACGACCATTCATACGAACAAAACCATTTTTACGAGTAGTTGAGGTTCCTCCGTCTGAATCTAGAATATTTTCCAGACGACCATCACAATATATATCACTAGCAATGATACCAACATTTTTTTCCTCACTCGCCCCAAGTATGAGAGCACCCGCACCATCACCAAACAGGACGCACGTTCCGCGGTCTGACCAGTCCACTATTGATGACATCGCATCTGCCCCTATTACAAGTGCACGTTTTACCCGACCACATTTTATGAACGTATCAGCAACCGTTAAGGCATAAATAAAACCGCTACAAACAGCATTAATATCAAACGCCGCAGATTCGTTTGACATCCCCAACGAACCTTGGACTATTGCCGCTGTTGACGGCAGGGTCTTATCTGGAGTTGTTGTAGCAAAAATCAACAGGTCAATGTCATTAGGGTGCAGGTTTGCATTTTTTATTGCTTCACGTGCTGCTCGCACGCCAAGGCTAGAGACACCAACCCCTTCTTGCAGTATAAACCGTTGATTGATACCAGTGCGTTTTACTATCCATTCATCAGATGTCTCGACCATCTTAGCAAGGTCGTCATTCTTTAAGCATCTTTCAGGAAAAGCACTTGCACTAGCAAGTACGACGGAATTAAACATCTCTTAATTTCCCAAACACAGCAAACCCTATCCCTTCACCGCACCAGTTGTTAAACCAGAGATGATTTTACGTTGAAATAACACCACGATTAAAATCAACGGCACCGTCACAATAACGCTCGCCGCCATAATATTGCCCCAAGGAATCTCGTGTTGACCCGCACCACTTAACAATGCAATTGCAACTGGCACCGTTCTCGCCTTACTGGTTAGTGAGAAGGTTAACGCAAACAAAAACTCATTCCAAGATGTAATAAAGGCAAGTAATGCCGTTGTTACTATCGATGGTCTTAGGATAGGAAAAAAAATTCTAAATAAAATCGTCAGCTTGCTCGCACCGTCCATAATGGCCGCTTCTTCTATTTCCTTCGGGATTTGTCTGACAAAGCTTGTTAGCGTCCAAACCGTAAAAGGGAGCGTCAATATCATATATGATAAAATCAACCCCTCTCGCGAATTATAAAGGTCAAAAAATCTGAGCACCTCAAACATGCCAAACAATACCGCAACCTGCGGAAACATTGTTGCACTCAAAATCACAAAAAATAACCGCTTCTTTCCTCTAAAGTGCATCCTTGCCATTGGATATGACGCCAACAATGCTAATAGCGAGACGACCAAAACCGTAGAAATGGCAATCACAGCCGAATTAGCTAAGCTTTTACCAAAGCCAGAGGTGTTCAACACATTAACATAATTACAAAAGTCAAACTTGTTGGGCAAAAAATTCACACTAAAAATCTCACTGCCCGTTTTAAATGACGATATTACAGCCCAATAAAATGGAAACAAGCACCCTAACATCACCAACAAACAAAACGCGACTAAAAAAGAATGTCTAATGGTTCTTTTTATTCTCCAACTAGCAAACACTGTTTTTACTGTTCCTTTTTTAAATGTTTTTGACCTAAGGTGAAATATAGAACGCTAACCATTGCAACTATAAAAAACAAAATCGTCGCCGCCGATGAACCGTGTCCAACATCACCAAAGTCCAATAAATATTTCCTTGCATAAACTGACATGGTCGCACAACTTGGGTCACCACTGCCCAATATATATACAAGGTCAAATATCCTTAAAGCATCGAGCGTTCTAAAAATCAGTGCGACCACAAAAGTTGGCTTCAATAATGGCAACATAATGTGCCTTATCACACGCCAAGTTGAAACGCCATCAACATTGGCCGCTTCAAAGCAGTCATTTGGTATAGACTGCATCCCTGCCAACAACAAAAGAGCCATAAATGGTGTGGTCTTCCAAACATCGACTATAATAATCGTTACCATTGTCAGCTCTGACGAAGCAATCCAAGAGATTGGCTCAGATATCACACCACACATTTCGAGAATTTTATTTATAATTCCATAAACGTCATGAAACATCCACCCCCAAATCCTAGCAGACACAACAGTTGGAATAGCCCACGGAATCAACACTATTGCCCGTAAAAAGGTTTTGAAGTAAAGGTTTCTATGCAAAACAAAGGCAATACAAAAGCCAAAAATTGCCTCTAAAGTCACTGATGAAACGGCAAAAACAAGCGTGTTTCGAACCGCAACCCACCAATCATGGTCATTGAATAAAACAACAAAATTATTCAAACCCACAAAAGAACCCGAGGTGATAGAGTCAAGCGATGTATCAGTAAAACCCAAATACATCGTCCTCAACAAAGGCCAAGCACCTGCCAAAAAAATCACGCAAAGGCAAGGGAATAAAAACAGCCAAACCTTCAGGTTCGCGTGCTTATGTAACCGCCTTCTTAGAGAACCCGCCAAGTAATCACTCCTTCTTCATCTTATTTTTCATCAGAAATTGATTAAGACGCGAGCTCAGTTGTTTCAAAACATCCTCCACAGATTTTTGACCAGATATTACGCTATGTACCCCGTTAAACAACTCTGTGCTAGCATGACTATACGACGCGCCAAAGTGAACCGATGGTCTGGTTATCATGTTTTCTAATATAACGCCGAGTTTTGCAAAAAATGGCTGACGAGCGAGAACGTCTTTGTCCTTATATAAATCTGGTCTAGATGGAGAAAAACCGCTCTCCATAGCACGGAATTTTTGTTCCTTTCTGCTACTTAAATATTTAATAAAAGCAACCGCCTCAGCTTGATGTTTTGAGTATTTAGACACGCCCAAAGACCACCCACCTAAGCCGCCAACATGTCTTGAGCCGTCCTCACTGCCTGATGGTAACGCCCCAACACCGACTTTACCTGCCAAAGGACAATCTGGAGAGTTGATTATCGACCAAACATAAGGCCAGTTACGCATGAATATAGCATTACCAGATTGGAACACCCCTCGAACTTCTTCTTCCGTATAGCCAAGAACGCCCCTAGGGGAGATATTACCAATCCAACCGCTAACCCTTTTGAGCATATTAACGTTTTGCGGGCAATCAATGATTAAGTTGCCGTTTTGGTCAACAACCCCACCGCCAACAGACCCTAGCCATTCAACAGTATTAACCGTCAACCCCTCATATGACTTCCCTTGAAAAACATATCCCCATATTCGAAAATTGTTTTCTTTTCTTTCTTTTTCTTGAATATCGGCGGCTATTATTTCCATCTGTTGCCAAGTTTCTGGCATCTTGTGACCATATTTTTCAAGAAGATCCTTCCTGCAATAGAACACCCCTATATCAAGATACCAAGGAAGTGCTATCAAACGATTATTGACAGTATTGTTCTTTATACTGGTTTCAAAAAATTCGTCCCTCTCACCATCGGTGATATAATCATTCAAATCAACCAAGTAATTTGCCAAAATCCCAGGCCAAACAACATCGATTAAAAAAACATCCACATCCTGCGACCCAGCCCTCAACAGTTGCAAATAAAGACTGATTCTTTCATTACTTTCAGCAGGCAGGGTAATAACCTCAATGTGCACCCCTGTCAACTCTTCCCACTCTCTCGACGCACGTTGACAGTGCTCAAGTTCTCGACCTTTGCAACCGCAGGTCATTCGTAAGACGATTTTTTCCTTGTTTTTGCCCTTTTCTCGATTTGTCTCTGAACTTTTTTGGGCTTCATTAATATTTTGCACATGTTCGCTAGATTTGTCTTTGTTCACTGGGCTATTATCAGCCGATATATAACCGCTTATTACAAACATCATTGAAAACAGAGCGTAAAATATTTTTCTCATCTAAAAAACCCTAATAAATAAAAGCTAATTGTAAACGATACATTAAAAGTTACAAAAATTACACAACAAAATGCAACAATTATTTTCATCAAACCATTAACATTCCGCCATTAACATGAATTGTTTGCCCAGTAATATAAGAAGCCTCATCACTCGCTAAAAACGAAGTGGCAGCGGCTACATCGTCTGGCATGCCAATTTTCAGCATTGGGATGTTTTTCACAAGGTTTTCTTTTTGTGTGTCATCTAGCTTATCGGTCATAGCAGATTTAATAAACCCAGGTGCAACACAGTTTGCGGTTATGCCACGACCTGCAACTTCCAGTGCAATGGACTTTGTCATCCCTATTACTCCAGCTTTTGCGGCTGAGTAATTCACCTGTCCATGATTGCCTGCAAGACCAACAATCGACGATATGTTAATAATGCGACCTTTACGCATTTTTATCATGCCTTTTATCACCTCTCGGCTCAATGTAAATGGAGCGGTTAGGTTGATATCTATTACATCTTGCCAAGCACTCTCTCGCATACGCATGAACAGCCCGTCCTTAGTGATGCCTGCATTGTTGACCAATATTTCTATCACGCCAACTTCAGCCTCAATCTGGGAACAAGTTTTCATGATTTGAGCAGTATCTGATAAATTGAGACAATAACAATACACATTGCTAGAAAGCTCTTCTTTCAGTTGCATCAAGACTTTTTCATTTGTGCCTGAAAGAACAACCGTGGCACCCAGCTTATGAAATTTTCTCGCAATAGCCGAGCCAATATCCCCTGTCGCACCTGTTATAAACGCTATTTTTTTTGATAAATCAAACATCTCTACCTCAAATCATCTAATAAAATTGCTACTCGCTCTAGTTCTTGTATATCATTCATGCTGAACACTTCAACATCAGGAATTGTCCTTTTTGCGAGCCCTTTTAATACTGTCCCCACAGGAACCTCTATAATCTTGTTAATGCCTTGATGCCTTAAATATTCCATACTTTCACGCCATTTTACACGGGCGGTCATTTGTAGCACAAGATTTTTTGTAATAACCTCCACATCAGACTCTGCCCTTGCAGTAACGTTTTGGACAACAGGGACTAACAATTCATTTTTATTCGTCTCATCAAGCCTCTCTCTCATAATTTCTGACGCACCCGCCATTAAGCTGCAATGTGACGGCACCTGAACATCTAATAGAACTGTAGACCTTGCACCTTTGCTTTTAGCAAGGACAATTGCATTATTTATCGCTTCAACATGCCCGCTCAAGACAACCTGCCCAAGGCAATTATCATTGGCGATTTCGCAGACCTGCCCGTTCTTAGATGATTCAACAGCTATTTCCTCTAATACGGCGACATCTTGTATACCCAAGATGGCAACCATTGCCCCTTTACCCTCTGACACAGATGAAATCATTGCCAGACCGCGGTTTTTCAGCAATCTCGCCCCATCCACCAAGCTAAACATTCCGCCTGCAACCAAAGCGGTATATTCCCCTAATGAATGTCCTGCAAACATCGTGGCTGTTCTCGTGATATCTATGTTAAAGTCGCATTTTAAGACATTCAACGCAGCCATACCAACTGTCATTATTGCAGGTTGAGCATTTTCTGTGCGTTTTAATAGCTCGGCATTATCAGGCAAAAACATTATATCTGACAGTTTCATGTTCAGTGCGTCATCAACTTCATTAAAAACGTCCTTCGCAGACGCAAAATTATCAAAAAGCCACCGCCCCATCCCAGTTTTTTGCACACCTTGACCTGGGAAAATAATACCTATTTTTAATTCGCTCATAAAAAAACCTTCACTTCCAAAAAGAAGCTGAGAAAACAGCCATCACAACCAAACACTCTAACCTGCCAACAATCATCGCAAACATGAGACAAATTTTGGCAAAAACAGGCAAAGCTGCAAGCTGAACAGCACTGGCTAGCTCACCCCCGCCAAACGAGACACCATAGTTGGTGATACTAGTAAAGACCGCACTAAAAGCTTGCCCAAATTCAACGTCACAGACAGAAATTCCCGCTACCGTAACAAAAATTGTCGCTAAATAACAGGCAAAAAATATCACAATGCCTAATATATCCTCATCTTTTAATTTTCCTCCAAAATATTTTGGAATAATCAAAGAATTTGGGGAATATTGTTTATGCAAACAAGACCGTACTAAGGCTATCAAGGTTTGTACCCTAAACACCTTCACCCCACCAGTCGTTGAACCTGAACACCCCCCTATAAAGGACAAAATGCACATAAAAACCACCGGCAACGCACCCATGGTTGACATTCCATCAACTGAAAATCCTGCCGTAGACGAGCTAAAAACCGTAAAGGTTAGGGCATTAATAAAAGCATCTTCTAATGACAAACCTTTCACATAAACAGCCCAAGCGGTCAAAACCAAAACTGACACCAATATGATAGAGATGAAAAACCTTAACTGGCTGTCTTGCAAGAGTGATTTAAAGTCGGTTTTCACACCCTTCAAGAACAACACCAGTGAAATAGAACCCAAAAAACAGCCAAATGCCACAACCATATCTACACCCATTCCATCATAAGCCCCCAAGCCCATGCTGGAGCTAGACATCCCACCTGTAGAAAGGCTTGTCATAGAATAAAATATCGCATCAAAAAACGACATGCCAAAAATTAATAATAAAAACATCACGATTAATGTTAAGGCACAATAAATTATAAAAAGCTGTCTTGTGTATTGATGAAATTTCGGCAAAATTTTTTCTGTTCTCTCGGTAAATTCACTTTTAAAAAGGTGAGAGCCTCCCCCTTTCAAATTCGGTATCAACCCTATTGCCGTGACTATTATTCCAATTCCACCAAACCATTGTAATAGTGCCCGCCAGAGCAAAACACCATCTGAGACGCCATCAAGATTATAGATAATTGTCGAGCCTGTTGTTGTGATTGCGGAGACCACTTCAAAATAACAATCTAGGTAACTAATAGAAAGCTCTGAAAGAAACAATGGTATCGCAGAAAAGACCGAAACCCCGCCCCAAGATAATACTGTTAAAAAGTAAGAATCTTTTATACTGAAACAAGCCTCATTATCATTTCCCCTATTGCCAAAAAATAACAATGCTCCAAAAAAAACTGTAATCAATGAACCATAAAAAAAACCCAAACAAGAGTCTAAACCCGAAAAAAACAAAACAAAGGCAGGCACCAACATCGCACCCGCCATAATAAACAATAAAAAGCTAAATTGATAAAATACCAAACTAAACTGTATCAAATCACAGCCCCCTTATTTAACAAACAACTCCTATCATTTGTTCGTTTTTTTATGAAGGTTATCAAGAATATGGTCAGCCGTATTACGTCCCGTCCCCTGAACGGGAGTAACTGTTTGGTCAGGGTTGATATTTTTGGGTGACAACTTCACAATTTCATATCCTTTCAATAAGCCATATTGATTGAAACTGACAACTACCGCGACTTCATCTGAAACCGTGGGTCTAAAAAACGCTACGTGTTTGAGGTTTCTCCCCAAATACATCACCCTCTCTGAAGAAAATTTAAAAGATGGTGTGCCCAAAATCGAATAGACATCATCAATATTATGAATACCGACCTTCAGCGTTTTGAGGTCTTCCGAATCGCACCGATTACCAGAATTATTAATACTAGGCTGGCAGCCAATCAACGCCATCAATAAGAGCGATACAAATATATTTTTCAACAAGTTCATTTATTTCAACCTCATAAAAATTATCAATGAGTTTACTACAAATACAAAAAATCATCACATAAAATTTTCTCAATAAAAAAGCCCCCTTGAAGGAGGCTTTTTAAAGTAATATGCCGAAGCAATTAGAAGTTATAAACGACCATCGCACGAACGCCCCACTTCTTATTCTCCCACTTAAGGCTCTTGTTTGGAGCAACCTGATTTGCAACTTTGTTTGTTTCAGTATTGTCAGATTTGAAGGAGTATATGACATCAGCACGAACACTACAACCATCACCAACTTTATACTGAGCAAAAGCACCTGCCTGAGGTCTAACTTTGCTACCGCTAATCTCATGTTTGTCTTTTTTGTATTCAACACCAGAGTTGCCAAAACCTAAGAGACCACCAAGAAGAATCGGTGCATTATCAAAGTCGTAACCTACTTTTGCAAAAAAGCCATAATTCACAGACTTAGCTTTTGCACCAGCTTCATCTGAGCTGAACTTAGCAGCAAGACTTGCCTCACCACCGACATGTACACGGTTTTCTAGGGTATGACCATAACCGAACAAAGCAACGACACCAAAAGATGTTGGAGTCTTATCGACAAGGGTCTTGGAACTAGAATCGCTAACTTTGATTGTGTTAAAATCAATCCCTGCACCTGCACCTGCAAACAAACCAGTGAAATCACCTGAATCTTCACAACCAGCTTCATGCTCAACAGGAGCAGCATGGTTTGCAACATCACCACGCTCACCCGCAAAGGCTACGCTTACTAACAAAACACTTGATAAAGCTAAATATTTTATTTTCATTTTTAATCTCCGTATAAAACAAAACAACTAACTAGATAAAAACAAAATGTCTTTACAATCTAGTCTGTTATAAACCTAGGAATAACACAAATCAATATTTAAATAGTTAATAATGTGTTTTTATATTTCCACTGTTGCAAAAAAGCATCACGAAACACCTCACTTCAAACAAAGTTTTTCAAGCTCCGCCAACTTATCCCTGCACTTTGCAGCCAGCTCAAACTCCATATTATAGGCATGTTGCTTCATTTTCTTCTTAAGGGATTCTATTTTCTTTTTCAATTCTTTATCTGACTCAACAGACCTTTCATCAGAAACATTTTTTTCACCATCTTGACCCAAGGCATTCTTTGAAATGGTTTTTTTTACGCTTTCTGGAGTTATATTATTTTTTTCGTTATAATTTCTTTGAATCTCTCGTCTACGGGATGTTTCCTCCATGGCATAACGCATCGACTCTGTCACTTTGTCCGCATATAAAACGACCTTTCCAAAAACATTTCTCGCCGCACGACCTATCGTCTGCACGAGGGACGTTTTTGACCGCAAAAAACCCTCTTTATCCGCATCTAATATCGCAACCAACCCACATTCTGGAACGTCTAGCCCCTCCCTAAGAAGGTTTATTCCCACCAAAATATCCACTTCACCGCTTCTTAGACTTTTAATGATTTCTATTCGCTCCAGCGTATCAACATCTGAATGCAAATAGGTCACCCTCAGCCCAGATTCCGTAAGATATTTCGTCAAATCCTCTGCCATACGCTTGGTTAATGTGGTCACCAACACTCTATGACCGTTTTTTATCACCTTTGAGCACTCATCAATCAAGTCATCTACTTGATTTTTTGTTGGTCTTACAAAGCATTCTGGGTCTAGTAAACCCGTCGGTCTGATGATTTGTTCTATCACCTCGCCCCCTACCTGTTCCAGCTCCCATTTGCTGGGCGTTGCAGACACAAAAAGGCTCTTCGGTCTCATCCCGTCCCACTCATCAAATTTGAGAGGTCTATTATCAACGCAAGAGGGAAGCCTAAAACCATAGTGGACAAGGTTTTGTTTTCGTTGCCTGTCCCCAACATACATCGCCCCAATCTGAGGAACTGAAACGTGGCTTTCATCAACGATTAATAAGGCATCTTTGGGTAAATATTCGAACAAAGTTGGTGGTGGCTCGCCTGCACTCCTCCCAGTTAAATACCTTGAATAATTCTCAATCCCACGACAGTGTCCTGTGAGCTCCAGCATTTCTAGGTCTAGTTTTATCCTTTCCTTAACACGTTGAGCTTCAATCAATTGCCCTGCTTTTTCAAACTGCTCAATCCTCTCGTCAAGTTCTTGTTTGATGTGCGTTATCGCCCTTAAAACAACATCGCGTGACGTGACATAATGGCTGTTGGCATATATTTTTAACATATCAACATAGCCTTGGCTCTTTGAGGACAGGGGGTCGATAATTGAGAGGTTTTCAACCTCATCATCAAACAGCTCAACCCGAAAAGCCTTATCCTCCATATGAGAAGGAAAGATATCTATCACATCTCCATTAACCCTGAAGTGCCCCCTTTCTAAATAAAGGTCTGAGCGAGTGTATTGCATTGAAATGAGCTGTTGAATGAGTTTTTCCCTGTTTATTAGGTCATTTTTATAAATCGCAACAACCATTTCGCCATAAGATTCGGGCGAGCCAATGCCATATATACACGACACACTGGCAACAACTATAACGTCACGCCTTTCTAATAAAGACTGTGTGGCACTGTGTCGCATTCTGTCTATTTGTGCGTTAATTGTGGCTTCTTTTTCTATGAATGTGTCGGTTCTGGGGACATATGCCTCAGGCTGATAATAATCATAGTAAGAGACAAAATACTCAACCGCATTATCTGGGAAAAACCCCTTCATTTCCTCATAAATTTGAGCTGCCAAGGTTTTATTCGGTGCCATTATTAAGGCGGGACAATTCAAGTTTGATATAACATTTGCCATAGTAAAAGTCTTTCCTGACCCTGTCACGCCAAGTAAAACCTGCTCCCTCTTCCTGCCACTTTGGAAACCTTGCGTAATGTCAGCAATCGCCTTTGGCTGGTCGCCCGCGGGCTTATAATCACTTTTTAGTAAAAACCTCTCCATCATTCACCAACAATACTTAAATAATTCTTGATAAGAGCAACGCTTTGCACAAACAAATTCAATTATTCCAAAGTGTTCGTAGATACTTTTCATCGTGGTATATCAACTTATAGCTAACACTGTATTAAAAATAGACTATAAGCAATACGTTACATATCCATATTTTATCATAGTTTTAATTTGAAAGCTTTATTTTTCATCAACCAGCATTTATAATTTGAGAAATTCACAGACTTAATCAAAAGATGAACAAAATCGAGGTCATACTCTCAAGGTTATTAGAAAACAATCCCAACCCCAAAATAGAGCTGAATTTTTCAGATGAATACACTTTATTAGTCGCCGTGATGCTCTCTGCACAAACTACTGATAAAAGGGTCAATTTAGTCACAGCAAAGCTTTTCCCCTTAGCAAACACCCCAAAACAGATGCTCGATTTGGGCGAAGAAAAAATTAAATCAATAATAAAATCGATTGGTCTTTATAAAACAAAAGCTAAAAACCTAGTGCTCCTCAGCAAATCGCTTGTCGAAGAATTTAACTCAAAGGTTCCTAACAACATAAGTGATTTAACCAAGTTGGCTGGGGTGGGGATAAAAACGGCCAAGGTCGTGCTGGCAGACGGGTTCAACCTGCCATATATTGGTGTGGACACACACGTGTTAAGAGTGTCCCATAGGCTCGAGCTATCATCAGCTAAAACACCAAATGAAATGTCAGAAGAGCTAGAAGCCTTGACACCAAAAAAGCTCCGCCATCTCGCCAATTCTTTGTTAGTATTACATGGGCGTTATGTCTGCAAAGCCAAAAGCCCTAGTTGTAATGAATGCTGCTTAAAAGACCTGTGTCCAAGCTTTAAAACTTGTAATAAAACATAGACAATAAAACTGCTAATGCCAAAGCGATAATAAAATAATTTTAAAGACAATGGTGGGCCCGGTAGGACTCGAACCTACGACAGCTCCGTTATGAGCGGAGGGTTCTAACCGCTGAACTACAGGCCCAAAAAAGGTCAAACCATGCTCTAGAGAGTATCCAGAAATATCTCCAAGTCAAGATAATTTTTAATAAAACAATCCCCTTATCCTCAAAAATTATTTTACAACGCACCCATAATGCATTTATCATGTCCGAACGATGACACATATCTTAAACCACAATATATTTCGGCAATACGACATACGCGGAGAGTTCGGCATGACCTTGTTTGAGGACGATGCCTTTCTCATCGGTAAAGCCTTTGCAGAACATGTGCTTAATTCAGGCGGAAAGACCATCGCCATCGCAAGAGATGGAAGATTATCCTCCCCGATATTAACAAAACACTTAATAGAAGGCGTCACATCATCAGGCGTGAATGTTGTCGACATCGGGCTTGTCCCAACGCCGCTTTTATATTTCACTGTGCATACGACATGTCCCGATGGCGGGATTATCGTCACGGGTTCACATAACCCAAAATCGCACAACGGCTTTAAGTTTATGTTGGGGAAAAGTCCCTTTTTTGGCGAGCAAATCCTCTCGCTGACAGAAAAGATAAAAAGCCAAACGCCTTCGTCAAATATTCCAAAAGGACAGATAAAAAACATCGATATCATCGATAGCTATATTACACTTGCTTTTAAAGAGATTTCTTTCAAGAAAAGCTTAAAAATCGCATGGGATTGCGGCAATGGTGCAACAGGGGTTTTAATCAAAAAATTAACCGATAATATAACAGGGACGCACTTTGTCGTTGGAGGTGATGTTGACGGCAACTTCCCTTCACGTCCATCTGACCCAACCAAATCAGAAAATTTACATCATTTGAAAGAAACAATACTAACTCACAACTGCGACCTAGGGATTGCATTTGATGGCGATGGTGACAGGGTGGTCATACTCGACGATAAGACGCAAATGATAAGTGGCGACCAGTTGCTTTATATAATATCGAAAGACATCTTAACTCGCCAACCAAAGTCAAAGATTATCGTCGATGTTAAGTGTAGCGATTACTTAATAGAAAAACTTCAATCAATCGGTGCAGAGCCCATCATGTCTCGAACAGGACACCCGTTTATCAAAGAGGCAATGTTGAAAGAAAAATCCCCCCTAGCTGGTGAGCTGAGCGGGCATATGTTTTTTGCAGATAGATGGTTCGGTTTTGATGACGGAATTTATGCAGCAATTCGGGTGATTGAGCTGTTATCAAAAGAAAAAGTGTCCTTAAGCACGATTTTTCAAAGCCTACCAAAAACATATGCCGTACCCGAAACGCACATCCGCTGTGAGGATAGTCTCAAATTTAGTATAGTTGACTCTATATTAACCCAATTTTGCAAACAAAAAACAGGTGACGAAAAAATTAACCTCATCGATGGCATTCGGGTATCAACACCAAAAGGTTGGTGGCTTATCAGGGCATCGAATACTGAAGCAGCAATTGTAATACGAGCTGAAAGCACAACAAAAGATGACCTGAATGATATTGTTCAAAAATTAAACTCAATATTAAGAGCGTTTGACCTTAAACCTATTCACACTGCACGTTAGAGCATCTAATCTAGGCATAGATTTTTTATATAGACCATATTTTTATAAAATACCTTAATTCTTGATTAATTATTTATCAAATATTAACTATTTTTTGTCAAAATTATTACTTGTTAAATTAATATTGGAGATAATATGACAAAACAAATGCTCTTAATTTCCACAATTTTTTCTGTATTAGCCCTCAATACATCTTCCGCTTCAACCCAAGGAAAGTTAAATATAGTTAATGTAACTTCTTTAGAATCACCTTCTGAAATGCAAATCACTCGCCATAAAACTGAAGAATTGAATACATCATGTCCCAAAAAAAGAACTGGATTTCGTAATGCTCCTAATAAACAAAATGGAAGAGCAAGACTTTCTTTACCAGTTTCTTCATTGGAAGATTTGTCAGAATTATTAAAAGAAATTCCTTCCTCTACAGACATAGATGAAAGCCTCATTGAGCCAAATCAACCCAAAAAACAGGCCAGAGTACTGTGTATTGATGGTGGAGGGCTACGCGGCATCATTCCATCATATACAGCAACAAGACTAGAAGAACGTACCGGTAAATCCGTCTCCGAGATGTTTAATATGGTTGCAGGAACCTCTACAGGTGGGTTGATTGCACTCGGATTAACTCAACCAAACGAAGAAAACTCTTCACAACCTAAGTACCCAGCATCATACTTTCTCAACACATATTCAACGCAGGGGGCAGAATTTTTTGACCCAAATTGGTTTAGTTTTGGTGGTGTGTGGAACCCCCGATATAACTCAGACATCATATATAACAAACTCCAATCAATATATGGTAAAGCTTTGTTTTCTAGTTGCCTTATTGACACGATTGTCCCCGCATATGATGTAGAACGGTCTGCTCCTAAAATCTTCAAGAGCTATAAGGCTTCTACTAACCAGCTTTATAATTTTTATAATTATGACGTAGCAAGGGGCACATCAGCCGCACCAACTTATTTTCTCCCGTCCAAGGCTATCAGCCAACCAAACACTCATGGTGAAACGCGTGAACATATTTTAATAGATGGAGGGTCATTTGCTAACAACCCAACAATGTGTACATACTGTGAGGCAAAAAAGCTTTACCCAAAAGCCGATGAATACCTAATTGTGTCTTTGGGCACTGGCAGACCTCAAATCCCTCTTTTATACGAAGACTCTCAGTCAATGAAAGGCATTTCTTGGGCATCAAAGTTTGCAAATATTACATTAGATGCCTCTAGCGTCACAGTTAATTATCAAATGCTGACACTGGCTGCCGCAGACCCTAAAATCAAGTATTATAGGTTTCAACCCACACTTGAAGAAAACATATCCATGATGGATGATTCGTCTCCCACCACTATAAGAAGGTGGATTTATGCTGCAGAAAATTATGTCAGCTCAAAGGAATTCTCTGACATAGTCGAAATATTAAGCACACCAAAAACTGCAAAAGAAGAACTTATATAACGCGTTTCTAGGTATTGGGGAGGACAATCACTCCCCAATAATCACACTGTTTTCAACTAATCTTCGTTAGAAGCCTCAACAACCTTAATGCTATATATCGGGTGTTCAAACGCATTGATAGATGGGAAAGACGCATAAAGCCAACCAGAAAATATCGGTTGGCTATAAAAATTTTCATCTTGCAAAGGCTTTTCAAAAACTTCTAAATAAACAATGCTTTCTGCAGAAAACTCAGGTGAGTTTTTGAAAATTTTCTTAGCAATCAACTTTAATCTCTTGAAAAACACTGGTTTGTCAACATCGATAGACACGTTTGTTGTATGACCACATGTTTTATCTAAAACTAAAAGTCCGACGCTATTAGCTGTGACAAATTTATTAACCTTGGACTTAGCATCCGCATGAAAACAAACGACATTAGCAATTATCAAAAAACAAAAATAAATTCTCTTGAATTGCATAATATAATTTATTATTTTTTATCTGATTTATCGTCAGAAACCACGAATTTACCGATTAAAGATTCCAAGTTAATGCTGCCTTGAGTATGCAAAACCTCGTCTTCAGGTTTCAAGTATTCATCATCAGCACCAGGATTAATGTATATGTGTTTTCCTCCAAGCAGACCATCTGAGTTGACCGCAACCGCAGTATCTGTTGGCAGTTTGATATTATCGTTAATCCTAAACCAGACTTTTGCGACATATTCATCGCCGTCTAGCTCGATTTTCACGACCCTCCCGATTTTAATACCGCCGAGGCGAACCTCACTGCCCTCTTTGATGCCGTCAATACGGTCAAATTTGGCAAACAGTGGATAACCTGATTCCGTCTTTAATTTAGAATAATTAAACGCATATACCGAAAACAGTATGGCGACGACAATGACTGCAAACCCGACCATACTTTCAAAAGCTCTATTGTTTTCCATGTTTTCCTTCACAAATAAAGTCTATAATTCATATTGTGTGATTGTATATGAAAAAAGTAAAAAAAGATTTGTAATTTACAAATTAATTATTACCCGACATAACACAATTTCAAAAAACAGGGCTAATATGCCTTAATTTTTGAACATTTTCAACGACTTTCCTAGCAACATCCATCACTTCTTGCTCTGAGGAAAACCTCCCAAAGCCAAATCTAATCGCAGTGTGCAAAAGTTCATCTTTCACCCCCATCGCTTTCAAAACATATGACGGTTCAAGGCTTTGAGAGGAACAGGCAGATGAAGACGAAACCGCAACATCTGGCATCGAAAGCATCAAACTTTCACCCTCAACTCCAAAAAAAGAAATATTTAAATTATGAGCAACGCGATTTACATCGTCTCCATTTAAATATATTTGCTCTAAATTTGAAGATAAATATTGCCAAAATTTCTTGCTAATTCGTGTTACGTGATTATTTATATCATTCATCTCTTGAAGCATAATATTACACGCTTCACCAAGCCCCACACACAGCGGCACAGCAACAGTCCCAGAATGGAGGTTTTTCTCTTGTCCACCGCCATAAAAAATTGGCTTCAAACGCACTTTTGGAGACGACCCGACATACAAAGCACCCACGCCTTTGGGGCCATAAATCTTATGTGCTGATATACAAAGCATATCGATGTTATCACGTTTCACGTCGATACCTATTTTCCCAATCGCTTGTGCAGCATCACAATAGAAAAAAATCCCCCTTGAGCGACAGATTTGACCAACCTCCCTAAAGGGTTGAATAGTGCCCACTTCATTATTCACAGCCATAACAGAAACCAAAAACGTCCTGTCATTTATAGCGTTTAGAACATCTTGAGCGTGTATCAACCCTTTATCATCTGGGCTGATATAAGAAACATCGAAACCTTCTTTCTCCAGTGCTTTACAGGTGTCTAGGACGCACTTATGCTCGATTTTAGTTGTTATTATATGGTTTTTATTTTGATTGCCATAAAATCTTGCACACCCAATAATCGCTATATTAGACGCCATTGTCGCACTTGAAGTAAATATCACCTCCCTCGCATCCGCACCTATAATACGAGAAACACTTTCACGTGAACGTTCCACCGCCTCATACGCAGCGTTCCCAAAGACATTGTCTGCACTATAATTGCCAAAATTATCACAAAAATATGGCTCCATTGACTGAAAAACCCTTTTGTCACACGGGGTTGTAGACTGATTATCGAGATAAATTCTTTTCATGTTTCTTGTCTTTACTATGGAAAATATGCTATAATTCCCTATTTAAATTTATAATAATACTAGGGGGATACAAATGCCAGAGATAATTTTTAACGGACCTTGCGGAAGAATTGAAGGAAAATACCATCATAATCCAGCGTCTGGTTCGCCACTAGTCGTTGTTTTGCACCCTGACCCTGTCCATGGCGGGACGATGAACAATAAAGTCACATTCACAACTTTTAAATCTTTTGTCGACATGGGTTTTTCCGTCTTGAGGTTTAATTTTAGGGGGGTGGGACGCTCAGAGGGTGAATATGGCAAAGGTGAAGGCGAGGCCGCCGATGCCACGGCAGCACTAGACTGGATTCAGATGGTCAACCCATCATCACACGAGCTGTGGGTCGCTGGTTTTTCTTTCGGCAGTTGGGTCGCAATGCAGATGTTAATGCGAAGACCAGAAATCAAAAATTTCGTGGCTGTCTCTCCACCAGCAAACCTATATGATTTTAGTTTTTTGGCACCTTGCCCCGTCTCGGGACTAATTGTCCAAGGGCTGGCAGATGAGATTGTGCCAACAGAAAATGTCTTGCAATTGATTGATAAAATACATTCCCAGAAAAAAGTTCAACTAAAATACAAAGAAATCGAGGGTGCCAACCACTTTTTTAGAGGAAAATTAGACTTGCTCTCACAAACAATTAAGGAGTATCTTAGGCAAGAACTTGGCGAGAAACTCCAAGCGGTGAATTTTTAGTACATTATTTTTAAAGTGGTGCCTATGTTGAACAACTTTCATTCATCTTTTTTACAAGAAGCTTCAGAGCGTGGGTTCATCTATCAAAGCACCAATTTGAAAGAGCTGGACGAATTAATGTCTAGGAAAAAAATCACGGCGTACATAGGTTATGACGCAACAGCAGATAGCTTTCACGTGGGGCACTTGCTTTCGATTTTTATCCTACGTTTGCTTCAAAAACATGGTCATAAGCCAATACTCTTAATCGGTGGGGCAACAACAAAAATTGGCGACCCCTCTGGAAGAGATGCCGCACGACCAGTCTTGTCTGAGCAAGATATCCAAAATAATATTGCGGGACTAAAAAAATGTCTCTTGCCATTTATAAAATTCGATGAGGGTGAAAACAGTGCCATTTTGGTGGACAATTCTCAATGGCTTGAAGATATTAAATACTTATCTTTTTTGAGTGATGTTGGCAGGCATTTTTCGGTTAATCGGATGCTTTCATTTGATAATGTGAAGTCTAGGCTTGACCGCGAGCAACCGCTAAGCCTCTTAGAATTTAATTATATGATAATGCAAGCGTATGACTTTCTTGAACTTTTTGATAAATATTCTTGTCGCCTAGAAATCGGCGGCTCAGACCAATGGGGAAACATTGTCTGCGGGACTGACCTCATTCGTAAAGCCCGCTCTGAATCGGCATATGGACTGACCACACCATTATTATCGACCAGCGATGGAAAAAAAATGGGCAAAAGTGCCAATGGAGCTGTTTGGTTAAGGGGCGATAAGCTGTCACCGTATGACTTTTGGCAATATTGGAGAAATGTTGACGATAGAGATGTTGGTCGATTTTTAAGGTTATTTACAGAACTTCCTTTGGATGAGATTAAAAAACTCGAACAACTTCAGGGGCAAAGCCTGAACGAGGCAAAAATCATCTTAGCCGATGAAATCACAAGGCTGACCCACGGTCGAGAAAACCTTGAATCCGTTCGAACGACCACCCATAGTCTATTCAATGGCGGTTCAATAGCTGAGAGCGAGCAGGTCTTAAATGGGCCTGTCTTCGAGATGCAGACCGACCTAACAATCGGCAGAGAGTCCATTGTGGACTTGTTTGTTAAAACTAATTTAGTCAGCAGTCGCAGTGAAGCACGTCGACTGATTAAGGGCAAGGGTGCCTATTTAAATGACCAGCCAGTTTATGACGACATCTTAATCATCCAGCAAGACCACCTAGATGAAAATAATTCCTTAAAACTATCTGCTGGGAAAAAGAAAATTGCTGTTGTGAAATTAGTGTGATTTGCGTCACATAAAAAATGATTTTTATGAATATTTGGATAAAAGTTACATGATAAAAATATCTCTTGCTGACGATAAAATCTTAGACTTTGACAGCGAAGTTAACGGATACCAATTGGTCGCATCATTGGGCAAAAAATGTGAGAAAGAAGCCCTTGCAATCGAAATTGATAATCAAATTTATGACTTATCACATAAAATTTCCAACCACGCCAATGTGAAAATTATCACCAATGACACCCCGCTTGGCTTAGAGATAATGCGTCATAGCTGTGCCCATGTTTTGGCAGCTGCGGTCAAAAGCCTGTTTCCTGACGTAAAGGTCGCAATTGGTCCAACCATCGCTGATGGTTTTTATTATGACTTTTATCGCGTTGAACCTTTTTCAATTAATGACCTTTCATTAATTGAGGAACGTATGCGTGAAATGTTAAAAGCAAACATTGCCTTTTCAAGGAAAGAGCTCAGTAGCGTTGAGGCGACTGAAATTTTTAAAAACCTAAACGAAGAATTTAAAGTTGAAATCATACAAGATTTATCTACCGAAATGGTTACAATATATGAGCAAGGCGATTTTTTTGATTTGTGTCGGGGGGTGCACGTCCCATCGACGGGAAAAATATCCCCTCATTTCAAATTAACAAAAGTATCGGGAGCTTATTGGCGAGCCGACTCGTCCCGACCTATGCTCCAAAGAATTTACGCAACTTTGTGGGCAAACAAGAAACAGCTCGATGATTATTTAGAGCAAATCGCTCAAGCAGAACTAAGAGACCACAGAAAACTTGGCAAAGAAATGGACTTGTTTCACATTCAAGAGGAGGCGGTTGGTTCTATTTTTTGGCACCCTAATGGACAGGTTGTCTTTAGGTCGCTGGAAAACTTTATTCGTAGCAAAATTTTAAAACAAGGCTATGTTGAGGTGAAAACTCCTCAACTGATTGACCGCTCACTATGGGAACGGTCTGGACATTGGGAAAAATTTCGAGAGGTCATGTTCACCGCTGAATCCGAGAAACGCGTTTTGGCGATAAAGCCGATGAACTGCCCTGGACACATCCAAATCTTTAACCAATCAATAAAAAGCTATCGGCAATTGCCATATAGAATGGCTGAGTTCGGCGTTTGTCATAGGAATGAGCCGTCTGGGTCATTACATGGGCTGATGCGTGTTCGCTCTTTTATGCAAGATGATGGCCATATATTCTGCACAATGAACCAAGTCGTTAGTGAAACCAAAAAATTTTGCCAGCTTTTGATTGAGGTTTATCAAGGATTTGGGTTTAATGAGGTTTCGGTCAAGTTTGCAGACCGACCTTTGGTGCGTGCTGGTGATGATGCGACATGGGATAAGGCTGAAGATGCCTTAAAAAATGCCGTGAATGAGGCTGGTTTAACGTTCTCTTATAGTGCAGGAGAAGGTGCTTTTTATGGACCAAAACTAGAGTTTGGGCTCAATGACGCACTGGGTCGCTATTGGCAGTGTGGCACACTGCAGGTAGATTTGATTTTACCCGAAAGATTGGACGCGGAATATATTGGTGAAGACGGCAACAGACATAGACCCGTCATATTACACCGAGCTGTCTTGGGCTCTTTTGAGCGATTTATTGGCATATTGCTCGAGCATTATGCTGGCAAGCTCCCACTTTGGTTGATGCCAGTGCAGGCTGTTATTATCCCTATCGCAGATGGTTTTAATGACTACGCATCGCTCGTCAATCAAAAATTCTTGGACGCTGACATCCGGTGTCGGACAGATTTTGGTCAGGGCAGTCTTAACTATAAAATCAGACAACATTCATTATCGAAAACACCGATTATCATTATCGTTGGCGGAAAAGAGTCTGAAAATAATACTGTCACCATCAGAAGACTTGGTAGCAAGGAACAGTCAACGATGCCTCTCAATGACGCATTAAAATCCATCTGCGATGAAGCCGCAACGCCCTAGAAATTTTGGGATTTACGGCTTGTGAAACAAAAATCAAAAGAACGCTAGTTAATTTCCAATACTAGATATTCTAGTAATAAACTTTTCTGCATCATTATTTAGACCTTGCATAATGCTGGCGAATTCTGAACGTTGCGTAATGCTCATGCTAACGCCATCGACTATCACATCGACTATACGAATACCTTTTTTGGTTTTATATGCTTTCCACACGAGGTTAAACTGCTCCTTCCCTGGACACATCACAAGCGTTGTCACCATTGCTCCGCCATTTTTGGTCATTAAAACCTTTGATATTTTAAAGGTAGCGTCAGAAAAATCTGAAAATTTACCAACATAAGATTTGATAATCATTTCTTCAAACGCTGAAACATATCTTGCTCGTTGCCCTTTATCAAAAGAACGCCAATACCTTCCTAGCGAAAATCTCGCCATTGTTTTTATATCAAAACCTCGCGATAAAATTGACTGAAACTTTTCTTCACGAATTGTTTTAGGGGAACTGGTGTCCGTTAATGCCGAAAACGCTTCTTTCCCCAAGGTATTAATAAATTCCCTAGCCTCAACCTCAGTTACCTCCAGCTTTGCATCAGTTAAACAACTGAAACAAGAAAGCATCACAAACAAAAAACTTAAAATCTTATTTCTTAATTTCATCTTCTTACTCCTCATCATCAAAATCATCATATGGTGTTGGACCTTCATCAAAATCAACCGTTGCGTCAGTTTTACGAATTTTTTGCCAGTACATAGACCTTAAAGTCGCATACAAATCAAACGCTTGTCGCTTGGTGTCACGATATGCCTCTAGCAGCATTGCACGGCTACTCACCTCACCTAATAAATATTTCCCAATCCCCCAGCATAGCCTGTTCTTTGGCTTTGGCACATAATAAATAGGGTCAGCCACAGAATCAACAACATCACCAAAAATCTCCCTCGTACAATACGGTCCAAAAAATGGAACCATTACATAAGGTCCAGTGGGCACCCCTCGTACAGCAAGAGCAGAGCCAAAACTTTTATATGGGACAGGTGGATTGAGCGAAAGCTCTTTATAAACATCGACTAGCCCAAAAAACCCTAAAAACAGATTTGTAAAAAATCTGACCAATGCGGCACTTGCTCTCTTCCCATCGCCAGCTATCGCATAGTTTATAGTACTAATAGGTTGTTCAAGAGTGGTTAATTCATTGGAGATGCCAGTTTTCACACCATTTGGCAGTGCGGCGTCATAAAACGCTGCTACTGGTTCTAATACGTACTCGTCCAACATCATATTGAACCTAAAGACAGAGCGGTTGCCCTTTTCATAAGGGTCATTGTTTTCTATTTCTTCAATTGATGCATTTTTGCTCACGCTTGAACACCCCGTTACAAGAACAAACGCTAAACACACACATAATAAATTTTTAAATTTCACAAAACTCATAAATCTAATATTCTTAAAATATAGAAAACTCTCTTGATATAATTAAACCCTTTTTGTAGTATCTCCAATAGCAATTATCAATGCGGGCGTAGCTCAATGGTAGAGCAGAAGCTTCCCAAGCTTAAGACGAGGGTTCGATTCCCTTCGCCCGCTCCAAAAAAAACAATCAAAAATTAACATATTCGCAACAACTTCAGGTTAAATTTAACCTATAATATATAATAATTGGTTGACAATGGAACAGTCTAAAACAATATCTTTAAAAACAAAACTACTTAGTATAAACATCATCAGTTTGCTTATCATCTCGGTTTCTATATTCCTAACCGTTACGATGAATGTAGAAGAAAAAATGCAACTAGACATTACGTCTGATATGAACGCACACATTGAGCAAACATCACATGTTTTAGAAGCTAATCTAAAACCATTTCCTCAAGGTTTGACACAGACGGAAGTTGTGCATAATAAAGTCATGTTGAATGCAATTAAGCAAGCTAAGGCAATAACAAAATATGATATCGTTTTATTCATAGATGCCAAGCCAGTTTTCTCAACAAAAGAGGTCGAACAAATCACTGACATCAGCTCTATCCCTATGTTGATTAAAGACTCGCTAGAAAACAACGAAACTGCGAAAATAAGTAGCGGAGAACTCACAATAGGGAAAGAATCATTTTTTGCTAATTTTCTACCCCTAGATAAAAAACAAAAAATTACCATTTCACTAATATCGGCGAAATCCCCCTTCAATGATGTAATCAATGAACTGCAAAAAGCAGCTATCAGCAAGGCTGTATTAATTTTAGGGCTAGTTATACTAATTTCATTTTTGATAATACAAAATTCCCTAAACCCACTGTCAATTTTGCAGAAAGTGATGGCTAAAATCTCTGAAAATGACCTCGATGTAAAAGTGCCCGCGACATATTTAAAAGATGAGGTTGGCGAGATGGCTCGCATAGTCGAGTTCTTTCGGAAAAGCTTGGTTCATAAAAAAAGCCTTGAAGAAGAAAGCCTGCGTATGCAGGAACTAGAAAATCAAAGAGACCGCGAACAAGCCGATAAACTCGCCCAGCAATTTGAAGACACCGTCCGAGACGTTTTAAATTCAGTAACAAAGGCCGCTGGAACATTGCAAGAATTTGCAAAAGAAATGTTAACACTCTCAGAGGAAACAACAAAAGAAGCCCAAAGTGCTTCAACTTTTATAGACTCTGCGTCTATTAATATGCAGGCTGTCGCCGATGCAACTGAAGAACTTTCTAGCTCTTTTAATAAAATTAGCCAAAGAGTGTTCGAATCCTCTAACATCGTCAATAAAGCCGTCACCGAAGCCGATAAAACCAACCTAAAAGTCACTGGTTTATCCGTAACGGCACAAAAAATAGGTGATGTTGTTAGCTTGATTTCTGATGTAGCGAGTCAAACCAACTTGCTTGCCTTAAACGCCACAATAGAAGCCGCCCGTGCTGGTGAGGCTGGTCGAGGTTTTGCCGTAGTTGCAGGAGAGGTGAAAACATTGTCCACTCAGACAACCAAGGCAACCGATGACATCAGTGCTCAAATTCAAAAAATTCAGTCCTCTACAGATGATGTTGTGCTCGCCATACAAGGCATCAGTAAAACTATTAGCAGTATTAATGAATTCACAACCTCTGTAACAGTTGCCGTTGAGGAACAAACCGCCGCAAACGTTGGCATTTATGAAAACGTGCAAAATGCAGCAACAGGGGTTAGGGACATGGCATCAAACGTAACCCACGTATTAGAAAGCTCTGGGCACGTGAGCAAGGCCGCCGCCGAAGTTTTGAACGCATCTAATCAAATGACAAAACAATCGGCATTGTTACAAAAAGAAGTCGATAATTTCGTTGCAAATATTCGCAATAATAAGAATCAAGCAGATGCCGTCAATAAAGAATCATGACATGTTAGTCAATATCATTGACAAAGACCACTTTCCCAGCCATTTAGGAAAAATAAATGACTTCCCTAAATCAGAGAAAGATGAGGAATTTATCTTAATCAACAAATGGTTGGATGAGCAAGACAGTGTTGCCCTCTCAAAAATAATCCAAAATCACCTAGGCTTAATAAAAAGAGTTGCCAATGGTTATAGAGGTTTTGGATTGCCAACAGAAGACCTGATTGCCGAGGGGAAAATAGGGCTTCTTCAGGCATTAAAGCACTTTCATCCAAGTAAAGGATTTAAATTCTCGACATACGCTGTTCACTGGGTCAAGTCTATTGTTCGAAGTTATATCTTTAAGCATGGCTCAGCCCTAAAAATTGGTGAAAGCAAGGATTATAAAAAAACATTTTTTCAATTAAGATGGTTAAAAAACGCCTTTGGGCTCAATCTTTCAGAGCACTTAAATCAAGAAGGCGTATCCCGCATTGCAAAAAAATTAAATGTCAGCGAACAAACAGTCAAAGACATAGAAAATGCTAATAGTATTAGTTCCCACCTAATGTCTATTAATGCCAGCAGTTCTGACGGTGGTCATGAAAATCAGGAATGGCTCAACTTAAGCGGTGAAAACCTTGAGATAACACTCGAAGAAAAAGACGACCTAGATTATAGAAAAAAAGTGTTATCTTCATCACTCAAAATCCTGAACAAGAAGGAATACAAAATAATATTATCCCGCAGGCTCTCTGAGGAGCCAAAAACTCTCGAGGAAATATCTCACACAATGGGTTTGTCTCGTGAACGCGTCCGACAAATAGAGATTTGTGCGTTTAATAAAATTAAAAAATATGTCCTAAACGCCTATAATAATCAAAAATCACCCTCGATAGGTTTTAGTCGCGATAAGCTGGCGTGCTTATTAATAACCATACCAGAACAATTTTTTGATTTTTTTATGAAATAAAACCTTTCAATTCAATACTTAATAGATAATGTTCTCAAATCTGGCTTCAGAACATTTGATTTATAATAAATTAGTTTTATAATGACCCATTATTTGTTGTGATTTTTTAAATGCATGGTTGCATCTCCGCCGAAGCGTTATAACCTCGCCATTATTGGTGCCAGTGGGAACACGGGCTCTAAGGTGCTGGACATATTAATAGAAAGGGACTTCCCATATAACCAGCTTTTCGCTGTCACCTCGGGACGGTCTGCTGGAAACGTGTTACAATTACAAAACGGCTTAAAGATAAAATCGCAAACTATATCAGAGGTGGATTTTTCTGCTGTCGATATAGCGTTTTTTTGTGCTGGGTCAACGGTTTCTCAGCAATATGCACATCAAGTTGCACAACAAGGTTGCGTTGTGATTGATAAAACATCATTTTTTCGTATGAAAGATGACATACCGTTAATAGTGCCTGAAGCCAACATTGAGCAATTAAAAATAGCGTCAAACAGTGGGATAATATCCTCGCCAAATTGTGTCGCAACGCCTTTGAGCATGGCGTTGAAAGCTGTCAATAATCGCGGTTTTAAAATTAATAAGGTTGTCGTGTCAACCTATCAATCTGTTTCTGGTGCTGGGCGTGAAGCGGTAAAAACCCTTCATAATCAAATACAAAATCATTATAATCAATCTGATGACACTATGTTGAAAAAATCGATTGCGTTTAACGTCGTCCCTCAAATAGATGTTATGCTTGATAATGGCTATACTGGTGAGGAACTTAAAGTCATGGAAGAGGTGAAAAAAATTCTCTCCCTACCTGACTTAGACATCACCGCAACCTGCGTTAGGGTGCCAACCTTGGTTGGTCATGCAATGTCTGTATACCTCGAGATTGATGAAAACCCGAAGCTCGAAGACGTCCGCAATGCACTGGTCAATTTCAATGGTGTGCGTCTATGCGAGGGTGATTGCCCTCCAACGCCGAAGGATTCAGATGGGGTTGATGCTGCGATGATATCTCGCCTAAGAAATGCTGGTCAAGGATGTTCTTTTTGGCTCGTTTCTGATAACTTAAGAAAAGGTGCGGCATTAAACGGAGTACAAATCGCAGAACACTTGATTAATATTGACCCATCACTGAAAAAGTTTCAATTAAAAGGATATGCATGATGAAAAACAAGCCGATTATTGTCATTCCATCTAGGATGGCATCGACAAGACTTGCCCGTAAACCGCTCGCCGATATTTGTGGCGTGCCGATGGTTGCACGTGTTTTGATGAGGGCACAAGAGGCCGATATTGCCGATGTAGTGGTCGCCTGTTCAGAGCAAGAGGTTGCCGATGTTGTAAAATTTTATAATGGAACACCTGTATTAACAGACCCTAACCTACCATCAGGTAGCGACCGCGTTTTTGCGGCTGTAAATTCATTAAGTGATGGCGACAGATACGACATCATCGTCAATTTACAAGGCGACCTGCCCACTGTTGATAAAGAAACATTATCGTCTGTGATAGAGCTATTAAAAAATACGGACGCCAACATCTCAACCCCAGCTCTTGTCATGGCTGAAGGGGATGAAGAGCGTTTCTTATCAACCGATATTGTCAAAATCGCCTCTAGCATCACTGCTGGTCAAAAATCTGGCAGAGCACTTTATTTCAGCCGTGCCCCCATCCCGTATGGAGATGGAATTAGGCTACAACACCTTGGAATATATGCCTACAGAAGGCATGCCTTGGAAAAATATGTCTCCTTGCCACAAACAGTGCTAGAAAAACGTGAGCGATTAGAACAGCTCCGTGCCTTAGAAAACGGAATGCACATCCAAGCAGCTGTGGTTGACATGCAACCAATCGAGGTCGACACTCAGAAAGACTTGGAACAGGCACGAAGATTTTATGAACAAAACGGTTAACATGTTAATATAGAAGTCAAATGGTGCCGAAGAGAGGAATCGAACCTCCGACCTACTGATTACGAATCAGGCGCTCTACCAACTGAGCTACTTCGGCATCAAAGCCCTTCGAACAATCACTGCCATATTTGTCGCATTTTATCAAGGTTTATGGAAGTAGTTTTTTTTAAGCACTTTCCCCAAAAACATCTCGCTTGCTTTTATAACCTCGCCGATTTTGACTTAGTGTTTTAAGAACCTTTATTAAGATGATGCCCTGCGGAACGCACCAAAACAACAACTCCATCAAGCAAGAAAATTACTTCAGTGTATTAATCCCCTCACACAATGGACACAACGCATGCCAATCGTCGGTTTTGTGACCACAATGACCGCAAAGCCAAAATGGATTTTTTAACACCTGCGTTTTGTCTATCTCGACAATCGCGTCACTATTTTTTTCGCACTGCTCTGCCATTGTTAAAAGGCTTTGTGTTGGCATCAACCCCCACGCTTTTATAATATATTGCTCCGCATTCACCCAAACACCTGCCCGCACACACGCAAGTGCAAAAATATAGAAACTATCCCAACGTTCTGGGAACATTTTCAAAGCATCTTTGCCTATTTTTAGCCTTTCATCATCCTCTACACTGGCTAGGTTATAGACCTCTTCAAGACACCGAAAGTTTCCTGTATGCGACCAACATTTCATCAAAACCTTTTTAGCTTTTTTATCTTGACCCGAGTCGCTAAATATTTTAGCCAAATCAAGTGCTGCGGGCACAAACTTTTCATCCAATTTACAAGCTCGTTCCAATAAATCAGTCGCCTCAATGGTGTTTCCATTCTGTTTTGCAGATAGCAAGCAGAGGACAGCTTCTATTTTTTCTGCCTCTCGAACCTTGGTTAATTTGCTTTGATATTTTTTCGCCAGTTCAAGATTTTTGTCCTTTATCGCCAACTTGATAGCATCTATTACAAAAAAATTGTCTCTTGAATTTTTATGCATATAAGACTCAATCACCTTCAAAGCAGCCGCACTTTGACCGCTTCTCAAACGAAGCTTATACATCGAATATGCCCCCAAAAACCCAAATTTATTGTGTCCGCTCAAACCATAAAACAACAAATTCGCGTTCTCGCTGTCCCCCTTAAGAGCCAGATGGCAACCTGTAATCCAAGTCAACAACGGGTGCCCATCTTTCAATAGTTTTTCAAAACGAGCGGTTTGTTTCGCACTTTCTTTATAATCACTCCTGAGCAAAGCGATGACCACATATGTTACAGCGTCGAAGGTTTTGATAATTTTATTAGATAGATAACCATCACGCACAAAACCACATATTTTCGAGAATATGGCTTTTATAACCCAATAAATACTTAATAATACCGACAAGCCAGCAAAAAACACCCCGATAGAAAACTCAACACCGCACCCTAGCCACTCGATATTCACCTTTCCAGGCATAATAAAAGCATAGGATACCAAGGCAATCAGGATAAAGTATTTAATTAACGCCATTATAAAAGTAACTCTAATTTATTAAGGTTATATAACACAAGATGACGAATAATAACAGATTTGAGCCAATTGATTTGTCTGTCATCCAAGTTTTTGTCTTCATCTAATATTTTTTTCACTAGGCAGACCGCAGCCTCCATCTCTTGATGTTTAAGGTTATGGATGATTTTTTTTATCTCAGGGTTATATGTGTTTAATTCTATCTGCTCAGCCCCCTCATCCTTTGGCTTTTTGTCCAACTTGACTACCCTGACCAGACCATAAAACAAGTTTCCTGTTGCCTCAGAGACCCGAGACACCCAGCTTTTCTTATTATTTAAAAAAATCTCATTCGCATCTTTAATAAGTGTGCTTAATAGGCTCATACCATGACCGCTCTCTGTCTTTAAGGAATCGATGCACTCGATATAAGCCTCTTTCTTTTTATCGGGGAATATCGCTAAAAATTCCTCCAGCTCTTTTTCAAAATTCCCCCCACTCAAAACCGCAAACTTTAAAGCACAAAAAGACTTTATTAATTCTATATTTTTCACATCACAAATCTCATCAAGACGAGGGATATCGAGATTTGCCTTTATCGGTTGCAATTCAGGGGTTTGGACATTTGTCATGACGGTTTTTGGGCTATCCGTTATTGTTTTTCTACCTCCAGCCTCATTAAACACCCCCCTCAAATTCCACAGGTTTAGATGAACTGTGAAATAAACAGCAACGCCTAGGAATAAAGAAAATATTAAAAAGCCGCGTCTATTCTTTTTTTTGGGCTTTTTTGGTTCGGGTGAATTTGGTTTCATAGGAGCTTACCTTTCCTAAAAATGATGTCTGCACTATACACCATAAACCAAAAATCATCAAACCCGCTCGGGTTGGCTACTCTCTTCTAACAGGTGCTTGATGACATTTTGCTCCCGTTGTGTGCGTTCTTGTTTTTCGTGCATTTCTTGTGCTTCGATACTTAAGGTCGCAATTGGTCTTGCTTTCAACCTTTTTAAAGAAATTGGCTCACCTGTAATCTCGCAATATCCATATGTTCCATCCTGAATCCTTTTTAGTGCGGCGTCTATTTTAAAGATTAACTTCCTCGCACGGTCTCTTGTTTTGAGTTCAAAAGACAGCTTGTTTTCCTCACAACCACGGTCAATGTCCTCACTTTGCAACAAATTAACATTTTTTAAATCATCTATGGTTTTATAAGACTCTTCTATTATGCTAGCACGCCACCCTAGGAGCATTCGCCGGAAGTATTCTAATTGCGTTTTGCTCATAAATTCTTCATTTTCTGATGGCACATAATCATTCGTTATATGACAAATCGGCTCATTATAAAAAAATTTATTAACGATATTCATAGGCTCAAACCCTTCAATAAATACTAATTTGAGAGAAATATAATACAATTGGATACACAATTAAACAAAAAGTTGATTATTTAATTAAAATGCACCAAAAAATTGTCTCTCATTTGATTAATGACGTCCCCATATGTTCTGTGTTAGAGTTTTATCATTGAAATTTTGTTGGTGTTGCCGTTGTTTTTATTGCGATTAGAAAGCTGGGAAAACCTGTCTGATTTTGAGGTTGTCGAAGACCTAATCGAACAATATTCCCTAAGTAGCTCTGCCTTTGAAGGACAAGGACGCCTTTGGTATGGAGAATGGATTTTTGAAACTCAGCAACAGCTCAATCAAGCACACGAGATTTTATTAAAAAGCGAACTAATCCAAAGCCTCATCGTTCACACCTCAGAGCTAAGAGAAACCGACTGGCTCGAAGAAAATTATAAATCTTTTACCCCAATAGATATTGGCTCATTTTTTATATACGGCTCACACAACGCAAACAAAATTGAGCTGCCGAAAGATAAAATTTGCCTGTTAATTGACGCGGCAACCGCTTTTGGCTCTGGCTCACATGGAACAACTGCCGGCTGCCTAATGATGCTGAAGAAACACGCAAAACCCCATCAAAAGGTTTTGGATATGGGGTGCGGTTCAGCGATTTTATCATTAGCAGCTGCCAAAATGGGATTAGATGTTTTTGCTTGCGATAATGACCCTGAGGCTGTTCGGGTTTCAGTTGAAAACACAAAAATTAACGATGTCGCCGACATGGTCAAAGTTTTTTGTGGTGATGGGTTTAATACAAAAGAAGTTCTGGAAAACAAACCCTATGATATAATCATAGCGAATATATTAGCCAATCCATTAATCCAGATGGCTTATGATATGAGCGTTTCGGTTTCAACAAGTGCAAAGGTTATATTGTCAGGCATTACAACTGAGCAATCAGCATCAGTGCAGAATGCATATGAAGAGCAGGGCTTTTCGCTGATAGATTGTTTACAAAAAGAAGATTGGGTAACATTGGTGTTTAGTAATGCAAAATAAAATTAATTTCATACAAACCTTCCTCAAAGAAAACTCTCTCGACTGTATAATATTAAAACATGGGAACAAATATTTTTGCGAAGAAGTGCTCGAGTGTGAGCAAATATTCAAATGGCTGACAGGGATATCAGTGTCTTATGGGTATATTATCATTTCGCAGACAGATTGTGCGTTATTTGTTGATGGAAGGTATATCCTCGTTACGGAAACAACCCTTGCTAATACCAACGCAAGTGTCCACAACATAAAGCAAACCCATCCTTTTAATTGGGTTGCAGAAAATATTGCTGGGAATATTGGCATCGACCCAGATTTTTTTTCAATAAATGAAATCGAGGCATTAAACCGCTTAATAAAGCCGTCTTCAACCCTGAAGTTTTGCAAAGATTTATTCAGCAATTTCTGGAAGGACAGACCATCATTTACCCCTCAAGACATCACCCCTCATCCAATCGAATACTCTGGAGAGGATGCCCGCTCTAAGATAAGTTCTGTCACAAAAATTATTCAATCCTTCAATGCTGACGGTCTGTTGGTGTGCGACCCATGTGACGTTGCTTGGCTTCTCAATATTCGGGGGCAGGACTTAAAACATACCCCGATAGTCCTTGCACAAATGCTCCTATTCGCTGATGGAACTTACCGAGTTTACACCGACGCCAAGTCAAAAGATATAGAGCAAGTCTTCCCAGCCGAAGATTTAGAGAAACACCTATCAGACTTAGCATTAAAATTAATCATAGACCCTGCCAATACTGTTTTCAGCCTGAAACTGAGCATGAACAAACAGTCTGAATTAATCCCCTCAGAAAACATTGTGGCAAAAATTAAAAGCAAAAAAAATCAAATTGAGCTTACAGGTGCACGAAACGCACATGTTGAAGATGGTGTTGCGATAGTGTCGATGTTAGCGTGGCTCAACCAAGAAATTAAAGCAGGAACCCAGATTTTTGAACGTGATATATCAGAAAAAATTCAACAATTTCGTCGCAGATGTGACCTCTATGTCAGCGACAGCTTTAAGTCTATTGTCGCGTTTGGTCAAAACTCAGCCAATGTTCACTACGACGTTATCGACAGGGGAAGTCCAATTTCTCAAGATGGTTTGTTGCTACTCGATACGGGTGGGCAGTATAAAAACGGAACAACAGATGTATCTCGCACAATGTGTTTTGGCTGGCCCACCCAACAACAGCAAGATGCCTATACGCGTGTTCTCAAGGGGCATATTCACCTCAGTAGCACAGTATTTCCAGCTGGCACAACAGGTCGGCAAATAGACGCCTTTGCCCGTCAATACCTGTGGCAAGTTGGACTTGACTATGACCACGGCACCGGTCACGGAATTGGGAGTTATCTCAATGTTCATGAAGGACCAACTGGTTTTAGCAAAAAACTGCAAAATGACACCCCACTGATTGAAAATTCTCTAGTCACAATTGAACCAGGGTATTATTTAAAAAATAATTTTGGAATACGTATAGAAAATGTGAACCAAATTATAGCATTAACCGACGATGAACCAAAGTTCCTAACATTTGCGAGCTTGACCTTGGTGCCGATGGATTTTAAAATGCTAATACCCGCACTCTTAACAGAATCTGAAAAGATTTGGTTGAAAAAATATCACTCTTGGGTTCTGGATACACTATCAAATCGCTTAGACGAAAAAACAAAAGAATGGCTCATACGTGAAATTAACCCTTATTTTAATGTCATTTGATATGATTAGTCATAAACATTATAATAAAACAGGGTTTTTCAATGCGTTATGCGATAATATTGACACTTGCTCTTGTCTGTTACACCAGTCAACTTGGGCTATGTTATGAATATAAAACAGAGTTAAGTGAGACTTCAAAAAAATTAGAAAAAATTTTTAAAATTTTTCAGAAAAAATTAACATTGGAGTCATTTAAAAATGGTGGGGTTATCAGCCCAACGCTAAGTAGGGCAGAGTCAAATAAATTTTGCATAGAAAACGCCGGCACAATTGAAAGCGTTGCGTCTGTTCAAAATTTTCATATATCAAACATTTTTGACGATTACCAAATCCCTGTCCGATTATATTTCCCAACAAAAAGAACCAATACACTTATCATATTTGCACATGGCGGCGGCTTTATGCACGGCAACCTTGACACTCACGACGCCATTTGTCGTAAGATTGCAAACTCATTTGACGCTTCTGTACTGGCGGTGGATTATAGATTGGTTCCTGAATATAAGTTTCCGACTCAGATTAATGACCTGTATAGCGTTTATTCTTGGTGCCTCTCGGATAAATCAGCTCACAATATTGGAAAATGTAAAAAAATTATCCTCTCTGGGGACAGTGCTGGTGCTAGTCTTTGCATCGCAGTGACGATGAAATCAAAAGATGAAGGGTTGAAAACCCCCGATGCAAATATATTATTCTACCCTGGGTTAATAGGCAATTCATCTTCAAAGTCCTTTGAGTTATTCAAAAACTCCTCTGGATTAACCGAAACTAACATTCAATTTTTCCTATACCAATACTTGGGGCAAGGGTTTGATTATGAAACGGCTAAAGATAATAAATTTATCAATCACTTAGCATATGATTTTAAAAAATTCCCGAAAACTGTTATCATCTCTGCTGGTATAGACGCATTACTAGATGGGCACTTGGAAATGGCTGAAAAACTCAGAAAATCAAATGTTCCCGTTATGCATAAAATCCTTGATGGAGAGATGCACGGTTTCCTTTCATACGGCTCTTACTATGAAGATTTAATTAAAAATACCCTAAAAGAAATTCGGGGCTGGCTGAAGACACATTAAATTTTATAATTTTTATATTAAAAATTCTGTAAAAATTTAATATTTAGTAATAAAACCATATATAATATTAAAAGTCGAGATTTTAGGTTTGTTTTTTACCAAAATATAATGTTTTTGAATTGTTGTTTACAATAGGAAAGTATCATGAAAAAAGCACTTGCTATAAGTTTTTTATTAATATTAGCTACACAGTCTCATGGAATGGTTAAATCAAGATTCCCGATACCACCCTCGTTATCCAAACACGTTAATCCTATATTAGCTACTCAACAAACCATAGACGATAATGTCAACTCTGAAATTAGTAAATCACCGACAAAAGTTCCATCCACTGAGAATAGCACCACGATAGATTATAAATCCCTTATTAATGATATAAAAAAAATAGACCTAAAAAACATAAATTTGAAAGAGACAGCTGACGGTATAGAAATCGCCTCAGCAGACTGGAATAATTTTCTCATAGATAAAGCTGTAAAGGATGATGGGTTATTTATTAATTCACTGCCTAACTCTAAAAGCTTTCTGAGGTCAAACACAACACCTGAACTGAAAAAAAACGAGCAATCTCTTATCGAGACCAACCCTTTTGGCTTATTAAGGGCAATGGAGACATTTATTTTTGGTAGCGACAATTTTCAACAATTAGAAAAAAGTTTTGATATGTTTTGTGCTAACAAAAATTACCTTTCGGGTTTCTCTATTAATAGTAAAAGATTGGATGATACTCTTATTTTAACTGAAATCAACCCTATCAATAGCTCTATTTGTTTCCATGGCAACAATATTCCCCATGATTATCGTATCATAACCACATTGACCGTTATTGATAAATGTATCAACACCGTTTTCGTCAAATCTGACCTTGAACTATACTTATATTATTTAAATAAACAAATCTTTTATTCTTTAATGTACGTCCTAGGGTTCCCTAACTCAGAAACCACAATTTCTGAACGCCAACCAAGAACAAGTTATTATACTAATTTTTATTGTAGGGAACAGGACAGCCCTGTAATGTTTCTTTAAAATTTAAAGAAATGTTTACATATGAATTAAAATATGCTAGGTTTCTTTTCAATTGTCGCGGGGTAGAGCAGCTCGGTAGCTCGTCAGGCTCATAACCTGAAGGTCGTTGGTTCAAATCCAGCCCCCGCAACCAATTTTTTATGTATTTAATGTCAAATACTAGTTAGATTTTTTAGATTTCAAGTTACCACCAATAAAAAAATGGCATAATTAGTAAATCCTCATGTCATGACTTTAGGCATTTCGTTGCCATCAACACTACGAGCAAAATAAAGACATCTACAGGCTCTCACAACTAATAAAGATTATCTACTTGCTAATGAAAGCCTCCAAGAAATGGAAGAGCTAAAAAAACAAGGGAAAAAAGCTACATATACACTTGAAGAAGCGAAAGAAATACTTAAAAATGAAATACAAAATAGAACTATCAAGTAGGGCGATAAAAACTCTCAAAAAAATTGACAAACAACATCAACAACAAATAATAGAGTACATCGGTGATGTGCTTTCAAAAATACAAAACCCTAGAATAGTCGGCAAACCATTAAAAGGAAATTTGCAAGATTTATGGAGATATCGCATAGGACACTTTAGGTTAATATGCAAAATCAATGATAACAAATTAATCGTGCTTGTATTGGACTTAGGACATAGAAAAAATGTTTGTGAATAAAGCAAAATATCACGATAATCACTGATAATCGAGATTTTCACCTAGAAAATGACCTGTCGTCATTTGAATAATGAAGAAAAAAATTTCATGAGACAGCCCCCTTCAATCGCCTTATGATATAAGGCAAGCTTGAAACAAGAATACCCCCGGTAAACCACATCAAAACCTTGCAATCATTAAGATATAATAAACTTAATAAAATACAAAACGTAGTCAATAACAAAAGAAATTGCCTTTTTATTTCTGTCCATTTTATATGTTTATCAAAAAGTATTATACCAAGGCAAAAACCTATCATAACTGATAAAAACATTACCACATGGGTCTGCATCGCCCCAATAAAATATAAAGTTACAAACATTGTATAAGCTATAAATAATGATAACTTTAAATTTTTTAGCATATCAGGTCTTTTAATTATTAATATCCTATAACAATAGGATGACAATATCCCAAAAACCCAAGCACCAACGACGTCTATTACATAATGGTACCCAAGTTTTATCAATAAATAGCCATAAAAACCCGCCATTAGCATTAAAGAAACACGTATAACCACCATTCTAATATGCATAAATGTCCAAAAATAAAATATTCCCGCAAAATGCATATGCCCACTAGGGAATCCAAACCCCTGAGAATGGCAAGTATCTGGTAAGGGAAGTTGAAATATATTTTTCAGTAATGTATTATACAAAGCCGTCATAAGCATTAGGCAAATACAATACCCAAACACTCTCTTATCATAAACGGCAAATAACAACACTGCTAAGACCACAGGGATTACAGTACCCATTAAATTCGTTAAAACAGATAAAGACACCATATGATACACCTATAATACCCTATAAAATAAAATTGACCGATGTTCACACGGTTTTGAAGAGTAACCCTAGTCTTTAAATACTTTTTTCTGATATAGCTCTGCTAATCGAATTTTGTAATTGACGGAAGTTTTGCAATTGCCTGCCTGACAGTTTACTCTTCGGCATCATCCCAACTTTTAGTGGGTTAAGGTTCACACCATTTTTCAACACCTCAACATGGACATGAGGTCCTGTTGTTGAGCCTGTCATCCCCACAAAGCCAATAACTTGCCCTTGCACGACATCTCTGCCAGCTCGAACCCCATCAGCAAATCTTCTCATATGAGCATATAATGTTGAATAACCACTTGGGTGTTCTATACAAACCACTAGGCCATATCCTGACTTTCGCCCGACAAACCTCAATCTCCCGCTCGCCGCTGCCTTTATCGGCGTGCCAAGACGTGCTGCGATATCAATCCCCTTATGTTTTTTATAATAGCCCGACACTGGGTGCATTCTGACACCATATCCAGATGTCACCCTACCGCCGTCAATTGGTAAACGCAAATAACTTCCTCTTGTAGGGACGCCATTTTGGTCATAATACTCATGCCCTGCACCAGCGTTCATCCCATAGACTTTCAGACACTTCCCATTAATCAAAAAGCTAATATACTTTAAATCACCTAATTTTTTGAGCGATTTTCCAGCCAGTTCAACAACGTCATAGACCATTTCGAACTTTACACCACTGGCCAAATCTCGGCGAAAATCAACCTTCCCGCCCACTGCCTGTTTAACCTGCTCAATAATTTTTGAAGGCACGCCCAGTGTAGCTGCATCATGGTTAAAATGATTTTTAATCACCCCACATACCGCAATGTCCCTATGCACGGTTTTTACTGCCTCTTGGTGTAGGACGAATCCCTTGCTGGAACGCAAAACCTCCACACAACCAGCAAAGCCATTATCCATGACCAAGGACTGCAGCTCAGGTTGACCATCTGTATATTTTAACCTCAGGGTGAAGACCTGCCCCACTCTGATTTTCCTAGGGTTGACTGCCTTACTCAAAACAGACACGGCTGAAAAAACTTCTGACTTTTTTACACCATGTCTCGTTGCCAAGTTAAAAATGCTTTCGCCAGCCCGAAGGCTGTCATTTATAATAAATTCGCCATTTTTAACACCATCCTCTGTTGAAATAGAGGCAGAACAAACTTCTTTTTCAGATTTTTCATCAGATTGGGCTAAAGATATTGACGGAACAAAGTCTTCTTTAGTCGATTGACCGGCATCAGCCATCAACGGTTTTTCGCTTACAAACGCATCAACTAAAGATGTCTCCGCTATTTTTGATGATGGTTGAGTGGGTAGCGTCTTGTCTCGACCAGACAGCAAAACCGCCAAGCACAAAAGACCAAATCCAACCAGCCTTCGCCTAAACCTGAGCGTAAAAAACCCTCTACCCAAAACACCACCTAAAAAACCAAAGTTTTATACTTTCACAAAAACCCCAAAAAGTCAAGAATTTTATGATGCTGAGTTACCCTTGTGACTATTAACAATATTATTTCGCATATGCTTCAATAATACTGAAGAGTAGAAAAAAGACGTTCAAGCTTTTATGTAGAAAAGCATAGAAATTTTTTTAATTTCAAATATGAATTCCAAGTAACTAATGTTTCATACGCTACACTGATTCAATATCTATTTATATAAACGAATGATTTAATACAAACAAGACAATATAATATTGCTTCAAATATGTCTGACGTACTAGAGTGTGAAAGCAAAAAAGCCGAGCCTTCTTTCCAAAAGACTCAGCCCAATATCAGAAAACATTGCGGGGTTTTAAAGATTTGTGCTTATTAAGCTTGGCAGTGAACTACTTTCCCACGCCTTAAGACGTAGTATCATCGCCGCTGGGAACTTTCGCTTTCCAGTTCGGAATGGGATGGAGCGTTGGGCTTCCCGCCATCGCCACCAAGCCAAATAAACACAAATTCATAATACCATAAAACAAGCCAAAGAGCTTATACCTGACCACAAGAAATAATCAAGCCAATCGGGCTATTAGTACTGGTTAGCTGAACGTATTACTACGCTTACACACCCAGCCTATCAACGTGGTGGTCTACCACAGCCCTGATGGCGAGAACTAGTTTCGAGGTAAGTTTCCCACTTAGATGCTTTCAGCGGTTATCTTGTCCATGCTTAGCTACCCAGCGTTGCAACTGGCGTTACAACTGGAACACCATTGGCATGTCCACTCCGGTCCTCTCGTACTAGGAGCAGCTCCTCTCAATTCTCGTACACCCACAGCAGATAGGAACCGAACTGTCTCACGACGTTCTGAACCCAGCTCACGTACCGCTTTAATTGGCGAACAGCCAAACCCT
>CAYJEJ010000003.1:0-126360 GCA_964369315.1 uncultured Alphaproteobacteria bacterium | reverse complement strand
TGTCTTGACTCTGGAAGAGATTTTAAAACGACTTTTATCTATATAAAAACAATATTAAGCATTTATTATATAATATACAAAAACAGTAACACATCTGTCCTTGATTATCTCAAACCTGCTCTGTTTAATATCAAAAATGCAATCAAGGTAATACTATATCTTGCTATCAAACGACACTAGAATAAACGTTGTGTATGTTTGTTGTATCCTCCGGAGAAAGTTATTCTCTCCGCCAGATTTGACTGAAGTCAGTGTGAAGGATAAGGGTAATGTTTTTTTTACATCCCCTCGACGGCGTGGGTGTGGAGTTTTATGGACATTTCTTTTCCCATAAAATTTAGTAACAATTGAACTCGAGATTTATCGTCCATCGATTCAAAAATTGCTGTTTGGTCTTTGAACACACCTTCTGTAATACGAATTTTTTCGCCCTTAACAAAATTAATAAGGCTTGTCACCGGCACGACCCCATCTGAAACTTCTTGTGACCGCAAGTCATCAATTACGCACTCTGGAACCCTTGCTGGGGTCAAGTCACTGCTCATCAATAGATAAGAAACGCCCTGAGTTCCATTTATGCTTCGCCATCTGGCTGAGCTCAAATCCATCCCAATAAAAATATACCTCGGAAACAGTGGTGCCAGTTTTTCCTCAGTTTTTCTTGCATGCCGACAGATTTTCTTAAATTGAGGCAAATATACTTCGTATCCCTGTTCTAATAAGTTTTGCTTAGCAACAAATTCTTTTAAGGGCTGGGTATGAGCGACGCACCAAGTTATTGTCATAATGATGCCGCCCTTGAAATATGTAAAAGCTTAAGGGGGAGCAGGCGATTATAGTCAACCACGTTTTTAATCTTATCATAGGTTTCTTGCGGGCTGCTTATATCAGTAATGATAACCGCATCATATTTTTGCAAATCATCGGTGATTGACGCATTGTCTATTAAAAAATCACTGCCATTGGCTACAAGTTTCGCAATATCTGTCAAGTCCCCCTCTCCTATCAACGCTAGCTTAAACCAGCCTTGCGTTTTACAATATTCAAAAACTTCCTCACACTGCATACGAGCATCTTGAAAAAACCTCATAGAGTTTGCTAGATAATTCTTGACCATATGGCTTTTTTCTTTTAATCCATCAGCCGTCAATAAATAAGCAATCCGATTTGGAGAGATTTGTGAGGTTCGCACCCACCCCTTACTAACACAACGCTTCAAATATTGATTAATTAAGCCTAACGCAATGTTCAGCCGTCCAGCCAAACTCCGTTGAGTAAACGATGGATTCAGCTCAATCTCACTCAAAAGATGCATCATCACCGTTTGTTCCGTCTGTTCACGAGTGTCTTGAAAAACCGCCATTAAAACTTCTCCCATTAATAAAAGTTAAAACAGTCCCTAACCCTTGTTCATGAACAGAACACGCCTTGGAGCAAAAGTCAAGTATTTGATATCACTACCGCCCACCTGCAAGATATATGTGCTACAATCTTTTTGGTAAATAAAAAAGGAAAACGAGATGATGAATATTTTCTCTATAGCTGTACAGTACGATGCTACAATACAAAAAGCTCATTTTATCAAATATAAAGATTTATATATAAAATATATTCCTAGAGATGGTATGACCGAGTCTGACACATTAGCTGCCATTTATAATGGAGAAGCATCGAAATCAGATATGTATAAAAAAATGTCCGAATTTGCAAAAGCATATGCTTATCAAATGGGTTACAAGGTTAAAGTGTCTCTTGGATATGCTATTAATCAAGTATTCGCATCTGATTATAATAAAATATTAAATTTTTTTAAAGATTGTACATGTGGATATTGTGAAAACAGATGTTTTGCTTGTACTAAGTCTGCAGGACGGAAAAGTGAGGATTTTTTAAAGGTCTCTAATATAGATACTTATGAGAAGTTTGATTTACTAAATTTATATATGGATGCATTCTCTAATGAGAATGTTTTTTTTCAAATATTATTTTTTTGGCATGTCCTTGTATACCCTAAAAAAGACGACATCGCAGGGGTTGAGAGTATAAATAACTTTATTAAAGAAAATTCACAAAACTCTGATTATGAGTCTTGCATGGCAGGTATAAAAGAATTTTGTGAATCAGAGGACTTGGAATTAGATAAATTTGGAGATTATTGTAAAGAAAATATGAGAAACTCAATTGCACATATAGTACGAGATAATCCAGAAAGATTTAAAATAGACTATAGTGACTTGAACATATTGGACAAATACAATAAAGTATCCTGTTTTTTGCAAAAAATATCAAAATATAAATTGGATTATACGTATAACATGTCTGAAACGGCTGGTCAGGATATTTTTCAAAATTTGCAAAGATTCATTGACAAAGAAGGGAGGTTCGTTTGCCCCCTCCCTTTTTGTTTCAAGTGAAATATAAAAAGTTTTGATAAAAATCTAAAACTTAGAAATCATATCCACCCATTCCGCCCATATCAGGGGCTGCTGGCATAGGTTGCTTTGGTTCAGGACGCTCGGCAATCATGCATTCAGTGGTTGCAATCAACCCTGCAACAGAAGCCGCACTCTGTAACGCAATCCTAACGACCTTAACTGGGTCAACTATACCAGATTTAATCATGTCGACATATTTGTCGTTTTGGGCGTCATAACCCCAGTTGTTATCGGTGCTCTCAATCAGTTTACCAATAATCATCGCACCATCAACACCAGCATTGTCACTGATTTGACGTACTGGGGCAAACAATGCCTTCTTAAGTATATCAATACCCATCTTCTGGTCTTCATTCCCGACCGAAACCTTATCAAGCACTCTTGCAGCATATAAAAGAGAAACACCGCCACCTGCGATAATGCCCTCTTCAACAGCAGCACGTGTCGCATTTAATGCGTCGTCAATGCGGTCTTTACGTTCTTTCACTTCCATCTCGGTAGCACCGCCAACACGAATCACTGCCACACCGCCAGACAACTTGGCAAGACGTTCCTGCAACTTCTCGCGGTCATAGTCAGATGTCGATTCCTCAATCTGAGCACGAATTTGGTTACAACGAGATTCAATAGACTTATTCTCGCCTGCACCATTGACTATTGTCGTGTCGTCTTTCGTGATGATGACTTTTTTAGCAGTTCCCAACATGTCGATGCCAACATTTTCGAGTTTGAAGCCAAGTTCCTCACTGATTAACTGAGCACTAGTTAATATTGAAATATCCTCTAGCATAGCTTTTCTGCGGTCGCCAAAACCTGGGGCTTTTACAGCCGCAACCTTTAAGCCACCACGCAACTTGTTAACAACCATAGTTGCCAAAGCCTCGCCTTCAATGTCCTCAGCTATCACGAGCAAAGAACGACCACCCTGCACTATTTTTTCCAACACAGGGATTAGCGGTTGCAAGGTAGAAACCTTTTTATCGTGGATTAAAATATATGGGTTTTCCAACTCACAAATCATTTTCTCGGAATTTGTTACAAAATACGGGGAAGAGTACCCACGGTCAAATTGCATTCCTTCAACGACCTCAAGCTCTGTTTCTAAGGATTTTGCTTCTTCAACAGTTATGACGCCTTCCTTACCAACTTTTTCCATTGCACTGGCAATCATTTCACCAATAATCCTGTCACCATTGGCGGAGATAGTGCCAACTTGTGTGATTTCTTCATTGGTAGAAATCCTTTGAGAGATGGAAGACAAATGCTTGGTCACAGCCTCAGCTGCGAGGTCGATACCACGCTTCAAATCCATTGGGTTAACGCCAGCAGCAACAACCTTTGAAGACTCTCTAGCGATTGCTTGGGTCAATACTGTAGCGGTTGTAGTGCCGTCACCAGCCAAGTCATTTGCTTTGCTAGCGGCTTCTTTGACCATTTGTGCACCCATATTTTCGAACTGGTCTTTTAGTTCAACCTCTTTTGCAACGCTGACGCCGTCTTTTGTTATCTTTGGTGCACCAAAGCTGCGTTGGATAACAACGTTACGTCCCTTAGGGCCCAAGGTAACTTTTACAGCATCGGAAAGCAAATCGATACCACGCAACATTCTTGAACGTGCGTCAGTAGAAAATTTAACATCTTTTACAGCCATTTTATTTCCTTCCTTTTAAATTAAAAATAAACTTTAAGACACGATACCAAGAACATCAGATTCTTTTAAAATCAAATATTCTTGACCATCAAACTTGACTTCTGTTCCGCCCCACTTTGCAAACAAGACAGTGTCGCCAACCTTGACATCCATAGGGATAACGCTGCCTTTTTCATCACGAGCACCATCACCAACAGACAGAACTTTCCCTTGGATGGGTTTTTCCTTGGCGGTGTCTGGAATTATAATGCCGCCACTGGTTTTCTCCTCTTGATCTAATCTTTGAACAAGGATTTTATCCTTTAATGGTCTGAATTTATTCATAATTAACACTCCTAAATAATTTTTAGCACTCACCACAGATGAGTGCCAACAATATATCGCCTTATAAAACAGACTTCAAGAGTTTTATTAATATATTTTTAACAATTTATCGCTAACTTTTTAGTTTGATTGGTTTTTTATGCGTTAAAACAAAATATAAATTTTTATCATTTTTGACTTATTAATAAATATTTAAGAAAGTTGTGCTTATTATAAAATATAAAAATAGAGGTCAATATATATGAAACATCTAACCACTCTTCCCCTAATCGCTTTAATGTTAACATCATTTGATGCTCATTCAACAACCAATATTTACTTAAATAAAAGGGCTATTGCTTTAGAGCAAGATTTTAATAAACAAAAAAATGAAATAGAAAGGCTCTCAAAAAAAATCGCATCCACCGAAAATACAGTGAATAGATTGAACAGCAACATTGATAAAATTGCAAACAAATCAGACCTATCATCTGAGATAGCAAAATTAAAACAACATTTGCAAAAATTAGATAAAGAAATTAAACAGTTTGCTGAATTTATTGGAAAAAGACATGCCGACTTAATAAACAGGTATCATGCGATAGAAGCCAATCACCAAAAACACGCTGAAAACATCAACGAACACGCAACTGCTATTCGTTCAATAAAAAACGATATCGACCTGTTTTATAATGATTCAAATGAACTGACTGACTATATGATAGAGCAAGAAGAGGTTGATAAACAGGAAGCTGTAAGAATGAATAATGCTATACAAAATATAGCCAAAAGACTTTCAGCCGTTGAAAATTCGGCTCCTGATGAGAAAAGCTTCAGGGCAAAACTTTCAAAATTACGTCAACGTAAAAACCTTTTGAAGGAACAATATGAACAGCTGAACTCTTTGATTATTGAGCTAGAGAAAAAAACATCTAAACCTTAATAAAAACATTTGAAAACGTATTTCATATAATTTAGCATCTGCAATATATCTATTTGGCTGAAAAATTTGGAATACGTTTTTTATAAATTACAAACAGAAACCTCGCCTGAACGCGTTTGTGCCAGTTTATTGGAAAAAATTTTTGAATCAGGTTTGAACGCACTCGTTTATGTCACCCCAGCTGAACGCATCATCAAATTGAGTAGCACACTTTGGTCATTTAAGCAGATATCGTTTTTGCCTCACTCATATGCAGAAAATACAAACCTTGCTCATTTACAGCCCATATGGTTGACTGATAAAATTGAAAACCCAAACAACTCAAAGGTTTTGATTATACTCGAGCTGGATGAAACGGTTTTAGACAACCCCAAAATCAAGCAATTATCCTTTTCAAAGGTTATTTCTTTGTTAAATTATGAAAATAATAAAATAAAAGAGATAGCAAACTCATTCTGTACAAACCACGGAAATGAGCATCAAACCATTATGTGGACACAACAAAAAAATGGGGACTGGCAAAAAGGTTAACTTTGTTGTAAATAGTATTAGAAAGTAAAAAATATTAAGGAGTATTATTCATGAGTGAACGTACCTTATCTATTATAAAACCAGACGCTACAAGGCGTAATCTGACGGGCGTGATTAATAGCTATTTTGAAAAAGCTGGACTATCAATAATCGCCCAAAAGCGTTTAAGGCTGTCTTATGAACAGGCGGCATCATTTTATGCGGTGCATAAAGACCGTCCTTTTTTTGATGATTTGTGTAAATCCATATCATCTGGTGCGATTGTTGCCCAAGTGCTGTCGGGAACAAACGCCGTTTTGCTTAATAGAGAGATAATGGGTGCAACAAACCCCATAAATGCCGACGAAAACACTATCCGAAAAGATTTTGGTGTTTCAATTGAAGAAAATAGCGTTCATGGGTCTGATTCATTAGAAAACGCTGAAAAAGAAATCAAATTTTTCTTTAGCGATTTAGAGATTAATCCATAATTTTTTTTGAGCAGCATATGACAAAATTAATTAATAAAAAATTCTTGATGATATTTTTTGCTGTGTGCTGTTCAAATTTTTCCTTTGCTAAAGGCAGCAACCCCAATTTGATGCCTGTAAAAAATGTTTTTATAGAAGCAAACGGAACAACATCAGCAGAAGCAAAAAATGCGGCCTTTGCATCGGGTGACTTAATTGCTGTGACTGACCTAATTAAAAAAATTGTTCCAACTGAAAAAGTGTCTTATGCAATCTCTTTAATATCGGAAAAACCTTCCAAATATATATTTGATTTTGCAATAAAAGAAGAAAAGATAACGGCTGGAAGATATGAGGCATTTATCGATTATCGAATAGATAAAGACAAGTTGTTTCACTTGCTCGAGAGCAATAATATACCCCTCGTTGAGAGAGAAGGCGAAACCCCGCCAGCTGATTTTCATCCCGCATCAATTGAAAAAATAGACACACCAAAAGACCCACAAGTAGCTTCAGCAGAAAAAGATGATGTTTTGCCGAAAGTTATGAGTGAGAAAATCATTGCAAATAAAATTAAGGTAAAAGTGAGGTCTTTAACCGAGTGGCTGAAGCTCTCTTCAGTATTGCAGAAGCTAATAGATTTTCAAGAAACTTTGATATCATCTTCATTGGTTTTATTAGACACAGCTGAGCTGAATATTGACGAAGCGTTCAATGATAAAATGAGTGAAGCTGGCTTTGAGGTTAAGGTTATGTCTGACCGAACAGTGGTTTTATATTCAAAAACCTTGTTTGATAAAGAAACGTCAATTGAGAAGAATTTTTCTGAAAAAAATATTAAACAAAAAGATTATATCTCTGATACAATCAATTAAATTTAAATAATTTTTCTCTAAAAATTTATGCAAAAGAACATTCTGCCCAACGTTTTATCATTATTAAGATTACTCGTTTCACCGCTGGTCTTTTATACCTTAACAAAAGGATATTATTGTCTTTGCTCAATTATATTAATATTTGCGGCTGGTAGCGATTTTTTAGATGGTTTTTTGGCCAGAAGGTTTGATGTTTGCTCTCGCTTGGGCTCTATGTTAGACCCATTGGCAGATAAAATTCTGGCGGTTTTATTTTTTTATGGAGCATATACACTTAATCAAATTCCTTTTTGGCTTTTTAATATAATAATTGTGCGTGATATATTAATTACCTTTGGAGTTAGTCATTTATTGCTTATTCAAGCTATTAGCAAAACACAAAAGCCGTTTTATGCGATATTTACTAGTAAATTGAATACTTTTATCCAATTCATCTTGGCTTTAATCATATTAGTTAATTTATCTATGCAGGGTTTTGATTTGGTCGCTATTTTGCAAGAGGCTTTTATATATATACTCGCTTTTACTACATTGATATCTAGTTTTTTATATATAAAACTTTACCTAGCTTTAAGGAGAGGTGATATTAATGACTAAAAAACCTATTAATGTTAATAATCAGCTCTTATTTTGGCCATTTTCTTTGTGTGCTTTGATTGGCTTTTTTTATATATTTGGCGTAATCACAATACCCTTTACAATTGGTCTTATTTTTTCTTATATGCTCATCACCCCTTATAAAAAATTACTTAAAATCATCAACAATCGAGCCTTGTCTAGTTTTTTAATAACATTGGTATTTGTTGCAATAGTTGTGTTTTTTATTGCTTTTTTTCTGCCTAATTTGGAGGGCGAGCTTGTAATTTTAATAAAGATGGTTCCAAGGTGTCTTGACCAATTATCTGAAACAATATCGCCATTAATGAACTCTATCTTAGACAGTTTATCGATAACTGGGAAAATTGATGTGCGTCATGTAATGGTCGACGTTGGAGCCGACCTTACAAAAAACTTCCTAGAATTCATACTAACCTTATTCGCAGGTGGCGGTTTGATTACAACTGGCGCAGCGACATTAGTCATCTCTCCATTTGTAATTTTTTTCGTGCTCCGAGACTCAGACAAGCTTCTGTCATCCATAAAGTCTTGGGTTCCACTGAGTCAAGTCAATACATTCAACGAAGTATTTTTAAAAATTGATAAAACTCTTCGTGAATACTTTAAAGGTCAGGTCATAATATCAATTATTATGGGCATCTATTACACGACAGGTCTTTGGATATTGGGGTTAAAGACTGCGATTTTTATGGGATGCTTGAGCGGTATTTTAACCTTGGCACCATCAATCGGGGCTTTTGTCGGGTTGGTTATTGCCTCTTTTTTAGGGATTGTACAGTTTGGGGTAACGCCTAGTATCATAGTCATAATAGCTATATACATTATTGGACAGTTTACTGAAGCTAACTTCTTAGTGCCCAAATTTATTGGCACAAAGATAGGTCTGCACCCTTTATGGGTATTTTTTTCTATATATGCAGGGATTGCGTTATATGGGATAATCGGTGTGATTATTTCCGTGCCGATTGCAGCAATAATTAATTTGAGTGTAAGGTTCGCACTTGAGCGATTTAAAAAGTCCAAAATATATTTAAATTAAAAGTGACACAAGAACAAATAATACTAAACTTTGCTTTCAATAAAGATATTAACTGGACTGATTTTGAAACTTCATCTCAAAATAAGGTCGCTATCGATTGGTTGGTAAAATGGCCAAAATGGTTAAATAATGGTCTTGTTATATATGGAGATTCAGGGTGCGGAAAATCCCACTTGGGCAATCTTTGGGCTAATAGTGTCAATGCAAAGCGTATCACACCGAATACTGACATTAATGAACTTATCAAAGCCAATGACAGCCCCCCACATTTCTTGTTGGATGGAATAAAAAATATTGAAAACAGGGAGGTGGACACCCTTCACCTCATTAATCATATAAAAGAAGTCTCAGGAACCATTTTAATACTAGATATAAACCCGACAAAAAATTGGAACCTTGCTTTAAAAGATTTAACATCCCGCTTGCTTGCCATGAATTGTGTCGAGTTGCTTAACCCTGATGACGAGCTGCTTACGACTGTGTTGATAAATCAACTCAGATTAAGGGGATTAGTTCTAGAACGGCAGGATAAAGTTTGTAAATATATTATAGAAAGGTCGCAAAGAACATTTCATGATATTTTAAAATTTATAGAAAACCTAGATAACCTTTCATTAAAAACTAAAAAACCTATTACCACCCATTTAATAAAAACTCTTTTTGAGCAAGCTCAAGCTTAATTATTATGAGCATTATAAAAAGATTTTATTACTCAATTACTATTTGATACCTAAGGTAATTGCTGAAATTTGCCTTCCGCAATCAGGAAACAGACCATCTTGTTTATTACGCCTGAAACTAAAAAAATTCTTGTCTGAAAAAGTATCCCTATCAATCATGTCAATATTTGACACCTCTAAATTTTTTAGTTTATTTTTAACATAACCACTCAGGTCAAATAGCCACTTTTTCTCGTTAGTACTATCAAGAGGTTGAAAAAAAATCTCACTACTCAAATCCTTTGATAAAAACTCATCAAACATAGATTGACCTGTGACATATGACTGTATTTTTATACACGGTCCAATAGCAACGCAAATGTCTGTTACAAGGCTTCCCATATTCATCATAGTGCTAATTGTAGCATCCAAAACCCCATTCAATGCACCTCGCCAACCAGCATGAGCACAGGCAATTATTTGGTTTTTTTTATCATAAAATAAAACAGGGGCACAATCTGCAGTCAATATGCCGATTATAACGCCTTCCAATGATGTAACCAATGCATCTGCTCTTGGTCTGTTATAATGTGAATCAAAAACCCCTATGTTTGAGCTGTTGACAACAAATACCTCGCGTCCATGCACTTGTTCAAGCGTTGCTAATTTTAACCTCGGAAAACCTAGGGAAGATGCGACACATCTTTGATTATAATCAACATTATCAACCCCATCACCCACGCCAAAACTACAGTTTAATGAATGATATCCATCAATGCTAACCCCTCCATTCTTTGTGAAAAAACCGTGTTTTGTTTTTATAATGTCAGATGTTAAATAATTCATTCTATAACCATGGGTCTTTTTCGAGAAAGCCCTAAAACCATCCCTAAACAAAGGCTCAATGCTATCATAGATGAGCCGCCATAGGATATGAACGGCAGGGTCATCCCCTTTGTCGGGATAATATGTAGGCTTGAGCCAATATTAACAAAAACCTGCATAGCAAATTGAATAATCAAACCAAAAACAGCGAATGAGACAAAAGTATCTTTACTTTTTAAAACAAAAATCAAACTCCTTAATATCGCGAGACAATAAACCAAAAAAACCACCACACACACCAATGTCCCAAACTCTTCACCAATGACTGAAAAAACAAAATCAGCATGAGCGTCTGGCAGGTGTTTTTTTATAATCCCCTCACCTGGTCCAACGCCAAACCATCCACCATTTTGAAAAGCCTCTAAAGAGCGGTTGATTTGATAACAATCTCCGGCAGTTGGGTCTATAAACCGATTTATCCTACTTGCCACATGAGGAAACAACAAATACGCACCTCCTATCCCCAAACCGCCCAGCACAAGAAACAATGCAACCAAGCCAAAAGGGATGCCTGTTAAGAACAGCTGACCAAACCATATGGCTGATATAACAAATATCATGCCCATATCGGGTTGCAATGCCATTAGAATAATCAGTAATAAGTAAAACCCAAATGAGATATATCCACCTGGAAAATCCTTATTAATCGCTTGCTCTGAAAACATCCAAGCCGATAAAACAGCAAATGCGGGTTTGACAAACTCGGATGGTTGAATAATCAGAATCCCAAAATTAATCCAACGTTTAGCACCTTTTATCTCAGTGCCAAAAAATTGTGTTCCAACTAACAATATGATGCTCATCAAAAACAGCAAAACAGCAAAACGCTTGATAGCCCTAATCTCTAGAAAAGAGATTGTTGTCATCACAAAAAGTCCTGCAATTGTATAAATTATGTGACGTTTAACAAAGTGAAATTCAGGCAACCCTATTTTAACCGCCACCATAGGCGTTGCTGCAAAACTAAAAATCGCACCAAAAACACTTATAAAAATTAAAAAAGCTAAGAGCCACCTATCAACAGTCCACCACCACAGGCTCAAAAGACTTCGGTCAGTCCGTGTAAACCGAGATGTCATCAAACGCCGTGCTCCTGACACCAAACTTTAATTAAGTCAGAAAAAACTTCCCCGCGATGTTCAAAATTATTAAATTGGTCAAAGCTCGCACAAGCTGGGGATAAAACCACAGATATATCATGTGAAAGAGAACTTTGATACTCTTGATAGGCATCTGCCATCGCCTTATTTACCGCTATGTCTAAAACATCACATCGTTCAAACAAAACATCATTTTTTTTCAAAAAATCACAAATAATCTCTGCTGACGTCCCTATAACAAATGCTTTTTTTATTTTGTTCAAGTGTTGCCCTTTTAATGAGCAAAAATCTGAACTCTTTGCTAAACCGCCGACAATCCAATAAATTTTGTCAAGCCCTTCCAAACCCTTAACGCAGGCATCAATATTGGTCGCTTTGCTATCGTTAATAATTTTAAAAGGAACGCCACAATCTATTTTTTCATGACGATGTTTTAGAGAGCTAAAGGTTTTTAGTGCAGATTTAAATTGATTTACCTGAACTCCTTTTAAACTGCATGTTGTATAAGCGGCAGCTATATTTTGCAAATTATGTTTCCCAGATAGGTTTGAAAACTCATCAATATTAATCACTGAAACCTTGCTGCCTTTAGTATCATCTATCATGTTTGAGCCGTTCCACCCTATACCAGATTTTGGAACGAAATTGGCAGAAATTGGAATAATTCTTTGTTTGTGTTTTTCATCAAACATGTTCATAATCTGTAAACAATACGGGTCGTCAACAGATATAATCCCCCACCCTCCATAAAAAACATTTTGTAGTATTTTTTGCTTAGAGTTCGCATATCCTATCATACCATTATGACGAGACATGTGGTCTTGCGTTATATTGAGCAAAACTGAGATTTCAAAATTTAATCCTGTCATCAATTCTAGTTGATAAGACGACAACTCAAGAATATAACTATCGTCACAATTAAGCACTGGCAAGTCTAGTGCTGAGGTTCCTATATTTCCCCCTAATGCGACCTTACCTTGATTTTTGCTCTTATTGGCGTTTAACACATGCTCTATTAAAGACACCGTTGTTGACTTGCCATTAGTCCCTGTCACAGCGACACATGGTGCATCAATTGGTTTATTATACATAAAAAGGTCAACATCACAGACCACAGGTATAAAATGTTTATATGCATATTCAACAGCAGGATGTGGTTTTGGCCAAAACACAGCAACCCCTGGACTTACTACCAGAAGGTCAATTTCTTGCAAATTAAGATTTTTAAATTCAACATATGTGACGCCATCAATGGGTATTCTGCTCGCTGGATTATCATCCCACGCAAAAACAACAGCCTCTGCGGCAAGAAGGGTATTTAAGGCTCCATGACCGCTGGTGCCGAGTCCCAACACATAAACAACTTTTCCTCGACAGTTATTTGCTATAATCATCTTATTTTAAGCGTCATTAAACTACATAAAGCGAATATTACAGATATAATCCAAAATCTTATAACTATGGTAGGTTCTTTCCAACCCTTTTTTTCAAAATGGTGATGAATTGGTGCCATCAAGAAAACCCTTTTTTTCCGAACCTTGAATGAAAAGACCTGAATAATGACCGACAATGTTTCGATTACAAACACCCCTCCAGCAATTGCGAGAACAATTTCATTTTTCGTAATGGTTGCAACTGCCCCCAATGCACCGCCAATTGCCAAAGCTCCTGTATCACCCATAAAAATTTTTGCAGGTGGGGCATTAAACCACAAAAAGCCCAAGCTAGAGCCAACCAAACTGCCACAAAACACCGCCAACTCACCACTGCCTGCTACTTGATATATTTGTAAATACTTCGCAAATATCAAATGTCCCGATAAATACGCCATTATCCCCAAACATCCCGCAACAAGTGCAGTGGGTAAAATTGCCAGACCGTCCAGCCCATCTGTCAGGTTAACGGCATTAGACGAGCCAACAACAACAAAAATAACCAAAAACGCATAAAGCCAACCAAGGTCTATAATCGGTTTCTTTAAAAATGGGAGCATAAATTCTGTTGAAAAATTCGGTGAGGTATAAAGCCATAGCCAAATAAAAAAAGTAACCGCAACCAACACCTGTAAAGAAGATTTACATTTTCCAGAGAGCCCTTTTGCGTGACCTTTAATCACCTTTAAATAATCATCATAAAAGCCAATCATCCCGCAACATACGGTGACAAAAATAACCATCCAAACAAACCCATTACTAAGGTCTGCCCACAAAATAGCACTTATTATTGAAGAAACTAAAATCATAACGCCGCCCATTGTTGGGGTGTTAGATTTGGTTAATATATGCGATTTTGGACCATCAGACCTGATTGGTTGCTTGGCTTTTTTTCGATTGAGCCAATTAATTATTACGGGAGCAATAAAAAACGTTATCAATAAAGACGTAAACAAAGCAACTGCTGTCCTGAACGTTATATATTTTATAACATTTAAACCTGATAGGTGCTTAATGTAGGGAAATAATAAATTATATATCATTGCTTAATTTACCAACCTTTCAACGATTTTTGCACAATTCATACTATGAGAGCCCTTTATCATTATTACATCTCTATCTTTTATAAAGTCATTAAAATTAAAATTATTCAACAACTCTTCACTAGAAGCGTACCATTCACCCTTTTTCTCATTTGGTAGAGCGAGAAATACTTTTTCCATACAACTGCCACAAGCGATAACAACGTCTATATTAAATTTATCAATAGTTGGAAGCAAATCTAGGTGCATATTAACGCTGTTGTCCCCCAGCTCTTTCATATCAGCAAGGATAGCAATTTTTCTCCTATCTGATTGAAAATTCGACAAAGACCTTAAAGCAGCCTTCATAGAATCTGGACTTGCATTATAACTTTCATCTATAACAAAAAAAGAAGCTCCATCAAATTTTTTACAACAATATTGTCTACCCCTGCCATCAATTGGTTTAAATTCAGCTAATTTTTGTGAAACATGTTCAACATCTGCCCCAAGTAAATGAACAGCCCCCAAAACTGCGAGCGAGTTGGCAACCCATGAATCGTTGATGGTGTTAAGCTTGTATTCTATCACCTTGCCAAAAACATCGACTTTCAATACAAAAACACCTTTTTCAGAATTCAACCCTAAAAGACGAACATCATCGCTTGAATCATCGCCAAAAGAATAGATTTTTTCTATACCAAACTCTTTAGCAGATTGTTTTAAAAAATCGAAAAAAGCACTATCTTTTGGAATCAAAGTAGCACCCTCCGATGGGTGATGAGAAAAAATTTCTGCCTTTGCCCTAGCAATATCCATAATGGAAGAAAAATTACTGACATGATTGGAACATATTGTCGATATTAAGGATATGTGTGGGTTTATCATTTTGGTTAAAAATTCTATTTCGTTTAGACCGCTCATTCCCGCTTCTAAAATTGCAAAATCGAGATTTTTCGGCATATTTGCTAGGGTCAAAGGAACACCAAAATGGTTGTTAAAATTTTTCTTGGAAAAATAACATTTTTCATCATCATTCTTTAATGAGAATGCCAACATCTCTTTAATTGTGGTTTTGCCGACGCTACCTGTGATTTCAACCACTTGACCAGAAAACCTTTTTCTTCCATTAACCGCGAGCTTTAGTAACGCTTTATAGGTGTCACTTGTTTTAAACAGTGGTATCTTAATCTCATCACAATGACAAAAGTCATCACTAACAACTGCTGCACAAGCACCACTTTTTATAGCCTGAGCTAGGTAATCATGACCATCATTCCGCTCACCTTTTATAGCAAAAAACAGCGTCCCTTCTCTCACATCTCGACTATCTATTGCAACGCTTGTAACCCCTAACCTCGCGTCCAAAACACCCTCAACTTTAAGCTCGAGGGGTTGTAATATGTTTTCTAGGTCGCTAAACGTCCATAAAAAGTTATTTTTCATTTAGGTTTTCATCGGAGTTTAATAAAAAATCCATCAAAAGTTGCACACCAAAACCAACCCCGCCCTTTTGCGACAAATCTGTTGCACTATCACAATATGCAACGCCAGCAATATCAATATGTGCCCAAGGTATGTCATTCGCTATAAAACGCTGAAGAAAATGTGCCGCCGTACTGCTCCCGCCTTTTCCAGGGGAACCTAGGTTTTTAATATCTGCAATTTCTGAATTGATTTGTTTATCAAAACCCTTTGTTAACGGCATATGCCAAAGCATTTCATCAACCCGCTCGCCAGAGCTAACAAGCCTGTCTTTTAATTTAGTATCATTTGAAAACACTCCTGCAAACTCAGTGCCAAGTGCAATCTGAATTGCACCAGTTAAAGTCGCAAAATCGACAATTAACTTTGGATTAAAATGAGTTGACGTATACCAAAGAACGTCCGCTAAGACTAACCTACCTTCAGCATCAGTGTCTAATATCTCGACTGTTTTACCAGACATAGTTTTAACAATATCACCTGGGCGTTGTGCATGACCAGATGGCATATTTTCCGCTAAACCTATCACTCCAACGGCATTCACCTTCGCCTTGCTCTTTGCCAAGCCAATCATCGTGCCCAACACAGTTGCCCCACCAGACATATCCGATTTCATTTGGTCCATATTCCGTGATGGTTTTATCGATATTCCACCACTATCAAAGGTCAATCCCTTGCCAACAAACGCTGAACATGGGGCATTTTTATCACCACCAAACCATTTTAACACAACGACTTTTGGCTCATTTACGCTGCCCTGAGCAACTCCAAGAAGAGCGTTCATCCCTAATTTTTCCAAATCATTTTTTGATAAAACCTCCACATCAAGCCCTAAGGACGACATATCTAGGGCATGTTCTGCAAAAGATTCTGGGGTTATGACATTGGCGGGTTCATTAATAAGCTCCCTAGCTTTTATTATGCCGCAATATGTTGGCTCTAAGACTTCATCATAAATTTTTTGTGCGACTTGTGATGCGACTATCTCAGCATTAATAATATTAGATTTCTTAGCATTATCAGTTTTATATTTATCAAACTTCCAAGATTTCAACATAAAACCCAGTGCCACGTTTGAAACCAATTCATCTTCTGAGGGTTTTGGAAATGTGCCCTCAGATAAAATTGTAATTTGGTCTAATTTTAAATTCTTAGAAAACAAAGAAATTTTTCCGCCCAGTTTTCTGGCAGACTTGACGTCACAAACATCACTCGCCCCGACTAAAACAACATAAGAAAACCTAGAATCAGGGCAAATCACAGCAATATGTTCACCAAGTTTTGCCTTAAACCAAGGATTCACCGAAAGTGCCTTAGATAAAATTCCACCAAGTTCATCATCCAACTTTTTATATAAATCATTGTGCAACTCAGCCTTTGCGAGACAAATAAATAAGTTGGCGTGACTAGAATTTAATGTTTTTATGAAATTAATCGTCATTTTTTTCAGTATCCCTTTGCTTTTTTACCAATAAACTATATTATGTTGTTGGTTATTATGTAACTTAAAGATGATTATATCAATATACTTGTTTGACTAGATTAGGAGTTAGGATATGGCAAAAGGAAACACTATTAATATAAAAATGTTAAGCACCGCCGAGACTGGCTATTTTTATGTAAAAAAGAAAAACCCTCGGACAAAAACAGAAAAATTAGAAATGAAAAAATACGACCCTAGGGCTCGTAAACACGTTATGTTTAGAGAAACAAAAATTAAATAATCTTTTTCGTTGTTTAATTAATTTGAGACTATAAATCGTACAAAAATTTTTGGACATGCTCGTCAATATTATTTTTATTATCGATTGATGTAGTGCCGTTTGTTTTTCTTGGATTATGTTGACTATGTTCTTCAAAGTAGTTTGGTAATACGTAAGATATGACAGAATCAATAAAAACGCCTTTAATAAAAAGTCGCTCGAAACAAAGGTATCCTGTCCTTCCTTTGAGGGATATTGTCATATTCCCGAATATGATAGTGCCGCTTTTTGTTGGGAGAGACGCTTCTGTTCAAGCTTTGGAAAGCGTTTTAAACACAGATAAGAAGATTTTATTAGTCACTCAAAAAAAACCCGACGTAGACTCGCCAAAGTCCGATGATTTGTTTGAAGTGGGAACAATTGGTACGATTCTTCAACTTTTAAAAATGCAAGACGGCACAGTAAAAGTCTTGGTTGAGGGTCACGGTCGTGCTGAGATAAAAAATATTGAACAATCTGGGGCGTTCCTTACTGCAAGTGCAAAACTAATTAAAGAGAGCGAATCTACAGGAAAAAAGGTCGATGCTTTGAGAAGAACCTTGTTATCTCAATTCGACCAATACTCTAAGCTGAATAGAAAAATCCCCATAGAAGCAATTGTTTCGGTGAATCAAATCACATCATTAATTAAACTGAGTGATACTGTGGCGGCACACCTGCATCTGCGGGTTGCTGATAAACAGCTTCTTTTGGAAACAAAAAATGTTCAACATAGATTAAAAAAATTGCTAGCTTTGCTTGAAGCAGAGATTGAACTGCTTGAAGTAGAAACAAAAATAAAAAATAGAGTAAAAAAACAGGTAGAAAAATCTCAAAAAGATTACTATCTGAATGAACAAATAAAGGCAATTCAAAAAGAGCTCAACGACGGCGACGAGTCAACTGATGAACTGGCTGAGCTTGAATTACAGATAAAAAAAGCTGGCTTATCTATAGAGGCTTCAGAAAAAGCTCATGGCGAGCTAAAAAAACTGCGTCAAATGAGCCCCATGTCGGCTGAGGCGACTGTGACAAGAAATTATTTGGATTGGATTGTCAACCTGCCTTGGAAAAAATCATCTGAGATAAAAAATAATATTAAAGAAGCAAAAATCATCTTAGACAAGCAACATTACGGCTTGCATGAGGTAAAAGACCGCATCATTGAATATATCGCCGTTCAAAAACGCGTAAAAAAAATTAATGCCAATATCTTGTGCTTTGTTGGACCTCCTGGGGTTGGAAAAACATCACTAGCCAAATCAATAGCTGAGGCAACAGGACGTTCGTTTGTGCGGATTTCTTTAGGAGGCGTTCGGGACGAGGCTGAAATCCGTGGTCACAGACGCACATACATCGGGGCTATGCCTGGCAAAATCATACAAAGCATAAAAAAGGCAAAGACCTCTAACCCATTGTTTTTATTGGATGAAATCGATAAAATCGCATCCGATTGGCGAGGAGACCCAGCAGCTGCTCTTCTAGAGGTGTTAGACCCTGAACAAAATTCTTCGTTCAATGACCATTACTTAGAGGTTGATTATGACCTATCAAATGTGATGTTCCTCACAACCGCTAATACGCTGAATTTACCAAAACCGTTATTAGATAGGATGGAGATAATCCGCATATCTGGTTATACAGAGGACGAAAAACTTGAGATAGCTAAAAAACATCTAATCGATAAGCAACGCTCTTTAAATGGTCTAAAAAAACGAGAATTTAAACTTTCTGACAGTGTTTTAAAAGACATTATCCGCAGTTATACTAGTGAAGCTGGCGTTAGGAACCTAGAGCGTGAGATTTCAAAAATAGCAAGAAAAATCGTTCGCAAACTCGCTGAAGAAGAAGAGAATCTTACTTTAAATAACAAACAAACGAAAAACACATCCAATGAAAAAGAAAATTCATTATGTGATGTGTCTCAACAAAATCTTTCAGATTATTTGGGAGTTGCAAAATACAAGCACTTACAAGCAGACAATAAAAATCTTGTTGGCGTGACAAATGGTCTTGCGTGGACTGAAGTTGGTGGTGAACTGCTCTCAATAGAAGCTGTTTGTATGTCTGGGAAAGGCAAAGTTTCCTGCACTGGTAAACTTGGTGAGGTTATGCAAGAGTCAATTCAAGCCGCTCTCAGCTTCATCCGGTCGCAATCAAAAAAACATGGGCTGAGTGATGAAATTTTTGAAAAAACAGACATACATGTTCATGTGCCTGAGGGAGCTACCCCAAAAGATGGTCCTTCTGCTGGTGTTGCGATGGTGACCTCGATGATTTCTGCTTTGACTGGAATCCCCATATATAAACATGTCGCCATGACCGGTGAGATAACACTAAGTGGGAATGTTCTCGCGATTGGCGGTCTTAAGGAAAAATTGCTAGCAGCCATCCGAAGCGGGATAAAAACAGCCATTATTCCAAAAGAAAACGAGAAAGACATCTTGGAATTGCCTGAAAAGGTGACCAACAAACTCGAAATAATTTACGCTGAGAAAATTGATGAAGTTTTATTAAACGCATTAGTTGATGGCTCGAAGGTTATAGGCAATGGTAAAAATTTAAAAAACCAAAATCACCAAAAAAAATAATACTAGAGGCACCCATGCGTATTTCGAATTTTTTTTGTCCCACCTTAAAAGAAACACCAATAGAAGCCCAAATCGTCTCACACCGTTTGATGCTCCGTGCTGGAATGATTATACAAACTGCGAGCGGGATATATTCTTGGTTACCGCTAGGGCTTAGGGTACTTAATAAAGTTGCTGATATAATAAGAAAAGAGCAAGAAAATATTGGCTCAACCGAATTATTGATGTCGACCATACAACCTGTTGAGCTGTGGGAAGAAAGCGGTCGAGAAAACTCTTATGGCGAGGAATTGCTGCGTTTTGATGACAGGCGTGGCAGAAGATTGCTTTATAGTCCAACAAATGAAGAACAAGTCGTCGATATTTTTCGCAGGCATGTTCGTAGCTATAAAGATTTGCCCAAAGTTTTTTATCAAATACAGTGGAAGTTTCGTGATGAATTAAGACCAAGGTTTGGCGTGATGCGTGGTCGCGAGTTTTATATGAAAGATGCTTATTCTTTTGATATCAATTTAGAACAAGCAAAAATCACATATAAAAACATGTTTAATGCATATGTTAAAACTTTTCAAAAAATGGGACTAACTCCCATACCCGTCAAGGCTGACTCTGGTGCAATTGGCGGTGATATGAGCCATGAGTTTCATGTTTTGGCATCCACTGGTGAAAGCAGCCTTTATTATGACAAACAAATACACAGCAAAATGAACAACTTGCAAGATGCATTTGACGAGCTCTCTGGCATTTATGCCGTGGCAGATGACCAATATGACGCTAATCAATGCCCCATTGCAAAAGAAAACCTATGTCAGTCGCGAGGGATAGAAGTCGGTCATATTTTTAATTTTGGCACAAAGTATACTAAGGCGATGAACGTGACAATCAGCGATTCTCAAGGTCAGCAAACATACCCTGAAATGGGTTCTTATGGAATGGGCGTTTCAAGGCTTGTTGGTGCAATTATAGAGGCAAATCACGATGACAATGGAATAATTTGGCCTTTACCTGTCGCTCCGTATCATATTTCACTAATTAATATTTCAGTGAGCAATGATGAGTGCATAAAAGCTGCGGATGAAATCTATAACTGCCTGATATCGAAGGGAGTAGAAGTTTTATATGACGACAGGAACGAACGTGCTGGATTAAAAATGATGGACGCCGATTTGATTGGGCTGCCTTATCAAATAGTCGTTGGTGCGAAGTCATTGGAAAATAAGAACGTTGAGATAAAAAATCGTAAAACTGGCGAGCAGTTATACATTCATATTGACAATGTGCTCGATGTCGTTGTCCCTATGTTAGAAAAAGAACTTAATTCTTTTAAAAATTGATGAAAAATCTCGAATTAACAATAGCTTGGAGGTATTTAAGGTCAAAAAGAAAAGATGGCTTTATATCTTTAATCGCAGGTTTTGCCTTTGTGGGCATAATGCTGGGCGTTGCAACGCTAATTATTGTTATGTCAGTAATGAATGGTTTTAGGCAAGAATTTATTTCTCATATAGTTGGTTTTAATGGTCATATATCGGCATATTCTCAGTCTAATGACGGGATTTATGGATATGATGAAATCATCTCAAAATTCAAAAATCATTTCCCTAATATCGAGGAAATAAGCCCGATAATAGAACGTCAAGCAATGTTAGTAAGCGAAAAACAGGTCATGGGCGTCGTATTACGAGGAATGCAGTGCCAAGACCTAACGAATAAAAAAATCATTTCAAATAATATTACATACGGTCGAGCCTACTCCAATAATGATGATGCAAATGAAATTATGATTGGTAAATATCTCGCTAGAAAACTCGGCGTCTGGATTGGCGATAAGGTTAAGGTCATCACCCCTGAGATAAATGAGGGAGGATTTGGCTACATCCCGCGGGCAAAAACTTTTTTTATATGCGGAATATTCACAACAGGAATGCACGAGTATGATAGCTCGTTTGCGTTCATTCCATTAAATTATGCCCAAAAGCTGTTTAAACTAGACGGCTGCGTCTCTCAAATGGAATTGACGTTCAAAGATAATAATATCTCGCCCAAAACTAATAAAAAACTTTCAAAATTATCCAAAGACTATCAACTCGCACTATTAAATTGGCAGGAGAAAAACAAAGCATTTATGAGTGCCGTTGCGGTTGAGCGAAATGTGATGTTTCTCATATTAACTCTGATTGTTATGGTCGCGAGTTTAAACGTTATCTCTTGTATGGTGATGTTGGTTCGTGATAAATCTCGTGATATTGCTATCCTCAGGACAATAGGCATGCAAAAATGGGCAATTATACGAGTGTTCATGATGACAGGTTTTTTCATCGGTTGCATTGGAACAGTCTTGGGCACCATTCTTGGGCTTTTATTTTGTAATAATATAGAGAAAATACGAAGAGTTTTAGAAATTCTTCTAAAGACGAATCTATTCCCAGATGAGGTATATTATCTTTATCAATTACCAGCAGTTATAAATACTCGGGAGGTTATTTTAACAGTTTGTATCGCCCTGCTTCTTTCTTTTTTATCAACAATTTATCCAGCTTTAAGAGCGGGGAAAATCTCTCCAGCTGAGACCTTAAAATATGAATGAAACACTTAGTCGCCCTATTTTAACACTAAAAAATATTAACAAATCATATATTCAAGGAGATGGTAAAAGCCATCAAATATTGAAAAATATCAACCTTTCACTTAATAAAGGGCAAGTTATTTCAATCGTGGGCCCCTCTGGCTCAGGCAAATCCACCTTATTACACACTGCAGCACTGCTGGACAAATGTGACAGCGGAGAAATAATAATCAACGACAAAAACTGTTCAACCTTGAGTGAGGTGGAGCAAACGAAACTTCGATTAAATTATATGGGATTTGTGTACCAATTTCATCATTTGATGCCTGAATTTAGCGTTCTTGAAAATTTATTAATCCCTCAAATCCTTGCACAGCAAAATGAAAATGTCGCTATAAATACTGCCAAATCATTGTTAATAAAGCTTGGATTAGAATCAAAAGAAAATCAAAGAACCAACCTATTATCTGGTGGTGAACAACAACGAGTTGCAATTGCAAGGGCGTTTGTTAATCAACCAAAAATATTGTTCGCCGATGAGCCCACTGGCAATCTCGATGAAGAAAATGCTTCCATAGTGATGAACGAATTTATAAAAACGGCAAAAGAGAAAAATATGGGGGTAATATTTGTAACCCATAACAAAGAATTTGCAGCCATGGCTGATTTACGTATGAATATCCACAATGGAATATTGTATAATGAGTTATAAATCCTTCTATCATAAGACGAAATGAACATCACATTGGTAATCTCATCATTGAATTCAGGCGGTGCGGAAAGGGTTTTGTCTTGTCTTGCTAACCATTGGTCGGAACAAGGGCATATGGTCTCTTTAATTACATTTGCAGATAGTAAATCTAAGCCATTTTATCAGCTCAATCAGGTTATAAGACTCAATCAAATTAATCAAAGCTGTGACGAAGATTTAAGTTTTTTTAGAAGAACGTTTAATATTTGCAAACGCATTTATTATTTAAGAAAGGCAATATTCTCATCAAACCCAGACATAATAATATCCTTTCTTGATGTGACAAATATCACTGTGCTTTTGTCCATTTTGGGGACAAGTATCCCAACCATCGTCTGTGAACGAACAAATCCATGTTTTCATAATTTGCCAAGCAAAATATATAATACTTTAAGGGATATTTTATATCCAAAAGCTAAAAAAGTTATATTTCAAACAAAAAGTGCTACTAAAAAATTTTATAAATTAAAAAACATTCAAATTATCCCAAATTTTGTTATTAAACCAACATTATTAAAAAAACCACTTCCAGCAGCTCGTGAAGGAATTAACATAATTTCTGCTGGCAGATTAGATAAGTTTAAATCATTTGATACCCTAATCAATGCCTTCCATCGCGTTGCAAGAGATAATAAAAACATCACCTTAACAATATATGGTGAAGGCAGTGAAAGACAAAACCTAGAAAAATTAATAAAAGATTTAAACATGGAAAAGAGAATATTTTTACCGAGTATTACAAAAGACATTTTTCCTGTTTTATTAGATGCGGATTTGTTCGTTTTCCCATCACTATATGAAGGTTTTCCAAATGCTTTATGTGAAGCAATGTCAGTTGGTCTTCCGGTGATTGCATCAGATTGTTCAGGAAACGTTGACATCGTCCGTGATAAAATAGATGGTCGGCTTTTTCCTGCTCGAGATGTGTTTGCACTAGAGAAATTAATTAGAGAACTGATATCAGACGAGAATCAAAGAAAAAACCTTGGTCTTGAAGCGAAAAATATTTCTTCACGTTTTAGCCAAGAAAAGATTTTGAAAGAGTGGGACAGTCTACTCGATATTTAAGCTGATTAATTATCAAAAAACTATACATCTTTTATAAGTTCAAAATTTCCTTAACTTTGCTAGCAAATTCTTGGATGCCAAATGGCTTTTGCAAAAAATAAACGCTATCTGTTTTTTCAATTAAATCTCTGAAATCCTCTTCTGCATAGCCTGAAATAAACATAACGCTGGTATTGATACCAATCTGTCTGATTTTTTGCAAAAACTCAGTGCCCTCCATTAACGGCATCATCACATCACTGATTATTAAAGCTATATTATCGTTATTTTGGATGATATCCATCCCTTGTATTGCATCGCTCGCTTCAATAATGACATATCCCTTGTCCCTGAGGGCTCGTGCCATAAATAACCTCACGGTATCTTCATCTTCTATCAGAAGAATTTTCCCAGACCCTGTAAGGTCGGTGACAGTCTTTGGTGTATTATCGTCAAGGTCACTAATTTGGGTAGAATTAAAATCAAATTCATAATAAGGGAAATACAGCTGGAAATTAACCCCCAAACCGATTTTATTCTCAACCGAGATAAATCCCCCTGTTTGATTCATAATGCCATAAACAGTTGACAGACCAAGTCCAGTGCCCGCACCACTACCTTTAGTTGAGAAAAATGGTTCAAAAATTTTCGCTATATCTGAAATTTCAATCCCCTGCCCTGTATCTGATATTTCTATTAATATATATGAACCCGCAGGGATGGTGTCCACGCTCGAGTTAACTGCATTTTCTAAATGGACAGTGCTGCTTTTTATGGTTAAAACCCCACCATCAGGCATTGCATCCCTAGCATTGACCGCTAAATTAATTATGACCTGTTCAAATTGTACTTGGTCAACTTTTATCGCACCAGAAAAATTATTTTCATAAACCAAATTCAATTTCACTTTCGAGCCAATCAAACGATTTAAAAGAATAGAAATTTCAGACAATTGTTCTGCCACATCCAAAATCTTTGGTTGCAATGTCTGACGGCGAGAAAACGCGAGCAATTGCTTCACTAAATTTGCTGCTCGGCTAGAATTTTGTTTTATTTGCATAATATCATTAAACGATTGGTCGCTCGGCAAATGCCGTGCTAACAGCAAATCACAATAGCCTGTAATAGCAGTTAAAAGGTTGTTAAAATCATGTGCAACACCGCCCGCAAGTTTTCCAACAGCCTCCATTTTTTGTGATTGATTAAATTTTTCTTCTAAGCGTTTCCTTTCTGTGATATCAACAAAATATAGCGTTATACCAGAACCAGAAAAACTCACTTTTAGGTTCGCAGAGATATTACGCACATGGACGATAAAAAATTTAATTTTGCCGTCCACTGGGAATGAGACTTCGGTTGACACTGATTCATCACTCGCAGAATTTAAAATGTTGTTTATGATATTTTTAAATTCAAGATTTTTTTCAAAATCCATCAGTTCAAAAACAGATTTTCTGATTTTAATACAAAATTGATTAACAAAAATCTGTTCACAAGCTTTATTAAATATTTTTACTTTTAAATCAGAGTCGGTTGTAATGACTGCAACTGGAGCTTCATCAAATAGGTTTTTATAAAATTGTTTGTTTACCGAACCACGAGACTTTATTTTATAACCTTTATAAATAAAATAAACTGCAATAAATAAGAATATCACGCAAAAGATTTTATACATTTATAACCGGATTAATTTTAAAAATAATATTAGTTATAAATTTTATTAAAAATAAATACAAACAAAAATAATGGCGTAACCATAAAAAAGCTACGCCATATCACCTATTACTTAGGACTGATGTTCACATATTAAAAGAAGTTTAAGATTTCCTTTAATTGACCCATAATTTTGTTCAATGTTTCTTTGTGAATTGCCTTTTGCTCATGCTCTGGAAGGCTTGGTTTTTCATGTGCTGCGTGATGGACAACTTCAGCTATTTCATGTTGAATAACCTCTTCTTTAACTTTATTAGGTTTTTCAGCAGGAACTTTTTTACGTTCAACTTGTGGGATTGACTCTTTCACGATTGGTTCATGCTCTAAAGCTGTTTGCTTTTCGTGAATTGGTTCATGAATTAATTCTGAAGTTTTACCTACTTTTTCTTCATGATGAAGTGTTGCTGGTTTTACCAAATGTTCTATTTCAATATTTTTCTCACGTTGTTTTTGGAAAACCTTATTTCCTTTTATTTCATCAAGTATGGTTTTTTTGTGTGTCCCTTCATTGTTTTCGACATTTAATTTTTTCCTCATTTGCTCAACTTTTTTAAGTTGTTCTGGGGTTGCCCTCTCTAAAGTAGGGGCTTTTGGAACTTCTTTAAACCTCTCTGAATTTTTCAAAAGATTAGCACGCTCTTTTATTGATAGTTTATGCGTTTGAGCACCATGATTTTCAATCTCTACACCGTGGTGTGGTGCAACTTCAACATGCTTTTTTTCAGCGACATGTTCAATCTTTTTATGTCCACTATTACTTGGTATGCCATGCTTTTCCTGCATGGATTTTACAATTTTATTTATATGCTCTTCTGATATTTTTTTAACCATTTTTTTTAAATGTTTTTCAGTAACAATTTTATGTTCATGTTTATTGCTTGCCACCTTAACATGATGCTCATGCTGAGCCGTATGCGGTTTGGCGAGGGAAGAATTGCTTTCCAAATATGCTAGAGAAATTAACGCAGAAGTTCCAATAAGTAATGCCCTTTTCATAGTATGTTCCTTAAAAAATAATTTAAGTTGATACTACACAAAAACAATTAATAGATATTTAAAAGCGATAGTTATTATTTATTTTTATTTTATTAATTTTTTATAAAGAATTTTGCATTAATTGTTAGTCTTTATTGTAAATACTATAGGAAAAAACTATGAATACAAAAATTTTATTAACAATGTCAGCACTGTGCTGTAGTGCAACAGTATCTCACGCTAGCTACTATAATGCTTTTGGAACAGCTCATGGCGATATAAAAACTGCGTATATCCATACTTATCAAGTCTGTGAGGATGGCACATTAAGAACTTTAGCTACCACTTTAGAATGCAATTCAACAATAACAGATGTAGTAAATGGAATAAACACTGCAGAATTAGTGAAATCCGGTTTGTTTTTTGATGAAGAAAGCAACAATATTTCTAATACAACATCATTTAGTGATGCATCATTTATAGAAAACATCGATTTAAGTGGAATGGTAATAACCGCTAACACAAATTTAACTGATTGTACTGCATTAACAGAGGTTAACTTATCTAATGCATCAATAACAAACGCCTCGTTAATATTTACCAATTGTGCCATGTTAGAAAAAATAGACCTCAGTAAAACAAAAATGAACATCAAAACCGTAGATACTGGAGTTGCAAGACGTGGCTCTCAGATTAACATAACGTTCAGTGGATGCGAAAAATTGGCGTCTGTTGTTCTGGAAGACTCTGAAATCTATAGTAACACAATCTTGACAATAAACGGTTCTAAGCAACTAGAGAGTATTGACTTCACAAAAGCCACATTCAAACAATTGGCTCATGAGTATCATCCAAACCCTTATGATGATATACAGATAGTATTGGATGACAACCCTGCTTTAAAAAGCATCCTTTTCCCAACTGTTTCTACAGGTCTAGGTACATTAAACTTAACAAATTGTACAGGTCTAACTGGAACATTAGACTTGAGAAATTTAACATCTCTTCAATCCCTTTTTTTAACTGGTTGTACTGGATTAACTGGAGTTTTATTAAGTAACTCAGTTAGTGGTTCTATAAATATAACCAAAGATGCTAATATAACCGAAACCTATCAATAAAAAATAACTTCTTCCCAAAGTTTTCATGCTTTGGGAAGATTTTTTCATTGCTCGAGCCATTTTTTAGCTGAATTAAAAGCCAAACACCCACTACCAGCGGCAACAATTGCTTGTTTTAAGCTACCTGAGGTCACATCCCCCGCGGCAAAAACTCCTGCAACAGATGTTTGATGATTTTTATCTATGATAATATAATTATCACCATCAAGTTTTAATTGACCGTCAAATATTTTTGTGGCAGGAACGCTTCCAATTGCCACGAAAACCCCGTCTGTATCAATTTTTTCCTCAAGATTGTTTTTTAAATTTCTGGTCTCAATTCCTGAAACTATTTTAACACCGTTTTTCTCAACGCCAATTATGTTGGTAACGACTGTATCCCAAATGATTTCAATGTTTTGTATGGAGAATAATTTTTTTTGTTCAGCTTCATCAGCTCTGAACCTATCACGACGATGAATAAGGGTGACTTTTTTGGCTAGTTGGCTAAGGTATATCGCTTCTTCAACCGCAGTATTGCCCCCACCAATTATAACGACGTTCTTACCCCTGAAAAAAAATCCATCACAAGTGGCACAATATGACAGACCCCTGCCCCGATAAACCGCTTCGTCTGAAACGTCAAGAGCCCTAGCGAGCGAACCCGTGGCGATTATCACCGCATCAGACTCATAGCCAATACCTGATTCAGTCTTTGCCAGAAAGCTTTTGCCAGAAAAATCGACCTCTGTCACACTGTCATAAACCTGTTCTACACCAAGTTTTTTTGCTTGACCCTGCATCGCATCCATCAGTTCTGAACCTGTTATAAAGTTTTCAAAACCAGGAAAATTTTCAATTTCTGTAGTAGATGTTAATTGCCCACCTGGTTGCCCGCCAAGAATTTGAACCGTTTCAATCCCCGCACGTATTGAATATATTGCCGCCGTGCACCCCGCAGGACCAGAACCAATAATCAGCATTTTTGTTTTTTTTATATTCGTCATAAAATAAATTCCTGAATTTTTTGTAATATTTCTGTTTGTTCTAAATATATTTCATTTAGAAATAACGCCTTTTCCTTAAGTTGATTACGAAACCATGTGGACTGCCGTTTGGCATATTGCCTTGTCGAGACTAACATCTTTTCAATCGCAATATCAATGCTAGTTTTTCCCGACACATAATCTAATAAATCTTGCAAACCTATTGCTTTTGCAGAGCTGTTTTTTAAGGATGGATATAGTTTATTAAATTCAGACACCTCTTCCAACAATCCACAGTCTATCATCTTATCGATACGCTGTCTTAAGTATAAATTCAGAATATCTTTTTCTGGAATTAGTGCGATTGTTTTTACATTAAAACCTTCAAAAATTGGTTTTTTTGCATTTTTCCACCAATAATTAATTGGCTTGCCCGAGGACTTCAAAACCTCCATCGAACGCATCATGCGTTGTTTATCATTTTTATTAATATAAGTGCAGGTCTGAGGGTCTAGTGCACATAGCTTATTATAAAACGCTTCAATGCCAATTTCCTCATATTCATTGCGAACATCCTGCCTAATGCTGGGGTTTGTGTCAGGGATTTGATTTATGCCATTTAAAAGGGCACTAATATAAAAACCTGTTCCGCCCACAAAAATAGGTGTTTTTTCCTTTTCATATATTTTTTCAATCTTTTCCTTTACTAATTCTATATAAGATGCAACAGTAAAAACCTCATCACAAGGCAAAAAGCCATACAAATGGTGTGGAAAGAGTTTTTTATCATCCTCCATAGGCTGAGCAGTAATTATCGGAAGCTCTTTATAAACCTGCATACTATCGGCGTTAATTATCTCGCCATTAACTGCTCTAGCTAAGTCAATTGCTAATTGCGATTTTCCACTACAAGTTACGCCACCGATGATTATAACGGTTTTAGTGTTATCGATGTTTTTTAATTTGTTTCTTTTAGTCACTTTATTTTTTTAATTTACTAGGTTAGTCTGTTTACGACTTGATTTTATCATGTTTTCTCTGTTACATATTCACAAACTCATTTAATATAAGCGATTGATTATGGGGTTATCAATATGAAATTACAAACAAAAGTTTCCTCCTTTAATGCTCAAGACTACGCCGGTTTTTATCGGGATATGTTACTTATGCGTAGGTTTGAAGAAAAGTGCTCTCAGCTTTATGGTATGGGACTGATTGGTGGTTTTTGCCATCTATACATCGGGCAAGAGGCAATTGCTGCGGGCATGAAATTCGCTATGAATCGCGACAAAGATTCCACCATCACAACCTATAGAGACCACGCCCACATGCTTATGTGCGGAATCGACCCAAACGTTATAATGGCTGAGCTAACAGGTCGAGCAACTGGCTGTTCAAAGGGTAAGGGCGGGTCGATGCACATGTTCTCTAAAAAACATCGTTTTTATGGCGGTCACGGGATTGTTGGTGCACCCGTTGCCATTGGTACTGGTCTTGCATTTGCCCATCAATATAAGGGCGATGGTGGTGTTTGCTTGTGTTATTTTGGAGATGGTGCAGTAAACCAAGGTCAGGTGTATGAATCCTTTAACATGGCATCTATGTGGAAATTACCAATTGTTTATATTATAGAAAACAACCTTTACGCCATGGGAACATCGTTAGAACGCTCACATGCTAATACCGAGTTGTTTAAACGCGGTGAACCTTTTAATATCACGGGTAAAATCGTCGATGGTATGAATATCGAGGACGTCATTGACAAAGGCGTTCAAGCAATTGACCATGCAAGGTCTGGAAAAGGCCCAATAATCTTAGAGATGCAGACTTATCGCTATCGCGGACATTCCATGTCTGACCCCGCAACTTATCGCAGTAAAGATGAGGTTGAGGAGGTAAAAACCTCTAAAGACCCAATAAATTATGTAAAATCTAAGTTGATAAACGATTTTAAGTTTGGTGAAGAGAAACTGAAATCCATTGAAGCTGAGATAAAAAACATTGTCAATGAATCTGCCAAATTTGCTTCCGAATCCCCGTTTCCTGAAGCAGGAGAGCTTTATACAGACATCATAATATAGGTAATAACATGAAAGAAATCACAGTAAGAGAAGCATTGCGAGAAGCAATGAAGGAAGAGATGGCTCGTGACGAGACTGTTTTTCTCATTGGTGAGGAAGTTGCTCAATATCAAGGTGCCTATAAAGTTAGTCAAGGTTTGTTACAAGAATTTGGCTCAAAGCGTGTAATAGATACCCCTATAACCGAAATGGGTTTTACTGGTCTTGGTTTTGGTGCAGGAATTGCTGGTTTGCGTCCTATAGTAGAGTTTATGACATTCAATTTTGCTATGCAAGCGATTGACCACATTATTAATTCAGCTGCAAAGACACTATATATGTCTGGCGGGCAGATAACATGTCCCATTGTTTTTCGTGGTGTTAACGGCGTAGCGGCTCGGGTTGCCGCCCAGCATTCTCAATGTTTTGCCAGTTGGTATGCACATTGCCCTGGGCTTAAAGTAATCGCCCCATATTTTGCTGATGATGCCAAAGGGCTCTTAAAATCTGCGATTCGCGACCCAAACCCAGTGATATTTTTAGAAAATGAACTGTGGTATGGACAAAAGTTTGAAATTTCAGATGAAAAAGACCTCACAACACCCATTGGTAAGGCAAAAATCATAACTGAGGGGTGTGATGTAACTTTGGTCAGTTTTTCTGTTGCGGTTGGAAAGACATTAGAGGCTTGTGAACAATTAAAGTCTTTGGGAATCTCGGCAGAAGTGATTGACTTGCGAACGATTCGTCCCTTGGATATTGAAACAATTGTTGCATCTGTTAAAAAAACTAATAGATTAATCTGTATAGAAGAGGGATGGCCCTATGCGGGCATTAGCTCAGAAATAGCGACACAAGTTATGGAACGTGCCTTTGACTATTTAGACGCACCGATTTTACGTGTTACAGGTGCAGATGTGCCAATGCCATATGCCGCCAACCTTGAGAGCCTCGCCATGCCCCAAGTAAGCGAAATCGTTAGCAAGGTTAAAAGTTTATTTAATTAAATTATATAGGGATTGATTTTATGACAATAGAAGTTCTTATGCCAGCCTTGTCGCCAACTATGACCGAAGGAAACCTAGCTAAATGGGTCAAAAAAGAAGGTGACCGAGTTGAATCTGGCGACGTAATCGCTGAGATTGAAACTGATAAAGCAACGATGGAGGTTGAAAGTGTCGATGAAGGCGTTTTAGGGAAGATTTTGGTTCCAGAAGGCACAGAGAACGTCAAAGTTAATGAAATTATTGCCCTGATTTTAGAAGAAGGTGAGGCAAAAGAATCGTTGAATAGTTACAAACCTCAGACTGCTCAACAACCCTCTACTGAACAGCCTTCATGCCCTGCCCCTGCATCAACCACCAATGAAAAAACAGTTCAAGCTGAACGCGATGATGTGTCTGGTTGCACTAGTAATGAGCGGGTATTTGCAACCCCTCTAGCACGACGAGTTGCCTCTAATCATGGCTTAGATATCAACGCTGTAAAAGGCACTGGTCCATATGGAAGAATAGTTCGTAGCGATGTTGAGCAAGCGATGAACAGCTCGTCCAATGTTGGTAATTTTATTGGTCAAGGTGAAAGGAAAGCCCCAACCCTTATTAAGGTCAGCCAAATGCGTAAGACCATTGCTCGCAGGCTGACAGAGTCCAAACAACAGGTGCCACATTTTTACCTAACCATTGATTGTGAGCTCGACAACCTTCTGTCTGTTCGAAAAAAGATTAACGCTAGGGATGAATCGCTAAAAATCACTGTAAACGATTTTGTAATCAAGGCGGTCGCTCATGCCCTTATGGAGGTTCCATCGGCGAATGCGTCTTGGAATGAAGATGGTGTGATGCAATATTATGACGCGGATGTATCGGTTGCAGTTGCTGTCGATGGCGGGTTGATTACCCCAATAGTCAGTGCAGCTCAAACCATGGGATTGCGTGAAATCTCTTCTAAGACGAAGGACTTAATTAAACGTGCCAATGAGGGGAAGTTACAGCCCGCAGAGTTTCAGGGCGGAACATTTACTGTTTCAAACCTTGGAATGTATGGGATAAAAAATTTCAATGCCATAATCAATCCACCTCAAGGATGCATTTTGGCTATAGGGACAGGAGAGCCGCGACCAGTTGTGCGTGATGGAAGCGTTGTGGTTGCAACTGTCATGTCGGTTACATTATCTGTTGACCACAGGGTTGTTGACGGTGTTGTTGGTGCAAAATTTTTGGCGGCTTTTAAGCGATTTATTGAAGAGCCCGCCGTTATGTTAGCATAAATTCAAAGGGTTAAACAAAAGTGGTATTTTCTAGCTATAAATTTTTACTTGGTTTTCTGCCAATTACTTTTTTTGTGTTTTTTATTTTACAAAAGTTTCAAAACGCAAAATTGACCTCAATTTGGCTCTTAGTTGCCTCGGTGATATTTTATGTTTGTTGGAATCCGATGGATGTCTTGCCTTTGACGGCATCTATTTTAATAAATTATACCATATATTTATGCATGAAGCGTTTTCCCTGTCGTTTGCTCTTTATGTGGGGCGGTGTGATTTTTAATGTGTTGTTTTTGATAAGCTATAAATATATTAATTTTGGTGATTGGCAAGGGTTTGGTGTTGGGAATAATGCGTCTATACCGCTTGGAATATCTTTTTATACCTTTACGCAAATAGCATTTTTGGTGGATTGCTATCGTGAGGATTTTGCGAAAAACGACATCGTTCGCTATTCATTATTCGTTAGCTATTTCCCGCACCTAATATGCGGGCCTATATTATCTTTCAAAGAGCTCTATCCTCAGCTTAGCAACCCGAATAAATTTAAAGTATCACAAGAGAATATTGCCATATTTTTATTATATTTCAGCATCGGCTTTTTCAAAAAAATTATAATAGCTGACCCCTTGGGCGACTATGTGACGAAGGTTTTTGATGTTGATGGATTAGCGTTTTTTCATTATAAAACCTGTTTATGGGCAACACTTGCCTATTCAGTGCAACTTTACTTTGATTTTTCAGGTTATTCAGATATGGCGGTTGGTGTTTCTAGGCTGTTTGGGGTCACGATTCCGTTTAACTTCGACTCGCCCTATAAATCCAAGTCTATAATTGAATTTTGGCGTCGATGGCACATCAGCCTGTCCAATTTTTTGAAGAACTATGTTTACATTCCATTGGGCGGCAATCGAGTTATCCCTTTTAGAAGGCACCTAAACTTATTCATGGTGATGATTTTAGGCGGCATTTGGCACGGAGGAGCTTGGACTTTCGTCGTATGGGGCGGTTATCACGGTCTTTTATTAACGGTTAATCACCTGTGGAAATCTCATAAATTTTTTGGCAGAATGAACTCGTTCAAATTCTTTAATAAAAGTGCAGACCTTGTAAAAGTTTTAAGCACTTTCATTTTAGTCTGTATAGGATGGGTATTATTCAGAAGCCAAAGTCTAGATTTCGCAAAAAACATCTACTCTTCTGTGCTTACTTTAAATACCGCAGGGACTTTTTTAGTGTTTAATCGATATTATTCATTGGTTTTAGGGCTCCTTGTTATTATATTTTTGCCCGATACCGTCAGGATACAAGAATGGATGTGCAAACCTAATTTAAAAAAATGGCAGGTTGTTTCAATGGCTAGTGCATGTGCTGTGATGATGGCTATTGCCTTCATGAGCTTGGGACAGGTACAGCATTTTATTTATTCTGGTTTTTAGGGGTAGCCTTGCTTTCCTTGAAAAGGCTTCATCAGATTTATATAGCTTTGTATATAACGTTGTTTGAAATTTGGTTGCTTATAACAGCACAGTCTTATGTGTTTTTTGCGTCTTTCAACGTCCTAAGTTAAGCCCTGAATTATCCCATTCACATCAAAACTTTGTGACTGAAGAAAGATATATCGTATAGGCGGTGCCCATTTAAATTATTATTGATAATTGATTATTGTATGTTTGCTAGAGATACTACAAAACATAAATTTGGAAAACAGGGGCTTTCTGTTGCCCGGAGCCCCTAAACCGCGACAAAAAAGTCTTCAAGCCTTGCTTAAACTAAGCAGCAGCTTTCAACTCATCTGTCAATGCAAAATTATCGTTTGCACTTATTAGTTTTAGCCCGATAACGACGGTACCATGCCGAGCGAAAATTATAACTTTCAATATCTGTCGAGCCTAATTCACCCCCGCAAAAAACCTAATCTTGGTGGAGGTGCCGAGTTCCGCCCTCGGGTCCAAAACATCTATTACTTATAACGTTTATCGCCATAGTTATAAAAATAACTTCATGACTGTAACACATAATAATTAAAAATTATAGGTCATCATTACTTGAATTCTATTTTTGTTGTATGTAGTAGTTTCATCATCCTCTTTCTTCTTCAAACTAAAAGTATGGATAAAATCAGCCCTTACACTAAGTCGTCTGAAAATCTATAAGCACCACCCAACCCTAAGCAAGGACGGAAACCTTTTTGAAATGCTTTTTCACTATTCACATTATTAGAACCTGTACATCCATAATGTTCTAGACCTGTAACCGCATAAACTAACACTGGTGTATCGCCAAAATCATAACCACATCTAACCAGTGCACCATAATTAATAGAATCAGCTTTCACAGATATAGTTGCACCAGTGTTTCCAATATTTTTCTTATCAGTAGGACACAAACCAAAAGATACGACCCCTTCTAAACCAAGATATAGACCGCCATCAAACGTATAGCCATAACCAATATTAGCCAGAATGCCATAATACTTTGGCGAAAAACTCAAATTATTATTTTCAAACTCCAGTTTTAAAGAGCAAAAATCATAAGCTCCACCAAGGCTCGCATACGCACCAGAGAAAGAAGACGGCTCATTGCTTTCTTGAACAGAACCACTTGTCTCTGCTTGAACATTAGCTAATGAAAACGCAGCCAGCAACATGCAACATGCAACATGCAACATGCAACATGCTTCATAACAAAACTCCATAATTAAAAAACACCAGATGTTATGTTAACATAACGTTTAATTAAGACAATAAAAACTTAACCAATCTGAGTTAATTGACATGAAAAATTAGATAAAATAATAAACTTATCGATAGACAATTTTATAACGACATTAAATTGTTCAGCATCATAAAAAAAAGCTCGTATAAAACGAGCTGAATTATGTTTATATGTTTTTTTATAAGGATTTTTAAAAACCTTCACGCTCCATACGTTTACGTTCCATCTTCCTAGCTCTACGAACTGCCTCTGACTTCTTGCGAACCCTTGCTTCGGCTGGACGCTCAAAATAGCTACGACGACGGCATTCTCTCAGGACGCCTTCTAGGTTAATTTTCTTTTTCAAAGCACGCATAGCTTGGTCTAAATTGCCGTCTCTTACATACACGATACACATATAACAATCACCTCCCCTTGCGTGGCTAAAAATATCAAATACAAATGGATTGTAACACAAATATAACTATTTTCAATTAATTTATAAAAGATTTCACAATTTCTGAGTCATTAAAATACACCACTTGATTTTTTAAAATCTGCGTATTTTCGTGACCCTTGCCCGCAATTAAAAGCACATCCCCTTTATTTAAAGTTTTTATTGCTTGAGCTATGGCATCACCCCGTCCTGCAACACATTCCTGCATTTTTGAACCAATACCCCCTAAAATTATATCCTTTCTAATGCTTTCAGGTTCTTCCTCCCTAGGGTTATCGTCTGTTACAAAAACTTCATCCGCCAATTCGCATGCGATATGTCCCATAATTGGGCGTTTAGTTTTGTCGCGTTGTCCACCACAACCAAACAATATTTTCAATTTTCCAGTAGAATATTTTCTTAGTGACCTTAAAACATTATTCAATCCCTCGGGCGTATGAGCAAAGTCAACATAAATACCCGCTTCATTATATGTGCCAGCTAATTCCAGCCTCCCTGTCACATTTTTCAACTGAACAAGCTGTGATATATAAAATTCAATACCGTCCACTCCAACCTCAGGAATTAATCCTGCAATCGCACATAAAACATTATATAATTGAAAATCACCTATTACAGGCAATTTTATGTCATTAAAATGTTTTTCAAAAACTTTGATATTTATTAATTGGAAATCCACTCCATAGCCAATCACTTCACCGCTTATGTCCGCATTGTTTTTTGCCTGCTCACTCACGCCGTAAGTAATCTGTCGCAACCCTCTTGACTTACAAACTTCTTGCAATTTTTCACATTGCGGAGAGTCATAATTAATGACCACTGTTGTATTGTCATCAATGACCTCTTCAAAAAATCTAAGTTTTGCCTGCAAATAATTTGACATATTTTCATGATAGTCCAAGTGGTCTTGCGATAAATTCGTAAAACAAGCGACTTTATATTTTATGTTATCAACCCTATATTGGTCTAGCCCATGGCTTGAGACCTCTAACGCTAGGTGAGAGGTATTTTTATCCAGTAAATTTTTAATTGTTTTATTAAGTGAAACAACATCTGGTGTGGTCATGTGGCTTTGATTATTCAAGCACCTCTCAGAGACATTTTTGTATAACTCGCCTCCGTTCATCACCCCCAAAGTTCCGATTGAAGCACATTTTTTTCCACTTATATGCCAAAGTTGTCTCAAAAAATCTACTACCGAGCTTTTCCCATTAGTGCCTGTAACACCTATTAAATATCCACCCTGAATTTTGCAATAGTTTTTAACCATGCGACTAAAAACCTTCCTAGGGTTGTCGCACAATATATAAACTATATTATCAATATTAAATAAAGATGCTTCAAATTCAGAGCTAAAATTATCGTCAATAGGAAGGGTGCGACCATATTCTCGGTCACATAAGATGAATTGGGCTCCCAATGAAACAGCATCTTCAATATATTTCACACCATCAAGATTTTTGCCACTGAACGCAGCAAACAACCCACCTTTGCACACATCATTTGAATGAAGTGCAATCCCTTTAACTAGCATTTTATGAATTAAAGAAAACGTCGAACCCGAAACACTGATACTATCGTAACAAACGCCCGACAGCAAACTTTCCAGCGTTATCATTTTTTATATTGGTCAGTAATCAGGGATATCTCCCTCTCCACTATACGCTCAACCATCTCGGGTAAGTTAGAATCCATCCAATCCTTTAGTGCCTGTTTAACAACTCCATCCAAAGAATTTTGCTGTGTAAAAATCTTTTCCTCCTGAGAAAGCTTTTGTTCGTTAATTGATATGTTAGCAAACTTATTTAGTGAATTGATGACACTATCGGAACACTGGTCTGATATCACATCATTAAAATCTTTTTCATCATCACAAGGGCATTCGTCTTTATTCTCTAAGTTTTGCCCATCAACATCATCGAACACCTCTTCCTCAAGGTCTATAATCTCCATTTCTTCTTTAGACGGGACATCATCAACCTTTTTAACATCAATGTGAGAAATATTACGCCTTATAGCTGACAATATCTCATCTACTGACAACTCTTGTTCTCGCTCATTAACCAACACTTATTTCCTCATCAATAACGTTGCCCACTTCAGTTTCAGGAATATTAACTTTCTCCACCACATTTAACAAATCAAGTTGTCCCATTAAAGCTATCAGGTTATACGCTGTTATAATAAAAACCCGCCTCGCTTCAACACTATTCCTACGTGCTTGAAGCAATTTTTGTTCTTGTTGTAAAACATCAGTAGTAGACTTAGTCCCCAAGGTCAAACACTGCCTCATACCCTTAGCAGCAATCTCAGCACTCTTAACCGCAAGTTCGGCTTGTTTTATTTGAGCCTTCGAGGTCTCAAACTGTGCCCACAAACTATAACAAGATTTTTCTATTTCCTGACGGGTCAGTTGATAGTTCATGTGAGCAGATTCCGCCTTTATATTGGCGTGTTTAATTCTGCTATAATTTGAAAACGCTAGCAGCGGAACAGTCAGCTCTATTTTAGCACTTAGGTTCGAACTCTGATTATTAACTGTTGGATAAATTGAGCTAGGAGTTTTTGTATTTCTCTCTCCTAAATTTCTTGAAGCATTGGCTGATAAAGTAACATTCGGCATCAACGCACCCTTTTGAACGTCCACAGAAGATAAGGCCACCGACTCTTGGTACCTGCTTTGCTTAACAGAGGGGTTATCCTTCAAAGCACTTGCCAAAAATTTCCCCAATTCATCTGGAATATTTTTTGGTAGCCCTGGCATGACCAAATCCCCATTTGGCATTACGCCAACGGTTTTTTCAAACTCTGCAACTGCAGTTGCAAGCTTTGCCTGTGCATCAATTCGATAATATACTGCCTCTGCGTAAGCCGCCTCGTTCGCTGCCACGTCCTGAAGAATTCCGATACCAACCTCCAAACGTTTTCTGGAAGCTAGTAAGTCTTGTTCAATATTTTGTTCATTTTTTTCAGATATTTTTACATTTTCCCTAGCCGCCCAAAGCCCCATATAGGCACTTAACGTTTCTATAATGACGTCTTGCTTAATTTTTTGAAGGTTACTGTTGCTAACCAAAACACTTTCATTAGCGTTTTTGATTTGTGCAAATGATGAAAAATCTAATATTTTTTGGTTCACAGACAAACCAGCCTGTTTCGAATACTCTTTATTTTGCTGGTCTGGGTTTTTCACACCTTCAGAGGATGATTTGGATTTTGTATATGTAGGCCCTGTTGAAAGGTTTACGTTCGCAGATGGAGCAAAAGCCATTTTTGCAGTGAAAGAATCTTGTTTTACGGCACTATCCTCCAAAACAGCAGCCTTCCACTTTGCGTTATATAAGAAAGCATTTTCAATAGCTTGTATTAATGTCATAGCACTGGCATTTTTAATGGCTTGCGTTAATGTCATAGCACTGACATTAAAAGAATAAAGCAAACACGATAAAAAGCCAAAAAATCTTAGCCGACTAATATTCATAAACGAACCATAAAAAAACCTATTGAACGTGATTATACCGCACAATATTAAAAATCACCACATAAAATGTGTTGACCAAAAAACTATTATGATATTAAACTCTTTACAGGTTGGCCGGGTGGCAGAGTGGTTATGCAGAGGACTGCAAATCCTTGTACGTTGGTTCGATTCCGATCTCGGCCTCCACGATTTTATTAAATTACTACCTTTATGGTAGACTTCAACTGATAAGGTGCTTTTTTTATCTCAGTTTCAATATAGTTCCAAGTAAAAGAATTAAGAATGGTTCACGCAGGTTTAAGAGAGGGAGAAAAAGTATTTTTTAAAGAATTGATGAGATATTACTCTGATTTTCTTGAAACTGGATTCCATCGTCAATCAATACCTAAACGTTTCATCCGTCTGAGAGATAACAATGGTTATTTGTCAGGCATTAATTTAGCCAAATATGAGAAATTTCAAGAATTTGTTTTAAAAAATTTGATAAACAATAATGAACCTTTCGTTGAATTTGAGATTAAAAAAGGTCAGCACAAATTAAATCTGAAACCTAATTTAAAAAGTCTTATAACAGAAATCATAAATTCAATAGATGAGACAGCTCTAGAAAACCTCGTAATATCATACTTAGCCAATATAGTAAGTATTCGCACGAACCATATAGATGACTATGATTCTTTCTTCGAACAGGTCATAGAAAACATTAGAGAAGAATTATTACAAAAAATCATTCGACCACTTTCTAGTAATTTAGATAAAGCATTACAACAAGATACGACATTTACAATTGAAAATGATTTATTAAATCTATTATTGGGCAATATTAGAGAAGACTTGAATGAACACCTAGCATCATTTTTTATAAATGAAGAAATAGATAATTTTAAACTTGCTTTACTTGAGCTTTTAAACATTTCAATTTTCAAAGAAAAGTTACATGATTTTTTTGAAGATTTTATGTTGTATGATTTGTTCTATGAAATATTCGAAATATTTGAAAATAAACAATTAACTGAAAAAAAAGATTTTTATCTTTATTTTTGTGACATCCATTTTGAAAAAAGAATTTATCCTGTTTTTTATTTACCAATAAAAATCGAAAAACAAAATGATTTGTTTTCTATTGTTATTGAAAAAAGTCGTGTTTTTATAAATAAAAAGGCAATTGAATATATAGTACAAGAATATAACAAGGATAATGATAATCAAAAATTTTCTAAAATCCGCTCAGTTAAAGACCATATTGTTTACTTAAATGATGACGAAAAAACAATCTTAACAGTTTTACAGCCTATTATTTCGGATATTACTAGGCATTTTTCATTTTTAGAGGATATAAACCTATCTGACCATAAATCAACTAAAAGGCAGTCCCCAACTCTAAAAATTACAAATAACATTCATTTTTGCCTGTTCGATACATCAGATGAAGCTATACTTAATGACTATGAAGAGTTAATAAATGTTTTGAATCCAGAAAACAACCCGTTATCTCTTGCTTTTGTCGACTTTTTAAAATCTTTTATTTTAGAAGACCCAATCTCGCGTCGTAAAGAAATAGAAACCGATTGGGAACAAAAAAATATATCAGAACGCTTGGTTTATGATTCACCTGTTCCCTTAAATGCAGAACAAAGAAAAATTATAACTGCCTTGAATGAAAAAGATTGCAAATGTATTGCCGTACAAGGTCCCCCAGGTACTGGCAAAAGTCATACAATTACCGCAATTGTTTTTGATATGATTATGAAAGGCAAATCTGTTTTAATCCTTTCCGACAAAACAGAGGCTCTAGATGTCGTTCAAGACAAAATCAATGACACATGCAATAAAGTAAGAGGGGCAGAAAATTTCTCAAATCCAATACTTCGTCTAGATAAACCTAATTTTAGTAAAATATTTAGTCATACATCTATTAGTAAGATTCGAAATCACTATATTTGTAGCGAAGAATTAGAAGATATAAACTCTAAAATTTGCAAAGAGAAAAAAGAGTTAATTAATAAAATTGAACAAACCATAAATTATTATGACAAAATTAACATTAAGGAATTAAACAATTTTATCAAATTAGAAAAAACAATCGAACAAAAAATTGGCGAACAGAATATCGATGGCATTAATTTAATCTCTCCAATACTCCCAAATATTAAATCTTTCTTTGAATTCTTAATAAACTTACACGACAGTTTTGATGAAAAAGTGCTAAACGTCTTTATCCAATACCTGAATAACCAACTCTCTTCTTGGAACGATAAAAACTTAAAAGAAACTATCGACTTATTTGTTTCAATTTGTTCATGGTACGATAAATATCGACTACACCATCACTTAGATATAATGCTTAAAATGGAAGAACAACCTCTCTTAGAGATTAGAAGCATTGTAAAACAATATAACCTTTTATCAAAAAAGTTTTTTAAATTTTTATATAAGTCTCAAGTAGTTGCCCTTGAGCAAAGATTGAATGATATTTTTAAATTAGAAAAACATCTTAACCTTTCGCAAGAGGCACCATTAATTATAGAAACTCTTGTTGCGATTGATGAAATTATCGATTTAGCAAACAAACAAAATTTTCCTAAAAAAGAATTTATGGAATTTTATGATTTTTTTACAACAAATAACGATTCTTCTTATATTGATTTTTTGTCAAAAATATCAGACACATTCCCAATTCCTAAATTAGGTGTTCCAGAAATTAATATCTTAAAAAATTTAGGCATAGACCTTTCTTTCGTAGCAACAAAAGATAGGGAATCTATAAAGTCCCTTCTAAAACAAACTTGCCTTGTTGATGAATATTGTAAAAAGAAAACGGAATATAAAGAAATATTTTCTTCCATTCCAGATATGAACTACCTAAACTATAGTCAACAAATATCGAAACTCCACACCTTATTGATGATTTCTTCAATTGATGACAAAGTATTGGATTTTTATGAAAATAAAAGAAGCACATCAACAACACTTAAAAATATCATTTCTAAAAGACAAAAATTTCCACGTGTCGAGTTTGATAACATAAAAGAAACCTTTCCTTGTATAATAGCGGGCATTCGTAATTATTCAGAATATATCCCACTAAAAGAAGGGCTGTTTGACCTTGTCATTATTGATGAGGCGTCACAGGTAAGTTTAGCACAAGCGTTTCCAGCAATTTTAAGGGCAAAAAAAATTATAGTCCTTGGTGATACGAGACAATTTAGCAACGTTAAAACATCCGCTGCGAGTAAAATTATTAGCAATAGTTATTTGGATAAATTGATAATATCATTTAAAGACAATATTTCCAAAGATACACTGCAATTAGAAAGGATGAAACAGCTTGATATTAAAACCTCAGTCTTAGATTTTTTCTCTTTTATTGCCAATTACAGTATCATGCTACGTAAACACTTTAGAGGATATCGAGAAATTATTTCATTTTCAAGCAAATATTTTTATGATGGGCAACTTCAGGCGATAAAAATCCGAGGAAAACCCATTGACGATGTTTTAAAATTTACTGTTTTACAACATGATGAAAAATTAGAAACCCCAGAAGATAATAATACTAACCCTTTTGAAGCTGAATTTATTGTGCAAGAACTTGAACGCCTTGTTTCAGAAAAATCATCGACATCAGTTGGTGTCATAACTCCATTTGTTAATCAACAAAAGTTCATTTCTAATGTAGTTAGAAAATCAAAATTTGCAGAAGATATTTACCTCAAATTAAAATTAAAAATTATGACATTTGACAGCTGTCAAGGTGAAGAGAGGGACATTATCTTTTATTCGATGACTGCCTCCCCTGTCTCTGATAAAACAAACTACATATTTTCTGCAAATATTGAAGATTCAAATGATGATGTAAAAAAGATTAGGTTACAACGTCTTAACGTTGGTTTTAGTAGGGCTAAAGAATGCATGCACTTCGTACTCAGCAAACCAATTAATGAATTCTCTGGCTCTATAAGAACAGCTTTAAACTTTTATGAAAATCAACTTTTACAGGCTAAAGAACTGCCCTCAAAAGAAGATGTCGACCCATCCTCTCCCATGGAGCAAAAAGTATTGTTATGGATTCAAGACGCTCAATTTTATCAAAAAAACCGAGAATTCTTTTCTATCCAAGCTCAGTTTCCCATTGGTGACTACTTAAAACAACTTGACCATAGATATAACCATCCAAGATATCGTTGTGATTTTTTTCTACAATATAGAAATAAAAATCAATCGAATAATATTATTATTGAGTATGATGGTTTTAAAGAACATTTTACAAATTTATCGGAAGTAAATCATTTTAACTACGAATTTTATTACAAAAAATCAGACATAGAACGAGAAAAAATTTTGGAGGGATACGGATGTCAATTCATTCGAATTAATCGATTTAATTTGGGTAAAAATCCATCGGATACAATTTCCAAAAAATTAGAAAATATTATTAAAAAAACCAACAAAGATTATTTTTAACAATTATCAATAGAAAATTTTAGGGATGTGTAAGCTTCCCGAGATATAGAAGAAGCAAAAATTATTAACAATAAATTATTAATTTAATACATTAAAAAAATCTTTAATATGAACTTTTGTTATCATGGTACGATTTATTAAACATGATTTTTAAAGGATTTAATATTTATGAAATTTAATATACAAACAGTAGACAAAATTTCGAAACAACTTGAGGAAAAAGTAAAGGAAAGTTGGAAAAAACATGATGGTGCTCATAATATAGATTCTAATTATCATCCCTTTTGGATGCTTATGACTGATGAGAGCAATCAGGAGTTAATCGGTATGATAAAAGCGTTGACCATATATGACGAGATTTATGTCGATATGTTATGGGTTGAGGAAAAATATCGAAAACAAGGTTTTGGGAAAACACTTCTTGCTGAATTAGAGAAAAATTTCAAGGAAAAAGGATATTGGAACATAAATCTTTGGACTTCAGAGTTCTTAGCACCAAAATTTTATGAAAAATGCGGATACGAACTAGAATTTGTTAGAAAAAACCCCAAAAACCCAAAATTAACAAAATACTCCTTCGTAAAATACTTTAAAGAAGAAAGGCTATTTGATGAAAATTATGGTAGTGATTATTATAATGAAATAAAAGCTAGCTTCTCAAAAACCATCAACAAACGAAACTGTTACTATTTTAAAAAGTGTAACGAACGATGCCAACCATTTTTTGAGTATAAGTATAGTGTGGCAAAAGGGCTACTAGATGCCAACTTTAAAAAGGAGTTTAATAATAAAAAGAATGAAGCAGGAAAAACTTTTAGTCGGCTCGTTGAATTAAATGTAGCCTATAATTTAAAAAAATCCGGTTATAAAGTTAGTAATGGTAGTCTAGGCAAAGATAAAGGTGGTCCAGATTTTAAAATTGAATGCAAAGATTATAATATATTCATCGAATGCACGTGCTATCAGGACACGCAAAAAAGACACTCTGAACATACTGATATTAATGGTCAAAACACAACACAGACAGGTGATGAAGGTCCCGTTAAACAAGGGTGTGAATATTCTACACAAGACACTACTTATGGCAAGATAGAGGGTCAGTTCGGTGATGATGATATAAAAAAATCTAGATGGGCTAATAGTATTCTGGACAAAAGTAAAGATGTAGAAAAATGGCAAAAGAACGGTATCATAAAAGAACACGATATTATTGTACTGGTTATAGGTGATGAAAAGCAGAACCCAGAGCAACATGAACACAAACCTGTGATGGCATATAAAAGTTTTGGGTCCGAAATTACCTTTGATAAGAACAATAATATGGTTTCTTCAAAGAAATATCTATCCGAAGAGGTTCTGGGAAAATATTTTGAAAAAAATAATGTCAAGACATGCCTTAAAGAAGAAGCCCTAGACCGCTTCCATGCTTTTGTTTTTTTTGACTATTGCGATATTGATAAACCATATAAATTATACGTAAGGAGATTACCTGATGAACGCTCGAAAGAAATATTAGAAAAAGTCTTCGACACTAATGCCATTGAATCTGATGATAGCTATTTTTATAGAGTAGATAAACCAGACGACTATTACATAGAAAAAATAAGCGAACACACGAAAAACTAACAAAAAATCAAAATTTAGGACTAAATTCTTGGGATTTTTTAAACACAGAGGTTTAATCATTCTTATAAAAAAACAGGGGAAATTAGGGTGGAAAAAATCTTACTCATAGCATTTGTGATTACTATCATGTCATCTTTTTTCATCACACCAATTATTATTGGGCACATGATAAAAGCCTCTTTTTTTGGAAAATTTGCCATATCCATCGCCTATTTGAGCGTTTTAGTGGTGTTTTTAGCCATGTTTGGGCTGAAAAAAAACTTTGAAGTTGGTTCTTGGTTTACTAATGCTTACGTTTTTGTGGCAGTATTGTTTATGTTGCAAGCATTCTTTGGGGTTTTGATTTATGTAACATTTATCCTAAAGGGATTAAGTGTTCCTGTACCACACCCTATTAGTATTTCACTTCTAATCGCCATTATTTTAACTGCTGTTTCTTGGCATAATGGTCAAAAGTTAACAATATCAAAAATTGATGTAAAGATGCCAAATCTAAAAAAAGAGCTTGTTATTGCTCATTTACCAGACATCCACTTGGGTCATTTTCAAACAAACAAATATTTAAAAAAAGTTATTGAAATCACAAATAAACATAATCCAGACATTGTTATTTTAAATGGCGATTTGTTTGAAGATAACTATAGGTTACAAAAAAATGTGAAAGAAACTTTATCGAAATTTAAAGGAAAAGTCATCTTTACTGAAGGCAATCATGAAACTTACGTTTGTTATCCAGAAATCAAAAACCTTATCAGAGAGCTTGGCTTCATACACCTAGAAAACACTCAAATAGAAATTGAAGGAGTGCAGTTTGTGGGAACAGATTACTTAGATTCAGACAAAGATTCAGTTGGTGTTCATAAAAGCCCTAATGACATTTATTTGAATGATTTCCTCTCGACAATTTCATTGGATGAGAAAAAACCATCCATTTTAATCCAACACGCACCATATGGTGCAAAATATGCAAACAAGACAGGGTTTAATCTAATGATTTCTGGTCATACACATGGTGGTGGACAGATGTGGCCAATTACCCTGTTTAGTAAAGCTTTTTTTGAATATTCGAGCGGTCGATATAAACTAGGGAATATGGACATTTATATATCGGAAGGAGTGGGAACATTCGGCGTTCCACTTAGGCTTGGAACAAAAAACGAAATTAATATTATTTACTTAAAGCACTTAGAAAAATAAAACATAACATCATTTGCTTATAACAAACAGAAACTTATGCTCTTAACATGCATAAAATCTCATTAAAACTTTGATAATTCGAAATTATTGGTAGCGGAGGAGGGACTTGAACCCCCGACACACGGATTATGATTCCGTTGCTCTAACCAGCTGAGCTACTCCGCCAAAGTTGTGTAACCAAATAAGCCAACTATAAAATATAGTCGCCAAAGGACTTAATTACGTTGCTGTTTTACTACTAAATATGGTATCTAGTAAAGATATAAAATTAAATTAGAAAATTTTATGAACGACACCCCTTTTGTTCACTTGCGTTCGCACTCGGCTTATTCTTTATCTATGGGGGCGATAAAGGTTAGCAAATTGGTCAGACTTTGCGTAGAAAATAATATGCCCGCAATAGCATTGACCGATTTGGGAAACATGTTTGGCGTCCTAGAATTTTCAATAGAATGTTCAAAAAACGGTGTGCAACCAATAATCGGCTGCATTTTAAACATCACTCCCCCACCCTTGACTATTGGGTCAGCTTTATCGAGCCATAAGACGTTTCAAGAAAACACTTTTTCTGACCAATTGCTGATGTTGGCTCAAAATGAACAGGGCTATCAAAACCTCATAAAACTTGCCAGCATGTTTTATTTGAACCCATCTAACCCCCTTGGGACGCCTGAATTAAATTTCGGTCAACTTCAGGGGCTGACTGATGGAATTATCGCCTTAAGCGGAGGGAAAAATGGCTCCATCGCACGGTTGTTATCTGTGGACAAAGATTGCGGCGTGTCCTATGCAAAAGATTTATCTAGTGCATTTTTAAATCGCTTTTATATCGAAATATCAAGGCATCATGACCCCGCCGAAGACCAAATAGAAGATGACCTTCTAAACATCGCTTTTGATTTAAACTTGCCAATCGTGGCAACCAATAGCGTTTTTTTTGAAACCCCAAAAATGCATGAGGCACACAACGTCCTCCTATGCATAGGTCAAGGAAAAACAATAAACGACGAAACCCGCCTGTCTTCATCACCGGAGTATTATTTTAAATCACAACAAGAGATGAAACAGCTATTCGCTGACTTACCAGAGGCGATAAATAACACATCAATAATCGCTCAAAGATGTTCTTTCATGGTCGAGAGTAAAAAACCGATGCTCCCCTCTTTTCCTGTTTCTGACGGAAAAACAGAAGAGGACGAGTTGTATGAAAAATCAAAAATAGGCTTAAAAGCTCGCCTAGATACCATAAAAAAATTATATCAAATCCCTGATTCAGAGTTTGAGAATTTTGCCAAACAATACTTTGACCGCCTAGATTATGAAATTCAAGTAATATCCAAGATGGGTTTTTGCGGATATTTTCTTATTATTTCTGATTTTGTTCAATGGGCGAAGTCCAATAAAATCCCCGTAGGACCTGGTCGTGGGTCTGGTGCTGGTTCAGTGGTGGCTTGGTCGCTGACGATTACAGACGTCGACCCCTTAAAATTTTCTTTGCTTTTTGAAAGATTTTTGAACCCAGAACGCGTATCGATGCCTGACTTTGATATAGATTTTTGTCAAAAGCGTCGAGATGAGGTCATAGAATATGTCCGCCAGCGTTATGGAAAAGACAAGGTTGCACAAATAATCACATTCGGAAAGTTGCAGGCTCGGGCGGTCTTACGCGATGTTGGGCGAGTTCTACAAATGCCATATGGGTATGTTGATAAAATATGCAAATTAATCCCAAATAACCCATCATTAAACATCACGATAGCTCAAGCGATGGAAATGGAGCCGTTATTAAAAAAACACATCGAGGATGACCAAAATGTTGCGCAATTAATAAAAATTTCCATGCAATTAGAAGGGCTTTACAGACACGCATCCACACACGCAGCAGGCGTTGTTATTGGTCAACGTCCACTTGACGAAATCGTTGCACTATATAGCGACCCAAAGTCAGAAATCCCCATCACCCAGTTTAATATGAAGTTTATAGAACAAACGGGTTTAGTTAAGTTCGATTTTTTGGGCCTCAAAACGCTCACTGTTATCCAGCAAACCATCGATCTCCTAGAAAAACGGGGAATAAATATCGTATTACAAGAAATCCCATTAGATGATAAAAAAACATTTGAACTGTTTAACAACCTTGATACTACAGGTGTTTTTCAAGTTGAAAGCGGGGGCATGAAAGATGTTGCGAAACAGCTGAGGCCAGACCGTTTTGAAGACTTGGTTGCACTGGTTGCTCTTTATCGACCAGGTCCAATGGATGACATCCCAAGATATATTAACTGCAAACACGGTAAAGAAGCCGTCGTATATGCCCACCCTTCAATAGAGCCTATTTTGAAAGAAACCTATGGCGTGATGGTTTATCAAGAACAGGTTATGCAAATAGCCCAAGTCCTCAGCGGTTATACGCTTGGTCAAGCAGACCTATTAAGGCGTGCTATGGGTAAAAAAATAAAAGAAGAAATGGACGTACAGAGAAAAAGATTTGTTGATGGTGCTGGTCAACATAACAATATGCCCTCGGCAGAGGCAGACAAGCTGTTTGACCAAATAAGTAAGTTTGCCAGTTACGGCTTTAACAAATGTCACTCCACTCCATATGCACTCATATCGTATCAAACCGCATATCTAAAAGCTAACTACCCCGTAGAGTTCATGACTGCCACGATGAACCTCGACTTGAATAATACTGAAAAATTATCAGTATATAAACAGGAGTTGGAAAAACTCGGCATCGAACTTTTGCCCCCAGATATTAACAAATCAGAGCCAGATTTTTCAGTTGAAACCAAAAACAATAAGCTGGCTATTCGATATGGCTTATCTGCTATAAAAGGACAAGGCGTCGTTGCGATGGAAAGCTTGGTTTCTAAGAGAAAAAGTTTGAAGAGAGATTATGCTGGCATCACAGATATTGCAAGTGTATTTGACTCCAAGGTTGCAAACAAAAAACATCTTGAGGGGTTGATTTGTGCTGGTTGTTTTGACTCTATAAACCCCAATAGGAGGATGTTATTTGAAAACATCGAAAAAGTCTTAAATATTGGAGCAAAAGAACAAGAAACCAAAAATTCTAATCAAGCTTCTTTATTTGACATGAAAAACGACAACGCAATTCTGAAAGATGATGGCATATTGACTGAATATTCACCTTGGTCAAACCTAGAAAAGTTGAATAATGAGCTAAAGGTGATGGGTTTTTATATCTCGTCTCACCCTTTAGAGAGTTATAAAAAATATTATAACAAGCTCCAAATCAAAGGGTTTTCTGAATTAGAGTCTTATTTTGAAAAAAATCCAAGCACAACCTGTAATATAGCTGGGGTTTTGTTAGATTCAAAAATAAAAATCGCAAAATCAGGCAACAAATTTGCTTTCATTACATTGTCTGACACAAGTGCCACTTTTGAGACTGTGATGTTTTCAGATGTTTTGTTCGCCAATCGCGAGCTCCTCAAGTCTGGTAGCATGCTGAAACTATCTATTATAGGAAAAATTTACCAAGATGTTTTACGTTTAAACGTACAATCTGTTGAACCTCTTGATGATGCTATAAAGAAAAATCTAAATAAATTACAGCTTAAATTTAATGACGAAAACGACTTAAGTAAAATACAACAAATACTTAGCCAAGTCCCCCAATCTGATATTGGCATACCAATAGAGTTAAAAAGTTCAATAAATCGACATGATGTAACACTAGATTTAGGAAAATATGATATTAATGCCGAAATCTTATCAAAGTTGGAAGAATTTTATATATAAGAAAACATAAATATTTTTGGAGCCAAATTTTGCGTATACACTTCACTGGAAATCAAGAAAAAAATCGTGAAACCATTGAACTTTTAGTTAAAAAATATGGACATTTTGAAATAAACCAAGCTGACGTCATCGTTGTTATAGGCGGTGACGGGTCAATGCTCAGGACAATACACAAAAACATTAACAATAACATTCCAATATATGGGATAAATTTTGGCAACATTGGTTTTTTAACCAACCTCCCTTCACTAGAAGATTTACCAGAAAAAATCAAATCATCCGTCTCGAGCATATTGCATCCCTTACTTATGGAAGCAACCGATATAAACGGAAATGTGCACACAGCAAACGCTATAAACGAAGTCTATTTATTACGGGAAACTCATCAAGCGGCAAAACTTAAGATAAGTATATCGGGCAAAACAAAACTTGAAGAAATCATTAGCGATGGCATCATAATCAGCACACCTGCCGGTAGCACGGCGTATAACCTCTCAGCTCATGGACCAATAATTCCAATCGGCTCACAGCTGTTAGCACTGACCCCGATTAATACGTTTCGTCCTCGCAGGTGGCGAGGAGCATTGCTCCGCAATTGTGAAACAATCGATATAGAGGTTAATGAACAATCCAAAAGACCTGTAAGAGCGGTTGCCGATTACCTAGAGTTTAGAGAGATAACGCAAATAAAAGTTCGACAAAACACCACCATATCAATCAACTTGTTATTCAACCCCAAATCTAGACTAGAAGACCGCGTTTTGGACGAGCAATTTTTGTCTTAGTACATTTATTATTTAGCAGAATATGAGGATCTGTCATGATGTGCCTCACGTATAGAGCTGAGCAAATCCTTGAATTCTCCAGAAGTGATTATGTCAGTTCTATCAACCAACCACCAGAATAGTGCTTTTATTGACAGCCCTACATCAACGCCTTCTCTAGCCACAGCTATTAGTGAGGGAACTACCCACGTAACATGGATGACTTGTTCACACACATACTTTATAGTTTCATATAAAGGGTCGCCATCAACGAGAAGGTTGTCTGTAAAATCTAGTTCTAGATATCTCCTACCTTGAGCGAACCGCTCACAATTTTCATTCATCATATCAAGGAAGTCTTGCCCGTATTTATCTTTAGCTCTTCGCATCATCAAGCTTGCAACATCTTCATACCGTCTACTCTCTATAGCCTGTCTGTACGCTTCATCGCTATAAGGCTCCTGCGAGACGACGGTGATGGGAGTAATTCTTTCTACGACTGGAGCGTCATGATGATGAGGCAGGCAACAAAACAGTGCCGTGACAAATTCTCTAAGCATAAGCATTTCCTTAAGATTACGAGCAATTATAACATATTATAAATAATTAACATAATCAACATTAAATAAAACCTAAGGTTGCATAAAATTTTCTTTTATTTTGGAGAAAATATTATTTTTATTATTTTAAATATTGTATAAAATTTAATAACATTATACAATCACTAGTATATTAACTTAAGGTGTTTAGCATTATGAAAAACTTTATAAACGAAGAAGAAATCAACTCCCTCCTAGAAGATACCCAAAAATCCAATGGAAAAGACGTCCTTCAAATATTAGAAAACGCCCGTGACATAAACCACAAAAAATTGTCTTTAAAGGAAATGGCGATTTTATTGCAAAACACAGATGAAGAGCTCGAAAAAGAAATAGAAAATGTCGCAAGAGAGATTAAAGAGAGAGTTTATGGAAACCGCATGGTTTTGTTTGCTCCACTTTATGTGTCAAATGTGTGCAAAAACTCTTGTTTATATTGCGGATTTCGTCAAGACAACAAAGAGTTAAAAAGAAGAATTCTTACAAATAATGAGATAAAAGAAGAAGTTAAAATCATAGAAGAAATGGGTCATAAGCGTCTTTTGATGGTCTGGGGAGAGTCTGAATACGACATGGAGCTTATAGTTGAGCAAATCTCTGCTGCCTATAGCGTGAAAACTGGCAAAAGCGGAGAGATACGAAGAATCAACGTAAACCTAGCCCCAATGGATGTTGACGACTTCAGAAAATTAAAATCAGGAAACATTGGAACATATCAATGCTTTCAGGAAACATACCATAAGCCCACTTATGAAAAAGTCCATGTTTTTGGTAAAAAAACGGATTACTTATACAGGTTGTACGCAATGCATCGTGCCATGGAAGCTGGCATCGATGATGTTGGCATTGGTGCCTTATATGGGCTATATGACTATAAGTTTGAAACACTTGCCGTTTTAAAACATGTTGAACAATTGGAAAAAGACATGGGGGTTGGTCCTCATACGATTTCTTTTCCAAGGATTGAGCCTGCATTAGGGTCAGAAATGTCCTATAATCCGCCCGCTCAATTAACCGATAAACAGTTAAAAAGAACCATAGCGATTATGAGAATTGCGGTTCCATATACTGGGCTTATTATCAGCACTAGGGAAAATGCGGCTATGAGAAACGAACTTATTAGCCTAGGAATTTCGCAATTGAGTGCGGCATCTAAGGTTTATCCAGGTGGGTATAAAATGTCAAAAACAAATTTGGAAGAGGCACAACAGTTTACTGTTGGGGATGACAGGTCTCTAGATGAAGTGATTTTTGCATTGGTGCAAGATGGTTATGTCCCCTCGTTTTGTACGGGATGCTATCGTAAAGACAGAACGGGCGATAACTTTATGGGATTGGCTAAAAATAACTTTATAAAAAATTTCTGCTTACCTAATGCGATTTTTACATTCGCAGAATACCTAAGAGATTATGCCTCTGAAAAAACTCAAGTCGCAGGCGATGAACTTGTAAAGAAATTAATAGCACAAACTAAAAACCCTAGTGAAATCGAGAAAAAAATTGATTCTATAAAGTGTGGAGCAAATGATATTTACGTATAAAGATATCAAAGAGCTATTATCAGGAAGAGATGACGAGTGGCTTTTTAAAACCGCAAACAGGATAAAAGAGCAAATTTATGGCAAAGAGGTTTTTATTCGGGGAATAATAGAAACCTCAAACCAGTGTTTCATGGACTGTTTATATTGCGGATTGAGAAAAAGTTCGCAGGGCATTAATCGATATAGTATGTCGGAGCAAGAAATTACTGATTCGGCTTTAGAGGTTTCAAAATGTGGGCTTTCAAGTATTGTTCTTCAAGGAGGGGAATCTCCACAACAAGTTCCTGTGATTAATAAGGCTCTTCCTATTATAAAAGAGCTCACTAAGGCAGATATCACCCTATCTTATGGTGAACACTCTGACGATACATATGCTAAATGGAAAAGTCTTGGAGCAGACCGATATCTCTTAAAAATGGAGACCCTGCAACGTCCGATATATAAAACAATAAGACCAAACTCAACCCTAGAGAACCGTTTAAGCAGGCTTAAGAGTTTAATCAAGCACAAATATCAAGTTGGCTCTGGTTTTTTAGCTGGTCTGCCAAGATATACAACCGAAAAACTTGCAAAAGACCTGATTACGATGAAAGACCTTGGCATACACATGTTTTCAATATCTCCATTCATTCCAACCTCAAACACTCCCCTAGCTGATGAAACAGCGTGTGGGAAGGATATAATATACAGGGCGTGTGCAATATATAGAATTTTAGACCCTTATGTGAACATCCCTTTTACAAACGCTTTAAAGGTTGTTGACCCACTTGGTATAGAAAAAGGTCTCAAAAGGGGGTGTAATGTCGTTATGATGTCCTTCACACCAAAAATATATAGAGAAAAATATAGTATCTATCCTGGAAAAGGTTCTGCCAAATCTGGCTTAGCCGAAGGATTAGAATCATTAGAAAAACAAATCACCGATATCGGGCTAATGGTGAATAAAAGCAACTCAGGACGCAGTAAAAAACAGGTTCATTATGAATAAAACGCCGATTAACATGAGATATAGCATCGCTATAGTGGGCAAGACCAACGCGGGAAAGTCTAGCTTATTAAACGCTATTTGTGAGCAAGAAATCTCTATAGTGTCCGAAATATCGGGCACCACAACCGACGTTGTAACAAAAGCATATGAATTTATTGGTTTTGGACCAATTGTTTTTTATGATACCGCTGGGGTGGATGATAGCTCGGCATTGGGAGAAAAGCGAAAAGCAGCGACTTTTTCTGCACTAGAGATATCTGATATGGCACTTGTTGTCATAGGTGACAATAAGATTTCAACAATAGAGCAAAAATTAATAGAACAAATAAAATCGCTCTGTATTCCATATATCATTGTATATAATAAAAACGATGAATCAAATCAGCCGCCGGAGGTTGATAACAATAATGCTCTGTTCGTAAGTGCCCTGTATAATAAAAATATAGACAAATTAAAACAACTAATATTCGATAATGCACCCAAAGAAAAAGAAGAGCGATTTTTAGAAAAGGTCATACGCAAAAATGACAAAATCATCCTAGTAATCCCAATTGATGGCGAGGCACCAAAGGGTCGACTAATCCTCGCACAGGTGCAAACTATAAGAGAATTATTAGATATAAATGCGATTGTCATCTCAGTTCAGCCTGAGCAATTACAATTTGTCGACTTTAGTGATATCAAAATGGTCATAGCAGACTCTCAATGTATAGCTGATATATCATCAACTGTTCCCAAGCACGTAAAATTGACTACTTTTTCAATATTATTATGTAAAAGTATGTATGGCTATGAAACCTTTTTAGACGGCACCGATACAATCGATGAGCTTATTGATGGAGATAAAGTCCTGATATCCGAAGCATGCTCACACACAACCATGGAAGATGATATTGCGAGGGTGAAAATTCCCAAATTATTGTCCGCCTATACTGGAAAAAAACTGGACTTTTATTTTTCTCAAGGCAAAGGTTTCGTTAATAACCTAAGCGAATTTAGACTAGTTGTGCACTGTGGTGGATGTATGCTCAATTCTAGGGGCATTAAGTCTAGAATTAATATATGTCAAAAAAATAACGTCGCCATCACCAACTACGGCATGACAATATCAAAATGCGTCAAAATACTAGAAAGGGTTGTTTTATAGAGGTGGAGTAAATTCATTATTTTATCTTTGACACCTATATTTTATTACGTTTTGCCCAAACTTCTAATTTCATCAATCGACAAGCCTGTCGCTTGAGATATTTGGCTATCACCCAGCCCCATTAATAAAAGATTTCGAGCAGTTTCTGTTTTTGCTTTCTTCTCACCCTCGGCTCTGCCTTTCTTCTCACCTTCAGCTCTGCCTTTCTTCTCGCCCTCGGCTCTGCCTTTCTTCTCGCCTTTGAGGGTGGCGTCGGTTATGCGGGTTTGAATCTCTTCTTCCTTTAACTCATACCTCACATATTCTAGTAACTGCTCAGGCGAATATCCCGAACGCTCAAGCTCCTTATACGCCTCTCCGAATATCGTCTTACTCTCAAATATCTCCCTCAACCTCTCCGGCGAGACCATGTCCGCATGCTTGAAAAAATATGCCCACCTGTCTACATCGCTCTCCAATTCATCAAAACCCTTATCAAACTTCGACAGCTCCAAAAACGAAAACGACATCTCCCTAATCTCGCACCTGCCTGTCACAACCTCCTGTATCCGATGGTGCGTCAAATATCCCTCTATGTCCTTGAACAACTTCTTCTCTACAACCGCAAGAAAAATCACTGGACAAACCGCCTTTCTCCCGCCTCCGTCGTGCCTCTCTTTTGCTGCCCGCGTCCGCTGGTTTAAATATACCCTGCTCGCATATTCAACTGCCCTCTGAATAAAACTAGAGTCCGACGAGCTCTGCATCTCGACTATAAACCTTCGCCCGTCTTCTGCTTTGCACAACACGTCAACTATGCTTTGCCTCAGTGCCTGTATCTCTGTGTCCGTTTCAACTTTCAAAAACTCCACATCAACCACCAAAGACTCAACGCCTTCCAACATCGCGTTCAGAAAACTTATCAATATCTTCTTGTTCTTCTCTTGACCAAACAACTGCTTGAACGCCCAGTCGTTCTTCGGGTCAAGTAACCTCTCCATCTCGCTCTCCAATACAATAATTATATAGTCTTATTAAAACACTATAGCATAAAATATAGCAAAGATTAATAGATTGGCTTAATAAACTGTATAATAAAACTTATATAAAAAGAGGTTTTAAAAAAAGCTTAAAATGAGACTAATGAACGATTGTTTTTTCATCGTCCTTTTTTAAAAAAGTAACTTCTGGTTCTGTTTCTCCCAAAATCGCTGATTTGTCGAATTTAACGCTATTAACGTTTTCCTGCGATGGTAAGTCATACATCGTTTTCAACAAAGCATTTTCCATTATAGATGAGAGCCCCCTCGCACCAGTTTTTGTCTTAATGGCTTGTTGGGCGACTGTAACAAGTGCCTCATCTGTAAAACTAAGCTCAGCATTTTCCATATTAAACAATTGTTGATATTGCTTAACAAGGGCATTTTTGGGCGTAGTCAATATTTCTATGAGTGCGTTTTCATCTAGGTCAGAAAGCGTCGCAACCACAGGCAGTCTTCCAATGAACTCTGGAATTAGTCCAAATTTTAATAAATCGCCAGATTCTACGTTTTTAAAAATATCTGGCTCATTTAAATCTGCTAAATTATTTATTTGAGCACTAAAACCTATGGATGATTTATTGTATCGTTCTGCAATTATTTTTTCCAAACCCGCAAAAGCTCCACCACAAATAAAGAGCATATTTTGTGTATTAACCTGAAGCAATTCTTGTTGTGGGTGTTTTCGTCCCCCCTGTGGCGGGATAGAGGCAATCGTGCCCTCCATCAATTTTAAAAGAGCCTGTTGAACCCCCTCGCCAGACACGTCCCTAGTGATTGAAGGGTTTTCAGATTTGCGGGATATTTTATCAATCTCATCTATATAGACTATCCCTCTTTGTGCTTTTTCCACGTTATAGTCGGCAACCTGAAGCAATCTGACAATAATATTTTCAACATCTTCCCCAACGTAGCCAGCTTCAGTTAGGGTTGTTGCGTCTGCAATTGTAAAAGGAACATCCAAAATCTTAGCCAAAGTTTGAGCCAAAAGGGTTTTGCCCGTCCCAGTTGGACCAATGAGGAGTATGTTAGATTTTGCTAATTCTATCTCGCTATCACCCACATCTTTAAAGGCAAGACGCTTATAATGGTTATACACAGCGACAGAAAGGATAATTTTCGCTTGCTCCTGCCCTATAATATAATCGTCCAAGATACGCTTGATTTCTTGGGGTTTTTTGATACCTGTTGGAAATGTGCTGACATGGTCTTTTTTTATTTCAGTCATTATCTCATTACAAACGCCAACACATTCATCACAGATAAAAACCGAAGGACCTGCTATTAGTTTTTTCACCTCTTGCTGGCTTTTGCCACAAAAAGAGCAAAACAAAACATCACTATTTTTATCTTCAACAGAAGTTTTAGTCATAAAATAAGTCCTATAATCAAGCTTAATATTGCGATAAATTTACTCAAAAATTATTAATTTTTGTAATTAATAATCATACTAACCGAAATACACTACAAAAAACACAATTAAACTGAAAAGCTAAATAAAAAATTAATTCATAGTGAAAAGTGATATGAAAACAACAGGCAGGTGAAAATAAGGTGGCTCCTCGGGACGGACTCGAACCGCCGACCCAGTGGTTAACAGCCACTTGCTCTACCGACTGAGCTACCGAGGAATACCGCAAGACATATTTACCAAAAAAAAGAACCTTTTACTAGATATATTTTTCAGCAAACAAAATTTTTTTATGATTTTTTCTTTATTGTTCTTAGTTGACCCTTTTTATGATAGGCTGTGACTTGTTTTTCGTTCACTTTTAAAAACGTTATGTACAAACAAATTATAGTACAAAAATTTGGCGGCACGTCCCTAGGCACAACCGAATTAATAAAAAAAGCAGCCTTGAAAGTTTCCTCCGCCATTAAAAATGGCTTTTCACCAATAGTTGTTGCCTCTGCTATGGCAGGAACGACCAATAACCTAATCAACCTATCCAACCTGATGGGGATAAAGGCTGGTGATGAAGAATATGACGCCGTTATCTCTGCTGGAGAACAGATTTCTGCTGGGTTATTTGCGGCCGCATTGCGTAAAATGGGAATCAAGTCAAAGGTTTTATTCGCATGGCAAGTGCCAATAAAAACTGATGAAATCTTTGGCTCAGCGTCAATATTGAGCATTGATGACACATATATAAAAAAAATAATCAACGGCGGCGTCGTGCCTGTTATATCTGGTTTTCAGGGCGTAACTTCATCTCAAATGGTCACGACATTAGGTCGGGGCGGCTCTGACCTTACTGCAGTAGCAATCGCAAAATCAGTAAAAGCTGAAAAATGTGACATTTTTACAGATGTAGATGGCGTATATAACATTGACCCGCGTTTAATCCCTAGTGCAAAGAAAATCTATCATATCTCTTATGAATTAATGCTTGAAATGGCTTCTAGCGGTGCGAAAGTTCTGCAAGAACAGTCTGTGGCATATGCAATGAAAAATAACGTTTTGATAAGAATTGCATCCAGCTTCAGTGATGATGATGGCACAATTGTTAGCGATAAGTTTAGCACAGAGACATCAAGTGACATCATCGGTATCACAATCTTAACAGATGCTCATGACCAGCAAAATTGTCACATCAGCTTAATTGGTTCAATGAGCAAGGGTCACTTAAATGTCTTAAATCAAATAAAGCACCTACTTAATCTAGAAAAAATAGACTACAAAATAAAAGACGTGCAAAAATTAAAAATCTCAATAAGCCTTAAATACCGAGAAAGCCAACTAGCGTTGCAAACCCTCAGCAAGATTTTATAAGACTAATTTTCACTCACCTTTACATCCGCCTTGCCGTCTTTGAAACTTATTGTAGCTTCAACACCTTTGGTCATTTGCTTAACAGAACTGATGAGCTCACCGTTTTTCGCTTGAACAATTGAAAACCCCCTTTTTAGAGTGTTTTCAAATGAAAGCTTGTCCAATAAATTTTGTAAAGGTTCGAAAGATTTATTAGCATCTTTTAAAAAATTATTTAATAAGAAATTGAATTTAATATTGCCCTCATTAAACCTTCTTTCATAAAAAACAAATTCGAATTTCTTAGAAAACACACTCTCAACTCTGCTTAACGCAAATTTAGACGTCGAATATTTCATTAAAAATGCATTTTTCATTTTATCCGACATATAATCAAGCTTTTGAGAGGACATTCCCAAAAATTGCCAAGTCGAAGGCACCCTTGTTGAAAGGTTTATAAGTTTTTCATTTAACCTTGATAAAATATTTTTCAAAGAATTCGTCAACCTGCGACCGACTTCTAAGACATCTCCAATCAATTTCTCCCTAACTGGTAGTGCCATTTCTGCAGCGGCTGTTGGGGTTGGAGCTCTCATGTCTGCGACATAATCTATTAAAGTCGTATCTGTTTCATGACCAACTCCTGAGATAATAGGAATCTCGCTTTTAGCAACCGCCCTGACCACAACTTCTTCGTTAAAAGGCATCAAATCCTCAAAACTCCCGCCTCCACGTGCAACAATTATTACATCTGGTCTCGGATTTAAGCCGTTATCAAAGATATTCCTATTATTAAAACCATTAATTCCATCTGCGATTTGCTGAGCGGCACCGTCTCCCTGAACAAGCACTCCCCACAGGATAATCCTGACAGGAAACCTGTCTGAAACGCGATGAAGAATGTCTTTTATCACAGCCCCTGTTGGAGAGGTGATGACGCCTATTGTCTTGGGTAAATACGGAAGTTTTTTCTTATTTGAGGCGTCAAACAGACCTTCAGTTGCCAATTTTTTCTTACGGTCTTCAAGAACTTTTAAAATTGCACCCTGCCCATAGGGTACAAAACTTGTCACGACTAATTGATATTTAGATTGTAATTGATATGTCGTTACCTTTGCCGAACAAATTATCTCCAAACCATCGGTTAAGTCTGCATTACATCTCGTCCCACGCCAGCAAACCGCACTAATGACGCTGTCACCATCTTTTAAACTAAAATAAACGTGCCCCGATGTGTGTCTTTTTAATCCGCTAATTTCTCCACGAACGCTCAACGCACCAAAACTAGTTTCAACCAGTTGCTTTAGTTTCAAGCTGAGTTGCGTGACGGTGACGAAATTATCTGTGCTTTCTGTTCCCATTAATCTGATTTTTTAACAAAAGTATCTTTAAAGTTTACTTCAAGTTTATATGTTCCGTCATCAACATTTTTTGATATAACCCCATCGATATTATAACCTATGGGGTCATTGTGTTCTTCGTGACCAAATCTGTCCGTCAAAAAAACTGGAATTCCAATATCATTGGAAAACACACTTAAAAACCCCATAAGTTTATCGTTTGGTTTTATTGAAAAATTGCCAAACACAATAGCCTTGGCTTTATCTAACACCCCAGAGTCTTGTAAATGTTTAAGAGACCTGAAAATTTGATAGCATTGGCAATTAACGTCTTCTATAAAAACTATTTTCTCCTTACAATCGACCTGCCAAATGGTGGCAATGCTAGTCTCTATAAGGGTGAGGTTTCCCCCTGTAAGCTTGCCTTCTATAGATGAGGTGTTTTTTGCAAGGTTATTAATTGGTTGAATATTTATTGTGATTTTATTGCACTTTCCCGATAATACTTCTATTAGCCTGCTAAAGCTTCCAGGGTTTTTGTTTGGTTTTATTAACTCATTCGCGTTGGGAGCGTGAATACATATCCAACCCATCTTTTGAGACATAAATAAGTGTAAGGAGGTTATGTCGCTATAACCAATTAAAACGCCTTTGCTTTTTATTTTTCCTTCTTCAAAGCGTTTGTTCAGCTCGTTAATTAGTAAAGATGAGCCATACCCACCTTTTGCAGACCAAAATATCCCCCCTAAACGAAAGTGTTTTTCAATGCATTCAAATGTGTCGGATAATAAAACTTTGGTTAAAGACGTGGTTTTCAAGGATATTTTTTTTATATAATGTTTATCATCAACAAAACGAACATGTTGACCCAGCGTTATCTTGAGCCTTGATAACTCGCTAGAAGAAACACCAGAAGCAGGTGCCAATATTGTGATGTTTAGCTTAGAAACCTCATCTAAAAATTTTTCATCTTCTAAAACTGGGTTTATATAAAACTTATTCTCTTGTTCCCTAGCACAATTCGATAGAACAAAACACATCAGAAATAAAAACCATTTCCACATCAAAAAAACTAGCTCCAACCAAAGGCTTAATCTTAATTAAAAGAAAACCATTTGCAAAGTCAAAATATGCGATTGCTGATATCAATATAATTCAACGCCCATGGCAACTGCCTCACCACCACCCACACACAGGGTAGCAACGCCTTTTTTGAGGAAGCCGTATTTTAAGGCATTTAATAGGGTCGCAAGAATTCTCGCTCCACTCGCACCCAATGGATGACCCATCGCACAAGAACCCCCACGTACGTTAACCTTATCGATATCTAAGCCTAAGTCTTTAATTGTCGCCATGGTAACAACAGCAAACGCTTCATTTATCTCAAACAAATCCACATCTTTTATTTGCCAATTTAATTTTTTCATAAGTTTTTTGACGGCACCAACTGGAGCAGTGGTAAACATTCTTGGTGCATGCGAAAAGCTCGAATATCCACATATTTTTGCAATTGGCGTTAAACCAGATTTTTCTGCCACACTCTCTTTCATGAGCACAAACGCCGCCGCACCATCTGCGATAGAGCTTGCACTTGCTGCTGTGATTGTGCCATCTTTTTTGAAAGCAGGTTTTAATGTTTTTATTTTTTCTGGAATTGCACGGGTGACGTTCTCATCCTTATCCACTATGATATCACCCTTTCTGTTTCTTACAGTAACAGGGGTAATTTCATCAAGAAAACGCCCTTCTTGTGCCGATTGTTGTGCCAATGTTACTGACCTTAGGGCAAATTCATCTTGCTGAGCACGGTTAAAGTTATAAATTTCTGCCGTTTCTTCAGCCAACATTCCCATGGTAACGCCGTTTGGAAGATAGGCATCTTCCAGCCCATCTCTCATCATGTGGTCAACTATCTTGCCGTGACCAAACATATATCCCAAACGTGCCTGCGGAAGTAAATATGGCGTATTCGTCATGCTCTCCATCCCACCTGCTATCGCTATATTGCAACTGCCAGCGGCAATGCTGTCTGACGCTATCATTATGGAACGCATCCCTGAGCCGCAAACCTTGTTTATCGTTGTGGAACAAACGCTCTCTGGCAAGCCTGCCAATATTGCTGATTGCCTTGCTGGTGACTGACCCAAGCCAGCTGAAAGAACACACCCCATCAGAACTTCGTCATATTCTAGGGTAGTTGATATTTTGTTTAAACACCCTTTTATTGCAGAGGCACCCAGTTCAACAGCACTCAACGTTGAGAAACATCCTTTAAACGCACCCATGGGAGTACGGCTATAAGAGACAATGACAACAGGTTCAGACACCTAAAAACCTCCAAGATATTAAAACTAGGCGGAGGTTAACAGAACGAGGAAAAAAATTAAAGATAAAATTTTATATTTATTTTAAATAAAAAAGCAGATATTTATACTAAAAATTAATAAATTCATATTATATAAATAATCCCTGAAGTATTTTCATTTTTTTGTATTCGCAATTTTAAATAGCGAATGTATATGTAGTGTATATTTTGGAAATTTTTAGGTTTTAACCCAAAACCACTATGATAAATTTTTAATAAAACTTAAAAAAGCGAAACCAATCTTTCTCGCAAGTCTAAATTCCCCGCAAGCATGGTCTCTGGTTTTTGTGTTAGCGGACGACCTGCAATATCGCTGACGCTTCCACCAGCTTCACGGACGATTAATCCACCCGCCGCAATATCCCAATAATTTATCGGATGGCTAAGGACATATGCATCAAACCGACCACACGCGACATATACTAGGTTCAATGCCGCTGAACCAGTTTTGCGAACTGCAGACGCATTTTTCTTTATATGTTCGTATAAGTCTTGTTCTACTATATCGACAACAATAAGGCTGTCTTCAACGTTTTTCCTGCTATTTACACGAATTCTTCGGTCGTTTAAAAATGCACCTGTCCCCTTTTCAGCCCAAAACAAATCATTTCGCACTGGGTCAAAAACCACACCTGCAATAACATCACCATGTTTTTCAAGTGCTAAGGAAATACACCAAAAAGGAAATCCATGTAAAAAATTCATCGTGCCATCTATTGGGTCAATCACCCAACGATAGGACGGGTCTTGACCCTTAATTTCACCAGATTCCTCAGTTAAAAACCCATAATCTGGTCTCGCATATTTCAGTTCTTCAATCAAGATTTTTTCACACGCAAGGTCAGCATTTGTTACAAAGTCTTTTGGTCCCTTACGCGAGACTTGTAAATATTCCAGCTCGCCAAAATCACGAATCAAACGCCTAGACGCTTTATAAACTGCCCTAGTCATTATGGTCATATTCGGTGAAAGTGGCGGAATATTCACACTTCGCATTTATAAAAAACCCTCTAAAAAAAAGTTGTTGACGAAAAAACAACTGGTTAAAATTACGAACAGCTACTTCGCTCTCTCAACATAAGAGTCGTCTGACGTATTTACAACGATTTTAGTCCCCGCCTCAATATGAGGAGGCACCAAAACTCGCACACCATTTTCAATTATGGCTGGTTTATAAGAAGACGTCGCCGTCTGCCCCTTCACTACTGGTTCAGCCTCCATAACCTCCATAATAACCGTACTAGGTAGCATTATTCCAATCACTTCCCCTTCATAAGAGGTGACAGAAATCGCCATATTCTCTTTCAAATATACGGCACTTGACCCCACCTGTTCAGCATTTAAATTGAGTTGTTCAAACGTTTCATTATTCATAAAAACGAAATCATCCCCGTCTTTATACAGGAATTGATATTCCGCTTCCTCAAGCCTCACTCTTTCAACAGATTCGTCTGAACGAAAACGCTCGTTCAATTTTCCGCCTGACCTAATGTCTTTCAGTTCAACCTGCATATAAGCCCCACCCTTACCAGGTTTCACATGTTGGGTCTTCACAACTGACCATAGGCGATTTTTATGTTCAATCACCATACCCATTCTAATTGCGTTTCCGTCTATTTTCATAATTAAGGAATTTTCTCCGTCACATCGATGCCAAAAGACACAAAATGGCGCGCCCTGTAGGATTCGAACCCACGACAACCAGCTTAGAAGGCTGATGCTCTATCCAGCTGAGCTAAGGGCGCATCAAAACAACCATAGCAAAGTTAATATTAAAATTAAAAAAATTCAAGACTATTCAGAGAACATAAGAAACATTAATTACTAAAACAATATTTTAGCTCATGATTTTTTTCGCTCAATAGCGTGAGAAATCACCCCTCCTCCAATGACCTGCCGCTGATTATAGAAAACGCAACATTGCCCCAAGCTTAAAGCAAAACCACTGCTGACAAGACTGACACGGACACTTTCGCCATCGAGCTGAATCTTTGCTGGACAAGATTGTTGTCGATAACGCGTTTTTACCTCAACTTCTTTGGGTAAGTCCGACAAATCTATTAACCAATTTAAGTCGGTAACGCAAAAATCTAAATACTCAAGTTCCTCACGCCGACCTACTGTTATCGAATTTTTGTCCGCATCAATGCTTAAGACATAAAGCGGGTGATTATTTGAAACCATAATCCCTTTCCTTTGACCGACCGTAAAATTCCAAAACCCATTATGAAAACCTAAAACATTTTCATGTTTATCTAAAATCTCACCAATCATTGGCTCAGGATTTATTAAATCGTTATATTTTTTTCCGTTTAAAAAGCAGATGTCCTGACTTTCTTCTTTATAAGCATTTTGATAACCAAAATTATCAGCAATTTCCTTAACCTCAGACTTTGTCATATTGCCAAGAGGAAACATTATTGAGCCCAAATCAACCTTATTCAAACCAAACAAAAAATAACTCTGGTCTTTTTGGCTATCAACTGCGGAAAAGAGCCCATAACCCTGCTGTCCATTGTTTTTTTCTATACGGGCATAGTGACCTGTCGCTAAAAAGTCCGCCCCCATCTCTCTGACCTTATCGAGGAGAAGACCAAATTTTATTAACTTATTACAAACAGCACAAGGGTTAGGGGTGAGCCCTTTTAGGTAACTCACCCTAAAATAATCAACAACTTTTTTATTGAAATCTTCTCTAAAATCAACGATATGATGTTTGATGCTTAATTTATCACAAACATACTTTGCATCAACCATCATTTGCTCATTAAAGCAATCTTGGTTCAGCCTCATAGTAACGCCAAATATGTCGTATCCCGCATTTTTTAATAATAGAGCGGACACACTACTATCAACCCCACCTGATAAAGCAACTGCTACCTTCGGCATATAACCTTTTAAATTTTTCAATTAATTAACATATAAAAAAACCCCCAACCATTATAATAATGACTGGGGGGATATAATACAAAAGATAATTATTACTTTGCGTCAGTGCCCTCTGGCTTGTTTTCAGTAACCGCAGTAAATTCTTTACTCAAGTTGCAAACAGCCATAATCCAAACAGCAATTATTAAAACAAAAACTACACCTATAATCGATGACAAGTCCAGAAGGGTCGCACCAGGAAAGGCGAATAAGAGCAATTGCTGTATTGCAGCACCACCAGATTTACCCAAACGTCCACCAACCACGTCAACCGCAGCCTTACCCTTCACTTTTAACTCATTATCCAATGGAATGTAAGACATCTCTTTGGTCGCATCAAACAAAGAGTATTTTGTTGATTTAGCCAAAACATTTTGAATAAAACCAAAATATACCGCCACAGCCAAAGGCACCAAAGAAAGTCCCGCAAGAACTGGGTCAAGCAAGTCGCCATAGACGACAAAAAAGAAGAATGCACCGCCAGTGACTGCTGTCATGAGTGGCGTAAGTATCGCACTGGTAAACCAGCTGAACCGACGAACAATGTTCATCCCCACAATCATCATTACAAGAGAAGCAATACCAGTGTAAAGTTGCAACCTACCCATCATAGAGCTGTATTCACTGTTACTAGAGCAAAACGCCCGCATACGGTCTTTCCAAACACCTTCAACAAGGTTCATGCTTATACCATAGGTCAAAACCAATAAAGCAATCAAACCCAAGTATTTAGAGGTGAAGATATACTTAAAGCTTTCACCCATAGAAAGTTTAACTTTCTTTTTCTTGGTTTTGCCTGAATTGGCATCTGGGTCATAATAACGTTTATCGGTCAACACGTTATTTTCCATCCACAAATAAAGCCCTATTATCGTGAAACCAGATATTATCACAACGGTCATAATACTGTTCAACGAATGATGCCAATCTTCTACTCCGCTACCATTACTAGAAAGGCTAACAACAATTTTTCCTGCGATTATTGCACCAAAGTTGCTAAAAAAACCAAACATACCATAGAAACGACGTGCCTCTTTTAGGGTGGTAATCTCGTTCGCATACTGCCAAAAAGAAAGTGAAATCATAACACTTCCCCAAAGCTCCGACATTATATAAAACGAAGACAAAGTCCAGTTACTAATAACTAATAACACCCATTTAAAACGAGGGTATGAAGAAATCGCATCGCCCAAGTCCGGATGAAAAGCATCCATATTTGGGTACAGCACAAACGCAAACAATGCAAAATATGCAATAAAAAAAGCTGTTACGCTATAAAAAAGCTTCGGTCTATTTAAGGCATTTGCAAGCTTGGAATAAACAATCATAAAAATAACCGCACTTGGCAAAACGGCGTAAAGCTTCAAAGCACTGATGATTTCTGCCCCGCAAAGTGGAACGACTAATGCATCTTTGGTGCACCGTAATACGCTATAGTTAAAAACTATGCACATCATCATAAAAGCGACAGGCAAAAACTTTTTTAGTTCAAAGTTATGTATTGGCCAAATTATCGACCTCAAACCTTTAAACTCAGCTTCTGTAGTATTGGTCTGAGTTTTAGCGTCTTTAGACATTCTTCAATTCATCCTTCTAAAATAAAAAACAAAAACAATCCAGCTTCATTTGACACAAAGCCCAAGGCTGGTGCCGCCGGTGAGAATCGAACTCACGACCACACCCTTACCAAGGGTGTGCTCTACCACTGAGCCACGGCGGCATAATTACGTTGGACTTCATATCACACCTATAATAAATATTCAACAAATTTTCATCCTAAACATTACTACCTTTTAAAAGTAAATTTTTATTTAATTGTATAAAAAACATCCTAATAATCATAAAAAATCGTTCCTATTTTAAAAATAGCCTGTTATTTATTGTTTACCCGACATTGAAACTATAAAAAAATTTAACACCCCTACCATAGATTAGAGTGGGTCTCCGTATAGGTGTTGTAACAGTTATTATTATTTACCTTCAATTAACGAAACTGAAATCGTATTGTCAAATAATGATTTTAATTATGGTACTTATTGTGTTAGACATGAATGAAACTGCGTTAGTTTACTGACAATATAATATTTACTATTTCAATAATTCAACATGTGAACTTTAGGCTAATATTTTTTTAAAAATTAGTTGTTTTTTAATATTTTTTATACATTATATTCTTTTTTATAATTATTTTAATCAATTGTTATTTATCAATATAAAAAAATAAATGGTAAAAAAATTATTTTTATATTGTAAAATTTAAAAAACCTTGATACAAATAATTGACTTTTATTTATGACAATTAAAGGAGGTAATTATGAATAAAATAGTCTTAAAAACTGCTAGTATATTAACTTTATCATTAGCCTATATGGGTAATAATGCTGAGGCATCAAAGCATCATAGAACTTTTTCTCAAAATACAACTCACAACAAGTCACAACTTATTAGTTCTCCTCTAAGGCAGAGTTCTCATATAATACGAGTTACTGATAATAAAAAACCAGATGATACAACTTCAAATATTGAGACAGCCCCAAGAATATTAGGCATGATGGATTTTACCCCAGGAGAATTATCTTTAACCAATAGTTACAACGCTTCAACAGATAAGAAGCATCCCTTTGTACCGACAAAAGCTCGTTGCAAAACAATCATACTAAAAAAGGAATCATCCAATGAAGATGATTTGTCAAGCGACACAGCCATATTGTCTGAATTTGAGGAATCTGAAGATTTAAATACAAAAACCACTTACAAACGCAGATATGACCAAGTCAAATATGAGATAACAGATGGTGGAGATATAACAGAAACGTTAATTCCAGCTGAAAACAATTATTCTAGCGACTTAGATTCATCAAAAATCCCAGCTAGAAATATTAATCCAAAAGAACGAATTGAAAATATAAAACTCAGCAATGGAGAATCCACAGAAGTAATGCATTTGGAGGATTCTGCCATTATAGAATCTACTGAACCAGAAACCATCAATAGAAAAACTGATTCTCATGTAACGTTTCTTGATAATAACGTCAATAGACCTTCAATGAATACTCAAATTTGCATGGTTTGCATGGATAGTGTTCGTTTACCAAATATTAACGAAATACAATTAGACACTCAGAATCAACAACAACAGATTGAGAAAAAATTAAATAAAAGCATGATGATTTCTGTGAGATTACAGCAGGGTAACAATCTGTTAACAAAAAACAATCATAAAAAAAATCCGGATACCCCTTATCAATCTGAATATCATAACCTTGATGAGCTTGATGAGTTTGAATCTGTTACCTTGAGTAGCGATGACGAAAAATAAAGATAGGTTGTGATTGTAAATAACACTATGAATACTATGTTCACAGCTTAATTGAGTTAAAATGTATCAAATTCTCGAGCTAATATTTTTAAGATATTAGCTCTTTGTTTTTTTAGACGTTAAAAACAAAGCTTTTGACACTTTTAATGCTTCATCTGTTTCAACTTCATCTGAAGTAAGCATCTTTGCAACGGTTTGCACTCGCTCTTGGTTAAAGATATTTCGTGCTTTTGTCACGTTTTTTTCATCAATAATTTGTTTTTCCACCAAGATATGCTGGTCGGCATAAACTGCAACCTGAGGAGAGTGGGTTATCGCAATCACCTGTTTCCCCTGAGATAAGTCATATAAAACCTTTCCTATTGAACTCGAGGCTATTCCGCCAGTACCAGAGTCAATTTCATCAAAGACAAACACCCCAGCACTTAGGATGTTTGCGAACGCAACCTTCAAAGCAAGCATTATTCGAGCCAATTCTCCACCCGAAGCGGTTGACTCTATGGGGGTCAAGGGCATCCCCAGGTTTGTGCTGACCAAAAATCGCACTCTATCCTGCCCTAATGCACCTTTTTCGCCAGATTTATCAACAGAAATGAGGAAATGACAATTTTCCAACCTTAAATACTTCAGTGTATCGTTCACATTCGCAGAAAGCAGCTTTGCTGCATCAGTTCTTTTTATGTTGATTTTATTAGCCAAGTCATCATATCGTTCATCCAAACCAGTTAATTCAAGTTCTAATTTCGTCTTTTCACTAATTAAGGCTTCAATGTTCAAAACATCATTTTTCATGCTAATAAGCAGGCTTGGTAATTGACTAACAGTGCAATGATGTTTACGAGCCAAATCCCTCAAAGACATTAATCTTTCTTCTATTTCATCTATAGAGATTTCTGATGAATTTATTGTTTTTCTAATGCCGTCAATACTTCCACACGCCTTATCGATTAAACTTATTGCCTCATCTATGCAGTCAATAGCTTGATTTATTTCTTGAAAACCTAACTCTGCTCGAGACAGCACTTTGCTCGCCTTAATCAGGTCGCTGATGTCACATAAGCTATCCACTTCAGACAATATCGCCAAGGATTTTTGTTTGTTTTTGCTGGCAATCCGTTGTGTAATTAACGCATCTTCTTCGCCATCTTTTATATCCGCAGTTTCCAACTCTTTTATGCAAGATTTAATATATTCTGCATGTTTTAATTCACTGGTGATTTTTTCTGAAATTTCTTTTAAACGTTTGAATATTTGCTTAGTATCATCAAACACAGCTGAAATCTCTGCTCGCAAGTCCGATATACCAGCGAAATAATCCAAAAGGTTTATCTGGTCTTTAGAATCTAAAAGACTATCTCTCTGCCCATGAATTTCTACTAAAAATGGTTGTAAAGATTGCACAAACTTTGAGCTCACGGGTTCATCATTTAAGAAAAATTTACTATTTTTATCCTTAAAAAAAACTCTTTTTAATATGAGTTGCTTTTCATATGCAATCCCATAAGTGCTTAAAAAGACACCCACATCATCAGAAAGATTAGTAAAAGAAGCAGAAACCACAGCAAAATCACTGCCCATTCTCAACATTTTGGGGTTTGATTTGCTCCCTAAAACAAAGTTTATGGCACTCAAAATCAAAGACTTTCCAGCACCAGTTTCCCCAGTGATGACTGTCATTCCACACTCAAAGTTTAGGAAAATCTCATCAATCAATAAAAAATTCTTGATAGATAAGCTTTCTAGCATACCTAGTTTTTAATGTTTAAAATTTTCTTTGCTTTGTCTGTCCAAGAATTATGAGTTGTTTGGAGCATAAAGTTGTAATATCTCAGAGCCTCCTCTTCAATGCCAAGAGCCAAACAAGTCTCAATCACCCTATAATATGCCTCGCTAACCTGACCAGTATTGGAAAATGAATTAATGACCGTTTTGAAACGCTCTAAGGCCGCTAGGTCATTTTTCACTGTTTGATAATATCTTCCAACATACATTTCATGAGCAGCCAAAATATTATTTAATAAATCAATATTTTTTATTGCATCATTTTTATATAAGCTATTTGGAAACCTTTTAGACAGCTCAATAAAGCTATCGCGAGCCTTCACCGCCATCGAAACGTCTCTATCAATCGTTGGAACCTGTTGCAGGTAATTTGATGACAACAGGTAATATGCATAGTCAATGTATTTATAATTTGGGTAATAACCTATCAGCCCTCGTAAGACCCTTATTGAATCGTCGTATTTACGCTCCATATAATAGCAAAAAGCTGCCATCAACTGGGACTTAGCCGCCCAATTTGAATAAGGGTGTTGAGTTTCAACCTCTTGAAAAGATTTTGCTGCCTCTGAGTAATTACCATATTGAAGGTTTTTAAGAGCATCTTGATAAAGAGAGTGAACTGGCTTTTCTTCTTCAATTTGTTTTTTACTACATGAAGATAGCAATAAGACGAGCAAAACCAAGATAAAACTATAAAAACGAGACATTTTCCCTCCATATAAAGACACGCCATACCAAGAAGTCTTAGCACATGATACATTATTTTTCACATCATAAACATATAAAATATTGATACATATTCAATAAAATTTAATCCCTCTTTTAAATAAAGATACAAACCATCCTTGCAATTTTACCGAATTAAAGGTTAACTTAATTAAGTTTTAGGGTATTTTATGTTTTTAGATAATACATTTAAAAAAAGGACAATGTCGGCATTGTTTATTGTCTCGATTATTGCCTATCCTATATATTTAGGAGGGGCGACACTCTTTTTATTAAATGCTATTTTGTTTTTATTATGCTTATTCGAGATAATTTGCAGCACAAAAAAACCAACCGATAATGCTGCCCTCAAATTATTTTTGATTTTTTATGTAATAATTGGTTCAGCCTCTTTTATTAATATAAGAATAAATCATGGGCTTTTAGTGACGGTTTGGGTAATATTGGTCACTTGCCTAGCTGATACGTTTGCGTTAATAGGCGGGAAGCTGTTTGGCGGTTTAAAAATGGTTCCAAAAATAAGCCCTAATAAGACGTGGTCTGGTTTCTTCTGCGGGATTATTGCATCGGCTGTATTCAGTTATTTTTTTGGTGTTTATACTGGTCAAAAGTTGCTAAGGAACGTCTTGTTTTGTTTTAGTATGGCGATAATTTCAGTAATTGGAGACTTAATTATCTCCGCCTCGAAAAGAAAACTTGGCATAAAAGACTTTAGCAATATAATCCCAGGTCATGGAGGCGTGCTTGACAGACTTGACAGTTTGTTGCTTACGGCATCATTTACTTATTTATTATTTAAAATAATAGAAAACTAAATTGGATAGTGATAAAGAAAAAATATTAGTAAAATGTGCAGGAGTTTTGATAATTTCGATTATCGACGATGTCCCTTCTGTTTTATTGGGTTTAAGTCGCAAAAAAAGAAATGGAAAATATCTATATTATTGGTCAGATTTTGGCGGAAAATCAAACCTGAACGAAACCAGCAGTAGCACTGCTTCTAGGGAATTGTTCGAAGAAACTTGTGGGCTTTACTCAATTTCACCAAAAATATTAGAAGATTCTCCAAAAATTTTATTTGAACGAGAACATTTAAGTTATACGCAACATATTGTGATAGCCCCCTTTGTGTCTGAAAAATTTATGCGTTCAAAGTTTTATAGCATGGACTCTGAAAAAGCTGATTGCAAATGGGTGCCGTTAAAAAAATTCATAAAAATTATTAGTATTCGCGTCAGTGCAATACCATCTGGTTTTCGCTCCCACTATGGAAAGTTTCATCCATTGCATGTTTCATTAAGACAAAACAAAAAATCTGTCCTAGACTTAAGAAACACACTAAGCACTATAAACAAAGATTTGTTGACTAAATCAAAATCGCAAGCCAAGTGTTGCGAATAAAACACATTATTCAACAAAAAAACCGAGAAAAATCAATTTTTTATATATTATTCATTTTTTCACTTGACGTTTCACTATAGTTAGTTCAATCATAGAGGTATTCGCTATATTTATTGTTTGTTTAAAAATCTAGAAATATGAATTTACAGGGATTAAAAGCCAAAACTCCGCTTGAGTTGTTGGCATTTGCTGAAAGCCTTCAGGTAGAGAACGCAAGCTCTATGAAAAGGCAAGATTTGGTGTTTGCTGTTTTAAAAAAGATTGCCTCCCATTCCATAGAGATTTATGGTCAGGGCGTCTTGGAGGTTCTTCAGGACGGTTTTGGTTTTTTGCGTTCGCCCGAAGCAAATTATCTTGCTGGGTCTGATGATATTTATGTCTCCCCATCACAAATACGTAAATATGGAATGAAAACTGGTGACACAGTTCAGGGGCAAATTCGCTCACCTAAAGATAGCGAGCGATACTTCGCATTATCCAAGATTGAGTCAATCAATTTTGACCTCCCTGAAGTAGCAAGACATCGGGTTAATTTTGACGACTTAACCCCACTTTATCCCCAAGAAAAAATTAAGCTTGAAGGGGACATTGCTGCTTCTAAACCTAATGAAAAAAATCTTACAGCTCGGATTATTGAGATTATCAGCCCACTTGGTAAGGGACAAAGAGCATTAATCGTTGCTCCACCAAGAACTGGTAAGACTGTCATGATGCAAAATATCGCAAAAGCGATAACTGAAAATTGCCCAGAAATTACTCTAATAGTTTTATTAATCGATGAGCGTCCCGAAGAAGTGACTGATATGATGCGTTCCGTTGACGGTGAGGTTATTAGCTCAACGTTTGATGAAGTTGCATCTCGGCATGTGCAGGTCGCAGAAATGGTGATTGAAAAAGCAAAACGCCTAGTCGAGCATGGTAGAGATGTTGTGATTTTGCTTGACTCAATAACCCGTTTAGCTAGGGCTTATAATACTGTCTGCCCATCGTCTGGAAAGGTGCTGACTGGCGGCGTTGATGCCAATGCCCTACAACGACCAAAAAGAATTTTCGGTGCTGCGAGAAATGTTGAACAAGGCGGGTCATTAACGATTATTTCAACCGCTTTGATAGAAACAGGCTCACGTATGGACGAGGTCATATTCGAAGAGTTTAAGGGCACGGGCAACTCCGAAATTTTATTAGACAGAAAACTATCGGATAAACGGATTTTCCCATCTATTGACATTACAAAATCTGGCACCAGAAAAGAAGAATTATTGGTTGATAAGTCTACTTTGGCAAAGATGTGGGTTTTGCGGCGTGTTGTTACGCCAATGGGCACGGTTGATGCTATGGAGTTTTTGATTGATAAACTGCGAGAGACCAAATGTAATGAAGACTTTTTTAATTCGATGAATAATTAGGAGAGCAATTTTAATATGAAAAAAGTAACTTCACAAAAACAAGTATTAAAAGCGAGAGAGCTAGACCCTCGGATGCTTGAGATTATGGTCTGCCCTGTTACAAAAACCACTTTGGAATATGATAAAGAAAATTCTGAATTAATCAGTAAAGAAGCAGGTCTTGCCTATCCTATTAAAAACGGCGTCCCATTTATGCTTGCTTCAGAAGCCAGAAAATTGGTCGAATAAATATTTTTTTGAATTCTTGGTATAATTCTTTGCAAGGTGTTGGCGTTTTTTTAAGGGGCTTTCTTGTATCAACGATAATTTTCATATTATCTTGGTGTGCTTTAATTGTATTTATAGACCCAATCCATTATTTTCGTCTTAATAATAAAATAAGCCTTTACCCTCACACAAGATGGCAAAATGCAGGGATTATTAAGCACATCCCTTTTGACAGCATTGTCATTGGAACGTCCATGACACAAAACTTCGACCTAAAGCAAATCTCGTCATTATTAAATTGTCACTGTGTATCACTTGCTTTACCTGGCTGTGATGTACAGGAACAATTGGTTGTCCTGAAAAAGGCAATTGAATCTAAAAAATTAAAAACTATCATATGGGCAATAGATAGATGGTGCCTTGGATATAAAAAAGACTCTTTTAGAGCCAGCTTTCCTGTTGAGCTTTATCAAAACCAATATAAAGGCGTTGCTCGATATTTGTTTAGCTTTGAAATGTTTAAATCAGCAGCCTATAAACTCTTTAAATATTACATCCTAGGAAAAGCACCACTAAACATCGATGAAGAATTACAGAAAGAAAACATGTGGTTTAGGTATGAAAGGCTAAATTTCTCTAAGTCCGCAGTTATGAAAGAATATAAGCAAAAAATGGGAAATAATGCATATATATATATATATATATATATATGAAAAAAATAATTTCACAAAAGTTTAATTCTCTAACAGCAAAAAACGATAATTTTTCAAAGAAAGATAACTTAACTTACAAAAATTTTGAAAATGATGTTTTAAGAATAATCGAACAAAACCCAACAATAAAATTCATAATATACCTGCCGCCATATTCTTTAGCACATCAGAAAATAAACTTTATTAATCAAGATTACTTTTTAGAAGACATGAACTTTCGCGGATATATGATAAAGCAACTCATACAACATAAAAACGTTGAAATCTATGACTTTGAGACCATCGAGTGGATTGTCTCTGACTTAAATAATTATAAAGATATTATTCACTTTTCAAGAGAAATAAATGATTTTATGGTAAAATCTTTTCATACTGGGGCTCATCGCATCAAAACATTTGAAGACCTGCTGAACTCTCAACGTTCGTTTGCAAAACTTCCTGTACTAGATTTCAAGTAACCTGAAATGATTGGTTTCTCGTATAAAATGTATTCAATAATCAGCGTCTAATTATGAGTTTTTTAAATAAACTCTCTAGTTGGGCAATGACGTCTTTGGTGAAAAACTTGGCATTTGCCTTTTCAAGGTTTTCTTCCTCCAAGGTCACCGCCCTATAAGCTTGTAGGGCAAAGGTGTCCCCGCCCATATCCGAGACCTCTTTGGCTAGTTCTATTATATCACTCACCTCATGATTCAAGGGCGATATTGTCGTTCTTAGCTCGTAATCTTTGCCAGATTTCACTAATTTTTCTAAACTACGTTTCGTCAGTTCGCCACTTCGACCATGTCCTGTTATTTTTTCATAATCACAAAAGCGATTTTTGATATCCATCCCTACCCAATCAATTAAAGGCAATATTTCACAAAAAAAGTCATACTGACTGCCATTTGTATGCAATCCCACTTTTAAACCAAGCTGTTTAACCTGCATGATTGCCTGTTTTAGGGCTGGTTGTAACAAAGGTTCCCCTCCGCTAAAAACTATTGCCTCTACTAAGTGTTTTCTGTCGCTAATTTTATCAAATATTTTTGACCAATCTAATGGATTATCACAAGACATTTTTTGCAAATCAAGATTATGGCAATATGGACACCTCCACATACACCCCTGACAAAACACAACACTCGCCAAACGGTCAGGATAATCAATTGTCGTAACTGGTAAAAAACCACCTATAATCAACTCTTCCAACTATTGTCGTCCTAAAATAATTTTAAACTTTTCATATCAAGTCAAACCAGCGGTATAAAAATACTTTAACAAAAAGAACATTCCCTTTTATTTAATATGTTAAAATACTAAATATCTGGAAAAAATGTCAATCAACGGTTTAGTTTCGAGATGTCAAGACGCTATCAATCAAACCAAATTCAATCGCCTCTTCTGGCGATAAAAAATTATCCCTTTCCATAGCTTTTTGAACAAATTTTAATTGCTGACCTGTATGCTGAACATATATATCATTTAACCTCGCTTTCACAGACAAGATTTCTTTAGCATGAATTTCTATGTCAGTCGCCTGCCCTCTGAACCCGCCAGATGGTTGATGAATCATAACCCGAGCATTCGGCAAACAGTGTCGCTTTCCCTTCGCACCCGCCGTTAAAAGCAGCGACCCCATAGAGGCAGCCTGTCCCATACAAATGGTGACAACATCGCACTGTATGTATTGCATCGTGTCATAAATTGCAAGTCCCGCGGTTACTACACCCCCTGGGGAATTTATATAAAGGAAAATGTCTTTGTTTGGGTTCTCAGCCTCAAGAAAAAGCAGCTGAGCACACACCAAAGAAGAAATACCATCTTCGACCTGCCCAGAAAGAAAAATTATTCTCTCTTTCAAAAGCCTAGAATAAATATCAAATGACCTCTCACCCCTGCCAGTGTTTTCTATTACCATTGGAACAAGGTAATCACACGTTAAACCATCCATAAAATCACCTCAAAAACAGGTCTTTGTAAAAATCAAATATTACTTAGATTCAGTAGTGGCGTCATCATCTTCCACCAACTTCAAAACCTCTTGCGGAGTAATTGAAATCTCCTCGGTTTGAGATTTTGATAAAATATGTTTAATGACCTTATCTTCAAAAATCGTCGCTCTAACAGATTCCAACGCCCCTCTATTTGACATATAATATTTATACATATCATTAGCATTGACGCCATAAGAAGAAACCGTTTTCTCAATACTTTCCTTGATTTCTTGTGCTTGCACCGAAATTTTATCAACTTTTCCAATTTCTGCTAGCACAAAACCAAGGCGAACCCTCCTAAGGGCAATATCCATATATTCTTTCTTAGATTTTTCTTCCTCAGCCAAAGAGAGCTCTTTCCCTGATTGAGCATTTTCAGTCTTTGCTTCATTCCAGATATTTTCAAACTCCGAGTTGACCATTTCGCTCGAAACTTCAAAATCACATTTACTGGAAAGAAAGTCCAAAATCTGCCGTTTAACTGCCAGCCACGACATGTCTTTATAGTATTGACTGACATCTTGAATAATCGCATCTTTCAGCTCAGCGACAGTTTTTTGTAGAGCCTTCGCCAAGTCATCAATTGTTTCGAACTCACTGCGTAATTTAACTGACTTGATAAAAACGTCATAATCCATTTTTGTGCCAGCGAATTTATGTCCCTTGGGGAGTTTTGCAACAAATTTTACTCTCTCACCAACCTTTGTGCCGCAAACATTTTCATCAAACTCACTTCCATAAGTCTTTTGACCAATAATAGCCTTTGCGTCATTATATTTCTGAGGTTTATCGCCTTTTCTATGAGATGTCACCACACAAGAAAACTCAACCATATCCCCAACTGCAATAACGCGACCTTCTTTGCTATCAACCCAATTTGGGTAACGTTTTTTTAGTTCATCCAGAGGTTGTTTTATGTCCTCCTCAGAAACATTGATATTATATGTTTTGACTTTTAATTTAGAACAATCTGGCACAACGACCTCTGGCAGAGTGTCAATGCTTACCGTCACGGTTAAAACGCCATCTTGTTCATTATATTCAGGCTCAACCTTTGGTGTTAATGCATAAGTTAGGTTAAATTTTTTCACAACTTCGTCGACAGATGAGCGAATACTACTTTGTAGTTGCTGACTCAACGCACTGTCATAGTAATGGCGTCTTACCACATCAACTGGCACACTTCCAACACGAAAGCCCGACATCTTAACTTCTTTACTAAGTTTATGGATGCGTTTATCAACCTCGGCATTCAGAAAATCTGCTGAAAACACCACTTCATAAACACGCACTAAACCATCGACACTTTTTTCAGTAATTTGCATAAAACACGCCTTTAATCACAAAAATATTTGGTGCGGGCGGAGGGACTTGAACCCCCAAGACTTGCGTCACTAGATCCTAAGTCTAGCGTGTCTGCCAATTCCACCACGCCCGCATAAAAAACATTCCCTACATTCAACAATGAATATACTAATAAATCGTAAAGGTAAATAGTTTTTACCCATTAAAACGCATAGTCTGGGTCAACCACAACGATTTCGTCCTTTTCGCTCCATCCCAAAACTTTTCTTACCTGCTCGTCCAACAAATCTGGGTCAATAGATTGAGAGTGCAGACCATCAACCAAATTTTCCAGCTTAGCGTTTTGCTTTTGCAATTCATCCAATTCATCCCTCAAAAGGGTGATTTTATCATTAATCAAAATCCAAGAAAAAACGCCCCTCTTCCCATACATAAAATGATATGCCAAATAACCAACAATCATTAATGTGAATAATGCAACAACAAACCTATTTAGATGCTTAAACTTCAATTGAAACGCCAGACGCTAATACTTTTTCACAATTTTATCTATTAAAATCAGTTGTTTTAACAGGTCTTCTAATTCTGTCAATTTTATCATATTTGGACCATCACACGGTGCAACATCTGGGTTGTCATGCACCTCTAGAAACAATCCTGACACACCCATACCAACCGCAGCACGAGACAGACCAGCAACAAACTCTCTTTGCCCACCGCTCCTATCACCTTGTCCACCTGGAATTTGGACAGAATGCGTTGCGTCAAAAATCACGGGGTAACCACTACTTGCCATTATCGCCAATCCACGCATATCAACCACAAGGTTATTATAACCAAAAGTCGCTCCCCTTTCACAAAGAAGCAAGTTGTCATTACCAGATTTACTTAATTTAGAAGCGACTTGAAGCATGTCCCAAGGAGCCAAAAATTGACCCTTTTTTAGCAATACAGGTTTTTGTGTTTTTGCAGCTGCAATTAAAATATCAGTTTGCCTGCATAAAAAAGCAGGAATTTGTAAAACATCAACAACCTCAGCAACCTTTGAACATTGCTCTGGCAAATGAACATCTGTGATAACTGGGCAATTAAAGTTTTGCTTGACCTCTTGAAAAATTTTCAACCCTTCATCAATGCCAACGCCCCTGTGAGAGTTTAAGCTGGTTCTATTTGCCTTATCAAAAGAGCTTTTAAAGACAAAACCGACCCCCATTTTTTCAGTAATTTTAGAAAGATTTTCTGCCATATACATGGTGTGGTCACGCCCCTCAACGACACAAGGACCTAATATGAAAGAAAGGGGCATATCACTGGAAAATTGAACCTTGCCTATAGAAACAACCCTATTATTCACCGATTTATCATTATTCAGCACAAAAACCTCTCTCAAAATAAATTATTCAACCTGCAAATAAACCCTATAATCGCTAATAAAACTAATACTGCAAAATATTTTACCATTTTACTGCATACACAACGTTTTTTAGACAACTTAGAATTATCAGATTTTTCGCACACTTCGACCGAAGGTTTAGTCTCGTCAGAGAAAAACCAAACAAATTCACACGCTTTACAGCGAACATGCACCCCACCTGCGACAACGTCATCAGCGAGTTTATATTTTTTGTTACAGTTTGGACAAATCACTATCATAGGGTATTAATATACAATCTTTACGTCGCTTTCAATAAATAAACACTATAATTTATAAAACTTACTAGAATTTTTGTAAAATGTTGTATATTTTCCTATGAAGTAGTACAAAATATAATTATGAAAAAAGAGATAGCCCTAATAGATAATGTCAGCCTCACCTATGACGACAAGGTTGCATTAAAAGATGTGTCTGCGAGCTTTTCCTCTCACTCGCTATACTTTGTTACAGGTCCCAGTGGTGCAGGAAAATCTAGTTTACTAAAACTGCTTTACATGGCACTCACCCCCACAGAAGGTGATGTTAAATTGTTTGATACTAGTGTGTTTTCTATATCAGATAAGCATCTATACCAATTCAGGCAGAGAATTGGTGTCATCTTTCAAGAACACAACCTAATCCCTCACATGAGCGTCCTAGACAATGTCCTGTTACCCTTGAAAATTAGGGGGCAAAACCTTCAAAATAGCGAGCAAAACGCCATTAATCTTTTATCTTGGGTTGGACTAGAAAAATATATCCATTCAACGCCATCTTCCCTATCTGGCGGACAAAAACAACGCGTCGCAATAGCACGTGCGGTAATATTTAACCCTGATGTTATCATAGCCGATGAGCCCACAGGCAGCGTTGATGAAGAAATGGCGAAAAGGTTGTTATATTTGTTTGATAATTTAAAAAAATCTGGCACCTGCATTATCATGGCAACGCATAATATGAGCCTGACACAACAGTTTAGTGGTGAGGTTTTAAGCCTATCTGAAGGGAGGTTAATAGTATGAAAAAAATCAAATACACCGAAGACTTCCCCTTCAAACAAGACTTGCTCGGCAAAATTTTACCTATCGCGACAAGTATAATTATATATATCGCAACCATCACAGTAATTGCTGTGCTTATAGCAAGCGAGACTGTCCATATTTGGAAATTCAAATTTTCGGGCAATGTTACAATCGAAATCCCTCATAATATGGCATCCCAAGAAGGGGCTATTGACGATATTTTGCACAAAATTAATCAAAAAAAATTAATCTCCTCATATAAAATAATCCAAAGTGAAGAAGTCATATCACAAGCCTTACCGACATTAGACGATGGTGCAGATATAATTAAAAACACTGAAATCTCGTCATTTGTGCATCTAAAGATGTTAAAAGATAAAAATGCCATCACAAATTTAAAACTAGCGATTAATGAAATATCGAACGATATAATCGTTCATAACCACTCAGACTCATATAAGCCCATAATCAATATCCTAAAGATGGCTGAAAACTTATTAATATTGTTTGTGGTTTTGATAATTATCTTAGCGATTATCACAATATCGTTCTCAACCTATGCTACTTTGATGAGACACAAAAAGATTGTTCAAATACTTAAGCTACTTGGTGCACCAAAAAAATATATATCAAAACAATTTTCCTCATACACCATGCGGGTTGGTGTTCAGTCATCATTGGTCAGCATTGTCGCCTGCGTTGGCACGATGTTACTGATGACCTATAATCTTTTTGGTGCGTTTAATAATTGTTTCAGCAGTGACCCTATAATATGGTGTGCCCTTATAACAATACCGTTATTATTCACGCTATTAATCTCTAGGGTGTCTAGCCTTACGGTCTTACTCTCCTTAGGCTCTGAAAGATTTGGCTCTACACAAGATGACTAGCGAGCGAATTATATTAATTTTCAAAAAATTAATATATGTTGGATTGTTTTTGTGGTGTGCTGGGTTTTGTGTGTTTCTTTTTTACATACCAAGTAAGCAACCAGATTTAAAAGACAAAAAATATGACGCAATAGTTGTCTTAACAGGAGGTTTCTCGAGGACAAAGACCGCGTTCGAGTTGCTAGAAAAAGAATACGCGTCAATTTTATTTATATCTGGCGTGCATAAAAATGTTGAAATTCGCGATTTTTTAAAATATATGAAAAATGAATTAACTTCCTCTCAGAGCACAACATTGGGCTATTCAGCGTTCAACACGAACAGCAATGTCTTAGAAGTCAAATCATTCTTAAATGAAAAACGTATCAATTCCTTCATCCTGATAACATCAGATTTTCATATCCCAAGAAGCCTATTGCTAATGAAACGACATAATATAAAGTCTGAGATAACCCCCTTTCCAATCTTGCCTTATCGTGGACGAGGCATAAAATGGTTCTCTCACGTGTGTCGCGAGTATCATGCGGTGTTATATATAATTATTTTTGGAGGAATAAAATGTCTTTTAACGGAGCTTTGATTTTTATAAAATCCATTATTTTTAACATTGTTCTCTATTTAGGGCTTGCGACCTCTTTTGTCATCAATCAATTTTTTTTAGGGTCAGATGAGAAAAAAGCCCGAAGATTTTTCACTAATGTAAACAAGTGGATTAATCAATGGTTTTGCTTTTGCATCGGCTCAAAAGTAAAGATATATGGCAAAGAAAATCTCCTATCTGAACCCGCAATATATGCGGTTCGACACGAATCTACTTGGGAGACTATCACATTAATGTCAATCATCCCCAATTCTTGCTTTGTTTTAAAGGCAGAGCTTGCATCAATCCCTTTATTTGCTGGGGTAATCAGAAAACTCAAGATGATTCCTATAGATAGAAAACTTGGATTCAGAGCAATTTCACACATGACAGCACAGGCTAATGACCGACTGAAAGACGGGGTGAATGTGATAATATTCCCAGAAGGAACCCGTATGCCAACAGGCGAATTTGGAGAGCTTTTACCAGGAGTTTTCGCTTTATATAAAAAAACAGGGGCAAAGGTTGTTCCTGTTGCCTTAAACTCTGGCAGGTCTTGGCCTAGAAGAAAATTTTCAAAAGTTCCAAAGACAGTCAAAGTAAAATTTATGCCCCCAATTAATTCTGGTCTTGAAAAAGAAGATTTTATGAATTTATTACAAAATCAAATAAAATCTGGCGTAGAATTTATTGAAAGCAATTAACCTTTAAGCATTCAAACCTTAATTATGGCAACTGACCCCACACAAAATATTTCAAACGATGTAATCGAGATTTTTACTGATGGTTCCTGTAAAGGAAACCCTGGAAAAGGCGGTTGGGCTGCACTTTTGAGATGGCACGAAAAAACAAAAACTATTTCTGGGGGAGAAAATGACACAACAAATAACAGAATGGAGGTCACCGCTGCAATAAAAGCCCTCGAAATAATAAAAAAGCCAAGTGACATATTAATTTATACTGATAGCCAATATTTAAAAAAAGGGATATCTGAATGGATTTATTCTTGGCGAAACAACAATTGGAAAACATCAAACAACAAACCTGTAAAAAACCAAGATTTGTGGGAAGCCTTAGATAAATTGACCTCTATCCATAATGTTCAGTGGAAATGGGTTAAAGGGCACGCAGGTCATGAAGAAAATGAAATCGTTGATAAATTAGCCAACCTTGCTTGCGAAAAAGCTGAATAATCAATCTGAGTGATGTCATCAAAAATCAGATAAAGCCCCTGAAAGCAACACAAAAACAAAAAGTATATTATGGTTCCAGTTAGCTTTAATTGTTGGTGATAGATATAACAGTCCAAGCGGATGAGCTTGAATCTTTCTTTTGTTGAAATTGCCAAGTCTGATTTATTGGCTGAACATAATCTGGGTCGCCTTGAACGATTGAGCCGTTGTTATCTAATAATATTTTTGTTTGTGCACCGATAAATTTTGCATAGACAACGATGGCATCTTCGAAAACCTTAACGTCAACAAGCTCAACCTTATCTATCACAGACAATAATGATTTTACTGTTCTATCTGCTTTTATTCGGTCTGTTATTTTTTGTTGAAAAGAGCTAAAAACATCCTCTGCGAGTAGTTTTTTTAATAATGTAATATCCCCTTCATTAAAAGCGTTATCAATCATTAAAAACGCCTTAAATGCCCCAATTAAAAAAGAACGCTGTTCCAGAACGCCCTTATTGGGAAGTGATATAACCCTCCCCTCCAAAAAAGAAAATTCTGGCAATTGCTCATCTGTTTGTGTTTGATTATCTTTTATATCAACTTCTTCTGCATAACCATTAATGACCTTACCTTCATCAATGCTGGAGTTGGAGTTTTCTCCATTCTTAACGATATGTGGTGGCTCCACCCCCATCACCTGATTAAGGCGATTAAACAAAAAAAACACTATAGCAACCAGTATAATTAATCCCATCATTTTGAACACAAACCAATATTTTCTATATTCGTATTTAATGTATCACAAGATTATTAAATTAATCTTATATCAATTAATAGATTGCCGATTAATATTATTTTTGATATTAATTTGTATGTTGCGGTCGTGGCGGAACTGGTAGACGCGCAGCGTTGAGGTCGCTGTGAAAGCAATTTCGTGGAAGTTCGAGTCTTCTCGACCGCACCATTTGTTTTGAATGCTTTTTTGCTTAATCTAGGGAAAATCCTGTTTTTCTGTGTATAGATATAAGATTACAATAGAATATGACGGTGTTGCCTTCTGTGGCTGGCAGAAACAGTTAAAACAGCTGTCCATACAGGAAATAATAGAAAAAGCTATCCTCCCCATCTCTAAGATTCCAACAAAAATTTATGGCAGCGGCAGGACGGATGCTGGAGTCCATGCATTGGGTCAAGTTGCACACTTTGATTTGGTTTTTTTTGTGCCTGAAGAAAAAATCTTAAGCTGTATACAATATCACGTCTGCCCTCACCCCATAGCCATCAAGTCTATAGAATTAGTCAATGAACAGTTTCACGCTAGGTTTAGTGCTGTTGAAAGGCATTATTTATATAAAATATTTAACTCCAAAACCCCACCTGCACTGCAAATTAATAAAGTTTGGTGGATAAAGCATAAACTAGATATTGAAAAGATGCATAAAGCATCCCAATGCTTAATCGGTCATCATGATTTTTCAACATTTCGAGACTCCAAGTGTCAAAGTCATTCACCAATAAAAACGCTCACATCATTCTCGGTCACAAGCTCACAAGAAGAAAATATGATAAACATATCCTGCAGTGCCAAGTCATTTTTACACCATCAAGTCAGAAACATGGTCGGCACCCTATTAAAAGTCGGGCAACATCAATGGTCTTGTGACGATTTTTCTGACGCATTTCATACAAAAGACCGACGAAAAGGGGGCATCACAGCCCCTGCTTACGGACTGTATTTATTGAAAGTTGAATATTGACACTTAAAAACTCAACGTGCTTGCAAACGAATTATAAAAAGAATACCATCCAAAATAATTAATTGGCGAGGAGCAAATGTTAAAAATCAGAATAAATAATGGCGGTATCCCCTTGAACGGTAAAATCAAGATATCCGGTGCAAAAAATGCTTCTTTACCCATCATGGTTGCCAGCTTACTTACAGAAGAACCATTAATATTAAGCAATGTCCCCGATTTAGCCGATGTCAGAACCCTGATAAACCTTCTTGGAGTACTTGGAGCTGATGTCACTCGAACCGACGAGTCCTTAAACATTACCAGTAAAAACATTATTTCTGCAACCGCACCTTATGATTTAGTGAAATTGATGAGGGCGTCAATTCTGGTTTTAGGACCTTTATTAGCCCGAGTTGGCACTGCCAAGGTTTCTATGCCAGGGGGGTGTTCCATTGGTGTAAGACCTGTTGACTTGCACATAAAAGGTCTGCAAAAACTCGGCGCTGAAATAGAGCTAGAAGACGGCTATATCATAGCCAAGGCACCAAATGGTCTATGTGGAGCAATTATTGATTTTAATATTCCGACAGTCACAGGCACTGAAAACATAATGATGGCAGCTACCATGGCAAAAGGCGAAACCATAATTACTAATGCGGCAAGAGAGCCAGAGATTTCAGACCTAGCAAATTGCCTAAATAAGATGGGGGCGAAAATATCCGGTCATGGGACACATGAAATCAGAATACAAGGCGTCGACAAATTATCTGGCACAAGCCATCGCATCATCGACGACAGAATTGAAGCTGGTACATATGCACTGGCAACTGCTATTACAAATGGCAAGGTTGAGCTTTTAGGGCAAGACCTTGAAAAACTGCTGGCAGGAGAGATAGAAATCTTAAAAACTGCTGGCGTTAATATTGAAAAAACCTCAGATGGTTTGTTGGTCACTTCTGGCGAGAGAAACCCCGTCAACATAACAACCGAACCTTTCCCTGGTTTTTCAACAGACCTGCAGGCACAAATGATGGCATTTTTATCACTGACATCCGGTATGTCCGTAATAACGGAAAATATTTGGGAAAACCGTTTTCTACATGTACCCGAGCTACATCGAATGGGTGCAGATATTTCTTTAAAAGGAAGCAGTGCAATAATTCATGGAATAAAAGGGTTTTATGGTGCCCCTGTCATGGCAACTGATTTAAGAGCTTCGTTTAGTTTAGTTATCGCTGGACTAGCCGCACAAGGAACAACCTTAATAGACAGAACCTACCACTTGGCTCGTGGGTATGAGAACGCGGTAGAAAAATTAAGGGCTTGCGGAGCAGACATTGAAAAGATTAATGATTAATTAGCCTTAATGTTTTGTAAATTTGACAGTTTATGTGCTACCATATGTTGAAAGATTAACAGGTAATGTGATGATTAGAGATTATAGTAGCCTACTCTTAGACCATTATAATAACCCTCGCAACGTGGGAGAACTTGATAAAAACAACAAAAACGTCGGCACTGGCACCAGCGGGAAGGCATCTTGCGGTGATGTTTTGCGTCTGCAACTTTTGATTAACAATAATACAATAGAAGACGTTAAATTTAAGACTTTTGGTTGTGGGTCTGCGATTGCATCTAGTTCATTTTTAACTGAAATGATAAAAGGCAAAACACTCGATGAAGTAAAAAAAATAAAAAATTCTGATATTGCTCACGCACTTTCCCTGCCGAAAGTAAAATTGCATTGCTCAATATTGGCTGAGGAAGCATTAGAATCTGCGATATCTGATTATATGAGCAAAAATAACCTTAAACATCACACAAGTAATAATATCGAAAAGGAGCAAGAAAAAATGGAAAATGATACCAAAAAAATATTAATCACAGACAATGCCAAAGATAAGATGAAAAATATGCTCAAAGACCAAAACGGCAAATGTATCTTCATAAGCGTTCAATCTGGCGGTTGTAAAGGACTGATGTATAACATTGAAGTCAGCGAACAAGAAAAAGTTCAAGGTGACGTCGTGTTGGAGGAAGAGGGTTTGAAGGTTCTCGTCCCTGCTGGTATAATGCCGTTGATAGGCGGGTCTATAATTGATTACTTTGATAATGGTATGCGTGCTGGTTTTAAGTTTGACAACCCAAATCAAAGCGGATGTTGTGGTTGCGGCATGTCATTTTGTGCATAATTTATATATAACAAACGGAGATTAAAAAAATGCCAAAGATTGTTTTTGTAAGGCCAAATGGTGAAGAAACAACAGTGGAAGCATCTATCGGCACAACTTTGTTAGAAGCGGCTGAGGATAATAACTTGGGCTTAGACGGGCCTTGTGGCGGCAATACTGCATGTGGGCGGTGTCACGTAGTTATAGACCAAGAATGGTTTACCCGACTACCAAAAGCCTCTGAGCAAGAAGAAGAACTTCTTGACATAGTCTGTGGGGTGACAGAGCATTCAAGGCTTGCATGCAATATCGAGATGACAGCTGAACTAGACGGAATCAAGGTTCACCTCCCAGAATAATAAGAATAAGGATTATTATTGAAAATGAAGCTTTCCTCTAGAAAGAGGCTTGGGCACCGAGCATAAAGCGGTTGAGTATACCCTTCTTCACACGATTGCCTTCAACGTGCCTCGTGGCTCTTAGGTACTCTAGCCCCATATTTAAGTTTTTGTATACATCTGGTGTCCAAAGCAAGTTCGCCAAGGCAGTAACAAATGACTTATTAATCGCTGTTGAATAATTTCGTAATATGCCATTATTATAAACATTCCCTTGAAGGTCTTTGTGGTTCAAGATTCTTGTGTAACCAAAGGCTATGCTTGAGCGAATATTTTTTGTCCAATAATGTTTTGCACCAATGCTCCCACCATAAGCGGATTGTGTGTGAATATTACCATTATCCGACAAATATGCCCCGTAACCGTAAGCATCTGTAATATACCTGCCAACGCCTTTGCCAACATTTATTTGTGAAAAGACATTGTCTCCATTTTCAAACTTATAAAGTCCTGACAGCCCCAAACCAAAGCCTAACTCACTTTTATCATATTTATACCTACTATTCTCAACGGTTGAGCTAACGGCACGAACGTTTCTTATTATAACGCGTCCCATTACGTAACCTTCGTTGTATTTTTGCTTAATAGAAGCCGCAAAATCTGGCCAACGGTCAAAATTGATTGCTGTACTTTTCGTAGGAAAATGGGTCGCACCCGTAATATCAACATAATCACTTTCTGGATTTTCTATCGATACCATTAATTGCGTATTGTCTTGAAAATCTTGCGTATACCTTATTTGAGGGGAGCGAATTTGACAAACACCCGTTGGACCAACAAAATCGACTTTTTCTGGCAATGAGTCTGCATCAAAAAACACCGACCAAGTCTGTCCCATCGTTAACCTGCCCGCAGTTATATATGCATGTCTTAAACGCATGGTATGTGTGTGGTCAGTAGCATCAGAACCGACCTTTTCTTCACCAAAAAAGTCTGTTTCTATAACTGCTGTAAGTTCTTTTCCGGCAAAAATATCAGCTGGTGTGACGAAGTGAATACCAATCCTAGATTGCTTGGCATGAATCCTCGTCTCTTGCTTCACCTCATGTTGCGGGTCTCCTGGTAAGGTGATTTTAGGAGAGAACAAAAAGTTCTTGCACCCACTATTAACCGCACCTAAATCAAGCATAGCAGTGAAGTTCGCCTGACCATAAAGCTTTATGTGTGATTGCGTTTGTGGAATGCGAAAATACCCTGCTTTTTCGCTGCTTTGAGCAATATAAATCTCTTTTGCTTTTTGCGATTTTTTCTTGCTTTCAGAGGCTTGTTTTTGTACTAAATTCAATTGCTTGGTCTGTTTTGTCTGATTAGACTCAAGTGCAAGCATACGGCTATAAAGCTCTTGTAATTGTTGTTTTAATGCTTGAATTTCCTTCTCTTTTGAAGAGTTATCAGCAATAGCGACATTAAGCATCAATGGAAGGATTGCAACCACGCTTACAATATTTCTTTTGCATAACATATAAAACACTCTCTTTTCAAAGATACATAAAACACATTATTCAAACTTAGTTAAAAAAACATGAATTGGTTTTTAAAATTTTTTAGCTAATGAGGTTTTATTTCATCAAAAGTATTGGTAACCAAATTTTATATAATTAGCCCTAAGATGAGGCGTGTTTAAAATTTTCAGGAGTATTTTATGTTTAAAAAGATTAATTCATTGTTCTTTACATTGATGATGGTGATGTCATCAAACTGCTTTGCAATGCAACAAAATTTTGTACTAATCACGGATGAAGGCTACGCACCATATACCGCAACAGTCATACAATCATTAAAAGACTTACAGGACTCAACCGACAAACAAATCGCTGTATTAACCAAAGATGTTTCGCAACAGTCCACGAAATTATTAGAAAATTTATCCGATGATACTTTTAAGGTTTTTGTTGAACCAATACCCGAAGAATTTTTAAATCAATCAACAGAGTTTAAGAAAAAATTTAGTGTAATCGATAAACGTGACGATAACGTATTGGTCTTCACCAGATTATGCTTTCCAGAAATGTGGCAAAAACAGGTATTCAAACATGCGGAAGTAAACAGTTTTAAATATTTCTTGTGGATAGATTCAGATTTGTTAATTCTTAATAGCCTTGTAACCTTATTTGATGAGTGTGTTAAAAAAGAACAAACTCTCATCGGATGCAATTTGCACGGTCATAATCTAAAAAATTGGTCTTCCATTCAATCAAGGACGGAAAATCAATTAAAAAACAGTGGTCTCTACCAACTTGCACATTCTATGAGTTATATTAGCGGAGGGGTTGTTTTTTGGAAAATCGCAGAGCTTACTGAACCCAAGCAAAATCCATTTATAGCACAAATTGACCCTTCAGTTGAATATATGACGGAAGCTTACAAACGTTTTCAATTTATAAATATTGGTCTAGAAGAATTCATATTTACGCAATATTTAAGAGATAATTTTGAAGAAATAAAGTATATGCCTATTGAATATAACTTTCCTGCCAATTGCCTAGTTGTTGAGCGTTTACATAAAGATAACATGTGCAAAAAAGATGTGAAACAATACCCTTCAAATCGATATTCCATGGGAGTTAGAGTTGCAATAAAAGGGGAAAGCGTCCATATCGTACATTGGGATACAATGGCAAAGCCATGGACAGAAGAGGGCAGGAAAATTGGTTATGATAAAGACGGAAATCCAACAGAACGTAAATTTAATGAAATCGTCGACCAATTTAATGAAACATTAAACAGGGCATGGTTGACTATTAAATAATAAAAAAACTTAATATACTTTTCATTTGCTTAGTGCTAATTTTATCAGAGTTAAAGTTGATTTTTATGGGGAAATTATGCTTGGTAAAAATAGCACTATCTTTACCTCTGAATCTGTCACAGAGGGGCATCCTGACAAGGTCGCAGACCAGATATCTGACTCAATACTAGACGCATTTCTTGAGCAAGACATCAACTCTAAAGTCGCATGTGAAACTTTGGTCACAACTGGCATGGCGTTAATTGCTGGTGAAATTTCTTCAAATGCATACGTGGATTTTCCCAATATCGTTCGCAACACCATAAAAGAAATAGGATACGATGACTCAAACGTCGGCTTTGACTGGAAAACTTGTGCTGTTATCTCTTCTATTGACGAGCAATCAAAAGACATATCCATTGGAGTTGATAGAATAAAACCCGAGCTACAGGGTGCAGGAGACCAAGGAATGATGTTTGGTTTTGCATGCAACGAAACCCCTGCTCTTATGCCCTGTCCAATATATTGGGCACACGAGTTATCTAAAAAACTAACCTCTGTCAGGAAGTCGGGTAAGCTGGATTTCTTAAGACCAGACGGCAAAACTCAAATATCATTCGAATACCAAAATGGTCAACCGATAAAAATTAACAATGTCGTAATATCCGCCCAACACAGTGAAGATGTTTCTAACGAAGACATCTTTGAAGGGATAAAACAGAATATAATCTACCCAGTATTAGAACCATCCGGTTTTTTTGATAGAAATGACTGCAAAATTCACATTAACGAAACAGGGCGATTTGTCCTTGGCGGTCCTATGGGTGACTGCGGGTTAACGGGTCGAAAAATAATCCAAGACACATATGGTGGAACTGGTCGTCATGGCGGTGGTGCCTTTTCTGGAAAAGACCCTTCAAAAGTTGACAGGTCTGGTGCTTATATCACAAGATATATAGCAAAAAACATTGTCGCAGCAGGCTTGGCTGATAAGTGTGAAGTACAGGTTGCCTATTGCATTGGGGTGGCCGACCCAGTGTCTTTAATGGTCTCGTCCATGGGTACAAGCGACTTGCCAGATGAATTATTAACAAAAGCAGTACGTGACGTGTTTGATTTAAGACCATATTTTATAACCAAAAAATTGGACTTATTACGCCCTATATACAAAAAAACCGCGTGTTATGGTCACTTTGGCAGAGAAGAGCCCAGCTTTACTTGGGAAAGAACAGATGCGACAAATGACTTGCTTATTGCCGTTGAATCCAACAAATAGCAGTTTTGAAATTGGTATTATTAGCTAATTTTACTGTATTATAGGGCTTTTGTTGTTTAGAGAGCTAAAATTGTATTTTTAATGACGGTTTTTGTCTTGCATATTTTGTAAATATGCTTATAAATATTTGGTATAGGTATCATTCGTGATGCGTTTTAATATTTGTTTGTTGCGTCACTGACGCATGGTTTTAAGGTTTAAAAAGAAGGTTTAGATGTCAGTAAAGATACGTTTGGCAAGGTTTGGTGCTAAGAAATCTCCATATTATAAAATTGTTGTCACAGATTCGCGTTCTCCTCGCGATAGTAACTTTATGGAGTCGGTCGGCACATATAACCCCATGCTTACAAGTGAACATCCTGACAGGGTTCGTTTGGTAACTGAGCGTGTTCAACATTGGCTATCAAAGGGTGCTAAACCAAGTGAGCGAGTTGCATTGTTTTTAGGAAAAGCTGGAATTATTGCAATGCCACAGATGAGAGAAACACCAAAAAAATCTGCCCCTCGTAAAAAAGATTAAAAACGGGTTTCACTGAAGTTCTTATTTCTAGCTGTCTTTTATTGGACGAGTGGTTTTCTTATAGTTGACGGTGTGCTTGCTTTATATCTTATGGGTTATATCCATATTTATCACAGTTTTCTGTAATCCAATCAAAGGCGTTGAAGTTTTCACATGAATTAAAAAAGCTTTGATATCTCGTGAAGTGATATTTTGTCCCGCTACCTGGTCTGCCAGCGACACATACGCCGATTATTTGATTGCTTTCACCGTTAAAAAGAGCCCCTCCGCTATCTCCTGGGTTTGTGAATCCTGACATATTGGGCAACATCGCCCTACTTTTATAGGGTGGGATTTGTAAAATTATTGCGTTGGGAATGTGGGAATTATTGAAATTGATTTTTATTCCTTTTTCACTGAGCAGTTTATAGGCTTTAAAAAAGGTTTTTTCATCTGAATTTATGCTATTAGCACTTTTCCTCAGTTGCCGAGCTAGGTCTTTGCTAAAAGATTCATTAATTACATTGGCATAAATTTCTAGTTTAGTTTGAGGGGCAAGTGATATGGGACAACCCATAAACCTCTTTTGCCTAGGAGAATTTTCCATTTTTACAGTTCCATCAGGACTTAACACCCCAAAATCACCATAACCAACAAATGTTGCAAAAAAACCTTTAGCAGCCTTTTTTACAATATTAGACATATCTAATTTTTGCAAAGGTATCGGCTGAATCCCCTCGGGCAATTTACAAAAAACCAACGCAAAATCAGTTTTTAGTGACTGCGGGTCAATGGAGCCATAATCTTTATATTTTGGAAATTTAATAAACCTGCTGTCATTAATCTCTATTTTTGCACCATTTATCAAAAACTCTACACTCACTTTATGAGCACCATCAATAACATGTGCTGCGGTTAAAATCCCAACTTTACCAGATGAATTTGAGATGACTGTTCCTGTCCCGACCGACCTGACGGTTTTACCTCGTTCATTAATATATGCAACAATCTTACAAACTTGTTTTTTTTGATTTGCCTTTGCCACCAATTCTGGCTCATACACCTTATCCCCCACAAAAGTGATGGCCACAGCAAAAATTGTAATAAACCACACAACGCAACTAGAAAATTTTAAACATTTTAACAAACTTTCAGCTCTATAAATCGTCATTTGTTTCTAATTAACCCCTGTCGTTGATTGGGATATTTTCTTATGAATCGCTGCTATGTCTTGGTGGGTTTGGCTTGTCTGTTTCGTAACCTCCCTCAGGTTCACACTGTGTTCAGCAACTTCTAGGTTATGTTGCCCCAGATTATCATGGGAGTTTTGCAGTTTTTTGTGTAGTTTTTCTATTTTAACATAATGTTCAATAAGATTTTTTGTTTTTTCAATGAGTTTTCGATAGTATCCATGCAACCTTGGTTTGATTGAACTATTTTTAGTAATTTTTTGATATTCTTCCAAATGTTTTCTATATCGTTTAACTTCATCCGCATGAAAAACAGCCGCTGCTCTATGCGACCTTATTTGGCTCGCGTGCTCTAATGCGGTTGTGCCGTGGTCTAGATACATATGATGGAAATCGTCTGTTTCTTCTGAATATTTGCTTACATTATTTAAATTTTGAACATGCTCAACGCTATGGTCAATTTGCTCGCCATAACAAACAAAAGTCCCTAATAATAACACCCAGCATAGATGCGACAAACCTTGAATAAAAAACATAAATTCCCCACATAACACCATATGTGGTTATTTTAATCACTTAAGGTTAAACAAAATATAATAAGACAGATTTTTCAAGTATATATGACGCAGAATGAACCATATCTTGATATGCTATAATTTTTATGACCAAATATTAATCAGTTTTAATATTCTCAATCACAAATGTGTCGCTATTTAACACAACCTTCACAGCAAACTGTTTAGCAAGCTTAACCCTGTGCGGGGCATCGCTATAGTAACGAGCAAACAAAAACCCTGCCACGGGGTGATGCCGTTCATATTTAATGTCTGTTTTATATATAACCTGACCTGGCACCACCTCCCACCGCCATGTTAAAATATTGTCGCAATTATCAAGCTTAAGTTGACTGGATTTTTGAAAATATTCCTTCGCACTCATCGCCCCTATGATACCAGCAAGATGCTTATCAAATACAACAACGAGTTCAATTGCTGTCGCGAAATTATTGTTCGCATCATCACGAGCAACGATATCTACCCTCTCGAGGGGGACTTGGCTGAGATATTTATTGCAACCAACAAGACAAATCATAGATAAAAATAAAATAATATTTAATAAAATAGATTTAAATGAATTTTTTTTAATCATAATGCTCTGCGTCCTCTAAATATTATCTATTAGCGTTTTCTATATTAATTGGGGTGTTTTCATCAAGCTCATTGCTTTTTATCACAGACTTCACATAGCTTCCAGGAGCGTCCTCTATTGGCAAAAACTCCTCACTGCCCAAGAAATTTGGTGCGGGTTTCTTATCTCCGCTAATCGGGGTCAGCCAATCTAACCAACTGAACCACCAAGATTGAGATTTTTCCTTTGCATCTTTTAGCCAATCCAACGGATTTTCAGGCAAATCATCCCCGTCATAGACCCAATGACCGTACTTCCCCTTGTTTGGATGGTTGACAATTCCTGCAATATGCCCTGAGCCAGCTAAAATAAATTTTGGTTTCCTCCCCAACAGATTAACAGCAGAATAAGTAACCTCCCACGGGGCTATATGGTCTAGCTTGCAAGATATCATGCATACGGGCAGTTTTATGTTTTTCAAATCTATTGGCACGTCATTGAAACTTAATCCACCAGATTTTGACAATAAGTTTTTCCCATAAAGCTTTCTTAAAACAAAGTCATGTAGCCTATATGGAAGGTTGGTGCAGTCCGCGTTCCAAAACAAAATATCGTGCGGTAAGGGTTTTTTACCCATCATATAATTATTGATAAAATATGACCATATCATGTCATTGGCTCTAATGGCACTGAAGGTGTTGAACATATGACGACCATCCAAAACACCATGCTTTTTCATGATGTTTTCAATTTCATCAAGATGTTCTTTTTCCGCGAACAAAGCTAAGTCCCCCGCCTTGGAAAAGTCAGTCAGTGTTGTCAGTAGTGTGACACTCTTGATGTTTGCCCCTAATTTTTCCTTACATTTAGGGTGCGAATAATACGCAAGCATCGAAAGTAGCAGTGTCCCGCCCAAGCAATAGCCAACAACGTTGATATCCCTTTCATTGGTAATCTTGCTTACAGTATCAACAGCCCCCTTAATCCCAAGCTGCATATAGTCCCAAAATGTCTTTTTCGCATAGCTGCCATCAGGGTTAACCCACGAGACGACAAAAACCTCATACCCCATGTCAACAAGCCATTTTATCAATGAATTTTCTTGCTGTAGGTCAAGAATGTAATACTTATTAATCCAAGGCGGGATTATCAGCAAAGGAACTTTATAGACCTTATCGGTTGTGCTTTTATATTGAATTAACTGCATTATCTCGTTTTGAAAGATAACCTTACCACTGGTGGTCGCCAAATTTTTACCCAGCTCAAAATAATCATGGTCAGTGGTCGTGATTTTAAGAACGCCCCCTCCTCTTTTCAGGTCGTTTAAATAATTCTCCCAGCCCTTAAGCAAATTTTGTCCACCAGTTTCTATGGTTTCTTTTATTATCGAGGGGTTCAACTGCATAAAGTTTGATGGTGACAGGGCATCACCCAATTGCCTGATGAAAAAATCTATTTTTAACTTCACACGTTCATCAACATCCAAGTCAGCATAAACCCCCCGCATCCAATCGATGAGAATCAGGTGCCACTGCTTAGTGAAGTCTAATATTGGGTTGCTCTCCCACGACTTGTCCTTAAACCGACGGTCTGCCTTGGTCGGCGTAATAACTGGGGATGCGTCCTCTCCCTTGGTTTTTTTGATAAAATAGTCGCTCAGCTCAAACCACTTGGAAAAAATATCCTCCACATATGTTTTTACTTTTTCTGGGTCTTGTAAGATTTTTTTATTCGCTTCATTTATCGCGTTCAAAAACACGTTCGGCTTAAGTATTGGATTAAGCAGGTCTTTTTTTGAATCAAAGTGTTGGAAAAATGCACCAATATTATTTTCTGTCTGTTTCCAAAAAAACTCCATGTTTTTAGCCATTTGTTTGGAAAATTTTTCAAAATCTTGGTTCATCCAACACACCCATTAATAATGTTTTACTGAAATTATCATAAAAATAACATATAATTACATTTAATTCTTTTAAATTTGATGAATTTTTACAAAATTTTCATTGACTATGACGGCATTATACTCTAGCCTAACCTTCATTGGGGGCGTAGCTCAGTTGGTTAGAGCGCTGGCCTGTCACGCCAGAGGTCGCGGGTTCGAGTCCCGTCGCTCCCGCCACCAATCCTTTCATTCGATGTAATTGGATGTTTTTTACTATGTTGATAATAGTATGCATATATTAGAAATCATGCTTATGACCGTAATGTTTATTTATCAAAAATAGAAATAATGAAAGACATAGAGAAATATTTTAAAGACTTCAGAAATGAATTAGAAAAGGTCTACACTAACCAAGAAAATTGCTCTCACGATTTATCTTGCTCTGATGCAAATAATGATTACCTAAAATTCTACAACTATTATGAATGTTTTGATAATGAAGATTTACGTATAATTTTTTCCATTTTGCATGAAAAATTAATGCACTACTTCTCTATTATGAATGAACGTTTAGGATACGAACATTATCTAGCTAAAGATAGTCGTTCATTAAAATTCGTAATAGGTAAAGTTAAGCGTTTAAAAGAAACACTTGATGGTACCAAATATAAATTTAAAATTGAAGATTCCTACGAAAAAATAATTGACAAATGTGACGGGTTTTTAAAAAAATCATATGGTAGCAAAATCCCTAGTGATATGGAAGAAATAGAAGTATTGTATGGGGATGCAATTTTTCTACCCGACGACAATATGATTTTATATTGTTCTAATACTAAGCTAGAGCTTATAGATGAAGGCTCTTATGCTAAAGTATACAAATATTATGATGATAATTACGACAAGTACTTTGCCCTAAAAAAAGCAAGGGACGACATAAAAGAAAAAGATTTAGAAAGATTTAAAAAAGAATTTGAAACAATGAAGAAACTGAGCTCGCCATATATTGTTGAGGTCTTCAAATATAATGATAAAAACAATACTTATAATATGGAGCATATGGATTGTACATTACTCAAGTATATGCAAGAAGAAAAACATCCCTTAGTATGTATAAAAAGAAAGTTAATCCTGCAATTACTAACAGTTTTTGAATACATTCATTCTGAAACATATCTACATAGAGATATAAGCCCAAAAAATATTTTACTTAAAAAATACCCTAGTAATACAATCGTTTTAAAAATATCTGACTTTGGATTAGTAAAAGACCCTGACATGAAAATGACGTCGAAAAATACTGAATTCAAAGGATGCTGGAATGACCCCTCTTTAAAAGAATTAGGATTTGATAAATATAATAAAAAGCATGAAATATATTCACTTACGAGAGCTATTCGTTTTATTTTAAATGATGGAAATGATAATGATGAAATAAATAATATTAAGGATAGCGAAATCAAAGATTTTCTTAACAAGGGAATGAACCCTGATATCAATGAAAGGTTTAAATGTGTTACAGAAATGAAAGAAAGTATTTCTAAAATATTCTCAGCAAATAAAAAGGGTTAATATAACCCTCTCCAAATCCAATAAACTAAAAAACCCAGCCCCCAACTAAATAAATAGTTAGACTATAGTAATCAAAAAAAATTATTTTTCGCGGAAGGTGATACGCCCCTTGGTCAGGTCATAAGGGGTCATCTCAACATGAACTTTGTCGCCAGCCAAGACGCGAATGCGATTTTTCCTCATTCGACCAGATGCATGTGCCAATATCACGTGTTCGTTCTCTAGTTTAACCCTAAACATAGTATTGGGAAGCACCTCAACAACCTCGCCAGTAAATTCTATTAAATCGTCTTTAGCCATCTAATTAATTTAAAATCCCTCAAATAAAGCTTTCCGAAAACATATTCTCAGATATGTTACCTAAATTTTCTATAATATACAGTAAAAAGTCAATAAAAGCCAATTTTATAACGTTTAATATATGAAAAAAATTGTTTTATCTCGTTCACAAACCTTCATAAACATAAAAACCACGACCTGTTTTTTTACCAAGCCACCCTTTCTCGACATATTCAAAGAAAAGCTTACAAGGAATATATCGTTCATCATGCAACCGCGAATATAAAGAATTCAATATCATATAAACAGTATCCACCCCGATAACATCCGCCAACTGTAAAGGTCCCATTGGATGACCCGCACCAATACGCATAACAGAGTCAACCGTCTCTATATTCGCAGTATTATTATAGACAAGTGTTGCCGCCTCATTGATAAAAGGAATTAATAGTCGGTTTAATATAAAGGCGGGAGTATCATCTACCATAACAACTGTTTTTTGCAAAATATTCAATATTTTTTGACAATAACATACCGTCTCTGTTGCGGTGCCCCTGCAGGCAACAAGCTCCACCAAAGGAATGATGTGTGCAGGGTTCATAAAATGCATTCCTATAAAACGTTCCGGCTTGAACACAGAAATCGCCAACTCTTCTATTAAAAAGCTTGATGTATTTGTTGCGATGATAGAGTTTTCCCCTATTAACTGCGATATTTCAGACAAAACCTGTTTTTTCGTGTCCAATTTTTCTGACACACATTCAATCACTAGTTCACAATCACTTAGTTCAGTCAAATCTGTGCTTAGCCTTAGGTCAAAATTTGGAACAAGCTTTCCTTCAGCCACTTTTTTAGAAAACAGCTCATTAATCATATCAAGCTGAGTTTGATTTATATCAAAAATAACAACAGGAAAATTCTTATCACAAAAAGCCCTAGCTATCGCACCGCCCATTTGCCCAGCACCAATTATTCCAACTTTTATCATTATTAACTGCCTTTTAAGGTTTTTTTATAAAAAGACAAAATTTTTATAAAATCTTAATTAAAGATTAACCTTTAACACACTAAAATATACATTTTACCAAATAAATACGGAGATCCAAAACTATGAATAAAATACTTTTATTAGCATCATGTTTAGGAATTTGTTTTACAAATCAAGCCAAAAGCAGCGTCATGGATAGAATTGATTTTTTTAACACAATCTACTCACAAACAATTAATAAAACCAATGATAAACCTATATTAACCAGAAATTATAGTGATGAACAGTATTTAGAGCTCAAAAATTATTATGTTGAAAAAGGGCTAGATGTAAACGTATTCGAAAAATATGACAATGTATTGAATGAACTAATCTCACATGAATTGTTCCTTATTAATCAGGAAAATCAATAAATTTCTCGCATAAAATAACTTCAAAACTTATACAAAATCATAAAGTCGTAGGTGCTTCCAACCCTATGGCTTTATACCCCTGCGTTGTAATCACTCTGCCCCTTGATGTCCTTTGTATTAACCCCTGCTGCAATAAAAACGGTTCTATCACCTCTTCTATTGCGTCTCGCTGCTCAGATAAAACAGCACACAATGTCTCAACCCCAACTGGGCCCCCATTATAAAAATCAACTATACAATTAAGATATTTCCTATCCATAGCGTCAAGACCATGTTGGTCTACGTCTAAATTAAGCAGTGCCTTATTGGCTATAACGCGACTAATCTTACTCGCTCCATCCACAAGTGCGAAATCCCAGACCCTGCGTAACATCCTATACGCGATACGAGGCGTCGCACGACATCTTTTTGCAATTTCATTTGCACCATCAAGGTCTATTTGAGCACCGAGAATATTCGCGTTTCTTATAATAATCGATTCAAGCTCTTGCTCATTATAAAACTCTAACCTCATCTGTATCCCAAACCTATCGCGAAGGGGGGATGTTAAAAGACCAGAACGAGTGGTCGCCCCTATAAGGGTGAACCTTGGCAGGTCAATTCTTATAGACCTTGCAGCCGGTCCCTCACCTATGATTAAATCTAGTTTATAGTCCTCCATGGCTGGGTATAAAACTTCCTCTATCAGAGGGTTTAGCCTATGAATTTCATCTATAAACAAAACATCGTTCGCCTGTAAGTTCGTCAGTAACGCCGCCAAATCCCCTGCCTTTGCAATCATTGGACCAGATGTGGACTTAAAACCAACGTTCATCTCACGTGAAACAATTTGGGCAAGTGTCGTTTTTCCTAATCCAGGCGGACCATAAAATATTATATGGTCAATTGCTTGACCGCGAGACTTTGCTGCCTGTATGAAAACGCTTAAATTTGATTTAAGTTTTGCTTGCCCCACAAAGTCTTTTAAATATTGTGGTCTGATTTCTGGTTGAGGTATATTTTGAAAATCTTCTTCTTGCTGATGCGGAGACAAAACACCTTCATTTTTCATAAAGCTACCTAAATAATAAAACTCAAGAAGACCCTAGCCTTTTCAGTGCCTGTCGAAGCTTATCCTCGAAACTCTGCTCCCCCGAAAGCTCCTTAACAACGGCTATAACGTCATTTCTTTTATAACCCAAGTTTATCAAAGCAGATATAACATCGCTAGCAATATCTAGCTCACTTTCTGACAAAGATTGTCCAGTGCTTGATTGGTTATTTGAGCTCCGCATAATGAGAGAGTTAAACTGCGGTAACGCCTTATCCTTGAGTTCATTAATAAGCCTGACTGCCAACTTCCCGCCAACACCATCTGCAAGGCACAGTTTGTCTTTATCGTTATTCAAAATTGAGCTAGCTAAGTCATCAACCGACAAGCTCGAAAGTATTGATAAAGCAACCTTTGCCCCAACCCCCTGAACAGTCAAGAGCAATTTGAACCAATCTCTTCTATTGTCGTCGCTAAAGCCATATAAAAACCAACCGTCTTCCCTAATCAACAGTTCAGTATAAACGATGAGCTCTTGCTCATGTGCTTTTTGAAAATAATCTAAACAAGACTTTGGACAAGAAACCTTATAACCCACAGAACCCGTATCTATTATAATATATGACTCTGCAAAAGAGTTTATTTTCCCTCGTAAAAAACTGAACATAAAATAACCTTAGTTAATTTTTATAGCCCCAATGTGCATGACATATCGCAACCGCCAACGCATCAGCCGCATCGTCATGAACGCTCTGTGGACATGTGGGTAATAATAACTTAACCATCATCGCAACCTGATTTTTATCTGCGTGTCCCACACCCACTATACTCTTTTTTATTTTACTTGCACCATATTCACTCACACCTAACCCTGCATTAGCTGGTGCCAACATAGCAGCTGCCCTTGCAGCCCCCAACTTTAACGAAGAAGCGGGGTTTGAGTTCATGAACGTGTCCTCAATGGCGGCATCGGTAGGACAAAAAGATTTTAAAACTTCACAAACACCACAATAGATAACTTTCAGCCTTTTCGAGAGGTCATCTTTGGGGTTTGTTTTTATTAACCCGTGTGCTAAATAGCTCAAATGATTTCCATCTGCGGCAACAACACCCCAACCTGTTTTATTCAAACCTGGGTCAATCCCTAGAATGATGTGCTGTTGTCTCGACAATTGTTAAGTGCCCATATAGGATTTGATGAAGTCGTCAGAAACCTCATAATTTGCGGTCACAGTTTGCACATCATCATTGTCTTCCAAAACTTCTATAAGTTTGAACAAGGTCTTAGCGTGTTCATCTGTAACGACGGTATTATTCTTCGGTTTCCAAACTAAACCAGCAAATGTCGGGTCTGAAAATTTTTTAATCAGCTCATCTCGAACATTTGCGAAATTTTCAATATTGGTGATAACTTCATAATACTCGCCTTCAATCATGTCAGTTGCACCAACATCTATAGCCGCTTCCAAAAAAGTTGGCTCATCGGCAACATCAAGTGGATATTTGATTAATCCCACACGGTCAAACATAAAGCTAACACTATTAACCTCTCCAAGAACGCCCCCCAGCTTATTAAAAGATGCCCTGACCTCTGAGGCAGTTCTGTTTTTATTGTCTGTCAATGCCTCAACAATAATCGCCACACCCCCGATGCCGTAACCTTCGTAACGCACTTCAAAGTATTCCGTATTATCGTCGCCTCCCAAAGCCTTTTTTATTGCACGTTCAATGTTATCACGGGGCATATTCTCACTTCTTGCATTTGCAAGAATACCCCGCAACTTAGAGTTCGAAGCAGGGTCATCCCCCCCAATTTTGACGGCAACGGTAATTTCCCTCGCGATTTTTGAAAAAACCTTCGCTCTCTTGGCGTCTTGAGCACCCTTGCGATGCATAATATTTTTAAATTGCGAATGCCCTGCCATAATTATATATTCCCACGCTAATTCACTTGATAAAAAATTATCGCTTAAAAAGTTTCATGCAAGAAGCAAATAAAACCACTTTCAAAGAACACCCTAATAAAAATGGATAAAAGCCAAACACTAGTGCCTGTGAAAATGAGCTTACATAAAACTTAAGAACAAAAATCCCCAGCACATAAACCGGTATCAAGCCACAAAAACCAGCTAATAAGGTCTTTAAAAAATAAAACCTATTACGGTTTAAACGCTCGACAATAAAACCCGTAGCAAACGCAGAAAATGGCATCCCTAAAAGATATCCACCTGTTGCACCAAGCATGGCTCCAAGACCACAAGAACCCCCAGCAAAAACTGGCAGTCCACAAATACCTTCTATTAAATATAACGACAAAGCCAGAAAACCTGCTTTCGCACCCAACAATCCGCCAACCAACAAAACTCCATAAGTTTGCATCGTCATCGGCACTGGAAACATTGGAACAGAAATCTGTGACATCAGTGCAATGAAAAGACTGCCCGCAAAAGAAAATGCCAGCATCTTCAAAACACTAATCACTGAATTTAAGGATAAAACTTGGTTCATAAATTAAACTCCCAGAAATGTAAGAACGTTTTTTTCTAACATAAGTTTTTCATCCATACAACTTAGTATTTTTGCGTTTATTTCTTTAATGTTTTGAGCGTTTTCCTTCAACATTTCATATTCAAAATGAACCCCGCTTAACAAAGCTTTTCCTTTACCGACATTTCCGCCAACTATTGCAGGAAGAGAACAATCGCCATTAATCACATAATTTGCAATAACGCACAGGTTGTTGCCTTGAATATTTTCATCCCTTATGAAAGTACAACCACCATTATAATATGCAAATACAGTTTTACAAATCATATTAGGAAAAACATCACAAAACATCACCTCACCCGCACGGGCTCCAACCTCGCTACCATAAACATAATTTGATAGAACAGGCCCTGTTGCAGTTCCTTGAAAAAAATTTAAATCTCTTGGTTGATTAACTTCAATATCTTGACCCAATGCAAATTCTACCCTAGATGAGGCGTAATACGCCCCTGCACAAATCCCAAGATACGACCCGCCGTTGATAATAAAGTCTTTTATTCTTGCATTGCCCACGCCACACAAAGCTTTTTGATAAAAAACATCAGCTCCACCTGGAAAAATCAAGAGACTAGTCCTTTCTTCCCAAAAGTAATGCCTTAGGTATAAACTGTCTACCGTTCTAATTTTATAACGCCCATCGTCAACATGTCGCCTGAGCATCATAATGGTCTGGTTTAAAGAAACGTCTGATACCCCAGAGTCAGAATATATAATTATCTCTGAATTGGGCATAATAGTCTTCAAAGCCAAAGGCTATATCGCCTGAAGAAATTCTTGCCTAAGGTGGTAGTTGTTTTTAAACTCACCAACAAAACACCTAGTAACCAAGCGGGCATCTTGCTTTTTTATACCCCGATTTGAGATGCAGAAGTGTTTTCCCTCAACAAACACAGCAACCCCTTTTGGAGAAAGCACATCATCAATCGCAGTTGCTATTTCTGTAGTTAACCTTTCTTGTAGTTGCAATCTGTGAGCAAAACAATCTACAATCCTTGCGATTTTACTCGCACCAATAATATAACCATTTGGAATGTAACCAACGCTGGCATAACCCGTGATTGCTATCATATGATGCTCGCAAAAAGATTCAAATGATATGCGTCTTAGAATGACCATATCTTCCATAGAAGATTCATAAATCGCATCTTTACTAACAACGTCAGAGACCCCTTTCCCATAGCCATTCAAAAGCTCTTGATATGCTTTGGCAGAACGTTTTGGCGTTTTGGTCAAATGCTCAGAGTTAGGCTCAACCACGTTTAATATCTCTCGAAGATGCGACTCTAGACTATTATCCAATTTTCAAATCCTAAAAATACAACTTACCAATCCGAGCAAACAAATGCTGCTCCTTCCAAATTTTTTCTAGCAAAAGCTGGTTTAAAAAGCTCCACTCTTTTTAATAAATGAGTATTCTTGCCAAGATAATTATCAATCTGATTATAGGCAAACATACATGCACTTTCAATCAAATTAAAGTCCTTTCCCTCAAAGGCGGACACTAAAAATTTGATTAAGTTGGAATAACAAACAGTGTCTGCCAAATTATCGCTCTGACAGGCAATATTGTCTGAAAAACGCAAGGTAATATCAAAAAACGCCTCTATTTCCTGTAGTTTTTCGCATTCGTTGTTACCCAAGACAAAACTCAAGCAAAGTTGTTTTATTTTCAGCTCTCTTATCAATTAAAAAATCCATAATAAACAATTTGAGTTATCATTTTTATTGAACGTGGTCAACGCCTAATTGCTATAACGGGATTAATTAAAAATACCAAAATCCTTTGACTTTGCTGAGAGCTCTTTCACCCTATCAATCAGTATGAACGCATCATGAATAGAACAAGTTTTAAAGTCAGGCAACCCGCTTTGCTTAATCCCCAAAACATCACCCCCATGCCTAATATTTAAGTCTTGCCTAGAGATTTCGAAACCATCACAGCTGTCTTGGATGATTTTCAAACGTTGCCTAGCGATTTTGGTCAGTGGAGGTTGATACAATAAAACACAATGTGACTTAATCTCACCCCTGCCAACCCGTCCTCTTAATTGATGAAGTTGAGCAAGACCAAATCGTTCGGCATGTTCGATTACAATTAATGTCGCATTTGCAACATCAACACCGACCTCTATTACGGTTGTAGAGACTAATAAATTGATTTTGCCGTTTTTAAAGCTATTCATCACGACATCTTTATCTTTTTGTTTGCCGTGAACTAGACCAATTTTAAATTGCGGAAAATAGCTTTCTATAAACTCAAATCGGCTCTTTGCAGCAGATAAATCTAGTTTTTCTGACTCTTCAACCAAAGGGCACACCCAATAGACCTGTTGACCGCTTTCTAGGAGATTTTTTATCCTCAGCATAAGCTCATTTATTTTATTACAGGACAAGACAGTTGTTGTAACGTCTAGGCGATTTTTAGGTTTATCATAAATTTCGCTAATATCTATACTGCCGTCATACACCATCAAAACGGTTCTAGGAATCGGAGTTGCCGAAAGATAAAGTGTATTCGCCCTTGGATTTTTTTTAACTAACCGTTCACGCTGCTGCACACCGAAACGATGTTGTTCATCGATTATTATTAAGCCCAGCTTACAAAAATCAACCACATCTTCAAAAAGTGCATGTGTCCCAATGGTGATATTCGTTATGCCATTTTTAATATTTGAATATATATGAGGTTTGTTTTTGCTTGAAGATGTTAGTATGTCGATTTTGATACTTCCAAATCCACAAAATTTCACTATCGTGTCATAATGCTGTTTTGCTAAAACTTCCGTTGGTGCAAGGAAAACACATTGATACCCCGCTTCAACCATGCTTAAAGTCAATAAAAAGCTCACCAAAGTTTTCCCGCACCCAACATCGCCCTGTATGAGCCTGAGCATTGGATAGTTTGCTAAAAGGTCGTTATCCGCATCTGATAGGGCTTTTTTTTGACCCTCTGTAAGCTCTAGGTTGGGGTTTAAGTCGAAAAATATTTTTCGCAAGTTTTCTGATGGCTCGACCTTAATCCCATCGGTGATTAAACGCTGGTGAATAATCTTTGAAACCTTGCGTTCTCTAAATGCTAGTTCATCTAATGCCAGACGTAATTTATATTTTGATATTAATGGGTCTAGGTCAGATGTGCTTTCGGGGTTATGTGCCATGACCAAGCTTTCATACCAATTACTAAGTTGATATTTATCCAAAAAATCTTGCTCAACCCAATCATCAATGTGCCATAAATGTTTTAGCTTATTTAAATTTTGTAAAATCGCCGTCCGCAAAACATAGTTTGTTAACCCCGCGGTTAAAGGATAAATTATCTCACTTTTACATAATTCTTCGAATAAAAACTCAGGTGCCACCCTATCAGGATGGACAATTTGCAAACGATTTTTATAGCTTTCAACAAAACCGCTCACAACACACTTTGAGCCAACGGGAAATTTTTTTTCTAGATATCCATCCCTAGCATTAAAAAAAATCAACGAAAGATTATCGCCATTGTCATCCGAACATTTTAATCTTATTGGAGCATGTTTTTTTGATTTATTTAGGCTTTCATCAACATTAATACAGACCGTGTTAACCATGCCAATCCTCAGCTCACATATGCTATTGGCCTTGTTTTTATGTATAATACCAGATGGCAAGTGTAATAATAAATCAAGGGCGGTATTTAATCCCAATTTTGAACAAAAAAACGCCAACTTAGGATTAAATTCACTAATTGGTCTTTGAAAAAAATTCTTAATTTCTAAGATATCTTCTTGTGTCAACGATTTAAAATTATAAAATGACTAATTAAAATAAGTTTATACTATAAAAATGAAAACTATAATAAACAATTTGTTTAACTCAAAATTTAACAGCAAAAAAACCATCATCAATGGCTTTTATCAAGAAACATCACCTTTTATCGTCTCTCAAATCATTAAAAATTTGGATGATAAATCCACTGTTTTGTGGGTGCGTTCGCAAGACGAGTTAATCGAGCCTGCAGCTGAAGAAATGCGTTCTTTCATTGGCGATGAAGTCATTCAATTTCCTGCTTGGGACTGTTTGCCATATGATATTAATTCGCCAGCCAATGACATCTTAACAACTCGTTTGAACGCATTGGGAGAAATGCTCGAGCCAAGAAAAACAACCTGCGTTATATCATCGGTAAAGGCGATAATGCAAAGGCTCATCCCCAAGCAAAGTTTCAAAAAAATAAAGATAAAAAAAACACAAACAATAAACTTAAATGATTTAACAAATTCCTGCCTAGCGTTGGGGATGAAACGCAGGCAACTCGTTCAAGAGGTTGGCGAATTTTCCGTTAGAGGCGATATATTTGATATATTTTCCCCTGCTAGCAACGCCCCGTTCAGGTTGAACTTTTTTGATAATGAAATAGAAAATATTAAGCAATTCGACCCAATATCACAAAGAAGCTTAAACACAGAGTTTCATGAATTAACCTTAATTCCTTGCAATGAGGTGATTTTATCTGAAGAGACAATAAAGACTTTCAGGACAAAATATCGAAATCATTTTAAAACCTCCGGCAATGATGATGAGCTCTATAACGCTGTCTCGCAAGGCAACAGCGTGCGGGCTATGGAACATTGGCTAGCATTGTTTTATGAGCAAACAGATACAATCTTTGATTATTTAAATAATAACCTCTATATAATTACAGATTTTGATTTTGAGCCCTCAGTCCAAGAACATTTTGATAATATTAACGAATATTATAAAGCTCGCAACAGTGAACATCATTTAAAAAACAAATATAACAACGTTTACTACCCCACAGCTCCTTCAACGATGTATCTTTCACCTGATGATGTCAAATCCATCCTCAATTATCATAAAAATATTGCTCTTTTTCCAGCAACTGAAAGTCTCGCTTGTGTTGATAAAACAGAGCGTCTAGAACTATCAAACAAATTGCGGAAAATTTATGAATTTAGCGAAATAAGGAATAATCCAAAATTGGATTTTTGGAGTGAGGTAACAAAAAAAATCCGTAATTTATCCAACGATAAATCTATAATTCTGACGTATCAAAAAACCTTTGGGCTCGCAAAACTGAGCGAAATTTTCAAAGAATATAATTTAAGCTTTACTAAAGTAGAATCATTAGACCAAATTAATGAAACAGGAATTTATGCTTGGCAAAGCCCTTTAAATGAAGGGTTTAAAACAGATAAAATTTGGATAATCACCGAAAAAGATTTAACGGGCATAGATATAAAACGTGACCAAGCAAAAAGAAAAACATTAAAAGCCGAAAATTTCATATCCGACACCTCCAGCATTGTTGAAGGCGATTTGGTCGTCCACTCAGAGCATGGGATAGGAAAATATGCGGGTCTTGACGCTGTCACAGTTGGAGAAATCATTCATGACTGCCTAATAATTGTTTATGAAGGAGGAGACAAGCTATTTTTACCTGTTGAAAATATTGAACTTTTAACAAGATATGGAAACGACGACTCCGTCGCAAAGTTAGACAAATTAGGAACCGCAAGCTGGCAAACCCGTAAGGCTAGGGTTAAAAATCGCATTACCGAATTAGCCTTTAAACTTGTTGAAACAGCAGCCCTAAGACAGAAAGAAGTCGTAGAATCAATAAAAATCATCGATAAAACCTATCAAGATTTTTGTGATGGTTTTGAATATGAATTAACCCCAGACCAAGAAAAAGTCGAAGCAGATATAATTCAAGACCTATCAACTGGTAAAATTATGGAGCGGTTAATATGTGGCGATGTTGGTTTTGGAAAAACAGAACTCGCCCTGAGAGCGGCGTTCTTGGTTGCCTATACTGGCAAGCAAGTTGCAGTTGTTACACCGACAACTATTTTATCCAGACAACACTACAAAAACTTCACATCTCGGTTTAATAGCCTGCCGATAAGGTTGACCGAGCTGTCTCGCTTCACCCCTGTGAGCGGACGCAACAAAATAAAACAAGCTATCGAAAACCATAGTGTGGACATCATCATAGGTACTCACTCAATATTAGCCAATACAATAAATTTCAAAAATCTTGGCTTAATTATTATAGATGAAGAACAGCACTTTGGCGTCAAACAAAAAGAAAACTTAAAATCTCGTTTTCCAAAAACCCATGTTTTGACCATGACCGCAACACCAATACCAAGAACCCTACAGCTGGCTGTTTCTGGGGTGAGGGATTTAAGCATTATCGCCACACCACCGGTTAATAGGGTTGCTGTTAGGACTTTTATCTCGCCAGTTGACCATGTTGTCATTCAAGAAGCATTGAAACGCGAGGCTCACAGAGGCGGGCAATCTTTTTATGTTTGCCCAAGAATAGAAGATATTGACGGCATCAAAACACTCGTAAATGCTTTGGTTCCTGAGCTATCAACAATTGTTATCCATGGGCAGATGCCAAGTAATATTATAGAAAAATCTATCTCAGATTTTATTGAAAAAAAATACGACATATTAATATCAACCAACATCATTGACTCAGGAATAGATATACCAAATGCAAACACGATGATAGTCCACAGGGCTGATATGTTTGGTTTAGCTCAATTATATCAACTTAGGGGACGCATCGGGCGAGGGAAAAGCCGTGCCTACGCATACCTAACAACCAATAGCGATAAGAAACTCAGCCATCGAGCGAAAAAACGTCTTGAGGTTTTGCAAACTCTTGACAGCCTTGGGGCTGGTTTCAGCCTTGCGAGTTATGACCTTGATATTCGTGGTGCGGGAAACCTGTTGGGGGAGCAACAATCTGGTCACATCAAAGAAGTTGGGGTTGCACTATATCAACAAATGCTGACCGACGCTGTCGAAAAAGCATTCAAACAAGCCGACCAACCAGATAAGACGCCAACAGTTGAACAAAACTCTGATGATGTCCCTGCCCCAATCTTAAATATTGGTTTGTCTATACTAATTCCAAAATATTATATTGATAATGATGCGATTAGGCTTGATATGTATAAAAGGATTTCGCAGGTAAAAACCCCAGCGGAGATTCTTGACCTAAAGGCAGAGTTAAACGACAGGTTCGGAAACCTTCCACATGAGGTGGATAATTTATTTAAAGTGATATCAATAAAAAACATTTGTTTAGAATGTAATATCTCTCGCATTGATGTTGGGTCAAAATCCACTTTAATCGGTTTTCATAACGACTATTTCGAAAATCCGCTCGGGCTAATAAAACTAATGCAGAATTCAAAAGGTCAAATTAAAATCAGAAATGACCAAAAACTAATAATAAATATACCCCAAATCCCCGCCTTAAAACTGACCGAGACACTAAAAGAAATATTAAAAATAAAAAATCAAATTAGCTAACAATCAATTGTTTTTAAAAATTTCTGCACTCTCGCCAATATTAATGGTGATGCTTCCCCTCTCTTCTTGATTGATAAAGCTTAATGTAACGCTATCTTCATTTAAGTCAGTCACCTTTAGGGTAAGCCCTTTCTCTTCATTTGTTATTAGTTCACCAACGGAGTACCAAACATCGTTTATCATCCCCAAAACCTTCCCGCCCACACTTAGTATGGACATATATTTCAAAACCATTGGTTCTTTCACCGGCTCTAAATTGAAAAGGTTTGGATAATCAATAACAATTGAAACATCTTCATCTGCCTCTTGGTTAGCACCGATATCATCGAAAAGTGCAAGACAGGTTGTTAACAGTTTTATTTTACATAAAAATAATTTAGAAGCCTCATCAAATTGAATAGATAAATAATTTAACGTTAAAATTCCAGAGATTTGATTTTGTAATAAAAACCTATAAATATCCGCTTCCGAATTTGCTATTAAATCTATGTTTAAAAGATAAGACTTGAATCCCCCTTTACCCATTGGATAATCTTGCGTTAGGAGTGTGATTTTTTTAAAGTTCAATTTTTCTGCAGAAATTTTAATTGATTTTTCTATATCATCAGCGTGAAAATTTTTTAACAGATTTTTAATATAACTAAGACTTTTATTGCTAAATTTGACCGTTTTATCAGCTTTATTAAAATCATATATTAAATTTTTGTGTGTTCTTGTGATGGCTAACAACCTGTCAGCACGAGCAGATAATATCTCCCGCTGATTAATCGCAAAAACAGATATGCAAAATAAAATAATGAAAAAAATCGCACAGAATAGCGACATCAAAAGCAGTATCAAACGACGTTCTTTGGTCTTCAAAGATGAATCAAAAAATCTTAAAACTGCTTTCATATTTTAATCTCTATGAACAAAGCCTCATGTTTTTCATCTTTGTCTTCGTTTAGTTTATTGATATCTTTTTGAACTCCAATGGGGCTTTTGGGAGGGTGAAACTCTATGTTGTTAAAGCGTTCTTGCAAGAGCGTTTTTAAGGTTGAGCTGTCAACCTTCAACACCAAAATATTCAGCTTTATTTTATAAGATTCAAATTTCAAATCAATTACACGGCTGGATTCGACAGCATTTAATATCCCTCCTATTTTTAACAATGCGTTAAAAACACTGTCATAATTTAAACGCTCCCCCAACGCCAATTCTTTTAAAGTTTTGATTAATCTATCGGTTGGAATAGCTTTTAAGCCAATGTTTATTTTATCTGAAAAGCTTTGTTTAGCATTTTCTATTTCTTTTTGTTTTTCTAAAATTTGTTTATCAAGTCCTAGGATTTTCTGTTTAGGTTGCCAAAAACCCAAGCTCATAAAAGCAATAAACGTAAGAGACGTTAAAAAGATTAAAGCCTTTTCAAGGCAAAAAAATTTTTTAATAATATTAAAGTTATAATTATCTATTACCGAAAACAATTTGTTATTAATGATTTTTTCGCTCAAGGTTTCTTTTATTAAAGCGACATGAAAACCGGAAAGATGAGCGTAATCGAGAGAAAGAGAATTTTTCCTAAAACAAAAGTTATAGAACAAAACATTACTTGGAATTTTTTCTTTTAACTGGTCAAGAATATCAAAACTTAAGTCAGAAAATATCTGCAACCTATCCTCGACGTTCCAATTATACCGCCTTAAATACAAGACAGCTCTTGAAATGCTATCAAAAATAAAGTCTTCAAAATTTTTCTCACCTTGATTAAAGCAAACATGCATCAAAAAGTTGTTTTTACACCCAATATATAGGTTAATTTTTTCGCTTTCTTCAGTTTCTAAAAAAATCCACCACCCTGTAACCTCTACGCCAGATTTTAATTTCAAAATTCTCGGTAAAAAGGTCAATAAAGGAAAAACTCCTAAAAATGCCCCTCCATTTAAGTTTTTAGATAATTCTTTTAAGGTGATATTTAATTTTTTCTCACTTAAACTAATCTTTTGAGTAAAGAACTTTTGTTTTTTAAAAAAGTTTCTTCCATGAAATTTATCAACAAAAAAATGACGCATTTTATTTATGCTATTATTATTTTTGATAAATTGTTTTAGTTCAATCGCCGAGAGTGATGGCGTCACTTGGATATCAAACTCAAACTCATCCTCAAGGCTAAGCAAACAAACGTTACTTGAGCGTGAAAAGTCAGAGTCGCTCAGCGGTGTTATGCTTATCTGCCGAGAATTGATGTCGCCTTTTATTACCCATAAACGATTATGTTTCAAAAGCACTAAATCTAAAGACCGATAAAAAGGTTTCATTGTTATCAAACATTCCCCCAATTGCTTAAAAGGTTCGTATAAATTGGGACAAATAAACCAATAACAACAGAAAGCAGCAAAACCCCTGTAAAAATCGTCAAATATATGGATAAAAGATTAGATAGTTTTTTCAAACCAAGCTCTATATCCAAATAAGTCATATCTGCAAATGACCGCATGGTCTGACCAAGTTGATTGTTTTTTTCACCGACCGCAACGGCAGAAATCAAGATTTTGGGCATAAACTCACAGGTCTTAGAAAAAGAATCATTTAATGAATACCCTAGGTTAGTCAGTTCTGATGCTTTTAAAAAGCACTTTTTTAAATATTGATTTTTCAAACACCCCAGTCCAACCTCAAGTGCCTCTACGGGTGAAATATTTGATTCCAGAGCCAATGAAAATGCTAGTGTAAATCGCCATAGTTCTAATTTTTGTAATATTTTCCCCAAAATTGGCAACCTTAAAATATATTTATCCGTGGCGTAAGAATATTTCTTATTAATAAAAATCAACCCCGCCAACACCATGAAAAATGAAAACCAGATGATATTATGAGAATCATCTTGTTCAGAAAACAGCCCAATCAATAGTCTGCTCAGCCAAGAATATTCCACATTAAAATTTTCCTGAACCGAAATCAATTGTGGCACAATCAACCACGCACAACAAAATATGGCAACAATTGCGACAAACACAGAAAATATCGGAAGGAAAACAGCTTGCCTTACCCTAGCGGTTGCCCTGTCGCTTAATCTCAAAAATTCTATAGCATTTTTGATGCATACTGACATATCACCCGTATACTCAGCAACAGAAATTAATTTTATGGCAGTATCGCCAAAAACTCGCCTAAATTTTGAAAGCGTCTCTGACAAACCATACCCATTTTCAAAAGATAGTTTTATCTCCTCAATAACAGACGTCATCTCTGGAGAAAAACCTCCATCCAAAGAACAGGTGAGCGAATCGGTAATGCTTGTTCCTATTTCTGCCTGATATTTAATATGAGAAAGAAATGTTATTACATCTTCTTTCCCTATCTTTCGTTTGAACAAAATTTTCAACAAACCAAAGAAAGAAAAATCGCACCTAATGACGGTCAAGCCCATATCATTGATTTTACTTAATGCCTTTTCTTTATTAGGTGCCCTCATAACTGCTTTCACTCTGACGCCTAATTTATCGATAGCCTGATATTTATAAACTGACATAATCTCTGCACCAAGGCATCTAAACTGGCGTGCCTGAGAGGATTCGAACCCCCGACCTTCGCCTCCGGAGGGCGACGCTCTATCCAGCTGAGCTACAGACACGTGTTAAGATGTTATAACAAAAAACGCCCCCCCCTTGCAATCAGATAAACGCAAAACCTTCAGATATGCATTACATTTTTCTCAATAGTTATGCTATAAAACAATCCATGGAAACCGAGCAAACAATTATAATCAAAATAAATAACCCAGATGAAATCAGCCCCCCTATCCGCCTTGATAACTTCTTGACGAAAAGCCTGCCTCCCATCTCGCGTAATCAAATTCAAAAATTGATTGAGAGCGGTTTTGTTCTAATCAATGGGGAGAAAGCCAATAAGTCAGCATATCTAAGTTTAATGGATGTTATTCAAGTTTCAATCCCAAAGCCGAAGGATACAACCCACCAGCCACAAGACATTCCTTTAAACATTTTATTTGAAGATGTGGATATACTGGTACTAGACAAGCCCGCAGGACTGGTCGTCCACCCAGCAGCAGGCAACCCCGACCACACTCTAGTCAACGCACTCTTATCACATTGCGGAAATTCGCTTTCTTCAATTGGTGGGGAAAAACGCCCTGGAATAGTCCACAGGCTGGACAAAGATTCTAGTGGCATCATGGTGATTGCAAAGAACAACTTCTCTCACCAGCAATTAGCTCAGCAGTTTGAAAAACACACAATTGAAAGAAAATACATCGCGTTCGGCTGGGGCGTTTTAAATAAGCCAAGCGGCTTGTGTGAGGGGTATATCGCACGGAGCAAAATCAATCGCAAAAAAATGACGCTCGTCAAAAACGGGGGGAAATATATGTGCACACACTACAGGTTATTAAATAGGTTCCTAACCCTAGCATCAAAAATCGAGTGCACGCTCAAAACAGGTCGCACACATCAAGTAAGACTTCACATGCAAAGTCTCACCCACCCCCTAATCGGCGACAAGGTTTATGGAAGAGTCAAGAATTTAGGAGAAAAATTCCATGAACTCGATTTGTTTTTAAAAGGTTTCCAGCGTCACGCCCTTCATGCGTTTCACCTTTCTTTTGAACACCCCATCACTAAACAGGTGCAAACCTTCAACTCCCCCCTACCGCCAGAAATGGCAAAGCTTGAAGAAATCTTGGAAAAACTTAATTCACAGGTTTGATATTTCTCGCTTTAAAAACAAACCGCTGAAGAAAGACCGCCCACCACCGAGCAATAAGACCCAACAAGCTCAGCGTCCGTAATCTTCCTTGGTTTGCGTTTTTCATCAACCGCAACCATGACAAAAGTCCCCGACACAGCACGAAAAACCTCTGCATCAGAAGCCCGACGAATGCTCACCTCAACGTCCAAGGTGACCGAAGTCTTGCCGACCTTAAGCACCGAAGCATAGACCGAAACCTCATCCCCCACAAATATCGGGTGGTCAAAGGTCAAATCTTTCACAGCCTTAGTCACCACAGCACCCTTTGCAACACGTCCGCCCAAGCTATCCGCGGCAATATCCATCATCGACATGACCCAACCGCCAAATATATCCCCCCTTGGGTTAGTATTTGCAGGCATCGCAATCACCTTAGATAAAAGCTCCTTCTCACCAAAGCCCCGCATATGGAAAGCACCTCGTAAAAAACAATGTATTAATACTGTGATTATACCTACAATCGGATAAATTTCAAGTTTTTTCCAATGAGTGTTTAATATTTCATTAATTTTCCTCAAATTTCAAACAATAATACTAATAAATGAAAGGGCAAAGCTGGGTTAGTTAACTGTTTTTATAAACCCACATATAAGAAAATCACGTCCATCACTCAATCAGTTAATATTGCAAATCAAGTCTGGACAAATGCTGATAAATGATTTATAAAGGTGCCAGTTGGTTTTTGCTACTTGAAGCAGACCGACATCATTTCGCCCAGGTAGCTCAGTTGGTAGAGCAGAGGACTGAAAATCCTCGTGTCGGCGGTTCAATTCCGTCCCTGGGCACCACGTTGTTTTATCCCATGAATTACCTGATATTTGTGTGCGACTGAAAGCTGAAAAATTGCTCTCTCCAGTTGGACAAAGCATTGATATGATACAATAATATAAAATGCAGATGAAGGACGAAGTTTTAGAATATATATATATTAAAGTTTTTTACTTCATTCTCCTGCCACCGTCCTCTACCCAGCCTTCTAATCCCTTTCGGTTCTCTCATCCAGTTTGCCGTAGAGCTCCTCCTCAATTGAACAATCCATCCAAACCGCAAACTCTTTTCAATCGGTGCCTTCCCAATCGACAGACCTCGTACCTCTCTGGTCTCATGCCCAGTATTTTTCTCCCTTACGGTATTTCTGCCCTCGCAGTCTCGTTCACCCACTCATTCATGCCCCATGCATACTCTCCCATACCCCTTCCCTCGGTCATTTTTGCCTATTCTCCCCTTCATGACGATATTTTGACAAGATAGGCATCAGGTGGCAACGATAGAGCGAGTGCAACTTAAGAGGAGGGAGCAAGTTAATAGTTTAGAGAGAATTAATCCTGAAAGGTCGAATATGGGGTCAAAATAATCTATTTCTTCCAGCATTCGAGCCTCTCTGCAACTTTCTATCACATTCTATCGTACCACATTTTCCCATTGGTGGCGATACTTTGATAAGTTAGGCATCAGATGGCATCAAGATTCTCTTGTACAATCTAATGGTAGAGAGGGGGATGCTCAAGATTAGGGGGACGGTGTTTTTACAATCAAAAAACATATTTTCATATCTCCTGTCTCCCGTCATTCGTGCCTCATGCCTCCAAATGGGTGCCTCCACAGTTTCCTACACGCTATATTCCTCAGCCCCCCCACTTTTCGTGCCACCGCCAGTCATTCTTGCCACACCTTCCCCTTTCATGGCGATATTTTGACAAGTTAAAAACTAGGAGGCATCATGGTTCTCTTGAGGAAGAGCAAGAATATGGTTTGGATAATGGAACAGTCAGCTAAAAGAAGATGAAGAAAACATTTTTAATAATATCTATTACTTTTTTTAATCTCTGTTCTTAACGTCTCAAAATCTCACACTCTTTCCAATCGATGCCCCTCCATTCTTGCCACGTTTTCCCTTTCATGGCGATGTTTTGACAAGATGGGTATCAGATGGCAACGGGTTCTCTCTCTTTACTCTAAGTTAAGGGCAGAGGGATGGGAACGAGAGGGAGGGGTTAAGGAGAGAATGAAGACCAAGGAAGTTGTCATAGGCTGGTGTGCTGGGCATTCGAGACCCAATTTCCGCTTGATGACATTGTTTTTACATATTGAAAGGAAGGTAACAAAAAGATAGGGGGAGTTTGATACAATCATCCTCCCCCTGCAAAAAAGCCAGGGCTTTTTAATTTAGTTGTTGTCTTGAGCGAGTAACTGCCCCCTGCACTGGAAAGTTTATCTGTTTTTCATTAATATAGAACCATTATCCCTTAATGACATCATTGTCTGTAATAGATGGTATTACAACATCTTTTAAATTTGGACAGATATTCCATTAATGCTGAGATTTTTTAATAGTTTGCTATTTCTTAAGTCTACTTTTGTTAAAGCAGATGGATTCTCTATACATAAATTAGTTAATTTACTCTGATTAGTTAAATTTAGGTCTGTTAGTTTTGTTAAACCCTCTACATATAAGGAAGCTAAATTGATTTGATTTGATAAGTCTAGAGTTGTTATATCCAGATTTAATAATGCTAAATCAGTTAATTTGGTTTGATTATTTAAATTTAGGTCTGTTAGTTTTGTTAAATTATAGACAGATAAGGAAGCTAAATTGTTTTGGTTTGATAAGTCTAGAGTTGTTATATCCAGATTTAATAATGCTAAATCAGTTAATTTGGTTTGATTATTTAAATTTAGGTCTGTTAGTTTTGTTGAATCCTCTACATATAAGCGAGTTAAATTCTTTTGGTTTGATAAGTCTAGAGCTGTTAAATTGTATAAGCGCTCTAAAGATAAATCGGTTAAGCCATTATTATCTTTTAAATCTAGTGACATTAATTCAGAGGAAGAACTTACACTCAGCCTTGTCAAGTTGGTATATTCAGTTAAAGCTATTGATTTTTCTGTAGAATCAGCTATATGTATACCCTTTACACTACTATTATCATGATTTTGAGCCACCTCATTCATGTTAGAATAATAATAGCAAGTACTACTATTATCTGTGAAAATATTAATTGAAGGGGTAGGTTTTTCTGAGTTGATAGAAGCATGTGCATTTTGTCCTTTAAGAGAGGTTGTCACTGCAATTGCCATAAATACGGCGGTTAAAAGTTTTTTATTCATATATTAAAGCTCCTGATTAAATATTAAAAACATTGTTAAGAGTATCTTTATATTAAAATTCGAAGATTGTCAATATTTAAATTAATTTTTGTTATTGAGGGTATGGATTATTTTAATTGGAGGGTTGATTATAGTTTATTGTTTGCCTGAGAAGTAAAAGGTTTGAGGTGAGTTAGTTTTTTATTAAAAGGAAAGGGGGCGGTGATTAACGCCCCATTTTTCCCTTCCCCCTTGAAACTCATCGTTCACCCCATGCCATTGCCTAACCAAAACTTCATCCTCAGCCTATACGAGATTGCTCCACCGAAACCCACTCTTCATTCCATGTGCTTGCTTCACCGATACCTCCTCCTCAAACCGTGCCCCTCTCTTTGCCATGCCCATTCCCCTGCCTCTACATTAGAGTAAAAAAAAGAGAGAAACTCCCTGCCACCTGATGCCTATCTTGTCAAAATATCGCCATGAAGGGGAAAAGGGGGGGGCACGATAGAATGTGATAGAAAGTTGCAGAGAGGCTCGAATGCTGGAAGAAATAGATTATTTTGACCCCATATTCGACCTTTCAGGATTAATTCTCTCTAAACTATTAACTTGCTCCCTCCTCTTAAGTTGCACTCGCCCCCCTCGATGCCATCCCCCTTTCCCCTACCTTAGATTAAAATGAGAGAAAACCCGTTGCCACCTGATAGCTATCTTGTAAAAATATCGTCACGAAGGGGAATTTTTTGGTGCAGTATTTTTTGTAACATTTGTTGAAAAACATACATCATGAAAAAAATATTAGCCATTCAAAATCATATAAACAAAATAGCGTAATTTATCTTGAACCTGCAGCGTATTCTTTGGGCTATAAAGTTTCTGGCTGAAGGAAAACAAAGTATTCGACTTCAGGATAAATATCTGTTATGTTGGAGCAGTTTTTGTTTATGGGTGTTTAGCTCAGTTGGTAGAGCAGCTGACTCTTAATCAGCGGGTCGAGGGTTCGAATCCTTCAACGCCCACCATTTTCTTTCATTAATTAAAATTTCGTCCTATTCCCAGATTTTTCTTAACATACCAAAACCATGTCGACATTTTTCAGTCGGATAATTTATATTAGTTTTAATATGATGAATGCTGAATTAAGTCTTATATTGTTTTTTGGGAAAAAATTCATCCCCGTTATCAGTGGTCAAAAAAAAACACAACCACTCGCAAAATCATTTTCACCAGCAATTGTGTTTTTTTAACTGAACAAACTATAACTGAACAAACTATATATGAATAGCCTTGCCATGTGAGTCAAGCACCGACTCGTGCATCATCTCTGATAGCGTTGGGTGTGGGTATATGGTGCGAATAAACTCTGCGTCGGTCGCCTCTGACGTTTTCGCCATAACAAAGCCTTGAATAAGCTCTGTCACCTCAGAGCCGATTAAATGTGCCCCTAACAGCTCGCCTGTTTTTTTATCAAAAATGGTTTTAATCAACCCCTCTTCCTCGCCCATAGCGACCGCCTTTCCATTCCCGACGTATGGAAAGCGACCAACGTTTATGTCGGTATATTTCTCGCGAGCCTGCTTTTCAGTCAGCCCAACGCTGGCTATCTGTGGAATGGAGTATATACAAGCAGGGATTGAAGAATAGTCAATCGCGTGCTTTCCGGCGTCAATTCCAAACGCATGGTCAACGGCAATCACCCCTTCCCTGCTCGCCTTGTGTGCCAACCAAGGAGCCCTGACAATGTCCCCGATTGCATAGACTGTGGGCTCGTGGGTCAGGTTGAACTTGTCAACGGTAATACGACCATTTTCGGTTTTAATCTTGGTGTTTTCTAGACCAATGTTGTCGATGTTTGCCGTAACGCCCGCAGCGACGATAATTTTATCGAACTTATCGACGATATCTGCCCCCTTATTCTTGATACAGACTTCGACGGTATCTTTGTTTTTCTTAATGATAGATGCGTTTGAGCTTACTAAAATTTTCATGCCCTGTTTTTCGAATGATTTCTGAGCAATTTTAGAGATTTCTTCGTCCTCTGTGAGCAAAATCCTGTCTTGCACCTCAACGACCGTCACGTCACTGCCCATCAGGTGGAAAAAACTGGCGAACTCAATGCCGATTGCCCCTGAGCCAATTACCAGCAACTTTTTTGGCAGTTCTTCTGGTATCATGGCTTCGCGAGATGTCCACACAAACTTTCCATCTGGTTCAAAGCCAGATAAAATCCTTGGTCTTGCCCCTGTTGCCAATATTATGCGTTGAGAAGAGTAGTCTTTTTTTAAGCCGTCCTTACCGGTCACTTCAACCGTTTGAGGAGATTTTAGTAGCCCGCGACCATCAATAATGTCGACTTTGTTCTTCTTGAGCAAACCTTTCACGCCCTTAGAGAGCTTATCCGCCACGGAGCGAGACCTTGCGACGATTTTTTTTATGTCAAAACTCGCCTGCACCCCCTCAAAGCCAAAGTCAGAAGCATGGTCGATGGTATGTTTTACTTCAGCTGATTTTAATAGTGCTTTCGTTGGCACACAGCCCCAATTCAAGCAAACACCCCCAAGATGTTTTTCTTCTATTAAGGCGACCTTTTTGCCCATCTGACCTGCGTATATGGCAGCAACATATCCCCCTGGCCCGCCACCGATAACAATCAAATCGTAATTATTGTTAGCATTGTTCATAATAAAAAACTCCGATTAATCATTTTCCATAGACTTAACAATCTCTTCCGTAACTTTTTTAGCATCACCGAAGAGCATCATCGTGTTATCACGGAAAAACAGCTCGTTTTCCACACCAGCATAACCAACCCCCATCGAACGCTTTACAAAGATTATCGTCTTTGCATTCTCAACCTCTAGGATAGGCATCCCATATATGGCACTTTGAGGGTCGTTTTTTGCGGCTGGGTTGGTCACATCATTAGCACCAATGACATACACAATGTCAGTTGATGTGAAGTCGCGATTGATGTCCTCAAGCTCCAACACGTCGTCATATGGCACGTTTGCTTCCGCCAAAAGAACATTCATATGCCCTGGCATGCGACCTGCAACGGGATGTATCGCATAGCGAACCTTGACCCCATTTTTCTTCAAAACGTTACACATTTCGTGCAACACGTGTTGGGCTTGTGCAACCGCCATTCCATACCCTGGAACGATTATCAATGATGAGCAGTTTTTCATCATAAAAGCAGCGTCTTCTGGGCTACCTTGTTTTACAGGGCGTTGATTTTGTGAGCTGTTGACATTCCCTCCTGCTTGCACGTCTGACCCAAAGCCCCCAACCATAACGTTTATGATGGAGCGGTTCATCGCCTTGCACATAATATAACTCAAAATCGCACCCGAAGCACCGACCAACGCCCCTGTTATGATTAATAAATTATTCCCCAACGTAAAACCAATACCAGATGCTGCCCAACCAGAATAAGAATTAAGCATCGAGACAATCACTGGCATATCCGCCCCACCTATTGGGACAATCAACAAAAATCCCAGTGTTAATGAAGCAACTACCAACATCCAAAAGAAAAAATGTGACTGCGTTAAAACAAACAATAATAAAAGGAAAACCACCCCACACCCAAGTGCGATGTTGATTGTGTGGCGAGCAGGCAACATAATCGGCTTTGCACCCATAATCCCCTGCAACTTAAGAAAAGCAACGATAGAGCCCGTAAAAGTGATTGCACCAATTGCGGTTCCCAACCCCATCTCTATTAAGCTTGCGGTCATTATTTGTAGTGGGGAGCCAATCCCAAAAACAACGGGCGAACTCAATGCCCCCGCGGCGACAAACACAGCCGCCAACCCAACCAAGCTATGAAAGGCAGCAACCAGTTGGGGAAGAGCTGTCATCTGTATCTTTTTTGCAATTGCAGCACCGATTAGCCCACCAACGATAATGCCAAGGACTGTCAAACCATACATTGAAACCTGTGGTGCGAAAAAGGTCGCAAAAATTGCAATCCCCATTCCTGTCATGCCAAACTTATTGCCGCTGATAGCCGTTTTTGCAGAGGACAGCCCACGCAAAGCCAAAATGAAGCAAATCGCAGATACTAAATATAAAAACGCCGAAAAATTAGCAGACATCGGTCAAACTCCTCTAAAACTTATTTACCTTTCTTCTGAAACATATCCAACATACGTTTTGTGACCAAAAACCCACCAAATATGTTAATTGACGCCAAAACAACCGCCAAAAACCCCATAATTTTTGCAAACGGGGACTCAAGCTGACCCGCCGCCAAAATCGCACCGACGATAATCACGCTGGATATAGCGTTCGTAACAGCCATCAAAGGGGCATGGAGTGCGGGGGTTACTCGCCAAACGACATAATACCCGACAAAACAAGCCAACACAAAAACAGTAAAACCCCACATAAATTCGCTACAAGCCCCAGATGGGGTAAAAGCAGCTGAGTTCAACGCAACCGCAGCATCGGAAAGCTCGCCAGAAATATTAACAATTTTTGTTATTATAGATTCTGTATGATATGTGCTCATAAATATAGTTCCTATAAAATTTTGGTAATCCTCACCAGAGGGTACAATTTTTTTCAAAGAAAATAAACAATATCTTTTAACGCGATGTTACTATTCCATTAATTTTATTAAAAATAATCACAAATCGTTGATACTTTGCTTAATGTGAAGTATAATGGCAACATTCCTTATATTTAATCAAAAAATCATGCACTATCAAAACAAAAAGCTCTATTTAAGAGAGGTCTTATATTTGTGTCAAAAAAGACTGAGTGAGAGAAAGTTTTTGCGTTCAAAATATGATTGGTGTGCTCATGCGAGGCAAAGTCAATTAATCCCAGAAGGAGATTGGCGAATTTGGTTAATCTTGGCTGGTCGAGGCTTCGGAAAGACCAGAACGGGCGCTGAGACCATAAGACACTGGGCGACCAGCGGCGAATATAAGAGAATTGGTCTAATCGCCAACTCGCTTAATGACGCACGCACGGTTATGATAGAGGGGGAAAGCGGAATACTAACAGTCTCGCCAAGTTGGGAGGTTGTCACCTATGAGCCCTCAAACCAAATCTTAAGATGGAGAAAAACAGGTGCAATAGCACAAGTGTTCAGTGCCCAAAACCCAGAAAAGCTCCGCGGGCCACAATTTGACGCAATCTGGATTGACGAGCTCGCCAAGTTTAAAAATGCAAGCAAAGTCTTGGAGCAAGTCTCATTTGCCCTTAGGCTTGGCAAAGCTCCGAAAATGCTAATCACAACCACGCCAAAGCCAACCAAAGCCATCAAATCCTTAATCAAACGGGATGAGATAGTAATAACCCGTGGCAACACATTTGAAAACAGCTTAAACCTTGCTCCGCAATACATCGAGCAAATGAAACAGAAATATTCTGGCACAAAAATCGGTGCCCAAGAGCTTTACGCCGAAATCATCGACGACAACCCTCAAGCCCTCTGGTCATGGGAGATGATTGAACAGTCACACACCCCGCCATATGAAATAATCCCAGAAAAAATCGTCATTGGAATCGACCCTGCCGTAACGTCGAATGAAAACAGCGACGAAACTGGTATAATAGTTGCGGGAATAGACGCAAACGGATATATCCTAATCATGCATGACGCAAGCTGTAAAGCCCCGCCCGAAGCGTGGTCACAAACAGTGATTGAGTTATATGAAACATATCACGCCAACTCCATAGTCGCCGAGGTCAACGCAGGTGGCGACCTTGTCGAACAAGTCCTGAGGTCGAAAACCCCCTATATAAACATTAAAAAAGTCCGTGCCACAAACGCGAAGTTAGTTCGAGCCGAGCCAGTTGCGATTTTATATAAAATGAACAGGATATTCCATCAATACCCCTTCACTGAACTCGAGAAACAGATGACATCGTTCTGTGCAAAATCAGGCGATAAATCCCCCGACAGGCTCGACGCCCTAGTCTGGGCAGTAACAGAACTAATCAAAAACCACAGCACAAAACAAACACTGAACGCTTGGAACATCTAGACAAAGAAAAAGTCTGAGAAATGGTGGGCACAGCAGGGATTGAACCTACGACCTCTACGATGTCAACGTAGCGCTCTACCGCTGAGCTATGTGCCCAAGTTTTAAGAATTATATATGATAATACAATCTTTGCAAGAGGGGTAAGTCGATGATTTATCCAAATTTTTCCATTCATGCGGTTTGGGGGCAGGAGGTGGAAGAAAGGTTTTTTATCTCAATTAACCGAAAATATTGAGTCTCAAAATACTGGCACCGAGGAACGATGAAGCTAGAGCAGGAGGAAGAAAGGTTTTCTCATTGAATTAACCAAAAATAAAGGAAAGGTGTTTATGCTTTTAGGTAATTCATTGTTTTATTTCTACGGAGAAGCCTTATGAAGGTTAAAAATATTTTATTATCATCTTGTCTTAGTTTTGGCTTGATGTCTGTTGGCTTGGGTCAAGGGGCAAATGCCAGTATATATAATGCTTTTGGAACCGCTCATGGCTCAATGGCTGGAATGCAACAACATGCTGTTAATGTCTGTAAAAACGGCTCCCTCTTACAGGCTGCTCAAAAACTAGAGTGCCCTTCCACCATATCTAGCGTTGTTAAAAAGGGTATTGAAGTCTTCTCTGGCTCTGCAAACCTCTCAAGTAACCCAAAAAAACGCGGCTTCACTTTCAAAAAAGATGCCCCTGTCTTATTAAATGATATTCAACAAATCATAGCTTTTGATGAACTCCTTGTCAAAGACATGACATTGAGCGATACCGCTAACAACAAGATTATTATACATGGTCAATATTCAAGCAATTATAACCTAAAAAGAATAAATCTTGAAAATGTGCAGGGATTAACTTCTTTGTCGTTAGAGTATTTAAACAATCTAACATCAATATATTTAAGTCAACAGACTGGATTAACTGGTTTAAATTTAAATTATTTATACAAACTAACAACTCTAGACTTAAGTAACCAAACTGGATTAACTGATTTAAATTTAAATTATTTAAACAAACTAACAGCTCTAGACTTAAGTAACCAGACTGGATTAACTGATTTATCTTTAGGGTCTTTATACAAACTAACAGCTCTAGACT
>CAYJEJ010000002.1:69528-142043 GCA_964369315.1 uncultured Alphaproteobacteria bacterium | reverse complement strand
AGGAAGCTTTGATGAACTGCTCCTGCCTAAACTCCTCCCTCGCCTATACGTCGGCGTAGTTGGTCATGGCGGGCTCGCTGTCAGTAAATTTAAGGGTATAAATAATGCAACGATTATAGAGTACGGACTAAAAAATGAAACAGTTACAGTTAATGATGGGTTTGGTGGTTTTGGTCCTGTTATTGGTTTAGAGAAAATATTCTTCAAACACCTTTACACCGCAGTTGAGATTGACGCCTCTTGGAGCAGATATCCGCACCCTGTTAAATACGCAAAAAACCCAATTGACCCATTTTCTTGTGGATTATCTGGGAGGTTTGGGCTTCAGCTCGGCAGGGGAACAATCGTTTATGCCCTCGCTGGTCTTGAAATCAATAAAATTCGAGCAGAAAATGATCCAAACAAATATCACTATATGCAAACCATAAAGAACTTTAATGGAAATGGGGATATTGTTAGTGCTGACATAAGTTTTATAAAACTAAAAGCAAATGAGAGAAAAGAACATCTTCGTTTGGGGTTTGGCTTTGAGCATTATGTCTGGGACCACCTTCGTTTGAGGACAGAGCTCCTTTGGACACTGTCACAACGTTATAACGTTACAGCCACTGTTAATACACTTGATGTTAACATGCCAACAGAAACCTACGACACAAAGCTTCTATACTCGAAATATCAGATTAAGCTTGGTGCCATATGGGCTTTCTAGGGCTTGTTTTGATATAAGAAAATTTTAATACCTCATACAACACCCCTTGTTCTGGCAGATATGCTGTGTTCAAGGGGCTTTTTTTATGCTGGGAGCCTTTGCGATTAAAAGTTTGCTCGCTCTAAGCTTTATTCACCCGTCTTTGCAAATTTGGGGATAATAATTTTTTCGTCAGGGAACTCTGATTACCATGCTATTGGCTAGGGAAACAATTTTTCATTCTGTTTACCCCTTTCTGCCACCCCGCTACACCACATCACAAATCGCTCAACAATCACGCCACACATTGGTTTCCACGTTTTTTTATCTCAAAAAAGACTGGAGAAATTCGGAAATGACGCCACATCTCACCCACCAACCTCGCTCAAGCGACTTGGAGAGGAGAAAATCCTAACGCAATTTTTATACACAACGCCCTTCATGAACCCAAGCGATTAAAGAAACCTGACTTTTTTACCTGCTTTAAAAAAGCCACAAATATGAAAGATGTTATTAGAATAATGTTTTTTAAATAGAAAAATTAATAAAATTCGCGATTATAAAACCCCATACGTCGCCAATGTTTATTTATATATTATAATTAAATAAACCAACCAGATACAACACTGTTAAACAAACTGTTGATTACCGCCTAATAGCACTGCAGATTTCAACCAACGTTCCATCTGGAGATTTTATGTATGAAACTGTTTGCCCCCATGGCATCTCGGTCGGGATAGACTTTGCACCAAAAGAAATCGCTCTTTCATAAACTTCGCTAACAGAGTCAGTTGTAAAGCCAACTTCAATCCCAAATGTTTTATCAGATTTATCAACAGACAAATAATCTGTAACGATTTTTGTTTTCACAAGCGTTGACTAGCAAAAGCTAATGTAGTTTGACCAGTATTAAGCTCTCCATAGCCATCTTCAGAAACAAATTTTCTTTCTAAATCAAAGACCTGCTCGAAAAACGCCATAGAAGACTCAACATCTTCCACATAAATGATAATATATTAAAATATATGCCGAGACGCGACTCTCTATGGCTCTTTGATGAAAACCACTCATAACCTAACATCGCAAGAGAACATTATTAGCGTTCAATTCGATAAACCAGCGATTTTGGAAGAAACACAAACAAAAATCACCTTTTTTAACAAATGAATATGAACAAACAATCTTTCATTGGGCTAATTACAGAGCACCCCACCACCATCAGACAAGATAGACCATACATCATTCTCTCTCTGGCACACTAATATCTTAGTGTTATTATTGCCCTTTATTCATCGCAACGCCCAAAATGTCACCTAAGCTGGCACCACTGTCAGCAGAGCCATATTCAGCCATGGTACGTTTTTCTTCTTCAATTTCTAGTGCTCTGACAGAAAGCAACACTTTTCTTGTGATTTTGTCGATAGAAAGCACTTTGGCATCAACTTTTTCGCCGACGGCAAAACGGTCTATTCTCCTGTCTTGCTTGTCCTTCGACAACTCAGCCTTCTTTATCATGCCAACCATACCGTTATCAAACTCAACCTCTATCCCGCTATCCAAGATATTCTTCACAACACAGGTGACAACATTTCCCTTAGCTAAATTGGAGATGGTGTCTTTATGAGGGTCTTCCGAAAGCTGTTTGACGCCCAATGCGACCCGCTCTTTCTCCACATCAACTTCAAGAACCTTCACTGTTATCTTGTCGCCACGCTTATAAGACTTTATCGCCTCTTCACCAGGACGCCCCCAAGATAAATCATTAATATGTGCCATACCGTCTATATCTTTGGTTATTTTGATAAACAGCCCAAAGTCTGTGATATTGTTGATTTCGCTTTCAAATTCACTCCCTGCAGGAAAATCTTTAGCAATTTTTTCCCATGGATTTTCTTCCAATTGCTTGAGCCCTAAGCTCATCCTTCTCTTAAAGCTGTCAACGTCAAGCACAACCACATCAATCTTTTCACCAGAGGAAGTCACCTTGTTTGGGTGAACATTCTTTTTCCAGCTAATCTCAGAGATATAAACCAATCCCTCAACCCCAGGCAAAACCTCAACAAAAATGCCATAATCGGTTATATTGGTCACAGTGCCAGAGATTTTATCACCTGATTTGAACACTGTTTCAACCCCTTGCCAAGGGTCATTATCGAGCTGTTTTAAGCCCAAAGAAATTCTTTGCGTATCGCGATTAAAACGGATGACTTTCACCTGAATTTGCTGACCGATTTCAAGCACCTCAGATGGATGAGAGATACGTTTCCAAGAGATGTCCGTATTATGCAACAACCCGTCCACGCCGCCAATGTCGACGAACGCGCCATAATTTGTAATGTTTTTAACAATTCCAGGAACGACCTGCCCTTCATCGAGCGTCGAGACAACCTTTGCCCGTTCTTCAGCCCCTTCTTCTTCTATTATCGCACGCCTAGAAACGACAATGTTTCCACGCAAACGGTCCATCTTCAAAATCTTGAATGGTTGCGGCATCCCCATCAATGGAGTGACGTCCCGCACAGGTCTTACGTCAACTTGACTCCCTGGTAAAAACGCCATCACGCCCTCTATGTCAACGCTGAATCCACCTTTTATCCGACCTGTAACAACACCAATAACCTGTTTTTCACCTTCAAAAGACTTTTCCAAGTCAACCCAAGATTCTTCGCGTAAAGCCTTTTCTCTGCTCAGGACGACATCGCCGTGACGGTCTTCGTATCTATCGATATAAACCCTGACAGTGTCGCCAATGTTCAGTTCAAAATTTACCCGACCCCTCGAGAATTCTTTCAATAAAATTTTTCCGTCAGATTTATAGCCCACATCGACCAAAACGAAGTCGCCGTCCATCCCCTTTATTGTGCCATTTACAACACTGCCCTCAGATGGCATAGCCTGAATAGATTGTTCAAATAATTCTGCGAAACTGACATTATTATCTTGAGAAGATACCATAAATTTAAAGACTCACTTTATAAAACCATAAAAATCAAACCAAACAACTCTTATACCGAAGAAATCAATTATCAAAGCTGTCCAAAAAGATTTTTACGAAAAAAAATTAAAAACACACAACCAAATCTTTCAGGGAAAACATGTCCCCAAAAAAACACATAAACACTACCCCTGACGTGCCTTAAACCTAGGGTTAGTCTTGTTTATCACATACAACCTTCCACGTCGCTTAACCAATTGACAGTTTTTATGACGTTTCTTTAAGGTTTTTAACGAATTAGCCACTTTCATCTAACTTGCTCTCTTAAAAAATATAACAAAATTTATAACGTCACAAAACCTATGTCAACCCATTATTTGGGCTTAAAACACCAAATCCTCAAATCCAAGTCCGCTCTGGCTCGCAACACCTTATAAATATAGCGACATTATATAAATAAGGCATTACAAATAATGAGAGCTTTTATTAAACGAACCCGTTCCGCGATAATCCGCGATAAATTCATCAACAAATCAGTAGTAAAATCGCCTTAGAAAGAAAAAGTTTAATGGCGATGTAAAGGGATTTTTTGGTCAGGATATAAAATTTTTTGAATATTCCTTGCAACCACAGCCCCTTCGGAAAAAGCCGATATTATTGATGTGATTTTACCATCATAAGTTGCAACGTCCCCTATGGCATAGACGTTCACCAAATTTGTCAAACAATTTGCCCTGTCTACAGAAATTTTGTTTTTAACAACATCCAAACCCCATTCGGAAAAATGATTTTTTGTCGGAGCTAAACCCAAAAAAGCCAATAAAAAATCACTTTTTATTGTCTCTTCGAGCGTCTCTCCTTCATGACTATTTTTTATTATTTTTATTGCATCTAATACACCTTGATTACCCGATAAAGAAACTAAGTTATAAGGAGTAAAAATTTCAATTTTCCCGCAATCTAAAAGTTCTTTAATTCTCGACAAGCTGCTGGGGGCTGCTTTAAACGTCTCCCGTCTATGTATGAGATTAATTTTTTTTACAGACTCTGATAGTGCCATAGTCCAATCTATCGCAGCATCACCTCCACCTATTATAGAAACAATTTTACCAGCAAATTTTGACTTATCTTGCACAGAGTAAAAAATGCTTTTATCTTCAAAATCTTCACTTTCTGGAACAAAAATTTTATTGAATTTAAAAGAACCTCCACCTGAAGCAATAATCACAGATTTTACTAACACTTCTTTTTGTTTATCAGTTTTGAGCACCCACAACCGTTGTTCATCGTCACTTTTTTCATTTAAAGACAATACCTTATTGTTCAATAATTTGACACAATTAAAATGTTTCTCCTGCTGTATAAGAGAAGTGATTAAATCCCTCGCAAGCACAGCTGGAGAGGCGGGAATATCCAATATTTCTTTTTCTGGATATAAAGCATTACACTGCCCCCCTAAGGTTTCAGTCGACTCTATTAGAACGCAACTCAACCCCATTAAACCACATTCAAATGAGGCAAACAGCCCCCCTGGACCGCCACCAATCACAGCAACATCAAATATATTATTCATAATAAAAAACCTTTTTCAGTGAAGTTATACAAAGTTATTGATATTTTAATAAAAAAAGCAACAATAAAAATATGTTCTTGCTATTATAAAAGTGCTTATATGCATTTTTTATATTTTAAAATGGCTCCATATATGAACTTTTATGATATTGTGAATTGTTTAAAGGTGCAGATATTACATGAAGATAGTGTTAAAATGACCGATGATGCATTAAGCTTTTCCTCAAATAGCCTTCGCCAAACCAAAAATATTGCCAATAAAATTACCCCGTTCTTAAAAACGCACCCTTGCTTGACTATCTCAGGAAATTTGGGGTCGGGAAAAACCACTTTAACCGGTTATATTATCAATAATTTAGCAAAAAATTCAAGCAAAATACAAAGCCCGACATTTAATATCATTAATATTTATGAACCCTCTTTCGGCAAAATATTTCATATGGATTTATATAGAATAAAAGACACAAACGAGCTCTTTGAACTTGGATTTCCTGACATTTTTTATCAAGGAATTTGCATAATAGAGTGGCCAGAAATAGCCAAAAATTTACTCCCCAAAAAAAGAATTGAAATTAACATATCATTAGATAGCAAAAACACACGGGATATTACAATAAAAATTGTTGATGAGAAAAATATTACATGATAAACGATAAGGTTGTTAATTTTAGCTTTTCTGATGATTTTTCTGTAAACTTTCCAGAATGGCTTTTTAATTGGACATCCACATTACCCAATGATATCAAAAAATTGCTCATCTTGACCCCGACACGCAGGTCAGCAAAAAACATTTCCAGAATCATCAAAGAATCACCCCTTTTTAAGCCCCATTGGGAAATTAATGTTGCCTGCGTGTTTAATCTAAAAAACACAAATGCACCCTCCGATGAAATCGAATCGAGTAATATAAAAATATTTACGTCTAATTTAGTAAAAAAATATTTTAAAAATATCGGTATAGAAAAAAGTTTAAATCATTGTTTTGACTTGGCACAAACCACAAACTTACTTCTAGAGCAACTATTTGCCGATGAAATCGGTGTGGACGCCTTTTTAAATTTGAATAAGAGAACAGATTTAGCAGAAAAAACAGAAAAAAACATCCATTTTTTGGAGTATTTATATAAAAACCTTTTAGATAACGATAACAATTTTAACTATTCTAGCAATAAGAATATTATTAAAGACATCAACGAGCTTTGCAATAATTGGAAAAACTCACCTCCAAACCACCCTATTGTTGCCGTTGGTCTGAACGGGTCGCCCCCTGCGATAGACAGACTGGTTAAAGTAATCTACAACCTTCCGTTTAGTAAAATCGTTTTATATGGAATGCAAACACATGACGGCAATGTCAGTTGTAATTTTGGTCAAAAATCCTTTCAAAGGTTTTTAAGTTCGCTTGGTGTAAACTTTACTGACGTTCATCATATATCTAAAAAAAATAAAGAATCTTTTGACTACGAAGCTTTTTTAAATGAAGCATTAAGTGGCAATAATCCCCTCAAAACACTTGTTCCTGACCTGCCCAATTTATCTATTATAGAATGTGACACCCCTCAAGAAGAGGCTTTTATTACGGCATTTCTCGCTCGCAAGATTAACTCGCCCCTGTTTATATCAAACAATGCTTCTCTTATGATGCGTATTAATGCTATTTTAAAATCTCATGAAAAAAAATTAGCCTTCTCGCAATTAGACCCATTGACCAAAGGTCAAGATTTCACATGGTTAAAGCAATCTGGCGATGTTATTAGTTCTGGTTTTTTAATCTATGAAACTCTAGAATTCTTAAAGCGTTTATTTCAACACAACACAATGATTTATAAAGAACTTTTGACCTTTGAAATTTTTGCAAGAAGCACCCCAGTATCAGACAAAAAATTTATCAAAATAATAGAAAAACACGATGATTTTATAAAATCTAATATGCCTGAATCTTTAAATGTATTTTTTGAATTCAAAGCTTTTATCTTAAATCATCAAAATACTTTAAAAAACAAGACTGTCATCTATGAATGGTTTGTATTACACAATGATTTTATTGATTTTCTTGATAAAATATCTGCCGATTATTTAAAAAATAATATTTTTCACAAAGAATCAGCTTTTCGTCGCATATGGCAAAATTTAAACACTATAATCACCCCTATAAAGCATGAAAAAGTATATTTTCATGAATACATCGACATTTGTTCAAAAATATTTTGGAGTTATGAAAAAAATACAGAAAAAACTGAAAACCTTCCAATCCCAGCTATAGGGGTTTTGGAGTCTCGCCTATTAACTCTTCAAAAAAACAGCGTAATACTAACAGATGCAAATGATGACGCTTGGCCGCCTGCAAATTTGACTCAATGTGTTTTATCACCCAATATCTTAAAAAAATTAGGGTGTTTTGGTGAAGAACGCAAAAATGAATTGATTTTTCTCGAATTCATAAAATGCTTATGCTGTCAAAAAGTAATCATCACGCGTAGCAAAACTATTGGTGGCTCGCCAACAGAACCCTGCCGTTGGCTTGTCCAACTAACCTCCTCATTAGAACAAGACGGACACCTCGCACGTAAGCGAGGCGAAGCAATAAAAAAAGAAGCTTTTTCTGACGGCTATAAGACCAATAATAAATTATCCCGCCAAATTAGACCAGAAGTCCAATTACCCATAGGTGAGACAATCAATGAATTATCCTTAAATGATTTTTGCAAGATTTACTCCAATTCTTATGAATTATGGGCAAAACATTCACTCAAGCTGACATCTCTCTATGAGCTTTACGGTGAAGCTAATATTAATCGGCTATATAATTTAAAAGCAAAAAATATTTCATCAGAAAACAGCTTGTGGTCATTTCGAGAAAAAAGAATATTGAATGAAATAAATAAAAAAACCCATTCTAATCAAAATATTGCATTAAAACAAATAAAAACAAATATAATTTTAGACTTAGGGTGCAATAAACAATTAAAAATCAACACCACTATTGATGAGTTAAACATTCTTAAACATAGTGAAAACCTAGAAATTAAGCAATACTCTCTTAAACCTATCACTAAAATAAACAACATTAAACTTGGATATGATTTAAAAACCAATTTAAAAGTTATTATGACATTGAATAAAATTACCCCAGATTACCAACTCAACAAAATAAATTTTCAATTTTTAAATTTCAATGGTGGATTTGAGAACATACAAACAGTCAATGTTCCACTTTCCTTTATCTTACAAAAGAAAAACGAAATCATTCTCAACATTAAACATGCATTGCATGAAATCACCAATACCCCCTTATCAGCTGGAACCTGTGTAACCCCAGAGTACAAGCACCTTTCAAGAGAAAAAGAATGGACGACAAAGAAAAACTCAAAATAAAGAAAATTTGCGATATCACAGCAAACATTTGGATAGAAGCGTCCGCAGGAACAGGCAAAACTAAAGTTTTAGTAGATAGAATTCTAGCTTTATTAGTCAATAATGTGCCAATAGATAAAATATTATGCATTACATTCACAAACTCTGCTGCTTCAGAAATGCTGAGCAGAATTAAGGACAAATTGCTTTCTTGGAAAAATGCTGATTTTGAACAAGTCCGTTCCCAACTTCAAGAAATGTTCGAACACACAACAAATGAACAAGTAATTTATGCAAAAAATTTATTCAATAAAATTCTAGATACTAATCAAAAATTAAGGGTTCAAACCATCCATGGTTTTTGTCAAAACCTATTAGAAACGTTCTCTTTCGAAGCTGATGTTTCTGTGCCATTAAACATCTTAAGCGAATCCGAAACAGATGAAATTTTGGAAAAATCCTTGAAAAAATCTATCTCTCTTAGTAAAAACACCCCTTACCTATTCAAAGCGTTCGAGATTTTAAGCTTATTTAAAAGTGACGAAGGACTGCTCTTAATAATAAAAAAATTAATAAACGACAGGTTATATTTAAATTCTCTTTGTGCCAACACACCAGAAAATCTAGCGGACAGTTATTCAAAATTATTCCAGCTTAATATTGACTTAAACGACATAAACATAGAGCAAATATTATCCAATAACAAAATTGTTATCCCACTTTCTATAAAAGAGAATATTTTTAACATCTATTCCGACATTAGTTCCAAATTAACCCAAGACGACAGTTTATTATCATCAAAAATACTTTATTGTTTTTCCAATCTTCAAGAAGATTATCAAAACATTGAAGATAATGATATTTTTAATATTTTTCTGACAAAAGATGGGGGTTTGCGACAAACATTATACCCTGCAAAGTTGAAAAAATTATTCCCCGCTCATTGCGACAATATTGACGAAATCGCAAAAGAAATTTTCTCCTTGTTTAACCAGCAATCCACACAAAAATTCGCCCTAAGTAACCTAGCATTATCCTTGGCTTTAAAAGATATTTACACACAATGTCAATCCCTAAAAAATGAACGATTAGATTATGATGATTTAATCTTCAAAACCTTGCTTTTATTAAAAAACAATCACTGGATAAGGTATAAAATCAACGAGTCCCTCAATCATGTCCTTCTAGACGAAGCTCAAGACACCAGCCCCATACAATGGGAGATTTTAAGAACCATTTGCAGTGACGATTATTTCTCCAACCAGACGGGGCAACCTAAAACACTGTTTGTAGTGGGCGACCAAAAACAAGCTATTTATGGTTTTCAAGGTGCAGATTTGAAATCTTTTCTTGCAAACAAAAACCACCTTCAGTCTGAAGCAAAAATTCACAACCCTAGGTGGCATGAAATCCCATTAAATGTTTCATTCAGGTCAACGCCTGCTATATTATCTTTCATAGATGACATTTTTAAAGACCCGACGCAGACATCTGGCGTTGGTAAAATTCCTACAAAACATATCCCTTTCCGATTAAAAGAAGTTGGGAAAGTTGAGTTTTGGTCCTTGGAAAAAAAGCCTCAACTCACAAACCAAGAAACCTCTTCAAACCCTTTTGAACAACCTTCTGAGCACGAGGACGACCAAATCATAAATTTGGCAACAAAAATAGCGAGTAATATCAAACAAATTATTGATACAAAAACATTTGTTCCGTCAAAAAAACGGCCGGCGACCCCAAAAGATTTTTTGATTTTATTACAACAACGAGGCAAATTAATGACCCCTATCATAAATGCCTTAAAAAAAGCTGACCTCCCCGTCGATGGAGCAGACAGAATTTCTTTAATAGATGAAATCTTAGTGGAAGACCTAATTAGTCTAGCAAAATTTGTCACCAACCCTTATGATGATATGAACTTGGCGTGCTTGCTGAAATCTTCAATTGTGGGAATTGACGATAAAGAACTCAGCCGAATATGTATTCATCGCCCTAGTTTTATTTTTGAGCAACTAAAATCTGACACAGAAACACAAGATATTTATTCATTACTGTCCGAATGGTTAACGCTTGGGAACGGGCTTTCTCCGTATATGTTTTTTTCTCAACTATTAGACAACCCAAAATTCGCATTAAGAAAAAAATTTCATAGCCATTTTGGTGAAGGTTTTCAAGATATATTAAACGAATTTATGGAACATGTCTTCGTTTATGAACGGGCTGGATTATTAACTATTTCTGGATTTATCCCTTGGTTTAAAAAGCATTCATCAAACATTAAACGTGAATTTAAACAAAATGAGAAAATACAGGTTATGACCGTACATCGTTCTAAAGGTTTACAGGCACCATTTGTCATTATTGCAGACATAAATGGACAAGGTAAAAACGAACTTCCCCCAACTTGGATAAATTCGGACGAATCTTACACCAACATTTTGCCAATATTTTTTCCACCGCAAATCAAAACACCTAATAACGTATGTGCAGGCATTGAAACCTTTAAAGAAGAACAAAAGCAAGAAAAACAAAGGCTCTTATATGTCGCCCTCTCAAGAGCTCAGGATAACCTCTATGTCACTGGTCGTGAAACACGCGTAAAAACAGTCTGGTTTAACTTATTAGAACAATATTATGTTGATTGCTAAATTTAGTCATTAAGCGTTTATTGTTAAATCGAACAGTTTTGTGTATAATCGGTGAGAAAATTAGGTCATATTAATAAAAATGGATAAAAAAAATCATATAGACGCCGAATCTGTTAGGTCTTTAGCCCTGCTACTTAAAGAAACAGGGGTAACTGAAATTGAATATCAACTAGATTCGCTTAGAATCAGGGTTGCTAAGTCCGCGACCGTGACAAACACCATTGTATCCCCTACTCATGCAGCACAATTTGCGATTCCACAACCGTCAGCATGTTCAACCTCGCCAACAATTCATGAGGAAAGTCGAACCGCACAAAAACCTGAAAAAGACTTAGGTGAACAAAACCCATGTGAAGAAGAGCAGTTTGAAGCCATAAAATCCCCGATGGTCGGAGTTGTATATGTCGCACCTTCACCAGATGAACAACCTTTTGTAAAGGTCGGCGACGAGGTTAAAGATGGGCAGACTTTATTGGTCATAGAGGCTATGAAGGTGATGAACCTAATTAAATCACCTAAAAACGGCGTGGTTAAAAAGATTTTAGTACAAGACCGCCAACCCGTTGAATTTGATGAGCCATTAATTGTTATTGAATAATAAGTTATTAGAGGTTGAGAGTGTTCAAAAAAGTACTGATTGCTAATCGTGGAGAAATTGCATTACGAGTGATGCGTGCTTGCAAAGAAATGGGCATTAAAACCGTTGCCGTGCACTCTACCGCTGATTCAGAATCTATGCACGTTCGCTTGGCGGATGAAAGCGTTTGTATAGGCGGAGCTCAAAGTAAGGATAGTTACTTAAATATCCCCGCAATAATCACAACTGCAATAATCACTGGTGCCGATGCTATTCATCCTGGGGTTGGTTTTTTAAGTGAAAACTCTGATTTTGCTGAAATAATTGACGAACATAACCTTGTTTTCATAGGTCCGTCTTCAAACCATATTAAGCAAATGGGCGATAAAATCCAAGCCAAGAAAATCGCTGAAAGTTTGGGAATTCCTGTCGTTCCAGGCTCTGATGGAGGTGTGGCGAACCTTTCTGAAGCACAAAAAATCGCTTCAAATATCGGCTATCCAATACTAATTAAAGCGACCAGTGGCGGCGGTGGTCGAGGCATGAAGATTGTTCAAAATGAATCTGAATTATCTCAAGCGATGGAAATGGCGAAAAGAGAGTCTTTGGCCGCATTTGGCAATAGTGAAGTATACATAGAAAAATATCTCGCTAATCCTCGTCATATCGAAATTCAGCTTATTGCTGATAGCCACGGGAACGTTGTCCACCTTGGAGAGAGAGATTGCTCGATTCAAAGGCGTCATCAAAAAATCTTTGAGGAAGCTTGTAGCCCTGCGATATCAGAGTCGCAACGTAATGACTTGGGCGATATTGTTGTCAACGCGATGAAAAAACTTGGATATCTTGGTGTCGGCACCGTGGAATTTTTGTTTTCTGATGGTAAGTTTTATTTTATAGAAATGAACACAAGATTGCAGGTTGAACACCCAATAACTGAGCTCGTTACAGGTGTCGACCTCGTAAGGGAACAAATTCGAGTTGCGTTTGGGGAAAAGCTGTCATTCTCGCAAGAACAGGTTAAATTCTCTGGTCATGCTATTGAGTGCCGCATTAACGCGGAAAATCCAAATACTTTTTTCCCCTCACCTGGCGTTATACAAAGCTATCACCCCCCTGGTGGAGCAGGAATTAGGGTTGACAGCCATATGTATGCTGGATATAAAATCCCCCCCTATTACGATAGCTTGATTGCAAAGCTGGTTGTATACGACTCTTGCCGAGAAAAATGTTTGGCAAGGCTTCATAGAGCATTGGATGAATATGTCATCTCTGGGGTTGATACTCTGATTCCATTACATAAATTTATCTTAAATTCAGATGAAATAATTTCTGGTAATTATGATATAACTACCTTAGAAAAGCTAATTGAGAAGAAATAAAACACTAATTTTTTTTGGAATTTTTAAAGTTATATTGAGTTTTTTATTACAAAATTATATCTAATGTGCTAACCATTATATTAGTTGGAGATATATTAAAATGTCAGAAATTTTTGATGAACTTGACAGCGAAATCAATGAAGATTTACGTCGCGATAAGATTTTGTCGTTATGGAACAAGTATGGAAAGTATTTTATTGCTTTAATCGTTTTAATTATAGCAATGATTATTGGTTATACTACTTGGGTTGACCACAAAAAGGCTGAGGCGACAAAACACACTGAGCTGTTTACTAACGCAATAAACCAAATCGAACAAGGAAAAATTAATGAAGCGTTCGCATCACTAAAACAGCTAAGCGACCAAGCACCCAAAGACGCCAAGATTTTAGCCAATCTTTTCTACACAGGATTAAGAATCAGGGCATATGACGACCAAAAAGGCAAATTAAATGAGGTTCAAGAACAAGAGCTTGATGAACTTGCACTGATTGCGAATAACAAAAATTATGACATCTTATGGAGAGATTTGGCAACAATCACATCTGTTGCTTATGAGTTTGACTTTTTGAAGCCTGCTGAATTGATAAAAAAGCTAGAGCCCCTCACTATGGCAGGAAGACCATTTATGTTTTCTGCGACCGAGATGATGGCTCACTTATATTTAAAAGAGGGTGATAAAGTAAAAGCCAAAGAACTTTTTCAGCATTTGGCAAAAATGAAAGATGCACCCATTGGTATAGTTCGCAGAGCACAACTGATGCTTCAAGGTCAAGAACTCTAGTTTATTAAATTTTTTAAAGTTGGTTGTTTTTATATGACAAATATTGATACTGATAATGAACAAGGGCAAATACGTAGTGCCCGTTTAATGAAATTAAAACATTTTCGCGAGAAAAATTTAGAGCCATATCCGTATAAATTTGAAAAAACCCATTCTGCAGAAGAAGTTTTGTCACAGTTTTCTAACTTAGAAAAGGGTGAAGAAAGCGGCGTTTTTATTTCAGTTGCGGGTCGCATTATGTCCATTCGTAACAGCGGAATGTTTATCGACATTTATGACCCGAGCGGTAAAATTCAAATATTTTCCAGCGATAAAACTCTTTCCGAAGACAATATTTTCGTTTTAAAATCTCTTGACTTGGGCGATATTATTGGCGTCAAAGGGCGGGTTCGTTGCACCCCTAGGGGGGAGATAACTGTTGACGCGGAGCAACTTGAACTCCTTTCAAAATGTTTGTTGCCCTTGCCTGAAAAGTATCACGGTCTAACTGACCGAGAGATAAAATATCGTCAAAGATATATTGACCTGATTATCAACCAACAATCCCGCGATACCTTTAAAAAAAGATGCTCTACAATTGCCACTATAAGAAATGTTTTAACTCAAGATGGTTTTACAGAGGTTGAAACGCCAATGCTTCAACCAATTGCTGGTGGTGCGATAGCAAAACCTTTCGTCACTCACCACAATGCATTAGACATGAACCTTTTCCTCAGAATCGCACCAGAGCTTTATTTAAAAAGGCTTTTAGTGGGCGGACTAAGTGAAAAAGTGTTCGAGATTAATCGTTGTTTTAGAAATGAAGGCATCTCTACTAGGCATAATCCCGAATTTACCACTATAGAAGTGTATCAAGCATATTGTAACTATGAAACTGTAATAAACTTAGCGGAAAAAATCATCTCTTCTGTCGCATCTGCTTTACATGATGGTAAGCAAAAGATTGAATATGAAGACAAAATTTTGGATTTTTCCCTCCCATGGACAAGAAAAACCATGACGGAGCTCGTCAAAGAAGCTACAGGGATTGACTTTTTATCTATTAGCAATGACGAAGACGCTCGGTTGCAGGCTAAAAAACTTGGGGTGGTCGTTGATAAAAACTTTGGTTGGGGAAGAGTTGTTGAGGCTGTTTTTGCAGAAAAAGCCGAACATTTGTTGATTCAACCCACACATGTTACAGAGTTGCCGTCAGAAATTTCACCTTTAGCTAAGGTTCATCCAAAAGATGCTCGTTTAACTGAACGTTTTGAAACTTATATTAACGGGTGGGAAGTAGCGAATGGTTTTTCTGAGCTTAATGACCCATTGGTTCAGCGTTTGCGTTTTGAAGACCAGCTCAAAGCTCGCGAGTTTGGGGACGAAGAGGCTCATTGTATGGATGAAGATTTCATAACAGCACTCGAGTATGGCATGCCCCCTTGTGCTGGTTTGGGCATCGGAATCGACAGGCTTGTGATGTTGATGACCAATTCAATGTCTATTCGTGATGTAATCGCATTTCCGACACTTAAGCAGAAATTATAGCGACCTTTTGGCAAGCCACTAGACTTTAAATTACATCAAAAATTTTGAGCCTTAATTTAGTTTAATTATCCTGTTCAAGTATAAATGCCTATATTTGACCCAAATATTTCATATCATCAAATGATGTACATATAAAACACCTGTCACCAAATTTATTATTACAAAAATTTACCAAACATTGTGCAGGATTTTTTTATGAGAAAAATATAAATCAACATCAAATATAACAAGCCATAAATTGCTTATAACCAAAACAATACTATATAAAAAAAAATATAAAAAATATTATTAAAATTATTTTTTTAGGAATTTATTCATCATATTTGGCAATAATAATTATACAATAAAACAACAGGAGATTTTTATGAAGAAAATTTTATTTCCCCTTTCACTAATAACATTATTAGCCATAAATAATGAATCCTTCGCATCGAAAACAGAGCCGATAGAAATAGATTTAAAAAAAGAAAGTAAAGAAATAGTCTTAAGAATTCAAACATATGGTACAGAAACTGTAACACCAAGCACAAAAATAGAAAATACTGAGCAATTAAGAACTATCGCACAATGCGGTTTCATTAATACTGGAATGAAAGTATTGGTCAAAACTCTATATCCTTTACAGGGTTTATCTCAAGTTATTGCTTGGACAGGTGCCACTGTCGCTACAGTAACAACAACAATGAGAGATTACTTTCCATTATTAGATGAATATATCGTTCCCACTCAAAAAATATCCATTGTTGTAGGTGTTTTTGGTGGTCTTGCTTATGCAGGCTGTAATTATGCTGTACATGCTTTAGAAAAATCGTTAATAAACTTTGATAACACAAGAAAGTCACTTGCAACAACAGAAACAGGTGATAAAAATACAACAAGGTCGGAAAATGATATAGAAATAGAAATGCAAAGCATTGGAGACGAAACTCAAAAAAATCAAGATTAAAAAAACTGCATTTCAAAAGATAAAATTAGACTAACAACCAACCATTAAGCGAGGCAAGACACCTCGCTTAATCGCTTTTTAACGCAAAATATTGGACTTTATTATCTTCCCAAGAAAAATCTAATATTAAATTGATAGGATAAAAACACTAGATTAAATATGACTAGAAATCAGCCAAGCTGTCTTTCTATGATATTCCATCCGCTGAGCAGAGAAACCCGCGACTACATGGTCACCCATCTTCTCAGATAATATCGCTAATTGTTTAAATTGCTCCTCTAATGACGCGTGGTCACTCGCCAAGTCTTTTATCATTTCCAAAGATGAATAATCTGGGTTTCCATTTTTTAAAGTCGTAACCTTAGAAAACAGGTCAAAACCAGCGGGCACTTTATGACCCAACGCCCGCATATGTTCAGCAATCTCATCAATCGTGTCTGCCAAACTTCTGTATTGCCCTTCTAACATCTGATGAATGCCTAAAAAACCGGTACCACTAACATTCCAATGATAACACTGCGTTTTAAGATATAAAGAATAGGTGTCAACTAAGACCAAGTTCAGTTGTTTTATTAAAGATTCTTTCATAACTGCTCCAAAGATTTAACACTGATTACAGAATAACCTGACCATGGCGAATATTCAATTTTAAAAAATAAAAATTGACTAAAATCCCTGCATTTATTATGTTAAAAACATTGATATTATATAATCTTACCTTATAAAGCGTTTACTATGAACTCAGCAGAGAGAGAGCCTGACAGCTTCTTGAAAAAAATATTACATAGCGAATGGCTCGCATATGTTCTTATCCTATTTTTCTCTTATCTCGCGATAAATAAGTCTGTTGCGACTAAATGTTGTTTGGGCTTTGATAATGTTGATGCCTCAAGTTATCTATATTACGGTCTCAATTTATTAAAAAACCAACCACCAATAGGGTCTTATCCGTCCATCCCTTTCCAATTAATATCTGCTATATTCTCAGGTGGAGCTTTTGGCTTAATACCTCAGATTGTTTATGTTGCCTACCTTTCTTGTTTTATATTTGCTATCACTAATTTCTTTATCTATAAAATTGCTAGGTTATTCTTCTCGAAATTTGCTTCTCTCTTTATAATTTTCTTCCTTCTCGCCTGCCCACTCTTTAAAATTTATATATCAACATCTATAAGAAGCCTGACTGACACTTGGCTGATGATGTTTTCCATCATCTCTGCTTATTATATCATTCTTGATAAGCCTTTTATCTCTCCCATATTTGCTGGTTTAGGATGCCTTTTTAGGTCGCAAGCGTTCCAATTTGCACTTCTCACCCCCCTAGCCTATAAAAATGTTAAAAAATACCTAATCCATTCATCCATATTCCTTTTGATTTATTTTTTAGGTAATTTTATCTTGAATTCAATCTTTGCAATCCATAAGAATAGCGATTTCTCTTTTTATTCTTCTGCTTTAATTATAAAGCCTGACCTAATTCTTGAGGGCTTATCTTTGGCATTTAAAAAATTCATAAAGTTCCCAATCCTTATTTTTATGATTATTATCATGATATTAAACTTCAGGTTTATTGTTTCTGAAAAAAGAAAATCTTTAACTTGGAAAATCAACCTAATTTCGCTTACAACCATGTTACCAAATCTTATTTTGGGCTATTTTTACATGACTATCGTTCTCATGGCACCTTTGACCGTTTTACTACGTTATATAGTGTATGGTCTGCCGCTTGCTCTCATCACAATTTGTACGAATATTAAATATTACTTAGAAAAAAATAACCCTCAGCTACTAAATAGAATTTCTTCACCTAAAATTACTTACACTGTCTTCGCTTTATCGGTTTTTTGCTTTTCATTTAACAACATTATACCTTTTAAAGAAGGGTATACTAAACACTTTGTAAATTTTAATCCAAACGATGTTCCTATATCAAATAAAGACAACATCATCACATTCCCTTCTATAAAAAGACTTTTTGTCCCTATTTATCATGGTTTATCTGCTAAATATGTAAATAACCTAGGCGAAATCTATAGAGACGAAAATTTTAATGTCCTTTATATAATAAAAAGATGGGGCGATGATGAAAATAATCCTGAAATAGACCTATTAATCGCTAAAGAGACCTTTTCAATAAATAATCGTTCTATATTCAAAAAAATCTATCAATTCAATGACGTTAACCTTTCTATACATGTGTACAGAAAATATTAAATCCTTTTGACTTATATCTTTGCAACTTATCCTATTTAAAAACAATTTCCCTTTGAATTACGAAATTTATAACAAATAAAAATGACTCCACCATAAGCTTGATGGCGTATAAATTAATTGTGCACGAGTTATTCAAACCGACAATCAAGAAATAAGATAAAGTTCCTGAAAAAATCACGTTTAGAATATATAAAATTAATGTTTTTTTATAACTTTTTTTAGATAAAAACACATAATTTTTATTTACATAAAAATTAAACGTCCCACCGATTATTCTGCCCAACAATTGTCCAACAATAACACTATTAAACAAACTGATACTCAAAAAAAACAAAAAATAATCTATTAAAGATGAGGTGACAGCTGATATATGAAACCTTAAAAACACCATATAAATTCTTAAAGAATCATAAAAAGGATTAAAATGCGATGAGGCATTATTATTTTCATAAACAGTGGTGATGGATTTTTCTATAAAGCTAATGTCGTGTTCTTTCGCTCTCATTAGCATATCTAGTTCAAAATCATAACCAGTTGTTTTCAACTTTAATAGCTTTAAAAAAAGCAAAGATGGAATGCCTCTAAGTCCTGTTTGCGTGTCAGAAACCGATATTCTTGCAAAAACACGCATCATAAACTTTGTCATCAAATTTCCAAACCTACTACGCAATGGTATATTTGCATCATGAAACTGCCTAACTCCCATAACTAGTTTATCTGGATGTTTTTCAAGTTCTTCAGCAACAGCCAAGACATCTTTTACCAAGTGCTGACCATCCGCATCTAATGTAACAACACCAATAATGTCAGGGCATGTGACCGATACATAGTTTATGCCACTCTTCAAAGCCGCCCCTTTCCCTAAGTTAACAGCGTGCTTTTTCACGACAATATCTATTGAGGTTAACTGCTTAAAAATCCAATCAAACTCTGTCCCACTGCCGTCATCTATACAGACAATTTTACAGAATTTATCACTATCCAAAAGGGATTCACACAATTTGATTAATTTTTTATCTGGCTTATATGCTGGTATTAGTGCAACAATCCCCTGTTTCATAAAAAAGCCTTCAAAAAATCTAAAAACACTTAAAAAGTCAGATTCAAATAATAAATCTAGGTCATTATATTATAAAAATATAACTGCTAAAACCTATAAATAATAAAAGGGTGTTCAAGATTCAACAAAAACCTCAAACACCCCAAAACAAAAATCAGTATCGCAAGGCTATTTTACTTCAACCTTACCGCCGACCTCTTCTACTTTTTTCTTAATTTCAGCAGCTTCTTCCTTGCTCACGCCTTCTTTGATAGCTTTAGGAGCAGACTCAACAAGAGCCTTAGCTTCTGTCAAACCTAATCCTGTAATCTCACGAACAACTTTGATGACTTTAATTTTTTCGCCACCAACATCAGCCAAAACAACATTAAACTCTGTTTTTTCTTCCTCAGCAGCACCAGAAGCCGCAGGAGCTACTGCAACAGCCACAGGAGCCGCAGCACTCACACCCCAGACATCTTCAAGTTTTTTACTAAGTTCAGCAGCCTCTAACACAGTCAACTTTGAAAGTGTATCAACAATTTTATCTAAATCAGCACCCATAATATATCCCCTCTATAAAAAATAAATTCACTACTTACTAGAATAAGCACCAAGAACACGCGCCAACTGCCCAGCAGGAGCCTGCAAAACAGTAGCAATTTTTTGTGCGGGAGCACAAATAACACCAACAAGCTTGGAACGAAGTTCGTCCATCGACGGCAAAGATGCCAAGACCTTCACCTCATCGAGCGACAACAACTTCCCGTCCATACAGCCAGCCACAATCTCAAAACGCCCATCAAAATCTTTTACGAACTGAGCCGCAATCTTAGCAGCCGCAACAGGAGAATCAGAAAACGCAATCCCCGTCTGTCCTTTAAAATAATCTTGCAAAGGCTCAAAAGATGTCTCAGAAAAAGCTCGACGAGCCAAAGTATTTTTTGAAACAATATAAGAAGCACCTTCCTCACGCATCCTAGACCTAAGCCTCGAAGCATCAGAAACGGTTAACCCAGTATATTTTACTAAAACAACAAGCTTTGAATCAGACAACATCGTCTTAAGCTTATCAACAAACTGTTGTTTTTCCAAACGATCCATACACACCCCTCCTCTATTCTCACCACGATACAGAGGAAACCAGCTAAGACAACAATAACGGAAAAACAACCCACTATCTGCGTTGGAAAAAATATTACACTAAAAGCAACCAACGGTCTTAGACAGATTTCTTTTTAACAAAAAGGAAAAATCTTTAAAATTAAACCTTTTACCTAAACAACAACCCCACTTACATCCACACGCAAACCAACACCCATGGTAGTCGAAATCGTTGCCTTTTTCAAGTACACACCCTTAACAGCCACTGGTTTTGCCTTCAAAACAGCACCGATAAAAGCCTTCACATTATCTTCTATAGCAGCTTGAGCAAAGCTTAACTTACACAAACCAGCATGAACTATGCCAGCTTTCTCTAGCTTATACTCAACCTGACCACCCTTTGACGCCTTAACAGCAGCGGCAACATCCTGTGCAACAGTCCCCAGCTTTGGATTAGGCATCAATCCTTTCGGCCCGAGAACCTTACCAAGTTTACCAACCACACCCATCATATCTGGTGAAGCGATACAAACATCAAAATTTATATTCCCAGAAGAAATATCATCAGCCAAATCTTCCGCACCAACTATATCTGCACCAGCAGCCTTCGCCTCATCAGCCTTAACGCCCCTTGCAAAAACCGCAACTCTGACAACCTTTCCAGTCCCAGATGGCATCGCAACCATCCCCCTAACGTTCTGGTCAGCCTTTCGTGGGTCAACATTCAAATTTATAGAAACATCAACTGTTTCATCAAACTTACAAGAAGAATTTGCCTTTAAAAGAGAAACTGCTTCAGATATGCTATAGACTTTTTCCAAGTCGACAGATTCCCTGATTTTCTTAAGTCTTTTACAAATTTTTGCCATACTATTCAACAACCTCCAAGCTCATTGACCTAGCTGAACCTTCAATCATACGCATAGCTGCCTCTTCATCATTCGAGTTCAGGTCAACTTTTTTTATACGAGCGATTTCCCTAATTTGCTCCAATGTGATTCGCCCCACAAAACCTCGACCTGGATTGCTCGAGCCCTTAGAAAGATTAGCGAATTTTTTCAAAAAATATGACACTGGTGGAGTTTTCATCACAAAAGAAAATGTTTTATCAGCGTAAGCCGTTATAACCACAGGAATAGGCATACCAGCCTCCATATTCTGAGTCTGTGCATTGAACGCTTTACAAAACTCCATAATGTTCAAACCACGTTGCCCCAAAGCAGGACCAACAGGCGGTGAAGGATTAGCCTTCCCAGCTGGAATTTGCAACTTGATATAACCAACAATTTTCTTAGCCATTTAAAAACATCCTTCAAACACGAAAAGCAAACTCAGAAATTCTTTATCATAATGTTTAAGAATTTGCAATAACAATTGGAACCAAAAACCTAAATCTTTTCAACTTGAGCAAAACCAAGGTCAACATTCGTTGGTCGTCCAAAAATAGAGACCGAGACCTTTAACCTTTCTTTTTCTAAGTCAACATCTTCAACAATACCATTAAACGTTGTAAAAGGTCCTTCAGAAACTTTTATTCTTTCACCAACCTCAAACACAATTGTGCTCCTTGGGTTAGAAACGCTTTCTTCCATACGGTTAATGATTTTATTAACTTCAGATTCAGAAATAGGCGATGGTTTCGACTTTGACCCCAAAAATTCACCAACGCGTGGCACTGTTTTCACCAGATACCAGCTCTCATCATTCATGTTCATCTCAATGAGAATATAACCTGGGTAAAAACATTTTTCAGATGTCTTTTTAACCCCACGCTTAACCTCAACCACATCTTCAGAAGGAACGAGCATTCTCCCAAAAAAAGCCTCTAATCCCTTACTTTTGGCTCGCTCACCAATCCCCTCAACAACTTTTTTTTCAAAGCCAGAGTAAACATTGAGAACATACCAACGCATTGACATATGTATTATACCCCCACACCTATTATATTTTTTATGAGGTTATATATCACAAAATCAGAAGCCATAAAAAACAACATCGCAACAAAGACCATGACAAACACACCCAAGGTCGTCGAAACAGTTTCCTGTTTACTAGGCCAAGCAACACGTCCAACTTCTGAACGCACCTCTCTGACAAATTTTGCGGGATTAAAATTCATAATTATTTTCTAACTAATCCAATACTCAAAACAAATAACATGGCAGGGACGGAGGGACTCGAACCCACAACCTACGGTTTTGGAGACCGCCACTCTAGCCAATTGAGCTACGTCCCTATACAATCACTCAAGCAGCGAGTGTATTCAAAACAAACCAATTTGTAAACACACATAATGCTACTACACAATAACTAACACCACAATAACTGATTAATCATAATTATAAAAATTATTTTATTAAAATATATTTGATGTTATACTTCGTGCTAAGCCCGAATGGCGGAACTGGTAGACGCGTTAGGTTCAGGTCCTAATCTGCATTAGCAGGTGGAAGTTCGAGTCTTCTTTCGGGCACCAGAGCCGTGTTTTATTGTTTTAATTTATAAGAAACTATGACTAACAAGCCTTGCATTGACCTTTTCAACGATGACCTTCCAGAAAATTTCCCCCTAGGCTCACAAATAGCTGTTGATACCGAGGCAATGGGGCTAAATATTCACAATGATAGATTATGCTTAATACAAATTGCTACCGAGCTTGGTAAATACGCCATTATTAAAATAAATAACCCAACAAACCCTGCACCGAACTTAATTCAGGCATTATCATCCAGCAAAATATTAAAAATATTCCATTTCGCTAGGTTTGACGCTGCTTTATTGAGTAAAACCTTCGAAGTTGATATCAAAAACATTTTTTGCACTAAGGTTGCCTCTAAAATTGCCCGAACTTTTACCAGCAAACATGGGCTCAAGGACCTGTGTCAAGACCTTTTAAACATAGAACTCTGTAAACAAGAGCAAACCTCTGACTGGGGGGCAAGCAATCTTTCACCCGCTCAATTAAACTATGCGATTACAGACGTTATCCACCTGCATAAACTGAAAAACGAGCTGGAAAAGGTTCTAATGCGAGAAGGTCGCGTATCTCTTTTTCAAGACTCGATTAACGCCCTAGACTCGATAATAAAAATGGACATCAAAGGCATAAACCCATCTTATATTTTTTCCCATTGAAGCTTAAGAATTACGGCGGATATATTGCTTAAGCAAAGCAACCCAATCAGTTTGTATAATATCAAACCCCTGTTTTATTAGCCATCCCCAGCTATTATCCATGCTATTTATAATGGCTTGGTTATCATCATGACCACCACTTAAAAGAAGCTTATCATTGAGCCTGATTGCGTTAACCCATAAAAACAGGTTTCGCTCGTGGATTTTTTCGATAAATTCTTTTTGAGCCAGCTCTGACCCATCAGAATCAAACAAAACTTCAACAGCGACAATATTTGTTTTATAAGATAAGGTTAAATCTATTTGCTTAGATTGATTTATTATTGGCATGTACATAATTCGGGCTCTATAATCTTCCAACATTTTTAAAAACTCTGTTTTTGGAGGACTTTTTAAAATAATTTGGTCATACATATTATGTTTACCCAAACACTTAATAATCTCTGACCAATATTGCCAACTTTTATCTATATTAATCAGACACCTCCCCTTAAAATGCTCTAAGATTTCATCTAAGGTGTTGATTTTTTGATTTGTAATTTCATTTATGTTATTAAACAGGCTATGACTTAATATTTGTGCACTGGTCATTTGAGTTATTTGTTCATTTATCTTTAAAAGATTGGACTCTTGATTCTCATGAAAACAACAAAAAACTCCATCTATCGATTTTACAACATCCAACTCTATAATATCCGCACCATGCAACAAAGCATTCTCAAACGCTGGAATGGTGTTTTGGATGATATTTCCTCCAAAAGTCCCACGATGTGAGGCAATCAATATCCCGCGTTCTCTAGCATTCTTTAAGGGATTATTTATTATCAACTTTACCTCAAGTATTAATTAAAAAACAAACCAACAAAGCCAACTCTCATCACATTCATGATTTTATATTAACGACCATTCATTAACAAAACCACCTCAGAAGCAGCTTTTTGACTGGGCTTTACGCCATCTTCACACTGCAAAAACGGGATTACCTTTTCAAATGCAGACAATTGTTTAAGCTGAGATTGTCGATTATTCAACAAATTTACCATCGCATCGCAAAGTCCCTGTGGTTGACACCTGTTTTGCAAGAATTCAGGGATAATATTTTCTTTCAACAAGATGTTTACTAAATTGACACTTTCAACCTTTATTAATTTTTTTATAATAAAAGCAGTGATACAGTTCACTTTATATGCAATCAACATTGGCGTTTTTGTTAATGCCAGCTCCAGTGCAACGCTGCCCGAAGCGGCAAGAGCACCATCGGCAAGATGCATTGCAACCCCCTTGTCCTTTGGGCTAACACCCACAGATATAAAATCTTTATTGCTGATTATGTGTTTTATAAAATGAACATTTTCCTCAAATGTTGGGATATATATCTGAATATCGGGTATTTTCTTAACCAACAAATCCATAGCTTCCAGAAAAATCTTTGTATGTTTTAAGATTTCTGTTTTTCTAGAACCTGGAAAAACACAGACGATAGGATTGTTAGGATGGAAATTATTCCTATTTAAAAAATCTTCAATTTCGCCAGCACTCGGTGTTTTCAAATTTTCGTCCTCAACAACCGAATGACCAACAAAAACTCCCCTCAACCCATGTTTTTCAAAAATAGGAACCTCAAATTTAAATAAAGTCAGGACTAAGTCTAGAAAGTTCTTCATTTTCTTGACACGCCACCCCCTCCAAGCCCAAACTGGCGGTGCGACATAACGAATGATTGGAATATTGAAACCCATTTTTTTAAGTTTTTTTGCAACGCGGTCATTAAAACCTGAAAAATCTATTGTTACAACAACATCAGCTCTGCTCTTAATAATATTCTCAACAACCTCATCGACTTTCCTTAAAAGCGATGTTGCCTTGGACAACACCTCAACGATACCGATTGCCGCCACGCTTTTTAGTGGGAAAATTTGCTCCATTCCAGCATTTTTCATGTTTTCCCCACCAACGCCCAAAAATTTTATTGAACTATCTAGTTCACTAATTGACCTTATTAGCCTCGCACCAATCAAATCTCCAGAGACCTCGCCTGCAATTAAAAAAATTTTTTTAGACACTGTTTTTAACTTTTTAAATTTATGAATTAATAGAAAACAAAAACAAACCCAATTTGTTTGCTTCTTCAACAATTTCTTTCGGCTGTGACACCAAAACCTTTCCGCACTCTATTGCTATGCCTCGCAAACCATAAATCGAGGCGTTTTTCACCGTTTCAATGCCAATAACTGGCATATCTAAACGCATATCTTGATTTGGCTTCGACGTTTTTATCAAAACCCCACCAAGACCCTCAAGCCTCAGCTCATGGCAACGCTTTATCAATGCGTCTGTGCCTTCTTTAGCCTCAACCCCCAGAACGACCCCTTGCTGCACAATCACGCTTTGACCGACATCAGCTTGACCGATAATTTTTGCCACCTCAAAACCACGTTTAATATCAAATAACGCCGTTTCATCAGGCGAAACTTTTGTTTTTAATAGGCTTGAGTTAGAACCATCGCATAAAACATCATCCGCCCCCAAGACGCTAAACCCCTCTTGAGAAAATAATTTCGCCAACCCTTTCAAAAGACCATCATCCCCTAATAAAGCTGAAAAACCCAGCTTCATCATCCACTGCTTCCCGACCGAATCGACCTGTAAATTAGCTAGGCTAGGTCTCTTGACCCCTCCAATTAACAAAACATGAGTGGCATCATGGCTCTTCATAAATCTCAACGCTTCACCAACCTTACCAAGACTGATTTGAATAAATGGGCACGGGAAGTCATTGACCTCGCAGTCACCTTTAATCGCAACAACACATGCAAGTTCATTCTTAGCAAAACAACTCAAAACGCACCTTTGTGCGACATCCCCACTTCCGCAAATAATGGCTATACGACGAAAAGAACGCTCAATCAATGCTTATCCCTAAAAAAATAATAATTCAAAAAATATTATCCACAATCCTTGTTATTATACAAATCAAAAACTTCTAAAGAAATTTTTATTAAAATTTTTCTTTATAAAAGTGTTTTTTGTGTTACGATTGTTTAGTTGAGAGTTTTATATTTTGGAGCGTTTAAATGGACTCTAAAGACGTCTACTTAGAAATTGTTTTTTTAATAGAGCGTTTGCACAGATTGTTTTTAGAAAACATAAAGGTCGAGCTTGAGGATGCAGCGATTTATGACATCAATAACATACAGGCTTTAATTCTGTATAATATTGGTGAAGGTCGTATTTCTGTGGGCGAGCTGACCAACAGAGGATACTATCTTGGCTCGAACGTGTCTTATAACATAAGAAAGATGGTTGAAAATGGCTTTTTGATGCAAGAAACCTCACCACATGACAAGCGTTCTACTATAGTAAGCCTTTCTCCGAAAAAGGGTATGGATTTTTTCAATTTTATCGACAAGGTTATGAACAAACATATCGATAAACTTGAAAAAGAGGGTTTGAAAGACTCGCTTTTGAACGAGACGTCTTCTCAGCTTAAGTCACTTGAAAGGGTCTGGTCAAAGAACATTGCCGCTTTTTCATTTATGTCTTAGTTTACGTTAGCTTTTTTAAGGTTTTTGGCTTATAATACTTGTTAAGCTTTGCTTGGTGAATTTCGTTACCATTTGATTTATCGATGCTTGATAAGTGGGGGGGGTGTTTTGTTGCTCCGCAGTTAACTCTGGTGGGTCTTTGTGCTGTTTTTTAACTGCCAGAACACAGCCAGCTTCAATCGAGGAGTCTCTTTTTAAACAAAGAGCGTGCACAAATCAAACTTATTAGAGAGATAATCGCACATCCCAGAAAGTATAACGCTATGAAATAAAAGGATGTATACTTGCTGATTAATGCATTGATTATTGGCGACAGCCCACCAAAAATCAGACCGCACATCCCCTTGCCAATTGCTACACCAGTACACCTACATTCTTGAGGAAACAATTTGCTATACACAGCCTTCGATGGACCACTAATTGTGCCGCTGGTTAAAATAATAATAAATGTCCCTAACAAAGCCAAGATATTGCTTTCTTGATTAAGCAAAATCATTGAGGGATAAATGAGCATAACGCCTGCGACACAAACAAAGGTCATTATCTTTTCTGGACTATATCTGGAGATTTTTCCCCCTAAGACAAGATAAATTATTAACGGTAACAAGATTATCAAAAATTTGATGACTTCTTTAAAAAGGCTATCTCCTAAAACGAAAATATCAATATTAATTATAATTGAGTACGCAACAGCATTAGAAAACGCCCCTATACCAATTACAAGAAATAAACTTAAATAATATTTTTTAAAAGATGTCAACAAACTTAAAAAATCAGACGAAAATCTAACACCTTGATTATAATACTGGTTTGATTGTTCATCAATTTTAGATAACCTCAAATACAAATAAAAAAAAGACCCAACCCCACCAATAAAAAACCACATTCGCCAACAAATATATTGATGAAAATTTTTATCAATATATCCAGCGATTAAAGCTAAAAATGCCCCTATACTCGTTGATGCTGTCAACATAAAGCTAGCATATGTTTTATTAATGTTTTTTTTCTCTAATATAAAAACAGCCGAATTAGTATACTCTCCATTAATACTCACCCCCTGTATTACACGACAAATTATTAAAATAATTTGAGAAAATATTAAAAACCCACCATTTTCTGGCAAAAAGGCAATAATAGTTGTTGAACACGACAAAAGACAATTTGATGTTATTATAGATTTTTTTCTACCAAAAATATCCCCAAAAACACCAAACAACACACCACCAACTGGTCTGAGTATAAAGCCTGCTGCAAATAATAGGTAATACGCCCATTCATTCATATTCGGGAAAAATATACCCCCCAAACGCACACCCAACATCGCGAACAAAGAAAAGTTATAAAATTCTAGGACATTTCCAAAAAATATTACGCTAAGTTGCTTATTCCACAACTTAGAATGTTTCATCTAAGAAGCTCATTGATGGATGTTTTTGCTCTGGTTGATTCATCAACTTTTTTTACGATTACAGCACAATAAACACTTATATTATCAATCTTTTCACTAGGGCTTAGCATACTACCAGAAACAACGACTGAATACGGCGGAACAATCCCATAAGACACGCCTCCTGTCTCACGGTCAACAATTTTTGTTGATGCACTTAATGAAACCCCCGAAGCAATCACGCTTCCTTTACCGACACGAACCCCCTCTGAAATGCTAGACCTCGCACCGATAAAACAATTATCCTCCACAATCACAGGTGAAGCCTGAACAGGCTCAAGCACGCCGCCAATTGTAACGCCGTCAGATATATGACAATTTTGCCCAATTTGTGCACAAGAGCCGATTGTCGCCCAAGTATCAACCATTGTTGAGCTCCCCACATAGGCTCCCATATTAATAAAACTTGGCATAATCACAGCAGATTTACCGATAAAAGAGCCATATCTCACCACCGACCCAGGAACCAATCTTATCCCAGCTTTTTCGAAGTCTGCACCAGTCCAGTCATGTGTTTTTAATGGAACCTTGTCCCAACAGGTATAATGTTCGAAATTCAGCAATTTATTGTTGTTCATTCTGAAGTATAATAATATCGCCTGTTTCAGATATTCATTAACAACCCATTTATTCAGATTTTCGTCTGGCTCTGCTATTCTTACATCGCCCCTATTCAATGATTTCAAACAAAAATTCACGGCTGATTTTAATTCTTCAGAATTTTCTGGCACCACACCTTTATCAACCAAGACTTTATAAGACTGGATAATGATTTTTTTTGCTTCTTCTAGGTTCATTTAAAGACAAATCCTTCTATTTGATTTCTTAACTTATTAATGCCTATTTTTTTATCGGCACTAACGCAAATTATTTCTGGATACATCGCGGGAAAATGATTTGCTTTTTCGTATGTATCTTTTTCAACCGCTTCTAACTCAGCTTTATTTAGTTTATCTATTTTAGTTAAAATTATTTGAAAAACCACCCCATAAAAACAGAGCATCTCCATCATTTCTTCATCTTTTTGCATGATTCCTCTACGCGAGTCAACGAGCAAGAACACTCTTTTTAATCCATATCTTGTTTTTAAATAACTCGAGATTAAACTGCCCCAGCTCTTTCTCATAGCCTTGGAAACCCCCGCATAACCATATCCTGGTAGGTCAGCTAAATATAGAACATCCGCTAATAAAAAAATGTTTATCTGTTGGGTTCTTCCAGGGGTGTTGGATGTTCTGGCAAGACCGCGTCTGTTAACCAATGCATTAATTAACGTCGACTTACCAACGTTCGAACGCCCCACAAAAGCAAATTCAGGAAAATCACCCACCCCCTGCGGTATGGCAGAAAAATTATTTGCACCAACTACAAACTTACATTCTTTAGAAAAGATTAAACCCTCTTCTACCTTAATATCCATCAATTTGAATTAATAAACTAAACAACAATACAATTCAAAACATCTATCATCCGATGAACAAACGCCCACTCGTTGTCATACCAAGCCATCACTCGACAAAACTTTCCGTCCACAACCCTTGTTTCGGTCGAATCGAATATAGCACTAAACGTTGTATGATTACAATCAATAGATACTATCTGGTCTTCTGAAAAGCCCAAGACCCCCTTCATTTCTTCTGAGCTAGCAGCTATTTTTAAGGCATGATTAATCTCTTCGACAGAAGTCTTTTTGTTCGCAAGGAAAGAAAAGTCTATTAAAGAAACATTCGGTGTCGGCACCCTAAGTGACGAGGCTTTTAATTTGCCTGCCATCTCTGGAAGGACTAAATCAATTGCCTTAGCAGCCCCAGTTGATGTCGGTATGATATTCACACCCGCAGCACGTGCACGCCTCATATCTTGCTTATGGGCTGTATCTATAATGTTTTGGTCGCTCGTATAAGAGTGTATTGTTGTCATGTGACCACAGTTAATTCCTATGTTTTCGTTTAGAACCTTAACAATCGGTGCAAAGCAGTTTGTCGTGCAAGACGCAGCAGAGATAACCCTATGATGTTCGTTAAGCTTGTCTTGATTAACGCCATAAACAACCGTTACATCCGCCCCACTACACGGAGCTGAAACCAACACCTTTTTAGCACCAGATTCAATATGCTGAACCGCCTTATCCTTTGTGATAAAACAACCAGAACATTCCATCACAACATCGACCCCCATCTCCTGCCAAGGCAGGTCTTCCGGAGAGATAACATTTAAAAGTTTTATTGGTTTTTGGTTGTCTATAACCAGCTCATCACCGATTAAATTTATATCTTTTTCAAATCGACCATGCACTGAGTCATATTTTAAGAGGTAACAGTCCATCTCTGATTTAGCCAAATCGTTGATTGCGATTATCTCTATGTTACTTTCATTACTCGTCAAAGCTCTTAACAAAAGACGACCTATCCGCCCGAAACCATTAATCGCGATTCTCTTTGACATTTTATAACCCCTCCTACAAAAACATTTTTTTTCTAGCGACCAATATGCAATATTGCTGAACAACATATATATAATAGTCAACAATAAATAAATTATTAATATAGCACTAGCGGAATGCTATGTTTTTTATATCTTGCTGGAAAATAAAAACATGCATTCCATACCTATTATTATCAATACCAACACTACATTACTTATTTGTTTTTTAATTTATCCTGCTGAAACAATTGTTAAATAAAAAATATTATTGACAAAGTTATCATTTTGTGTCAAATTTTTTCTTAACCTATAATTTATAGGCTATTGTTTATTATTAAGGAATTTATTTATGAAAAAAATATTATTAGCATCTGCTTTGTTAGTTTCCTCTTTGTCTTATGGATATAATCCAGACCCTGTTCTATCACAACCAATAGAGACCGAAAAGCTAAATAACGGCATTAAGGTATTGTCTGGTGACTTTATAGAAAAATTGAAGTTGTTATCAGATCAAGAAAAAAAGTCTAGATTTGGTAAAACAAAGGAAGACTTAGTTAAAGACACGGAAGAAAAAATCTTTGGTAAAGAGAACTTAGGTTTATTAGAGCAAAGTTTTCAAAATTTCCTAAAAAATCAAGCTGAGTTACTCTATTTTTCAGTCGAAGAAAATTCTGCTGGAGAAGCAATCATGAAAAACGGTTTTATACCCTCCAAATTAAAACTTTTATTCAACGGTAGAGATTTAAATGCAAGCGACCAATTAGTCGGAGAATTGACTATTCTTTACGCTCCATTAACAGAACATGCATACAATAAAAACGAGGCAAGGTATGATTATTACAGGAACAAATTGTCATTCTATGCATTAGCCTGCAAAGTAGCTGGGCTTGATGTTAATGCACTTGTACCGCAACAACATTAAAATTTAATCTTCATAAAGTAGCCCTAATTAAATTAGGGCTATTTTTATTTTATTCACAAATAGATTTTATTCTTCCTAATGTTAAACATTAGGTATAGGAAATCTTCGCAACAGGTGTTAAGAAATACGTTTTTCATTACTTTATAGGAACACAATAATTTTATCTGTGCGTAAGCATATGTAACCGCATTATTGATTTTTCAATACAAAAATAGCCTTAATACCAAATAACTGAAGAAAATAAATAAAAACAAGTTTAAAAACTTAATAGCCTAAAATATTTGTCAAAAAATCTTCAATATTTTCGAGTTGATTATGAACAAAATCAGCGTCAGCATGCTCAACCATCACCCTAATCATGGGTTCAGTGCCAGACGGACGAACAATCAAACGACCTCCATCAAGGTTAATTTTGTTGTTAATGTCATGGAAAAACTTCTTAACTTTCTCATCCTCAAGCAAGGACTTATCGACTGGAAAATTCCTCAATACCTGTGGGTATGGCTTGAAAATGTTAAATGCATCACTAGGAGCCTGACCTGTCTCCATCAAAACCCGAATCATGGTTAAGGCAACAAATAAACCATCGCCCGTTGCGGAAAAATCTTTTAATATTACGTGACCAGACTTCTCCCCACCAAGTACAGCCCCCTTTTCTTTCATCATGTCATAGACAAGCTTATCGCCAACATTACTGCGAAACAGCTTTATTCCAAGGCTTGATAAATAATCATCTAAACCCAAATTTGACATAATAGTCGACACAACACAATTATTGGCGAGCTGCCCCTTGTTGTGGAGGTATTTGGCTAATACCGCAAGTATAACATCCCCGTCGATAATGTTACCCAGCTCATCACACATGATAAGCCTATCTCCATCTCCATCAAAAGAAATGCCTAAATCCGCACCACTTCTGAACACCAAATTTCTTATAGACTCTGGGCAAGTGGCACCAACCTTATGATTAATATTTTTACCATCTGGTTTGTTCCCAACAACCTTGACCTTAGCACCAAGTTCAGTAAACAACTTTGGCACAATATAATAATTCGCACCATTTGCACAATCAATTGCAATCTTCGACCCTAATAATGAAAAATTTTTGGGAAATGACCTCAATAGCGACTCTTTATAGTCATTATAAAACAAGGCTTCAAGGTCGTTATATCTAAACTCATAACCAAGGCGAAAAATATTTTCCTTAAAAGGATTCATCGCTTTATAAGTATCTTCAAAACTATCACTGTATTGAAGGAAAGAGGCTTCAATTGATTGAGCCTGATGTTCTTCCAGTTTCTCGCCATTCGCGTTAAAAATTTTCAGACCGTTGTCAGTATATGGGTTATGCGACGCGGTGACAGAAATTCCACAAGAAAAACCGCCTTTACTCGTTAAGACAGATAACGCTGGTGTCGGCATAATTCCAGCTAAGGTCACTTTGATTTTATAATTAGAAAGAGCTGTCTCAAGTCCTCGTTCAAGGTCAACGGATGTCCCGCGGGTATCTCTTGCGATAAGGACTGTTTTCAAATCACCCAAAGCCCTAGACTCGACCAAAGACTTTGCGATACAAAAACACCCCTCAACACAAATTGGCCATTCACTAAACCGCTTCCTAATACCATCAGTGCCAAAAATTGCCAAAATTCGCCTCTAAATTAAAATATATTAACAAACACACCAAACAGTTTTCAACAAAAACCGCCTACCTACAGTATAGATAAATATTAACACTTAAACAATCAAATAAAGAATGTTTTTTATTACTTAAAAACACAGCTCAACACAAGGGTTTAATGTGGTCAGCCTATTTTAATCATTTTTATTGGTTGATTTTTTTCGCCCCGAATTGGTCGATTTTTTATCTTTGTCATTGATATTTTTTACATCAGTTAATGACGGTTCAACATCTTCTTTTTTGCTGGTTTTTCTCTTTTTTGTTTTTTCGGGCGATTTACCAAATTCTAAAAGCCCGTCATCATTCGAGCTCACATTTGATTTTTTATTTTTTCCTTTGGTTGGAACCTTTCTGATAATCTCTTTTCCTTCGCTCAAAAGCTGAATTTCTTCACCGCTAAGCGTTTCATATTGAATTAGACCAGAGGCTATCCTATTAAGTTGGTCAATTTTGTTACTTAATAAATCAAATGATTTCTTATAGAGCCTATCAACGATTGCCCTGACCTCTTCATCTATTTTCTGAGCAGTTGTTTCTGAAATTTGGCGAGGATTCGGGGCAGAATGCCCTAAAAACACGTCTTGAGAAGACTCAGAGTATGATAAAAACCCGAGTTTGTCCGCCATCCCCCACTCTATCACCATCTTTCTTACTATATCAGTTGCCTGTTTTATATCCGAAGAAGCACCTGTAGTTATTTTTCCATGACCAAAAATTATTTCCTCAGCGATTCGCCCACCCATAGCGACACAGAGGTCAGCCTCTAACTTATCGCGAGAGACAGAAACCCTATCCCCCTCGGGCAAACGCATCACCATCCCCAGTGCCCTACCTCTTGGAATAATGGTTGCCTTATGTATTGGGTCAGAATCTTTCATATTTAAGGCGATTGTAGCGTGCCCAGCCTCATGAAATGCCGTAAGTTTTTTTTCCTCTTCGCTCATCACCATAGAACGCCTTTCAGAGCCCATCAAGACCTTGTCTTTAGCCGACTCAAACTCAGACATCCCAACAACACGCTTGCCATTTCTAGCCGCCAGCAAGGCCGCCTCATTAACCAAATTGGCTAAATCTGCACCTGAAAACCCAGGGGTGCCCCTCGCTATAACCATCAAATCGACATCTTCTGCAAGCGGAACCTTCTTAGAGTGAACTTGCAAAATACGTTCACGCCCATTTAAGTCTGGGTTGCTGACAATGACCTGACGGTCAAACCTTCCTGGTCTTAGTAAGGCTGGGTCAAGAACATCTGGGCGATTGGTTGCAGCAATTATAATGACACCTGCATTGGCCTCAAACCCGTCCATCTCAACCAAAAGTTGGTTTAAAGTTTGCTCCCTTTCATCATTTCCTCCGCCCAAACCAAACCCTCTATGGCGTCCAACAGCATCAATTTCATCAACGAATATTATACAAGGAGCGTTTTTTTTGCCCTGCTCGAACATATCTCGAACACGGCTGGCACCAACGCCAACAAACATCTCAACAAACTCTGAGCCTGATATACTAAAAAAAGGAACCCCCGCCTCACCAGCGATTGCCCGTGCCAAAAGAGTTTTCCCCGTACCAGGAGGCCCGACCAACAACACCCCTCTGGGTATCTTCCCGCCAAGGCGTTGAAACTTTTTTTGATCTTTTAAAAAGTCGACAACCTCACCAAGTTCATCTTTCGCCTCGTCTATACCAGCAACATCTTCAAAACGAACTTTCACAACCTTTTCGCCAAGCATTTTTGCCTTAGACTTGCCAAAACCCATTGCCTTGTTTCCACCAGATTGCATCTGACGCCATAAAAACATCCAACCGCCTATCAAAAGTAGCATCGGCAAACAATTTAGGAACAAGTGCAAAAAAGATGATTGGTCGTCATCCCTAGGGACAACATTTATTCTAATGTTTTTCTGAGATAGCTTTTTGATTAAATCTGGGTCAAATGGAACATAGGTTCTAGAAACGGTTTTATCACGATTAACAATAAGGACGTTCTGCCCTTTTATATCAACGCTACTAACCCTATCATTTTCAACGCCGTGCAAAAAATCGCTGTATGCGACATTCTCGGTTTTTTGTTTCTTATCTTCAAATAAGCTAAACAACGTCGCAAGAGATATAGCCAATACAAACCAAAAAACCAAGTTTTTACTAATTTTATCCAACACCAAACTCCAAACAACAATCAGAACAAAACGTTAAAGCTATTTTCTTCGTAAAAAGGCAGGAATATCAACTTCATCGACCTCATCACCAAAAGGTTTCGCAACACCTTGGTTAATCGGTTCAGGTTTATCATTTGATGACTTTGTTGGAGTGGTGACTTTTGAGGTTTTTTTATTCCGACCAAAACCAAGCCTTTCCAAAAACGACTTATGATGCCCTGTTTCAATTTCATCATTGTGCCTATCACTATCAGAGTAATCTTCAACTTGACGGTCAAATTGTTTAATCTGTGAATCTATAGCCTTCACGTCCTCGTCATTCTTAACAGGTTCATCATCTGTTCCTGAAGAGTCAGTAAAGCTCGCATTATCTGCGTTAGACCTTGCCTGCAAAATCCGTTTGTGACTGTGCATGTCATCAACATCGATACCCGTTGCAACGACCGAAACACGCATACTGCCGTGCATAGCCTCATCAAAGGTTGAACCAAAAATTATATTCGCCTCTGAATCGACCTCTTCCCTGATACGGTTTGCCGCTTCATCAACTTCATAAAGCGTCATGTCATATCCGCCAGTGATATTAATCAAAACTCCACGAGCCCCCTTCATCGACACATCATCAAGCAGAGGATTTGATATTGCAGCTTCAGCGGCGTCAAGAGCCCTTCTTTCACCTTCCGCGTCACCAGTTCCCATCATGGCTTTGCCCATTTCACTCATAACTGTGCGGATGTCGGCAAAATCTAGGTTTATTAGCCCTGGCATAACCATTAAGTCCGTCACACCTCTCACACCAGAATACAAAACGTCATCTGCCATTTTGAATGCATCGGCAAATGTCGTCCTATCATTGGCGACTCTAAACAAATTTTGATTCGGGATTATTAAAAGGGTGTCGACGAACTGTTGCAACTCGTCAATACCTTTTTCTGCGGTACGCATTCTGTGAATGCCCTCAAAGTGGAAAGGTTTTGTAACCACACCAATAGTTAATATCCCTTGGTCTTTCGCCATACGAGCGATGACAGGTCCTGCACCAGTTCCAGTGCCCCCACCCATGCCAGCAGTGATAAAAACCATATTACTGCCGCTCAAACAATCCATAATCTCGTTCTCAGCCTCTTCTGCCGAAGCTTTTCCAACATCTGGTCTCGAGCCCGCACCCAAACCTTGGGTCATATTCAGCCCCAGTTGGATTTTTGTTTCAGCCAAGGAATTAGATAAAGACTGCGAATCTGTGTTGGCAACGACAAACTCCACCCCCTCTAGTTTAGAGCGAATCATGTTGTTAACAGCATTACCGCCAGCTCCACCGATTCCAAAAACGGTTATTTTGGGACGCAACTCAGCACTGTTGCTGTCGAACAAAACCTTTTGTTCAGGCTGCTTTTGTGTTTTTTTGATATCTTTTTTCATTTCTATATCGGTCGGCATAAGTAGATATTCCTTAAAATAGCGGGTCGAACTATAAAACCAAAAATCAGAACAAGGTAACATATTAATTATCAAAAAATCAATTTATTATTAGAAAATTTTGATGATTAATTGACGCAGAATAATTGAAAAAATTTGAGAAAAAAACCTAACACAGCCTATTTTTCAGCTGCCTGTTCTTGATAAAGTTTTGCGATATCTCGAAATTGTGAAACGGTTATATCCTCAGCACGAGCATCAAAAGAGACGCCTGTTTTTTGCATAATCAACTCGTGATTTTCAAAAATATTTGAAAATATTTTATATACTTTTTTTCGCCTATGAGCAAACATTTGCCGAGATATGCTTTCCATAACGCTAAATGAAACACCCTCCCCCATATTATTAGGGAGAATCTCCACAATCGATGATTTGACCTTCGGTGGTGGGGTAAAGCTCGCTGGCTCCAAATCCATCACCCGTTTTGCCTGAGCCTGATATTGCACAAGAATACTCAGCTTACCATAAGATTTTTCGTTAGGTTTGGAACAAATTCTGTCAGCAACTTCCCGCTGCAACATAAGATACATACTTGAAAATTCTCCAAGAATTTCTAGCCATTTAAATATTAGCGGAACAGAGATATTGTAAGGCAAATTAGCAATAATCACCCTAGGCTTCGGAACAATCAAACTATCAAAAAGTAAAGCATCACCTTGAATAAGGTTAAGGTTTTTGTGCTTTTGCTCTAGTGGACGTAAAAATTCTACAAACCTTTTATCCTTCTCAACCACCGTCACACTTTTGGCACCAGCACTAAAAAACGCCTCTGTTAATCCTCCTGGACCTGCCCCCACCTCAATCACATTAAGACTTCCAAGTCCACCCAAGACCTTAGATACAATCGCATCATTAACCGCTGGATTTAACAAAAAATGCTGCCCCAATGTCTTGTTTGCCCAAAGACCAGCATCTTTTAACCGACTGGCGATAGTAGACGAAGTTTGGCTCACTTTTTAATTTTTATATATGCAGTTTTTTTAAGTTCTCGGAAATATCGCTCCGCCATCATTGCCAAACGCTTTTCCATCAACATATTTTTAATCTCCTGAATTGAAGGAGGTTCCATTATACTCGTCTCTCTTGCCCAAAGGACAAACATCATCGCCCCCTGAGGAAAGAGCATCGGTTCGCTTATAGATTTTGGCTCCATCTTAGATAACACTTCGTTCAATTGCATCGGGATATCATCAGAAGAAACATTTTCAACCGCCCCAAGCTTCACATTACGAACTGATGAACTCACATCTATTAATTTGTCTAGGTTTTTTACTTTTGTCCTCAAATCTTGTGCTCTAGCATAAATATTTCGTGCTTCATCTTCCGAGGTAATTTGCCCGCCATCAGCCTTCAGAATCAAACGCTGAAATTTAATTTTATTTATTTTCTTCTCCCCCTCGTATTTTTTGCCGTGCAACATGAATATCACATAGGCATTGCCAACCTTAATAGGCTCAGATGTGCTCCCCACGGGCAAAACATCCAAGGCAGAGACTTCCTGACTGGACATACGGCTTTTTACAACCCAGCCTAGCCAACCACCGTTTGAAGACTCAGATGAGCGAGAAAACTGTTGAGCAAGCATCGCAAAGTTTCCCCCTTCGTTTATACGATTTTTTATGTTTTGTGCACGCAACCTAATCTTATTTTCATTTTCATCATCAATGGGCAGATATATTCTACTGACCAAATACATCTTGTCAGCAAGCTCTCTTCTTATTAAATCTTGCTCCCGCATAGCATCATCATCAGACACTTCAGTGTTTTGCCCAAACATACTCCTAATCATCGAGTTCCAAGCCGTTTGCACATAAATTTGTCTGCGGAAAAAAGCAAAAGGAACTTTGTTCTTTTCGAGCATTTGTTGAAATGACTTGTCGTCCAGTCCCGCTCGCTTTGCGATGGAAGAGACGGCTCGGTCAATCTCTGCGTTTGACATAATCTCAGAACGCTTAATCATTTTTTGCACTCGTGAAATTTCTTGAAATTTAATGATGTCGTCAATCAAACTCTCTAAGGCCTGTTCCCGAACAGATTTATCAAAATCTAGGCTATATTGCCTTCCCATGGATAACGCCATCAACCGAATTTTCGTTTCTATATCATAAGGGGTGACAGCCTCATTGTTAACCTCAGCGACGAGCTCATGAACACCGTTTTGATGAGAAATTGTATTCTCTGCTGAGCTATCCGAAACATTGAAACCAAAATATACGGCAAAAATACAAACCGCATTAAGAAAGATTTTATTCACAAATATACCTTGTTGTGTTGTACATCAAAAAAAAATACATTATAGATTAATATAACGTTTCATATCGGGGGTCATTCTAACAATGTTTTTAGTAAATATCAATTAATCTAATTAATGGTTTAGCGTGAAAACTTTATCTAAATATATCACCAAAAACTTAATATCCGTCACCTCGTTGATAACAATTGTGACAACGTTGTTAATATGGGTGGAACAGTCATTAAGGTTTATAGATTTTGCTAAAAAGCAAGGTCTAGAATTGGGAAAATTTTTAAGCTTCATATCATACCTATTGCCAGATATTTTGGGAATAGTTTTACCCATAAGCTTCGCCCTTGCATCTGGGATTATAACCCTAAGGTTAAAAGAAACCAACCAACTGACCATCATTCAATCAATTGGGATGCCTCCATCCACGGTCGCTATCCCCATAATTAAAGTCGGGGCTTTTATTGTAATGATACTTTATTTAATAAATTTATACATAGCACCATTTTCATTGCGTCAATTTAAAGATGTTCAGTTTAGCCTCAATAGTGAAATATCTCGCCTTTTTGAAAAGGGGCGTCAACTGACACACAAAAATAAAATCGCCATATTCGTAAAAAACGCCAGCAATAAAAAACTACAAGGCATCGTGGTTCACGACCAAAGAAGCCCTAATCATCAAATAATTCTTCAAGCAGAAAGTGGTTTGTTAGACCAAAGTGACAACAAAATAAAAATCATCTTAGAAAAAGGAGAACGCACATCCTTGAACACAAAATCCAACGCTGTTTCAAGGTTCTCATTCGAACGTTATGAAAGCGATATATCCATTAATGATTTTTCTAAAGTTACTGTGAGAGAGCTAAAGATTTATGAAAGATATATAAATGAATTGTTTGACCATAATTTATTAAAAATAGACACGAGCTTTGCCAAAAAACTCCAAGCTGAGGCACACCAAAGAATCACCAGTCCATGGCTTGCAATGATTTATGCTCTGATTTGTTTTTGTTTTATGAGCATTAACAACAACGGAAGGAAAACCAGTTGGCTTCGAATATTGGGGGCTGGATGCTCTATCCTAGCGATACATGGAATAAATCTTTATGTGTTTAATTTATCGAACAAACATGCAATGTTTAATAAACTGAATTATTTATTCATAACTATAATTTTGCTCATTCTTATGATAAAGATATTTAAACCAATGTCGAAAACCCAGAGTGAATAAAGTTGATAATTTCCAAGTATATCACAAAAATACAGATAAGGAATTTACTCAGCATTACGTTTGTAATCGCGTTACTTGTCCTCACTATGGACTTTGTTGAAACCATAAGGGTTGAAACAATTGCACAATTGTCGACCTTTGCGTTGTTTTATAAAGCGGTTTTAAAGTTTCCATACATAATATCCGACATATATCCATACATTTTTTTAATGGCATCTGGCATCACTATCTGGGGTTTATTGAAGACACAACAGATAACAATATTAAAAAGTATTGGCTATAAAGAAATTGACATCATCACACCTCTAATAAAATCTGGCTTATATGTTGGATTGATTTGGATGTTTGTGCTCCATCCCATATCTTGTAGCCTATACTTTAAGGTTATGAACCCAGAGCTGGTTGAAACAATCCACAAGAGCGACGCAAAAATCAAAGATGTCTGGATTCATCAACAAATTCAACAGCAAGACGTTTTAACGCATATAGGCGAAATAAAAAATAAAATATGTAGTAATATCGGCATTTATTTTCTGGATAAAGACGGCAAAATTAACAGAAAAATCCTAGCATCCCAAGCCGTAATAGATGATGATGCTTTTTTATTAAAGCAGGTCATTCTTATTAGTGAAAATAATAAAAAAATAGAGAAGTTTAAATCCGCATCATTTAAAAATGGTCTGTCTAAAAAACACCTTCTCAGTACAATCAAACAGCCCAATTTTATGGGCATTTATGACCTGATATCACTACTACGGCTCCGATACAACATCAATATCGACTACTCGGACATAATAATAAGACTTAATTCTATTTTCTCTATTGTGCTATTAACAGGGTTAATGCCGGTCTTTGCGTCGATTTGTTGTATAGTTCACTCACGTCAATATAGCTCTATATTGGCATTTTTTTTATTATCTGCGAGCAGCATTATCCTTTATTTTATTTTCAACGTTCTGAGGGTTTTAGCTTCGGGAAAACTCTTGTCGATATTGCTGTTTATCTGGCTACCCATAATTGCTTTAGGGGGCACTGGTTTATATCTTTTGTTCGTGCGTGAAAAAAAATTATGAGCTTCTTGCCAAAAAAAGAGCTTCTCGTCTTTGTGATTATAATGGCTTGTTTTAACATAATATTTGCCAAAAATAACTCTAATTTAATAATATTAGCCGCTCAAAAGGCTGAATATGACAGTAAAAATAATATCATATCTTTAAACGGTCGCGTACGGGTTGCACACTCAACCGAAATACTTGAAGCGGACAGCATAACCTATGATGTGAAAAACAATAAAATATTTGCAAAAGGAAACGTCATCCTTTACAGACCAGATGGTTCTAGGCTTAACACCGACAGTTTTGAAATCACTGCTGATTTTAAAAAAGGTATCGCAAAAGAGCTGACCGCCCTGTTAACGAAAAAAAGTCGCTTATCTGGACGAAAAATTGATTACAATATTTCGGAAAAAACAACTATCGACAAAGCTATCTATTCTTTGTGTGAAAATTGTAAAAGCGATGATAAAGCCGCCTTAGTTTGGCAAATTCGTGCGAAACAGTGCATCTATGACCATCAAAATGAACACATATCATACACCAACGCATCAGTTGAGATAAAAGGGGTTCCCGTGATGTACACCCCTTACTTCTCGCATCCAAGCCCGAAGAAAAAGAAATGTTCTGGGCTGTTGTTCCCTAAATTCGGTCAAAGCAGTGACCTTGGAACGATGTTTTTGCCAAGTTATTTGTGGGTTTTTGAATCCAAAGAAGTCATATTATCCCCCATCATCACAAGCAAAGCTGGCATAGGAATTTGGGGAAGATATGCCCAACGCCTTAGATATGGTCAGGCTAAGCTTGATTTGAGTTTAGCAACTTCTCACAGCTCAAAATCTAATCGACAGGAACTTTCACTGAGCGAAATAGAGGAAATATCAAGAGTAAAAAGCCGAGGCTGGCGTGGACATGCACTTGGATATATTCAAAAAGATGTGAATGATAACTTCAGGCTGTTCGGAAACTTGGATTGGGTATCTGATAAGACTTACCTGACTAAATACAACGTCATAAGAAAAAACACCCCTTCAATTCTTGAAAGTAATGTTGGCGGAGAGTTTTTTAAAGACCGAAGTTACGCGACCATCAAAACAGCATCATACCAAAATTTATCCATCCAAGACGCCGAGACAGCCCATATCCCTGTTGTTCTGCCTTTTGGATATTCTAGCATTGTTTTTTCTCCACCAAAAGTGGGCGGGAGCCTTGAAACCACGGTCTTTACAACACAGATGCTTTACCCAGAATCTTACCTAGAAAGACGAATGTTCTTGTCTACTAAATGGTCAAAAAGATTTTTAATCACGAATGGACACGATATAAATATTCAAATAGGTGCGATGGCTGATGGGTATGGCGTATCAAGTAGCTTTAATAAAAAATATAAAGATTTAAACATAATTTCAAATGACAACTCCGTTAGCAGAACTTCACCAAAAGGGTCAATATTTTGGAGATGGCCGCTTTTGGCTACACACGATAACCTCTCATGTATAATAGAACCCACAGTTGGAGGCGTGTTCACACCAGTTATGCAAAAAAAATATGCTGAAATGTTAAATGCGTCTAGTTCGCTAGCCAAGTCGTTTGAGCTTAATGACGTGAACTATTCAAGCCCGTCTTATTATAATAGCATCTCTGACTATATGGATAATGGTAGCAGAGCAGTATATGGCTTTAATACAACATCATATTATCAAGGCAAGAAAATATTACGTGCCACAATTGGTCAGAATTATAATATGTCTGCCCCACAACTAAACTTGCCATATGCAAGTGGAGTTCGACATCGCTGGTCAAATATAGTAGGCTCTTTTGAAACATACCCCACAGAACGAAGTCGACTGTATTACAGGTATAGCTATAACCCAAGAAACAACACCCTCATTAAGCAAGAAACGGGCATAACATCAACAGTTTTCAAAGACACACAATTATCCCTTGATGCTTTTAGCGGTCAACACTATGCATTGATTAACAATAAGCAGCGTTATAAAGGCTATCGTGCCAGCATCGAGACCCCTATTGCTGGATACTGGCGAGGAAATGGCGGCTTGGTCGTCGGTGAAAACTATAAAACATTAAATTATAATATTGGAGCGAAGTATGAAGACGAATGTTTCATATTTAATACTTGGGTTGAGAGAAACGCATATATAATTAATGATGTAAAACCTTCAACAAACTTCATGTTTTCTGTAGAGCTTAAGACAATTGGTCATTTTTAATGTTATATGTTTTATAGGATCAAAAGCCGTTATATTTAGGCTTGACAATGTTGTGTAATATAAATTAGATTGTTTGATGTCTCTTGTGATGGTTTTTTGAGGATTGAAAAATGTCTAGGGTATGTGAGGTAACTGGAAAAAGAGTTATTGCTGGTAATAATGTTAGCCATGCAAATAATAGAACAAAAAGAAGGTTTTTACCAAATCTTCAAGCTGTTTCTTTCCCTAGCAGTGTTTTGGGTCGTTGCATCTCTTTGGGCAAGGTTTCTGCCGCTGGAATTCGGCATATAGAAAAAGCTGGGGGGATTGACGCGTTTTTATTGAACAGTAACGCGAGTAAACTGTCTTTAGACATGAAAAAACTTCAAAAAATGTTGTTCAAAACTGCTTCAAAAAATTCTTAGCTTTTATTAGCTCTGATTTTTGAAGATATCTTGGATTTTTGTTGCTTTTTTTCTTAACTAAAATTTGAATGTTAATGAATAAAGTCTTTGTTTGTGACAATGAACCTACCTTAGCTTTTTAGCTTCAGCTCAGAGCTTTGTTTAATTCACCGTAAGCATTGTTTTTATGTATCGGTATCTTAAGCCATGTTGATATAAATAAATATTTTAATCAATTTTCAGGTTTTATAAATTTTCTATTAACTTATTGCAATTAATCTACGACTAACTGGCGTTAGGAACTATGATGTATGCGTTCGAATAAAGAGTTACCAATACCTAAAAATATCATCCAATGGTATGAAGGGATGCTTCTGTCTCCACAACATTTTCAATCACACGACCAATGGATAATATCGACAATAAACTTAATATCACGAGCTAGTAATATTAATAATTACGGCATTCTTGACCTATCTTATGATAATAGTGCTTTGGTTGACGGAAAATTTAGAATATTAAAGGTTCTTGCAATTTTTCCAGACGGAGCCTTTCTAAATTATGATATAGAAAAAACAAATATTAAGCTTGAGTTTGATGCATCAGAAGTTTTAGCAAATTCACTTGATAATACAGCTAAATTATACCTAGCAATCCCAATTTATAAACACGGTCAAATAAACGTTGAAAACTCTGAAAGATATATTTCTATCGAAGAGGACGGACAATACTTAGACCAAAACACGGGGCAAAATCCAATAGCAATCCCTCGACTGCAACCCCAACCCTGTATATTAAGTGATAATGAAATAAATGCTCAATATAGCTATATCCCTATCGCGATAATAAAAAACTCACCTGATGGAAAAGATATTCAAAAATATGACCCGCCATATTTATATGTCACACACCATTCATTCACAGCGGAATTAGTCAGAGAAACCATCCGGTTAATAAAGAGTAAGATAGCCTATTTTAGCCAAGAAAAAGGCTTATCCTCTGGCATAGTTAACCTTGATTCTATAAAGATTATAAAACCCCTAATTCAAGCATTATTGCCTTTGGAAGCCAAGCTTTCTCAAGAAAAAATCAGCCCTTGTGTGCTCTATGATGCATTGTTAAACTGTGCGTCCAATATTATTTCCATCAATCCAACAGGAATTCTGCCCTCAATCCCGCCTTATAATCACGACAACATTTTTAGGTGTTTTCAAGAAACCTGTAAACATATCGCCTTAGCCTTGGAAAAATTGCAGCAATCTTACTTCACAGTAAATTTCCATAAGGTGAATAACGCGTTCGAACTTAAAATAAACCCTGAATGGATAGTCGATAATGAGCTAATGATTGGTATACAAAAAAATATTGAAACCAGCGAACAAAACCTCTTAGAGTGGATAGGTGGGATGCAGATTGCCTCTAGCTCATATATCCACACCCTAAAAGAACGTCGCGTCTTGGGGGCAGAAAGAAAAATCCTTGAAGATTTCGAAGGAGAAAACTCTTTCCATATAAATGGAGTGTTCACGGTCAATATTAACATGCTATCCGATTATATATCGCTCGATGACCCACTAGTTATCTTCAATTATCCAGAACATGGAAAAACAATTCCAAAAGACATATTTGTTTATGTAAAGAGGTGATTTTATGAATGTTGTTGAAGTTGATAAGTTTTCCCCTCAATTTTTATTAAGTAAGATTTTTGATAATTTTTATTTAGAGTTAATAAAAGCGAAAAAAACCATCGCCTCTGCAGGAACGGATTATAGTCAAGGATTAATAGAGAAAATCCACACCAACATAAAAGACCTTATCATTAAGGAAACTATCGCCTTTTCTAATAGTATTAATGATATAACCGACCCTGAACTCAAAGACGCCCTATATACGATAACCTCACTAGCCGACGAGACCTTCCTTCGCCTAGATTGGTTGGGCAGACAATATTGGGAAAACAATCTATTAGAGTTCGAATTTTTCTCAACCCACGTTGCAGGGGAAAAAATATTTACGAAAATCGATGAACTTTTAAAAAATAAAAATACCTTTCAAACCGATATAGCGTTGGTTTATTTTAAAACATTATCTTGTGGGTTTCAGGGAAAATATTTTTCAAACGAACCAAAGGAAATTAAAGAATATAAAAAACGTCTTTATCAATTTTTAACACAATCCATCCCATCATTTTCGTCAAATCAATACCTCTGCCCAGAAAATTATAATTATATTACAAAAATAGACGTCCGAAAAAAATTACCTGACCCAAAATGGCTTGGCTACTCCTTAACCCTATTGGGCTTCTTGTTGATTGGAATGTCCGCTTTCATATGGTCTGAGTTAATAACGCCCATAAATAAAGAAATTAAAACAATTGAAAAACTAGCAGAAGTAAAACCATGATTAACTTTTCAAAATTAGCAAACGCATACTATCAACACAGCTCTTATATAGCCGTTTTTTTAACGATAATTGGTATTATAATCGCGGCTTTAGTCGGCATTTTATGGACACATTTCATTAAAAATAAAAACATAAAAACACCCGAAGAATCTAAACATCACCCTAGGCAAGAATCCGTGCCCTTAATATCAGGGTGCATTGCCGAATTCCTCGGTCGACATGGCATAATCATTAAATTCGGCCCTTTAGCCCAAACCTTATTAAAAATCATCCGCACGATGAAAGAATTTTCCTATAATACCATTGGATGGCGATATCTAACGCCGTGGTACCTGATGATAGGTGAAGAAGGTTCTGGCAAATCCTCATTAATAAACAGTATTGACCTCTACCAAGTAAATGGTCAAAACGATGAACAAAAAAATTACCTAAACTGGGTTTTGAACGATAAACTCGCAATACTTGAAACGCCAAGCCAATTTTTTAATGAGAAATTATCTTCAGAAAAATTTGGATTTTGGCAACTCTTAACAAGACTCTTGCTTTATTTCAAACCCAGAAGACCCCTAGACGGAATTATCATAACGCTTTCGGCAGAAGAACTCATCGCTAAGGAAGAAAACACCCTAACACTAAAAGCACAAGCCTTGTTTGAAAAAATTCATTGGTTACAAAAACAAATTCAATTTCGAGTGCCTATATATTTAATAGTTACGAAGGCGGACACTATCGATGGTTTTAACACGTTTACATCTGCATTAAGCCCAGATTATAAGCGTCAAATATTTGGCTGGTCAAATAAATATAACATCAATCAAACCTTCTCATCTGAGTTAATACAAGAATGTTTCGAAAGCATAATAAATGACTTGGAAAAAACTCAACTTAGTCTTGAGCTCGAAACAAACACCCCTAATTTGGCGGAAGATAACATCCTTTTACGCAAAGGTATAAAAGAAAAGCTCGATACACTTTCCTCTTACCTTAAGACGCTTTTCCGCCAAAATGGTGATGGTCTCGGGTTGATGTTTAGGGGGGTGTATTTTACTGGTCAAGAAGAGAGTAGCTTTTCTCAAGACAATCTTTTTGACGCAATTAATGTCTATAAAAAGCATAAATTAAATTTTATAAACGACTTATTCATACAAAAGATTTTAGTCGAATCAAACCTATCGACCCCCATCGGAGAACAGGCTGTTTTTTCTCTTAAAAATTGCTCATTAATAACAAAAATATCATTTTTAACGTTAACGGCAGTGACAATTATATCAACCACATTCACATACCCAAAACTAAAGCAAAAATGTCTCAATATCTCAAACGTGTTGAGTCAAGCAAATCATGCCCTCACACTACTTCAGAGAGAGCAAAACAGCTCAATTCAAAATGGTGAACACCTAACAATGTCAATCTCTAGGACGCTAGATTTGATGTCTAGCCTAGAAGACGGGGAAATATCTTCCCTCATTGTGCCAGCATCTTGGTTTTCCAACATACATACTAAAATAGAAAATGCTCTCAGCACTGCATTTAATCACATTGTAATGCGTTCGATGTATGATGATTTAGAAATAAACGCCGTTAACATTGAAACAATCAGTAAAGATAATCGTCCAAACGAGCCAGAGTCATTAAGCACAAACCTTACAGAGACCTCAGCGTTCAATAAATTGGCTAAAATAGTAGAATATATTGATAACCTCGAACAGGCTGGTGGCGATTATAACAATATTGTTGATAATGGCGACAATCAAATAGACATCGATGGTTTAACACAATACCTATTTGGTAAAAAATACTCCATTTCAAAAGGTTTAAAAAATCATAACTCTTATAAAAACCTTGTCTTTCCAGTAAATCATTATAAAAATACGTTAAAAGAAGCAGTGATAAAGACTTACTTAGATTTTATTGAATCTTCTTTATCGCATAAGATTTTCAATGCATTTGAAAGCGTCACAAATTCAATAAAAAGTTTTGAAGAAAGATTAAGTGAAGACACATCAAAATTATCAGTAGATGAGATTATTGACCTCATTCGTAAAACCGAAGGAATAATCAAATATCTCAATTCTGAAAATATAACCCTTTTAAATAAGGCAAGTTTTAATGCTGGCTCAAAATATGAGCAGGTAATGTCTAAGATATCATTATCAAGAATATTGGGGCAAGAGTTTACAAAACGCCTCCAAAACGAAGCAGATAAACGTTTAAAAGCTTTTAAAATTCGATTAGCAATTTTTAAAACTAACTTAACAGGAAGACTGATAACAATTCAAAACGATAAAATACTATTATCCCCTTCTGAAGAGCTGATAGGCTTAACTCACAGCTTAAAAACATTAATAAACGAACCCTTTGTAATCAACGTTAAGCCTAATTATATCTCCAACACAATTCCGCAAGGAAAAATTTTACTTTGGAATAAAAAAATAATAACAGATGCGGCAGAGCTGATTAATAAATATGAAAAATTTTTAAAGAATCAAGCTAATAACACCAACAAGCCATACTTATATATCTCAAAAATTATCCTCAGAAACACCCTCTCATCCTTAATTGCCAATGCACAAATATTTGAAGATGAGTTTGAGGATTTATCGCCCCAAGCACAAGAAAAAAACATTGAACGACAGGCTTCCAACCTTGCTGATGTCATGTCTTCCCTTCTAAAAGTGACGTTATTTTTAGATAGAAATGAATCTGGAACTTCAAGTTCAACACGAGGGTTATCTGATATAGTGTTCTACCAAGCTTCTGAGCTTTTAGATAAAATTGACGACATGTTCGAAAGAGAGGCGTTGTATTCCTTTGGGTCAAGCTTTTTTAATGCTTGGAATATCAGAGAAAATAACAACCAATCTGGCTTTTCATCATATAGCGAAGACCAACTGAAATCTTATTTATCCATTCAAAGGAATCGATTATTTTTTATATCAAAAAATTTAGCCGAGCCTGTAATGAACATATTATTAACACCTCTTCTAAAACAACGATTAAAAAACCCTGATATCGTTGAAAAATGGAAAGATATATTAGAAAAAGTAAATGAATATGAAAAGCATCAACCTGGAAATGCGATATTATCAATTGAAAATTTATTATTAGCAAAAATTAATAACCTTTCCGCAACTGATATAGAAAAAGATTATGATATAAACAACATTCGCAACTATCAGGGCGATGAATTCTTCGCCTTAAGAAAAAAAGATTTAGTAAACGCATTATTCAAAAAAGTTCAAAAAACCTTGATTTCTAATGAAAATCAAGTTCTTGAAAGAATGCTCATTAATTATACGAAAAATTTGTTGAATAAGTTCCCTTTCAGCTCAGTGCAAACTATTCAAGAGGTCGACTTATTAGATTTAGAAGCATTTTTAAAAGATTATGAAATGCTTGATGACACGGCAAAAAAACGCCTTTTGAATAGTTCAAATAAAACCACGTCAGACTTCATTCGCTCTGTTATAGAAAGTTATCCATTCTTAAAAGCTTGGCTCCTTCATGCGAACTCGGCATCGACATCCAAGCCTGTTTTGGGCTTTAAGGTTGAATTTAGGGTAGATAGACAAAATGAAATATTTGCCGATAAAATTGTTGATTGGAACTTTTCAATAGATAAAAAAAGCCTAACCGTAGACTCGAAAAAAGAAAGGTTGGAATGGTTTTCGTATGAGCCCGTTTCTTTATCTTTGCGTTGGGTGTTCAGTAGCAGGCAATATCCCACCCTCGCAAACAATTTTAAGGCATATTCATTAAACGGAAGAACCGTCAAATTCACCTATGAAGGTGCGTGGTCAGTATTGCGAATGGTTCATGCACATTCAAGCAGCAATTCTGTTGGCTCAGCAATCGGTGAAACGCTTAAATTTATGGTGCCTGTTTCTTGCCTTGAAAGTAATAGTAACAAAAGAAAATACGCTCAAGTTTTTATAAAAATAACAGCTTTGAAAAATGAAAATGGCTCATGGATACCCATTAAATTCCCAAATTTGTACAAATAAAGGGTTTAAAAATGAATAATAAAATAAACCTGAAAATATTTTTAAAAGATATTTCAAAATCCTCCCCATGCGGAATAAACTTGAAATATGACAAATTGCTCGATGAGATAAAACATGCAGCAAAAGAAGATGACCCAAATCTTCCTCAAGGCATCTGGCAAGCAGAGGTAAAAAAAGCCGACTGGAACAAGGTAGAGGAGCTTTGCATCATTGCGTTGTGTGAAAAATCAAAGGATATCACCCTTATCTCTTGGCTCAGTGAAGCTTGGATGGAAAAATATGGCATTATGGGGTTTAAAAACAGCATTTCTTTGCTTCACTTGATGTTAGAGCGTTATGGAAAAAACATTTATCCCATCTTCGATGAACGTTCTGAAGCCAGACAACGTGCGATATATTATTATTTTTCCTGCATAAAAAAACACATTCAAAACCTCCCGCTACTTATAGATGACGGCACGACATTTTCTTTTTCAATATATGATTTGAAGCAAGGCGAGATAAACAAATCACCCTCACAACATAAGCTAGATGAGATTAATCACACCCTGTTTGAGATAGAAAAAAACAGAATAAATAAAACAATAAAAGAACTAGATGAAGCATTAGGTGTTTTATGTAAATTAAAAAAAATAACAAAATTTTTTGATACTATTGATACAAAAATCTTAGAAATTGAAAATTTGATTTCTGAAGTAATAAAAATATTACAAAACGCTCTTTTACATAAGAAACAAATCTCTCCAGTCACAGAAAAAAAACCTGATAAACCGTCTCTTCCGTTATCAGAAGATAAAGCTTATCAAGCCCTTCAGCATATAGAAAAATATTTAATAGATATCTCTCCTCAAAGCCCTGCTAACATGTTAATTCAACTAGCGATAACGCTGGGTCGTGAAAATTTTACTAAGCTTGCAGACATCGGCAATGAGCAAACGGGTTTTGCCCTATCTCATTTGGTGAATTTATATAATAGCGTAAAAGCTTACAAAACTAACGACCCTTCAGAATTAACAGAAAAGAAAATAGAAGAAATCCTATTAAAAAATGTCTGATTATTTAATTTTTTGGTACAAACTAGCATCTTTAGGAGAATCAATGACAATCGATGGTTCCTGATTTTTGTTAGAAAATTCATTGCTATAAGCATCTTTCAAGCATGAGCCAAAAATACCTGCTATCGTTGATATTATCCCCACAGCTTCACCGGAAAGGGCTTGCCTTTGAAAGGATAATACCCCAAGGCACAGTGCTAGCCCTAAAACAGCACACAAAACCATCGTGCCAGAGCGAGAAGAAAACGGTTTGCTGTTTGAGGCAACCATGGTTTGAATAAGTTTTTTATTATTTTCTTTTTGTAAGTTTTTTTCGACCTCAACGGCTATGTTCATAATTTCAGATTGAAATTTTGCAACCATTTCTTGGTTTGAAGATAATAGCTTAAATATTTCAGCATCCTCCTTAGCCCCTGTAACAGAAGCTGCCAAATCTTTCACAGTTTGTGCATTTTTCTTTCCGCAATCACACTCTAACCAACGCTTAATGATTGGAGCATATTCACTCAACCCAAAAGCAAATGATATCGTTTTTTTACTCATATTATTTTTCTCCTTATTTAAAAATTTAATTCATAAAATATATGTATACCCAATTTTAATTTTGGTTTTTTACCCTTCGCCCAAGCAGGATAAACATAGCTTGCATGATAGTGGTCACACCCCATTGTCAAATCAGGCCAAGCATTTTTTAATAGATTAGAACCGACATAAAAACACAAATCAAATAATTCATCTCCCCTGTTTACTTCTTTTATTATTTTAAAATTTGGGTCATTAAAATTCCAACAGGAGAATTGTTTTGGTTTTTTACAAACATCGATTAAATTATCTCCAAAAAAACCACCTTTCTTGACCCTATTTAATACAACATTACCAACAGATATCAGTCCGCTAATGCCAACTTTTGCATACTCTCCCCTAGCCTCGCCATATATCGTTCTTGATAAAATGTCGATTTGTTTATTTAGGTATTCATCCATTATTTTTCTCGCTAAACATCCATACTTAAAAACAATTCCCAGTTTGCTGATTCTGCTACAAAATCTGATGCTTTATGAAAAGATTTACATGAAAAAACCTTGTTTTTACCATCAGTGACTAAGTCGCCCACCTCATATTCGCATCCAGATTTCCACTCGCCTTTTGGTTTGAATTTGGCTATAGGCAAATTAACTGTTCCTATTGTTCGCCCTAAATTGGTGATGAATTTTATTATATTAAACTCTTGTTCAATTTTTGAGATTACTTCTATCCCACCTCTATTACTTTCTAAAAGGTCTAGCTTTTCCTCTATAAATTGAAAATTGCCGTCTAGTTCATCTGCTGTTAGTGGCATTCCTTTAATATTTCGATAAATTATTGGCATTTTATTCCTCCTTATTAATTGCAAAATATAAATCAAACGTTGATGTCCCTATAACAGAGCGAACTATTTGAAATGATTTATAGCTAAACTCACCACCAGAATCACTTTTTAGCTTTATTTCAATAAACCCTTCAGTTATAGCTTTTTCTAATGAGATGCTTTCTTCATGTGTTAGATTATCTTGACAAGACATCAGTTTGCCACTTATTTGATTGACCTTTTTTATTGGGTCAATCCCCCTAGCGTCCCAAAAAGATGACCTCGTGGTTATAATTGTAGTCCTGCCGCCTTGATTACCAATTTGAAAATAAGTCTGTTCAATATCCTTTGGGTCAGCATCTTTCTGCCAAGAACCGCCGTAAGCATGCAAATTGATTATTACTGAAATTTCTTTGCCGTTCATGTCGGATGTTTGGTTAAAATAATTCCCCTGTCCAAGGTTCCATTTTTCAGATATTTTTCCATTTGTTTGCATAGCAAACGGTTTTTTATAAAGCACATTATTTTTAGGAAGTAATAAATATCCTCCTTTTTCGCTAATCTTATCATTAACTATAGAAAGCTCTCTGTGAGTTTCATCAATTGTAAATAACGCACTACCTGTTCCCACATAAGTCACTTCAACACCACTGTGACATGATATTTGCATCAAATTGGTATAATCTCGGCTATAAGCCGACTGTATTGAATAGACTGGACTTTCCTTCATTGATCGACCATTATCAAACCGCTCGGCAGTCGTGTCAGGTGTGTGAGAAATTCCCAACAAATTTACATGTAAAATCAACTTGTCTGGAAACAATACCGCTGACTGTTTTTGAGTTTCTTCTCCGATTAATTTTGCCCCTCCCTTAAAGGATATTTTTCTAGTATCTAAATAATCCTTACCTGTATGAGACATAAAATCATCTTGACGCTCATATCCTTGCAAATCAGGGATGGGTAGGGCTTGGCGTATAATTCTATTTATAAACATTTATTTCCTCATATTTAAAAATCATGACATCACCTTAATTCCCATTGGAGCCTGCCATGGGAGTTTTGCTGTTATATTAATTTCATGTTTTAGCCTTATGCTTTGCTGCAAGTCTCTTAACTCAAGAACAAATTGTGTTTTATTTTTATTTAATAGTTCGACAAGTTTCTTCTTATCTTGATGATTTCTTGCATATTCTATTAAAAGTGCTCTTTGCTCTTCAGGTGAATTAATTAATTTAGAATTTTCAACAAACGTATATTCGTTCATTAAGCTAGGGCAGGCTATCCCTGGAATGTGGTGGTTTATTGTAAAATCATCAAAAACTAGGTCAGATACCCTTAGTTCACCTCCATAACTGACAACATCATCATGAAAACATCCACTAGAGCAATAATTCTCTAAAGTATATCCTTTCATATCCAAAGGGCTGCAATCTTTTAAATCCTTTAAGCCAATTGAACAAGCAATTGTAACGTCTAGATATTGTTTCCCGCTTTTGCCATCAGCGATTAATTTAAGGAAAACAACCTTCCCTAATATTTGACCATTTTGGAGATGTCCCCATTCCAATTTCACAGTTGTGTCAAGGTCTATCTTAGGAAAATAGTCAACGCTCGTCCTAAAGGTTATCTCTATACACCTTGTTGACCAAGCAAGATGTGCCCTTGCCATCATTGCGGCATGAAGCAAAGCTTTTTGCCCCCTTACTATATTGAAAAAACTACCGAATGCTTGGTTACCAAGAGCATGTGGAAGGTTATACTCAAATTGCCAATTATTTTTGTCAACATAAAAACTTTTTCTTGAATTATGCGACTCTATACAAGAATAAACCTTACCAGCATACCGAACTTTGTTTTTGCATTCATAGAAAGTATACCCGTGCCATTCAGGGATACCCTCATCATACGTAATAGGTCTTAAATTTATATTCAAATTTTTTATATTAGGACTTGTTTCGTTAGATTTTTGAAAAGAGTTTTTTATCTCTAAATTTAAGGTCTCACTCCGTTTTTGACGATAATTCCAGTAAAGTAATAAAAATATATCAAACGAAGTTTTTTCAAATTCTACAAATTTATCTTTGCCATCTTCCTTCACAAGAATTTTTCCTGAAGAGTTTTTATGTGCATTAAAAACGTTCCTTTCATATATAACTTCTTCGACATCAGAAAATATTACTTCATAAGAATTACTTTTAAACACATGTGAAAGGTTTTTTATACGATAAGCAAAATCATCACCTGTAAAGGTTCTAACAAGGATGTCACCAAAAAGCTTGGGAATAAAAGAAGAAAAATCGTAAATGCCAGAGCACTGCTGTAACCAATCTGTCTTGAGCTTTATCCTGACTGAATCTAGGGGCATCCCGCAACGTTTCATCGTTATATGATTAGTGGCAATTTCGTTAATGCTGACCTGCTTAGAGCCAAAATTTATGTCAGATATATTGACTTTTCCTGTAACCCTATCAAAATTAAAAACGCCCGAAATCGCCTCTAACAAACACGTGGGGTTGTCTTCATGCCCTTCTGGAACAAACAATTCATCCACTGCAACCGTTCCGATTAAAGATTTTTTAATTTCTTTCACTTGATTCTCGACGTCTTCTTTTCGTGAAATCAATTCAAGCTTAATGAAGTTTTCTTCAATTTTAAGCGGGAGGGACGAAATATATCCGCAAAATATCGGTATAAAATCTTTTGAGTTTGGTTTGCTCATACTTATTCTAGCAAACCCTTTTTTCATGAATTCAAACGATTTTGATTTTGGTTTTTTTATAATCACCGTAGCAATCGCGAACTTATTTTCAGCATGAGTGATATTTAATTCAAATACACTTTCATCACCAACATAAGGTGTCTTTAAATCTCCAAAAGTATCTAGCCAATCTAATATTATTTTCATTTCTTTATTTATCCAAAAAATAAAATCTTAATTTCTTATCGGATTTGATATATAGTCTGGTCTTAATAAATTAAGGGACTATCTATGCAAAACTGGTTTAATCGCCCTGGATATATGCAGGGTATTTTTTTCTCGATGCTCATCTTCTTAACGGGTTCGACCAATGACGTTGTGATGAAATTTGTTGGGCAACGTTTATCTGGTCTTGAAGTTGCGTTTTTTAGGTTTTTGTTTGGTCTCATAACGATTTTACCCTTCATCATTAGCCGTGGTAAAAATGTCTTTGTTACGAAATATATTGGATTAAACATCATCAGGGCTGTCCTTGGTTTTATATCAGTGGTTTTGTGCGTATATTCAGTCATAAAAATGCCTTTAGCCGAGGTTACAACAGTGTTTTGGACGCTACCTTTGTTTGTTTTGGTCTTGTCCTCTATCTTTCTTAGGGAACGCGTCTCTCCCAATCGTTGGATTGCAACATTGATAGGCTTTGGTGGGTTATATATATTAATGAGTCCAGATGGCGTTTCATTCAGACCTGTTATATTAATTCCCGTTGCTTCAGCAATTTTGTTTGCAGTTCAGGACATTTTAATTAAAAAAATGGTTGAAGACGAAGACCGCTTTACTATGATGTTCTACTTTGCATTAGGCACAACCATTTTAAGCTTGCCCCCAGCCTTATCTAACTGGATAACGCCGACGGGAAGCGAACTTTTTTGGCTGTTTTTACTTGGTGCAGGAGGAAACCTTATTCAATATTTCATCTTTAAGGCATATGCGGCAGCAGAACTTTCTGCGTTGGCACCTTTCAGATATTGTGAATTTATAGTTTCAGCAGCATTTGGTTTCATTTTCTTTGGAGACCTTCCAGAGCTTAATGTATATATAGCTGCTTTGGTAATTGCTCCTAGCACCTTGTATCTTGTTTATAATGAAAGCAAAAAGAAAAAATCTTAAAATGTCTTCAGGGGTAGGTCGCTTTAAAAAGCTGAGCGACTTACACCTCTTCAACGATTAACTTCCAATTACATATATTCTCCCATTCATCCGTTTTTAGGATAAAATTGACGACCTGCACAGTCATCCAAGGGCGAAAACCAATAAAAATTTTATCTGAAGCAGGTTTTGAAAGTTTTATTAATGTGCCGTCTATATTCTCGATATCAACCCGCTCTCCAGATAAATCGACCGCTATCACCGACCCTTCAACTGCCGGTCTGCTTAGATTAACCTCATCATTACCTTTTTCGATAACCGCCCATATCATCTGTATACAGCCAATTTGTAACTGCGTCCCAACCCATAAAGACTCTGTTGCTATAGCGTTTAAACCTTGACCAGTTATAATGCTTCGGAATTTAGACACTTCAGAGCCTAAACTTATTAGTTGTCCATTTATATCACGTGATAATTGCCCACCCTTTATTGGTATGAGCGTCTGTTTACAGCCTTGTCCACTCATAGGAGGCAAACCTGCAATACTTAATAACAATTCTGTTTCATGCATATTAAATCATCCAACTTGGGTCATTACAAAACCTTGCTCGTGAATTTTCTCGCAAGTACGCCTCCAATTCTTTTACTACATCCACATTACTTTCCTCTGTGTATATATTATATTCTTCATAGTCCGGTGTAGACATATCTTCATATATTTCTGTGTTTGACATAAAAACTCCTATTATAAAATCTTCAATAAACCAACGAACTTATAGGTGAGCAATTTTGAGTGCTGTTCTCTGCGTTCATATTTTAGGTAAAGGGTTGCCTTTTTCTTGTTTTCTTCATCAGAAACCTCAAATCTTTTATCTGTAAGATGTTTTATTAGTTTTTGTGCGGTGAGAATTATTTCCTTATTCCCGCTATAAACATTGTTTAAATGTAACCTAAGCCCGACTTTCAGATTACTTGTCGCATTTGTAGGGATTAAATCGTCTATATCTAGAACAATAAAAGACCAATTCGTATCTTCTGGCGGATAATAAGTAATAACCTTACCGATTGAACCGATATGAGATATCAAAAATTTATTCAAAACCAAAGTCCAATTAAAGTTGCTCATAATCGTTTTTTCTTACCTTGCATTTTATTGTGTTTAAATCTTCTTTGATTGGCATAGCAATGGGGTATAACTTATTTCCTTTTTTATCTATAATCCTAAAATTATTGGGGAAATCAGCGAACCCTCCAAATGTTAAAATAAAATCCATATACCTTTTGGAGCGACTAAAAACTTGTTGCATACTACACAATGCTTCTTTCCAGATATTCCAAGATTTCGTAATTCCACCGAACTCGTCATTGGAAATTGTGCTTATCTCTATTTTGACTTTTTCACGTGGAGAATATATTTTTCTTTTCATCATTATCTATCACTTTCAATTTGTTAAAATTTTGGAATAATCCTAAATGGAGCAATCACGTTTTTTATGCCTGCAAGCAATTCTTTTTCGTTCTCTAAAATCCACCTGTCTTTATAAATACGGCTGACCATCATCATCACCGCCAAACGAATAGCGTATGGAATATCCGTCAAATTCTCGCCATATCCTGCGAAATATTCTACTTCCAGTTCAACCGCTGTTTTGGATTGATGGTTTTTTATGTTGAGCGATAAAAATTCTTCACTGCCAATCGATTCTAATTTAAAATTTGGTGATACTACTTCTTTGCCGTCAAAAGTAACCTTCGTTATCTCCATAATGGGGACATTCACCAACGGGATTTTGATATTATTTTGAGAGATTTTCCCATCAAAGTTTGAGGATAACGTCCCCAAATCATTACATAAATCTAGATGACACTTATAAAGCCATTTTTGTTTTAAAAATGAGCGACCTGTGTAAACCTCTAATAAATGAGTTGCCATTTTTATTAATTCTTTTAGCAAATTATCTTCTACATCATGTTCAATTTGCATAAAGGATTTTGTCTCCTCCAAGCTAACAACCGTTGCTGTGGAGGGCTGTAATAATTTTAGGGACATTGTTTCCTCTTATATATTTATTGTGTTATGCAGCAAAGTTTAGAACTTTTATTGCATCAAAATCTACAACTGCACCCCCTACCCGTTTTGTTGCATAAAACTCAACAAACGGTTTTGCAGAATATGGGTCTCTTATGACTTGGAGCTCTTGCCTATCAACGATTTGATAACCTTGTTTAAAATTACCAAAAGCCAAAGATTTACTGGCTGTTCCCTCTGTTAAGGTTGGCATATCGTCCATAATTATTACGGGATAGCCCAACAGGGTTGATGGCGAAGCACTTTCTAGGCTTGGTGTCCACAAATACCTGCCTGAATCCTTGTCTTTTATTTTTCTAATTTGTGCGAGCACAGACCTAGGCATCACCCAAACAGCACCTTGTAGGTATTGCGTTTTTAGAGAGTTTAATAAGTCAATAATCAATGATGCACCATCTTCACCAAAGCTCCCATCTTCGCCAGATTTAATGCACTCTATTTTTCCCCATTGCCAAGCATTTTTTTCAACACAATCATAGCTTAAAAACCCCTTTGGTTTACCAGTGCCATCACCAGATACGAAAGCACTATTCTCAATTGTTGCGATTTTTTCACCGATTTTTGATATTAGCCAATTTTCTATATCTATTCTTGCATCATCCAAAAGTTGCTGACTAGCCTTTGGTTTTGCATACAAGGCGTGTACGGCAATTCTGATTTTCTCCATTTCTGGGGCATCAGTTTCGGCTCTCGCGTCAGTTTCATTTGCCCAACCAGCATTTGGCAAAGTTTTTTCTATCAAAACTTCTAACGCATCAGATGAGATTGTTGTAACCCTAGCTATAGACCGCATCAATGACGTATTGCTCAGTGCTAGGTTCATATTTTCTGTAACATCTGCTGGCAAAATAAACCCGCCGATATTTGCTGTCGCAGAGCTTAATGATGCCTTGGTGCATATTTGATTGATTATGGATTCATCGCCTTTTCTTAAATAGTTTTCTACTGCTTGTTTATTATACATATTATCCCTTTCATAATTTTCTGACTTTATGAAACAATCGTTATAAGCTTGTCCAACGCTTAAACCTCTTAACTTTGTTTCGGCTCGGTTAATGATGGAGTCTAGTTTTTTTGATTTTTCATTAATCTTGCAATTCTGTTCTAACTTGTCTTCTATGGTATTCAATTTTTCATCATAACTACTTTTGAATTCATGAAACGCACCATGTAAACTGGACAGTGCATCGTTAATATTTTGGCTCATCTAGTTTTGTTCTCCTTATCTATAGCTAACCACCTCAATTCAGCCGCCAAACGATGTATATCAGCAGCCAACCAAACATCAGACGAAACGCCGCTCTCAGCAGATTTTACATTAGTAATCACTGCCATAGGATTGGCGGCAAAAGTCACAAGAGATATCTCTAACAAATCTACTTGTAACAATCGTCTGAATGCATTTTTTCCAAATTTTTTTGAAGATTTTACTATTGTATAACCAATAGACATCCCCTCTATGACCCTGTTTTTCAACAAGGCATAAGCTTCACGGGCTTGTTTTAAGTCCAATAAAAGTTGTGCTTGAATAAAGAGCCCTTTTTCATCCTCATATATATTTTTTATAAAACCTATTGGTTTTGTTTGGTCATGTTGCCAAAGTAGTTTTGGATAATTATCAGCAAATTTTGCCTTTGCTAAGCATCGACTAAACGCCCCTTTCTCAACAATGTCGCCTTGATGGTCAACCACATTAAACACACTTGCATAACCCGAAAACTCCCCAGATGAGTTCACGTCTTTAATTTCAAAAACACTTCTCGCTTTATTTAAAACAGCTTTATTTTGACAAAAAGATTCCTCACACATTTTCATATGTTCCTTAAATTAATTTTATGATTGTTTATTTTATATTGTCGCCATCACCGATAGGTGCAAAACCTAATGCTTGTCTTTTTTCGTTAATTGTTAAAAAGTCTGCATCAGATATTCTTTTCCATACGCTTTCCCTCTTTAAAGATAATGCGTGAATATCATCTTCATTATATTCTATTTTTAATTCGCCTTTTTTACTTTGCGGGATAACCTCATCATTCAAACGGTTTAATATGCTGTCAAGAAGAGGCAAAATGGTGTCTTCCCATAGGTGATACCTCGCCTCACGATAATTAGAAAAAGTTGTATCACCAGAAATTCCCACCAGCATAGGCGGGACGCCAAAGGCTTGTGCTATTTCTCTTGAGGATATGATTTTTCCAGTGACGAAATCTAAGTCTTTTGGAGAAAGCCCCATTTCCTTCCACTCAAAATCTCCTTCCAACACCATGGTTCTGCCTGCATTTACGGCACCTTCGTATGATTTTTTAATATTCTCTCTTAAGCTTTGCTTTTGTTCTTGGGTCATATAATCTTTGTTTTTAAATATCAAACAACCTGACGGACGCCCCCCATTTTGTAACAATGCCAAATTATGGGCAGAAACGGCATTATGTTGGTCAATGGCTCCTGCTGCTGCTTCTATGGGGCTAAGTCCATATATGTCGTCTAGTGGATTGAAGAATTTAAAATGTAAAACTTGTTTTTTATCATACACGCCGTAATATTCATTTATAATGTTTTGACCATATTCATATTCTCTCTCACCTGTAACTTGATTAATTTTTATTTTTACTCTGTCCGGTCTTAAAAGGTGCATAGCTGATGGATGGTCGCCCTCCTCACCATAATTCAAGAAAACATACGCATTGCCCGACATTAATAAATAATTTCCTATATTTTCGATGAACTCCGACCAAGGTTGGTCTTTATTTGGTCTTTTTAACAAATTAGCCAGCGGATGCTCAGAGACGTTCAACAACTTACTCTCATTGTCATAAACATTCACTTGAACGCTGCCCATACCTTTTGCAATCAAGTTTATCGCCCGATATGCAATGACATTTTTCTTATATCCCTCATGTGCCAAATTCTTAAACATCCTAGGTGTCCAAAAAGGTGTAAAGTTATCATTGAACGCAATAATATCTTGTTTCATATGGCTATTTGTTTTTTTACTTGAAAGACCACTAGTTGATTTGTAAAATTTAGCCATCACATCAATAATTTTTTGCACGTTTTTACCTTAATTAAAAATTAATTTATAACATATTTTATATAAATGCAAGACATAAGTAAACAACTTTTTAAAAAACCATTAAATATCAACGGTTTAAATAAAAAATATTTTGTTATTTGTTTGATTTTTACATAAAAAACACTGAAAAAAGTCCTTAATCTCTTAATTAATATCTTTTACAAGATGATTTCCCTCAAAAACCTACTTCTTCTTCCAGCCCTTCTAATTAACTCTAAAAATCTCGATTTTCTTCTATATTTATTAGTCTTTTATTACTTTACAATCTTGAGGATAGAAATATAATTGCCATATATTATAAGTAACCTGTGCGGGTTTACTGCGTCTGCCCACAAGGTCAGCTAACCTAAGGAATAGGAAGAAAAATGTCCGCTATCACAATTAGAAACCTAGTAAAATCTTTTAAAGACAATCCCATATTGCGAAACATAAATCTGGACATAGAAGATGGTCAATGTACTGTTCTTGTTGGACCTTCTGGGTGCGGCAAGTCAACGCTTTTGCGTTTAATCTGTGGGTTGGAAACAATTGATGAGGGTGAAATTTTTATTGGTGATGAGCTGGTTAATGAAATCCCGCCTGCTTACAGACGGATTGCTATGGTGTTTCAGTCATACGCCCTTTATCCGCACATGAGCGTGTTTGAGAACATGGCATTTGCACTCCGAGTTAATAAATTATCTAAGCAGGAGGTGAAAGACCGCGTCCTGCAGGCTGCAAAAATGTTAAAAATAGACGCTCTATTAGAGAGAACCCCGCGTCAGCTCTCAGGTGGGCAACGTCAACGCGTCGCCATTGGTCGCGCAATTGTTCGCAAGCCACAGGCTTTTTTATTTGACGAGCCATTGTCGAACTTGGATGCATCTTTAAGGGCGGAGATGAGATATGAGATTGCTGGTTTAAAGTCTCAGTTTCAATCCACGATGGTCTATGTTACGCACGACCAAGCCGAGGCTATGACCCTTGCCGATAAATTAGTCGTCTTACATAACGGTCATATAGAGCAAATTGGCTCACCCATAGAGGTCTATAACAAGCCAAAAAATATTTTTGTTGCTGGGTTTATTGGTGCCCCTAAAATAAACCTTATTGACGGCAGCTTGTTAAAAGATGCTGATTCATCGACATATTTCGTCACTAGTGATAACCAAAAAGTTGAATTTCAAACTGCTGAGCCCCATATCCAAGACTTGGGAGGGCAAAAAGTTACTCTTGGCGTAAGACCAGAAAACATCACATTAACCAAAACAAGCACCAAACATTGTCTAATGGCGACGGTCTCGTGGGTTGAGAACCTCGGGAACGAGGTCTATGTTTACTCCAAGCTTTCAAATGGTCAATTAATCAACACATGTACCCACAGTTCAGTTAACATAAAAGTGGGCGATGAAGTATTTCTAAAACCCGACATGCCCAAAGCTCATATTTTTGATAAAAACGGCAACAATGTGTTGGGTTAAGAAAAATAATAAAACTTATTATTCCTCTATAATTACAGATTATTTTGTAAAGATAAGACGAGTTTTCAATGTTAAAATCAAAAAAATATCATGTATTAAGACACGAATGATTAACAAAAATGAAAAAAGATTTAACTTTTATAGACCTTTTTGCTGGCATTGGCGGTATTAGATTAGGCTTTGAAAATATTGGTTACAGGTGCGTATTTTCATCAGAAATTGATAAATTTGCAATCGCTACATACAAGGCAAATTATGGCGAAACTCCATTTGGAGATATATCCAAAATAAACATAAATGATATTCCACAGCATGATATCTTGCTTGCTGGTTTCCCTTGTCAACCGTTTTCAAATGCAGGATTAAAACAAGGCTTTGCTGATACTAGAGGAACATTATTTTTCCATATTGCAAACATAATAGAGCACCACAGACCACTCGTTGTTTTTCTGGAAAATGTAAAAGGATTAAAAAATCATGATAAAGGAAAGACTTATCAGACAATAGAAGACACCCTCTTAAAATTTGGCTATAAAGTATATTCAAAAATTTTAAATTCAAAAGATTTCGGAATCCCTCAAAGTAGAGAACGTATATACATAGTGGCGTTTAAAAAAAATGTAAATTTTGTTTTTCCGCAACCTACATTCACTGAAACAAAGGTTGGAGATATTTTAGAAAAAAATATCGATGAAAAATATACTATATCCGATAAATTATGGGATGGGCATAAAAGACGCAAAAAAGAACACTTACATAAAGGAAACGGCTTTGGCTACTCATTGTTCAATGAGCAATCTAAATATACGAGCACGTTATCAGCTAGATATTATAAAGATGGGTCGGAAATTTTAATTGAGCAAATCAATAAGAACCCCAGAAAAATCACACCTAAAGAAGCTGCGAGATTACAAGGTTTTCCTGAAAATTTCATTATTCCTGTCAGTGACAATCAAGCATATAAGCAGTTTGGAAACAGTGTTTGTGTCCCAGTTATAAAACTGATAGCATCACAGATTAAATTGGCATTAAAAGAATAATATGAAAATAAATAAACTTTAAAATATGCTGAAATTAATTCTTATTTATGTGATATGTTGATTTGCTCATTTTTTTATCGCAAGATGTGTTCCACAAAAAAACACAGGGGATAAGCAAAGCCCACCCCCCTATCAATATTAAATAAATAAAAAGATTAAAAAACTGTTCTAAAACCTTTTATTCTTTATCTTCGCAGAAGCAAACTCTTTGTGCCTGTTCGCTTTTTTTACCTGCATTAAACTCACTCACTGGGCGATAATAACCCATCACCCTCGTCCACACCTCGCAAGGTTGACGCTGTTCGTTCTGTAACTGACAAAAATTATCAGAATTTTCTTTTTTCATAATTTACTACCTCCTATATAAAAACTACATTGGCTTGCGGTCAAGCCGACCATCCAAAATTTCATCATCACATCGTGGACAAAATTTATGCTCCCCAACTAAATAACCATGCTTCGGGCAAACCGAAAACGTTGGCGTTATTGTAATGTATGGTAATTTATAATTGGTTAACACCTTTCTTATAAGTTCTTTGCACGCAACAGCAGAAGAAACCCGCTCTTTCATATACAAATGCAAAACAGTTCCCCCAGTATATTTCATCTGTAGTGGACTTTGCTTTTCTAATGCATCAAAAACATCATCTGTCGCATCGACAGGCAATTGGGAGGAGTTCGTGTAATACGGCGAGCCAAAGCCTTCTCCTGCTTGAATAATGTTTGCAAATCTTTTTTTGTCTTCTTTCGCGAAACGATAAGTACATCCTTCAGCAGGGGTTGCCTCTAGATTATACATACACCCAGTTTCAGTCTGAAAATCAACGAGTTTTTCCCTCATAAAATCTAAAATCTTATGTGCAAACTTTATTCCTTCTGGAGTAGAGATATTTTCAGCGTCACCAGTGAAATTTCTAATCAACTCGTTCATGCCATTGATACCAATGGTAGAAAAATGGTTTCTAAACGAGCCCAAATAACGCTTAGTAAACGGAAACAGCCCGCCGTCCATATATCTTTGAACAACCTTTCTTTTTACCTCCAAGCTGGTCTTAGCCAGTCCCATCAGTTCATTTAAACGGTCAAAAAGAGCCCTTTCATCCCCTTTATAAAGATATCCTAGCCTTGCACAATTTATTGTCACAACCCCAATAGACCCAGTTTGTTCAGCTGAACCAAAAAGACTGTTCCCTCTTTTCAAGAGCTCTCTTAAATCTAATTGAAGCCTGCAACACATACTCCTGACCATATTTGGTGTCAGGTCAGAATTTATAAAGTTCTGAAAATATGGCAGACCGTACTTTGCCGTCATCTCGAACAATAGGTTCGCATTTTCACTATCCCAAAGGAAGTCTTGTGTCATATTGTATGTAGGGATAGGAAAGGTGAAAACCCGTCCCTTACTATCACCTGCGGTCATAACCTCCATATAGGCACGGTTAATCATATCCATTTCTTTTTGCAGGTCGCCATAAGTAAAATCGACTTCCTTCCCACCGACTAATGGAACTTGGTTTTTCAAGTCATCTGGACAGACCCAATCAAATGTGAGGTTCGTAAATGGGGTTTGCGTCCCCCACCGAGAAGGCACATTGAGGTTATATATAAATTCCTGAATACCTTGGTGAACCTGACGATAATTAAGTCCTTCATGACGCACAAAAGGAGCCAAATAAGTGTCAAACGAGCTAAAAGCCTGTGCCCCAGCCCACTCATTTTGCAGGGTTCCCAAAAAATTAACCATCTGACCAAGTGCACTAGAAAGTCTCTTAGGCGGTTTTGCCTCCGCCTTACCAGAAACGCCATTAAAACCTTCATTCAATAGGCTCTTCAATGACCACCCTGCACAATAGCCACACAACATATCTAAGTCATGTATGTGAAAACTCCCGTCCTTATGCGCGAGTGCGATATCTTCAGTATAAACCTGATTTAACCAATAATTGGCGATGACCTTGCCCGCAACGTTGAGTATCAGCCCACCCAATGAATAGCCTTGGTTGGCGTTTGCCTGAACCCGCCAGTCTAATTTTTCAACATATTCATTAACAGAAGCAACGGCATCAACAACTGCCTTTTTATCCTGCCTCAACTTTTTGTGTTGTTCTCGATAAACTATGTAAGCTCTGGCAGTTTTATAGTGATTAGATGATATAAGAGTTTGCTCGACGACATCTTGAATGTCTTCAATACTTGGGCAACGTTTCTCGAAACGAACCCCTACAACCTTCATCACCAAAGATGTGATTAACCTAGCTTCATCATCACCAAATTCTTTTGTAGAAAGCCCTGCCTTAGAAATAGCGACAAAGACTTTTTCTTTATCAAATGCAACCAAGGAACCATCTCTTTTTGTAATATGTGAAGGCAAGTCGTACATAGCAAGGCAACCCTTAATTAACAACAAATTGGCAAATTTTCACAACTAAATTTTACACCTACTCGGTTTACTTCAAGAACTATTAGTTGCGGTTCAAGACTACCACCGCAATAGAGCAATAGCAAATATTTTTATAAAAAAAACATCTCTTCAAACCATAACTTAACTATTAAGTAACCCTAATCGATTACACTAACTATTAAACAACACAAAATTAATTTTAGGCTAAAATAATGTATCATTTAAAAAAAATGCACTCAGATTATATTCAACCCGTCAAAAGAGCAGGCGACAATTTAGCAAAAATATTATCCAATTATCGCGATTCACCTTTTTTCAATAACGCAACAATCTCGGGCTTGATTGGTGGATTGGATATTTTTAGTCGACTAAATCGGAAAACTAAAAAGCCCGAGTTTAATATAAAAAACGTGAACATAAATGGAGTGGAATATTTAGTAAAAGAAGAAATTTTGGTTTCCAAACCATTTTGTAATTTATTACACTTTTCAGTGCAAGGCTTAAAGGCTGACCGCCCAAAAGTTTTAATAATGGCACCAATTTCTGGGCACTTTGCGACCTTGCTAAGAGATACAGCCCGAAGGATGCTTATTGAACATGACGTATATATCACTGATTGGTTAAGTGCAAGCATGGTGCCATATAAATATGGCGGTTTTGGATTGGATGTTTATAATTCTTATATAATCGAATTCCTACAAAAAATCGGACAAAACACTCACTTAATGGCAGTGTGCCAACCTGTCGTTCAAGGTCTTGCAGTGTGTGCTATAATGAGCGAACAAAAAGATGTTTGTACGCCAAAAAGCCTGACACTGATGGGCGGACCCGTCGACCCAAGAAAAAACCCAACTATGGTGAACAGGTTTGCAGAATCATTTTCTATAGAGTGGTTTAAAAACAATATGATACAAGTTGTTCCCTCTGGTTTCTCGGGAGTTGGCAGGCGTGTATACCCTGGGTTTATACAAATAATGGCATTTATCAACATGAACCCTCACAAGCATTTTGATGCCCACATGCAATATTTAATTGATTGTATAGAAAAAAATGAAACAGGCATAAAAAAGCATCAAGATTTTTATGATGAATACTTAACCACCATGGATATGGACGCAGATTTCTTTATTGAAACAATCGATAAGGTTTTTAAGGAATATGAACTAGCAAAAGGAACCATGCTTTATAAAGGAGAGCTCATAAAAACACAAGCTATCACAAAAACCGCCCTTCTTACCGTCGAAGGTGAGAGAGATGACATCTCAGCAATAGGGCAAACCGCAGCCGCTCACGAGCTTTGCCCGAATATTCCTGAAAATCACAAGAGGTCTTATATTCAAGCTGGCGTTGGTCACTATGGCGTTTTCTCTGGGAGTAAATGGAGAAACATCATCGCCCCTGTTATCTCAGAGTTTATACGAGAGCAAGATAAAGTCGCTATATGAAAAACTAGACTTTCCCTAAAACGCGGGTAACTTCTTCAATATTAGTTGCCCCCTCTTTTACCAAATTTTCTGCATACTCTCGCATATTTTTGAACCCGTTATCGGGATTAGCGAGCATCTCTTTGACACTAAAATCTTGGCTAAGCATTTGCATTTTCATATCATCATTTGCAACCAGCAATTCTGCAACCCCTACTCTCCCTGAGTAACCGCTCTGATAACATTTTTCACATCCCTTGCCACGGCAATCTATACAAAGCTTGCGCATTAAACGCTGCGACATAATGCCGACCAAACAGGCAGAAAGGTCATGTAAGGTTATACCCAAATCCAAAAGCCGAGGAATACTTCCTCCCACATCGACAGCATGGACAGTTGCAACCACCAACCGACCTGTTAATGCCGCCCTCACGGTCATGGCGGCGGTATTTTCATCACGAATCTCGCCTATCAACATAACATCTGGGTCTTGCCTCAAGGCTGAGCGTATACCATCTGCAAATGATAATATCCCTTCTTCCCTAAGGTCTAGTTGCCTCAACCCAGGAACTTGATATTCAACTGGGTCTTCAAGGGTCATGATATTGAGATGTTTATTATGAAGTTCATTTATCAAAGCGTATAGCGTGGTTGTTTTCCCCGCACCAGTTGGACCTGCAACTATAAACATACCAGATGGTTTATTAATGATGGTTTTTAATTTACTGGTGATATCATCTGGAAAGCCAAGCTTGGAAATATTCAATAAATCATTTCCTATGTCCAACAACCTCACAACTATCGCCTCACCAAAAACGCTGGGATGGACAGCTATACGTAAATTAATGTTCTTATTATTAATAATTACATTTGCATGACCGCTTTGGGGCATTCTGCTTTCTGCGATATTTAGACCGCCTATTATTTTAATCCTGCCCTTTACTTGTGTCCAAGATTCTATATGCATCTCCTTGAAAAGAGAGAGCATTCCATCTATTCTCATTCTGATGCGTAATACATCCTGTAAGGGCTCGAAGTGAATGTCACTGGCATTATTCTTCACCGCGTATGATAAGATATCATTGACCGTCTCAACAGCAGTTTCATAATCTAACTTAGATAATAGGCTAAAATCACCGCTCAAAATTTTTTGTAATTGTGATGTGGGTGCACAAAAAAATTTTACTTTCATTTGCAAATGTGCAAGATTTCGCTCTATCTCTGCCCTAGCGACCAAATCCCCTGGGTCAGAAATAGCAACGCCTATCACCCCTTCATGCATATTAAAAACAACAGCGGTATAATTTCGAGCAAGCTCCTCGTTCAAAAGGCTTAAACACTCACGACAAGGAACCTGTTTTTCTAAGTCAACAAAGTCCAGATTAAAGTATTTCGCAACTGCCCTTGTTAAATCAGCTTCACTTATAAACCCCAGTTTTAATGCGACTTGACCGAATGGTTTACGAAATTTTTTTTGCTCTAATAAAACAACTTTAACTTGGTCTGCTCTCAAAAACCCCCAACCGACCAAGCTCTCACCAAACTTAGAACCGAAGGCAAACCCTAAATTTTCTTTCATTACTAACTAAATTATTGCTGTTTAAAAAAGTCGCACACAAATCTTATCGTTGATGACGATATTGAGTGCCCCATACCTTGAGTTATGATTTTTTTTACATCAAAATTCTTATCTTTTAAGACTTTTTCTGCTCGCTCGCAAAACGAGACTGGCACCACTTGGTCAATGTCTCCATGTGCCAATATTATTTTTGGCAAAACATCACTTTTCTTCACGCCCTGAAGCACTTGTTCGTCAACCAATATCCCCGAAAAGGCGACTATCCCCCCTACATTACGTTGAATACCAACATGTAATGCCATCATAGCACCCTGAGAAAACCCAACCAAATATAGCTTTTTATCATCGATATTATATTTCTTAAGCAACAGGTCTATGTGCCTACTTAAGCGTTGAGTTGCCTCCTTTATACCGCTTTTCCAAGCGTCATCGCTTCCCCAACCTTTCAAACTGAACCATTGTCTTCCCGTTTGATAAGTTGGGTTTGCCCCTTCACACACATCAAACCCATCTGGAACAAAGATATCTGCATCTGGAGTAGCGTCAGCAATATCTTGAGCTAGGGGTAATAAGTCATTAGAATCTGCACCATAACCATGCATTATCATAATAATTTTTTTAACTGGCTGTTTTGCCTTAATATAAGCACTGCTAAAGTGTTTTTCTGTCATAATATTTCCTTTTTTAAGGTTATTAGCGTATAAATCGTCATTATTAATAGCACCTAAAATAATTGCAAGGAACCCACCAATAAAAATTGCGGGAGCAAAAGGAAATATTTTTCTTCTATAAAAAAAAGCCAACATTATTCCAAACCCTCCTGATAAAATTAAAAAGATTGGCACATCACTCACATTTAACCAAACTGAAAGAGCCATAAAAAGCTTCACGTCTCCCCCGCCAATAAAAAATCTCTTTTCAAAAAAAGTTAATAAAACGCTAACAGAAAAAATAGAAACTAAAACAACAGCAAACGCTAATAATCCTTCTATAACCTTGCCATTAAAAACATTAACAATAATCCCTAACAAAAATATCCATAAATTCAAACCATCTTTCACCCGCATAGTCACTAGGTCTGAAGCACTGACGCAAATCAAATATGGCAAAAGCAAAACACACTTATAAAGGCAACAACTTGGTAAAATTATTCTAATCCCCTCTAATTTTGGTCGGAGCGGCGGGATTTGAACCCACGACCACCACACCCCCAGCGTGGTGCGCTACCAGACTGCGCTACGCTCCGAACGGATATATCTAACATTTTAAGTTAATGCTTTCAATTGTTAATAATTCAAAACATTAATTTTTGTCAATTTAATTCTTTGTAAACATAACTTCTGTATCATTTTTAATATCAACAAATAATACGAGGTCTTTTATGCATAAAAAAATAAATTCTGTAGCTAGTGTCATCACCACCCTATTGATAACATTAAACATATCAGTAGCAAATGCGAATTATGATGAATACGAAACAAATGAAAGATACGAAGAACCATTAGAACGCTCTTCTATAAAAGAAAAAAAGATTGAAAGCTTAGGTTCATTAGAGCGTCAAGAAAACAATTTCAAAACCTCACATAGAGAAGAAAGCTTCCAACCTATAGAAGAATTAACATCAAGGTTAAGAAAAGAAGAATTAAACCACAGAACACGCCAAGAATATCAAGAAGAACGTCCTCCGAGAGCATTTATTCAGGAACGTCAAGAAGAACACCATCAGAGAGAATTTGTTCCGGAACATGTTGAACGTGAAGAGCCAGTTAACAGGTTCGAAAGATTATATAAAAAAGGGCATGAATCAATCTCTGTCCCAGAAAGAAAACCCGAACACCAATTTTCAGAATACCGACCTAAGATGGATGGAGACATAGGAAAAGAGGTTCATAAGGTTGAGCACAATATACAAAGACAAGCAAGCCAAATTGAACATAAAATAAATCAAGGTATTCATAAAGCCGAACAGGGTGTCCATAATGTTGAGCACAACATACAAAGACAAGCCAGCCAAATTGAACATAAAATAAACCAAGGTGTTCATAAGGCTGAACATAAGGTGAACTTAGGCATACACAAAGCTGAACAGGGTGT
>CAYJEJ010000002.1:0-69428 GCA_964369315.1 uncultured Alphaproteobacteria bacterium | reverse complement strand
AAGGTGTTCATAAAGCTGAACATAAGGTGAACTTAGGCATACACAAAGCTGAACATAAAATCGAACAGGGCGTCCATAAAGTATCCCATGTCGCCAAAGAAAGGGCAAAGGTCATCGCACACAAAACCAGAGAAGGGATAAAAAACGTTGGGAAAAAAGCACTTCATAAATTAGGAGGGCTATTTAAAAAGCATCATCACTAAATAAAAAAACTATACTTCTGATTAAAAGTGATTATCATTCTGGCGTATTGTTTGATAACATATCGCTATGGATAAACATAAAAGGTTAGTGCTCATAGATGGCTCTGGTTTCATATACAGAGCCTTTTATGCTTTGCCGACCTTGACCAGTAAATATGACAATTCTCCCATTGGTGCGGTTTATGGGTTTTGTAATATGATATTACCAATCATTGAAGCAAACCGTAGTAATTTTTTAGCTGTTATATTTGACTCTGCTCGTGAAACATTTCGTCATAGTATATACCCATTATATAAGTCTAATAGAAATGTCGTTCCAGATGAGCTTGTACAACAATTTTCAACAATTCGTCAATTATGCGATATGTTTGCAATACCCCGTCTTGAGCAAGCTGGCGTTGAAGCGGACGATATTATCGCAACACTTGCAAAAAACGCCACATCATCACAAGTTGACACCACAATAATCTCCTCTGACAAAGACCTTTTGCAGTTAATGTCTGATAATGTGCAAATATTTGACCCAATAAAGTCAAAAGTCATATCTGTAGCAGATGTTCAGCAAAAATACGGGATTTTCCCTGAACAAATGATAGACTTTCAATCGCTAGCTGGGGATAGTAGCGATAATATCCTAGGGGTGCCAAGCGTTGGGACAAAAACGGCTGCTAAATTATTACAAACATATCTAACGCTTGATGGTATTTACACCAACATAAACTCTATTACGCAAACAAAACTTAGGGAGAAACTAATATTACACAAAGATAACGCCTACCTATCAAAAAAATTAGTCACCCTAAAAGATGACATCGAGCTCAATGTTTCTATTAATTCGCTTGTTTTGGGAGATGTCGACAATCAACGCATATTAGATTTTTTAGAAAAGCATGGCTTTGACAGTATAATAAGAAAACTCCCAAAAAAATTCAAATCTGCCCAGATTGAACGCTCCTGTCAGAACGAAAGTGTGGTTTCTCACTATCAATCTGATAGTTCGATTGAAATAACCAAATACTTAGAAAAATCTAGTACTAGCGGCATACTTGTAATCTATCCAGAATTTGTCGACAACCAATTAACAGGGTTCTGGCTATCGACTGATGAATCTTGTGACCTTTTCATTCCAATATCTGATGAGCGTTCTCACTCACCACAACAATATCAACTTTTGGATATGGGTCAAAATTTACCGCAGCCTGAACAGGGATTAGATATTGCCTCGTTAGACAAGATTTTAAAACCGTTTTTGCTCAATGACGATATACAAAAAATCACTCTAGATATAAAATTTTTTATAAAACAATTTGGCATAACAAACACATCCTCATTTCAAGACCTTAGCTTGATGGCATATATATTGCGAGGGGTGGGCACTTCAAACCTTCAAGAATTATTGGCAGAGTTTTTAGGGGAAAATTCAGGCTCCAAAGACATATCTTCAGCATTTAAGTTATATAAAAAATTGACTGATAAATTAACTGAACAAAATCTTATCAAAATCTATACAGAGCTTGACCTCCCATTAATAACTGTAATCTCACAAATTGAAAAAAATGGTATATTAATCGACATCTCAAGGGTGCAGGAAGAGGGTCTAAGATTAGACGTCAAAGCTCGCGAGCTCGCAAAAGAAATTTTCAATTTTACGGGTGAAGAATTTAACATTGCTTCCCCAAAGCAAGTTGCTGTTATCCTAGAAAAAACTCTTGGCGGCAAAAAAATCAAATCCACCAGCTCTGATGTGCTCGAAAAGTTAGCAGAAACAGGCGATGCACTCCCAGCCCTTATACTAAACTGGAGAAAGGTAAAAAAACTGAAGTCAACCTACGCTGATGCATTTTTACAACATGCAAACAACAACGCAAAAAGAATTCATACTAGTTTTAGCACAATATCTACTGTAACGGGCAGGCTATCTTCAAAAAATCCCAATTTACAAAACATCCCTGTTCGCACTCAGGAGGGCAGATTTTTTCGCGAGGTTGTCATCGCCCCTAAAAATCATTCTATCCTAAGCTTAGACTACTCTCAAATAGAGCTCAGAGTTTTGGCACATTTGGCTGATATTAAGCCGATGAAACTTGCATTTTCAGAAAACCTTGACATTCACACGGTTACAGCCTCTGAGATTTTTAAAGTTAATCAACAGTGCGTAACCCCTGAAATGCGTCGATGTGCCAAAGAGGTGAATTTTGGCATAATTTATGGAATGAAGGCACACGGACTATCTAAAAGGTTAAACATCTCTCATGGTGAAGCGGAAGAATACATCAACCTATATTTTAGCCAATACGGCGGGATAAAGGACTATATTTCGTCCGTGATTGCCTTTGCAAACAAACACAATTTCATAGAAACAATTACCAAACGCAAATGCTACATAGACAATATTTCTTCATCCTCCATCAATGTTCAGCAGTTTGCTCAAAGACAAGCCGTTAACGCGACAATACAGGGCAGTGCTGCCGATATAATAAAATCAGCCATGATTGATGTGTCTGAACTAATAAACCATTCGATGCCTGAGATAAAAATGGTTCTTCAAATTCACGATGAGCTTTTGTTTGAGGTTCCGCTCGAGACGAACGAAAACTCTTTATTGTTGATAAAAAATGCTATGGAAAATACTATCCTGTTGACCGTTCCTTTAAAGGTTAATCTCGGAATTGGTGATAATTGGTCATCTGCTATGCATTAATCGATTGTTTTTTTCAAAAATTTAGCGAATAATAGAGCGATATTACAGGAAATTTGATGAATTATTCAATATACTGGGAAATACCTTTTATAGGAACGCTTTTATCTGTTGCGTTTTTTCCTATTTTAGCACCAAAATTCTGGCAGAAAAATTCTGGTAAAATTTTTGCTTTTTGGGCACTCTCAATATGTGTACCACTTTGGTTTAGGTGCGGGGCAACAAATTTTGCAGATATAATTTGTGGCGTTATGTTTGAAACGTTTTTGCCATTTATTATTTTAATCTCTGCCTTATACATTATAACAGGCGGGATATACCTCACCATCTCGCGTAAGCTAACCGCAGGCACAAACATTGCCATCATTGGTTTTGGTGCACTGATTTCTAGTTGGATTGGCACAACTGGTGCAGCCATGCTTATGATAAGACCGTTATTGCGTCTAAACGCCAACAGAAAATATAATGTTCATTTAGTAATATTTTTCATATTTTTGGTTGCCAACATTGGTGGGGGCACCACTCCAATAGGCGACCCACCTTTATTCGTTGGTTTTTTGGAAGGGATTGACTTTTTCTGGACAACGAAAAACCTGTCGATAACAGTTTACTCTATCGTGGCATTTATGCTGTTTGCGTTATATTTTATTGATAAGCTGCTCTTAAAAAAAGAAATTTCTCAAAACCAAGATTTGTCTGACAACTCAAACTCAACTGCCACATTAAATATCGCCGGAAAGCGTAACCTGCCCCTTCTATTGATTGCCGTATCATCTGTCATTTTAAGCAGCAGAATGAACGTCGGCAGTGTTCAGCTTCTCTCGGCGTCAATACCCATCAATAATATCATTCGCGACTTGATATTGCTTGGCACAGCAATTTTATCCTTGGGGATAACGCCAAAAAACATCCGCCGTCGTAATAGTTTTTCATTTGCTCCGCTTAAAGAGATAACCGAACTGTTTATTACCGTGTTCATCACGCTGATACCAGTTGAACATATGTTGCACCTTGGTTCTGCTGGTCCATTTGGTGTTTTGTTTAATTGGCTTTCAAGCGAGGGTGTTTTTTCTGCTGCTAGATGCTTTTGGACAACGGGTTTTTTGTCCTCTATTTTGGATAATGCACCAACATATTTGATGTTTTTTCACCTTGCAGGAGGAGATGCAGAATACTTTATGAACGCGGGTCACCTAGTATTAAAGGCAATTTCTCTTGGTGCGGTGTTTTTTGGTGCCATGACCTATATAGGAAACGCACCAAACTTTATGGTCAAGTCTATAGCACAAGAATATGGCTATAAGATGCCTTCATTTTTTGGATATATGAAGTGGTCGTGTCTTGTTTTAATTCCTATTTTTGTAGTTGTTGTCTATTTTGCGTTTTAAAATATGCTTGAACATGTTCCTGTAATGCTTGATGAGGTAATAAATTTCCTTCCATCGGTTGAGGGTGGGGTTTATGCTGATGCAACATTTGGTGCTGGCGGATATACAAAAAAAATTTTACATTCCATCAAAAACAGCCGCGTTATAGGAATAGACACTGACCCAAGCGTTGAAAAATTTTCTGAAGACGTTCTTAAGGATTATCATTCTCGTTTTAAATTTATTAATCGTAATAATGTTGATTTAAAAAATATTGCCTCTGAACTAAACATATCATCATTTGACGGCATAGTTTTTGACCTTGGCGTTTCATCCATGCAACTAGAAACGCCTGAACGCGGTTTTTCTTTTATGCGTAAGGGCGTTTTAGATATGCGTATGGGCGAGACTGACCTTACAGCAGCAGACATCGTGAACAATTTTGACGAATCCGATATCGCAGATATTATATATTTTTATGGCGAAGACCCCAAGGCAAAAAAAATTGCACGAGCCATAATAAAAGAGCGAAATAAAAAACAAATATTAACAACAAACTCACTTGCCGATATTGTCAAATCTGTTAATAATATAAATAAGGGCTTGCACCCAGCTACAAAAACTTTTCAGGCGTTAAGGATTTTCGTAAATAATGAGCTGAAAAATGTTGAGAAAGCGTTACTAGATGCGGTCAGCTTATTGTCAAAGAGGGGAGTACTTGTTGTAGTGTCATTTCATTCGTTAGAAGACCGAATTGTTAAACGTATTTTTAAACATTTTGCATTACAACATTATGGGGAAAAAAAATTTGGTTTATTAACAAAAAAACCAATTACACCGAGTGATATTGAGCTATCATTTAACAATCGTGCTCGTTCAGCTAAGCTACGGGCGTTGTTTAGGGAGTTTTAATTTGTTAGGGGCAAACCGTTTAAACTTATTTTTTGCTTTAAGCATCGTTATGATTGCTTGCGGTTTGTTTTGTTTTAAGTATAAAGTTGCCGACATGAACGCTGAGGCTCTTAAGCTCGAGCAAGAAATCGTTAAAACGAGAAATAACATCAAAATACTTTGTGCTGAATTGAAGTATTTATCAAACCCTGAAAGGTTGCAAGTTTTGGCTTTTCGCCATCTAAAAATCAATCAAAAGACTGTCGGACAGCTTATATCGATTGGCGACTTTAAATCCAATATCATTAACGCAAAATCAAATGAGACTGCGATTAATCATGATGAGCTTCAAGGAATTTTGGTCAAAATAGACCAATCTTCAAAAAAAGCACAAAAGCACAAAATCAGATGAAACCCGCAGCAGACACCCCCCGCCCACTCAAGTTCAAAGAGATTGTTGGGAGCAAATATGACGTGGTTTCTGTTGCTTTGACCTCACTGCGTCAGAGAGTAACGATTGTTATAGTGTTGATTGTTTTATCATCTTTATTGATACTAGGCAGGATATTTTACATATCATCAAAACCGCCATTAAGTGAGCACGACAAAAACATATTAACGCACCAAGAAGCGAATTTGATTAGGGCTGATATACTAGACTGCAACGGCATGATTTTGGCGACAAGTTTGCCAACTGTCTCGGTTTATGCAAACGGGAAAGACATTCTTGACGTTGACAAAACGCTTTCGGGTTTAAAAAAGGTTTTCCCTGACCTTAATTATCAAAAAATCGAGCTTCAGATAAAATCTAGGAAAAAATTTTTCTGGATAAAAAGGCATATCACCCCAAAACAACAGGAATCCCTGCTTTCTTTGGGGATTACAGGAATTTATTTCATAAAGACCGAAAGGCGGCTATACCCCGACAGAAATCTCGTCTCTCACGTATTGGGGGGAACCGACATAGATAACGTTGGCATCGCGGGGATAGAGCTTTATGAAAACGCCAGATTAATTAAATCGCTCGAGCCATTAAAACTCTCGATAGATATAAGAATTCAGCACGCCGTAAGAGACGAATTGATTAATTCAATGAAAGAATTCAGGGCTGTTGGAGCAACAGGCATTTTTTATGATATCGAGTCGGGCGAGACCTTGGCGATGGTCTCTTTACCAGATTTCGACCCCAATCAATATTCAAAATCGCCCAATATCAACAAATTTAATAAATGCACATGTGCGGTTATGGAGCCTGGTTCAACCGCAAAAATATTCAACACCGCCATGGCACTTGAAAGCGGCAAATTTAAAATTCATGACACAATCGACGTGACAACCCCACTAACGATAGGTAAGTTTACGATAAAAGACTATCACCCACAAACAAAACCATTAACGGTGGAAGAAGTGTTCAAATATTCTTCAAACATTGGTTCTGGTCGCATCGCACTGTCTGTTGGGGGCAAGGTTCAGCAAAGATTTTTTAAAGATGTTGGTTTGTTTTCGTCAATAGAGATTGAGCTCCCTGAACTTCAATCCCCTTTATACCCAAAGACTTGGAGAGAGCCAACGGTAATCACCGCCTCATACGGCTATGGAATTGCCGTCACCCCGATGCACATGGTAAGGGCTGTTGCTGGCATATTAAATCAGGGCGTATTAATCCCGCCAACTTTAATAAAAGATAAAAACAAAAATTTAAAAGACAAAAACCGCATTGTTTCCTCCAAAACATCAAAAATTATTGCGCGACTGCTTCGTCTGGTCGTTCAAGAGGGCACGAGCAAAAAAGCCGATGTCCAAGGATATCAAGTAATTGGTAAAACTGGCACATCAGAAAAGCTTGATGGAAAAACTTATAACAAAAAAGCCAATTTATGCTTTTTTATCGGTGCTATTCCAATGGAAAAACCGAAATATCTTATTTTTATCATGCTTGATGAACCAAAAGCCACTCCAACAACCTTTGGCTTTGCCGCCGCTGGGTGGAACGCAGCCCCCTCAGCCTCAAGGATTCTCAGCCGAATTGGCTCAATACTAGACTTAACAGCTCATAAATAATTACTAATTTTCATGAAAAATATTGCTTTTTATCAGCTTTTTCATACGTTTAATCTTCTTGCCAACACCAAATAAAACGGCTAGCTATATTAATAACTGTGTTATTTTGGTCACACTCAAGATGAAAAATAATATTATTAATATATTTTTCATTTACAAAGGTTATTAATTTAGTTAGTTTGATTTTGTTATTTTTTTTTACGGAGTTTATTTTATGAATTTAAAAAAATTATGCATGGTTGGTGTTGCATTAATTCCTGCCATCGCTTTTGCTGACAAGGGCACTTCTTGTAAATCCGAATCACATTCTGAGAAAAATGCGTGTGAGTCAAATAAAGACCATGAATGCAAAAAAGCTTTTGATGGTATTTACTTTGGTGTTGGTGCAAACTACAAAAACAACCAAGTTCACATCAGTGGTCCTAACATGAACGCAATGGGTAAAGACGGTGAGTTCAAGAAAAACGTCTTCGGTTACGGCCTTGAAGGTTTGGCTGGTTGGGGTCATTCATTCTCAATCGCAAAAGTTTTCCCTCGTTTGAATTTGAACTACTTCTATGTTGGTTTAGAAGCAAACGTTGGCGGTCAATACACACCTAAAGAAAGAAACCAAGCAAATCATAACCAACACGTTGTTTCCGCGTTGTCTTATGGCGGTTATTTCAGGTTTGGATATCATTTCTTCGGTGACCGTTACTTGGTTACTGCTATCTTCGGTCGTCAGTCCAACGCTGTAAAATATAAGAGTACATCAAAGGCTGTGACGGATAGGTTGGCACCACTAAAAACCGCAGGTGCTTATAAAGAGTACCGTAGACAACTAAACGTGTCAAAAAGAGCTGGTAGTTATGTTTATGGTCTAGGGTTACAGGGCAAGTTGACCAACAATTCTTCTTTGCGTTTTGATATTTTAAAAGCAAAGAAAAACAGTGAGAGCAATGTCCGTTCTAGAACTGTAACTGGTATATTAAGAAATTACTCCACAGAATATGGTAACACAACAGTGCGTGTTATGTATCAAGTCAGTTTCTAATCTGAAAAGATTTAGAATCTTGTTTAAAAAGCCAGATTATTCTGGCTTTTTTCTTTTTTGAAATCAAATAGTGCAATTTTTTGGTTTTAATGTTAGGATTCGGTTGTTTGACGTTGTCATTTTTTAATTTATAAGCATTTATAAAAATTTGTTGAATGGATAGTACAAAAAAAATTGGTGTTTTTGCCTGTATATTGGGCAATACATTAGAGTGGTTTGATTACGCACTTTATGGAACTTTGGCTGCTGTCATGGCTCATAATTTTTTTCCAATGCAGGATGGGTTTGGTGCCCAATTGAGCATGTTTGGTGTTTTTGCTGTTGGGTTTCTTGCAAGACCTTTGGGTGGAGTTTTGTTTGGGCATATTGGTGATAAAATGGGGCGAAAAAAAGCGCTTCTTATCTCCATCTTATTAATGACTCTTCCGACCACAATCATTGGCTTGACCCCGTCTTATGAAAAAATTGGCGTAATCGCCCCAATAATTTTGACCACCATGCGTGTGATGCAGGGCATCGCCATTGGCGGAGAGTTTACAGGTAGCATGGTTTACCTGTCCGAGCTTGCTCCAAACAATAAAAGGGGGTTTTTCAGCAGCTGGTCTGACTTTTCCAGTCCGCTCGGTGTTTTGATAGGTGTTTTTGTTACAGCGATTTTAAGTTCAACAATGTCATCAGATTCTTTTTCTGAGTGGGGTTGGCGACTACCGATGGTTCTTGGCTTTGTTTTAGGGTTGATTAGCTTTTATTTTAGGACAAAAATAATTGAGACAACACCGCCTAAAAGCACTAAAGCTAGCAACAAAAAAATTCCGCTATCTGAAGTGTTTAAAAATCATAAAAAAACTACCCTAAGTGTTTTGTTTATATCCGCTTTCAGTGGGGTATGTTTTTACCTGCTTTTGACTTTTTTACCAAATTTTATGGTTGTCAATGGCATAGCTGACAGCACCACAGCATTTAAAATCACCTCATTTGCCAATTTATGTATGTTAATGGCAATTCCAATATCGGGTAGATTGTCCGACACGTTTGGCAGAAAAAAAATTCTGTCTTGCGGCATATTATTGGCTGGTTTGCTAGCCTTCCCCCTTTTTTATAGCCTATCATCAGAGAAAATATTACTTCACGCAATCACGCAGGGGCTCTTTGGCACTGCAATTGGCATATATTTTGGAGGGAGGGCTGCGTTTTTTTCAGAATCTTTTCCAACCGCAATAAGATATAGTGCTGTTTCTTTAGCTTTTGGGTTAAGTCATTCCGTTTTTGCTGGTTGGACACCATCTTTGGCTTGGTGGGTGTCAATAAAGCATGGGATAGGTACCACGCCTTGGATTATTATCATCATTTCTTTTTTGGCAATTGTCTCTCTGACGGCTATCAAAGACAGGACCGGTAAGGACTTGTTAAATTGAACATAAAAAAAACAAAGTCCAGCTGGAAAAACATATTTTTAAGTGCATTGGGAAATATTCTAGAATGGTTTGATTATGCAATCTATGGTGCATTTTCAACAATAATTGCCAAAAATTTTTTCCCACAAAACGACGTTCTCATAGCCCAAATATATACATATGCAATATTCGCAATTGGTTTTATCAGTCGTCCAATTGGCGGGGTGTTGTTTGGTCATATAGGCGACTTATATGGCAGAAAGAAAATCCTCTTTACATCCATCCTATTGATGGCGCTCTCAACCGCGGCGATTGGGCTCATCCCCAATTATGATGCAGTTGGCATATTTGCCCCAATACTGCTCCTTTTAATGCGAACGTGCCAAGGGCTTGCCATTGGCGGGGAATATACAGGAAGCATGGTGTACCTAGTCGAACAAGCCCCTAAAAACCGCAAGGGAATGACAGGCAGTTTGTCAGAGCTCGGCTGTTTGTTAGGCACGTTTGTTGGCGGACAAGCAACAATGATGTTGCTTTCTGTTATGATTAGCCGCCAATCGCTTGAGTCTTGGGGCTGGCGGATACCGTTTTTAGTTGGCGGACTGGTGGTCATATATGCGATATACATAAAAAACCAACTCAAAGAAACCCCAATAGAAAAACCATCAAAAAAACCCGACCTTATTCCAGTCATTGAGGCTTTTAAGCACCATTGGGGCAAGTTATTAGCGGCATTTTTTTCGACCGCTTTTACAGGAATTTCTTTTTATATAGTGTTGGTTTTTTTACCCAACTATGTGTTCGCTCAAACGCAAATCAAAGGCTCTGATATGGCGTTTATTTATAGCGGATTAACAAATTTTGCGATGATATTATCGGTCAGCTTCTTTGGTTACTTAAGCGACCTTGTTGGACGAAAGCCGTTGATGTATATGAGTATTATTTTCATCATGATTCTTTGCTACCCCATGATGCATTTATCAACCGCCGAGCTCGGTTGGGCTTATGCAACTGTTCAGGTCTTATTTGGCATTTCATTAGCCATGTTTTATGGTGCTCGGTCGGCGTTTTTTTCTGAGACCTTTCCCCCTCAAATACGAATGACCGCCGTGTCTTTAGTGGTCGGCTGTTGTCAGGCGGTTTTTGGCGGCACAACGCCTTTGATAGCAACATACATAACATCTGCCACAGGCGACATAAAAAACGTAGCATTTTTATTAATAATCATCTGCCCAATCGCATTGCTCAGCACATGTCAGCACATGGAAGCTAAACAAAGTTGAATTAAAGCTTGAAAAATAGTGCAAAATATCATAGCCTTCAGCTAGTTCTTGACTAATAATCGCTCAATCGGTTGTTGGTGTGTTGGTTTCTTTAATGGGTGATTAGCTCAGTGGTAGAGCGTCTCGTTTACACCGAGAGGGTCAGCGGTTCAAGTCCGTTATCACCCACCAGTTCTTGACCTATTGTTTTCCTCTATAAAAAAACATGTTCGATTTGCACCAGCTGTTTTGTAAGGTTTATATAAAAACCTTCCTACCCCTCTCGTTTTTCTTATCTAACGACCGACAGGAAGGTCTTCAAGAAACAACAATTCAATGCTTGAAAATATTTGCAATTAATAGCTGGCGTTATAATGGTTTTTCCACTGTTGCCACACGAGAGCTGCCCACAACGCATATTGCCAGTTAATTTGCAATTTTTGGTGTTGCGACATTTTCCTCTCTATAACATCAAATGGCAGGACGCCATCATTTTTCATATCATCCATTAATGACATCGCCCAATCTTTAAGCTCATGTCTTATCCACATGTCGATTGGCACACCAAAACCCATCTTAGGGCGGTCAACCAAATGCCTTGGTATGTGTTTGTAGAGTATTTTTTTCAAAATAGATTTTGTTATATTGCCCTCTAGTTTCCAGCAATCTGGCACCTTACAAGACAACTCATATAGACCGTGGTCTAAAAGCGGCACCCTTGACTCTATGCTCGTATACATACTGCTTCTATCGACCTTATTGAGAATAACATCTGGCAAATAAATCTTCGCATCGTGATAGCTCATGTAAGAAAGCACCGACTGGTCTGGAAAGACTTTTTCTGGCAAAACGCAAGACATATCGCCGTTTTTATAAATCTCTGGCCAAAAATTGAATAACGCGTCATATTGCTGACGAATGTCATCATGCTTTAAATATTCTTCTGCCAAAGATAACTTGAGGGCTAATTTTTGTCCAACCAGACCTCTTAATCCAGCTGGGAGCATATTGAACCCTTTTATCAAAGGCATGCAAAAATTAGGCATTTTTTGTTGGATGCCTCTCAATTTCAGAAGTTGCGTATAACGAGAATATCCTCCAAAAAGTTCATCCCCCCCATCACCTGAGACCACAACTGTCACATGTTCCCTCGCGAGCTGAGAGACAAAATAAGTCGGAATTTGGGAAGCATCGTTAAGAGGCTCATCACAAAAATCTGGAATCTTAGGGATGATAGACAACGCATCTGATGCAGACAAAGTTTTTTCTATGTGTTCTGTGCCCAAATACTTGGCAATCGTGCGGGCATAAACTGATTCGTCATATTTTTTCTCCGCAAAACCAATACTAAAAGTCTTTAGGTCTGACTTGGTAGCAGATGCGAAACACGAAACCATCGAGCTATCAATCCCGCCAGATAAAAACGCCCCCACAGGCACATCTGCAACAAGCTGTCTACGGACGCTCTCTTTTATAAAATTCTCGACGGTTTCAATTGCTTCTTGCTCAGTTGCAAATGGGTTTTCTGCGCCATAAAGAACGCTCTGTTGCATCGACCAATATTCCTGTTCGCTGATGAGCTTACCTTGCTTATCAAACTCCATAACAGTCGCAGGTGGCACCTTGAAACACCCCTCATATATAGCAAATGGGGATGGCACTGTGTTATATTTGAAGAAAAGTTGCATTGATGTTTGGCTTATTTTTCGTTCAAACTCTGGAAAATCGCAAAATGTCTTAATTTGAGACCCGAACAAAAAGCCATTGCTCGTGTTTGCATAATATAATGGTTTAACGCCAATTTGGTCTCGCACTAAAAATAATTTCTCTAGCTTCTTGTCATAAACAGCAAACGCAAAAATTCCAGCCAGTTTTTTAGCTGTTTCAAAAACGCCAAATTTTTCTATAACCTCAAGGATAATCTCGGTATCAGATGAACCTCGCAAAGAAACATCACTGCCAATAGCTGCCTTCAGCTCCTGAAAGTTATACACCTCGCCATTATATACAATCACAAACCGCCCACTGGACGAATGCATCGGCTGACTACCCGAATCAGATAAATCCAGTATTGATAACCTGTTGTGCCCTAAAAATATTTCCCCGTCATTCCATGTACCGCTCGCATCTGGTCCACGCCAATTTATGCTCTTTAGCATTGTCTTCAAAACCTGTTCGGGGTTTTCTATTTTTTTTAGAGCTATAAAGCCTGCCAAACCGCACATAATAATCTTCCTTATCTAACTTTTGTTTTGGTCAACGTCTAATAGTTCACTGGTACGAGACCTTCTCGCTGCGACATTCAGAATCCCGTTAATAAACGAGACCTCTTGCTTATTAAAAAATAACTTAGCAACCTCGACATATTCATTAAGAGAGCTCCGAACTGGTATCTCATTAAAATGATTAATCTCTGCAATCCCCACACACAAAATAACCTTCAAAACCGAATCCAGCCGTTCGATACTCCATTTTTCATTCAAACATGTCTTCACAGACTCTATTATTTCGACATAATTGGCAGTCACATTACCAAAAAGATACGAAAAAAAATCCCAGTCCACTGACCTTACAGGCAGGTCATTTAAGTTGCACCGATAGTCCAAAAACTCTTGCATAATTTCTTTTGGGTCGTTCTGACCAGAGTGGTTAAACTGATACAACGCTTGCACAGCCATCACCCTAGCCGCCCTTCTGGCACTCAGAAAAACTTGTTTCGTATGTTTGTTGGGTTGTTCCATATTATATATCAAGCTCTGGATACAACGGGAACCTGTCGCACAATGCTTTAACCCTTTGTTTTAATGAACTAACCTCAGAGTTCAATGTATTGTTGGATAAGGCGGATAAAGTCTTATATATAATTTCGCTTAATTCATCAAATTCGCCCAGCCCAAAACCCCTGCTCGTAGCCGCTGCAGAACCCAGACGCAAACCCGACGTTGTCGATGGCGGTAGTGGGTCAAAAGGTATTCCATTTTTATTGCACGCAATACCAACCGTTTCTAGGGCAATTTCTGCTTCCTTGCCGCTCACCCCTAGACTGCGTAAGTCGACAACAACCATATGGCTATCAGTTCCGCCAGAGACAATTCCGACGCCTTTACTTAAAAGACCACTTGCCAAAGATTTAGAGTTTTCTAGTACGCGATGCATATATTCTTTAAAATCTTTCGTTAAAACTTCACCAAAAGCGACTGCTTTTGCCAAGATGACGTGCATCAATGGTCCCCCCTGTATCCCAGGGAAGACAGCACTGTTAATTTTTTTCATTAAATCATCATCATTCGTCATGATGACCGCCCCCCTAGGTCCACGCAAAGTCTTGTGCGTTGTAGTTGTTGCAACATGTGCATGTGGGAACGGGCTTGGATATAAGCCAGCAGCAATAAGCCCAGCATAATGGGCAACATCTGCAAGCAAATATGCTCCAACACTGTCTGCTATTTCGCGAAATTTCTTAAAATCTATTACCCTAGGATAAGATGAGGCACCAGCGATTATTAGTTTTGGTTTGTGTTCTTGTGCAAGCCTATTTACCTCATCATAATCGATAAGGCAGGTCTCTTCTGCAACGCCATAGCCGACCGCATTAAGCCATTTACCCGAAAACGTTGGTCTCGCCCCATGGGTAAGGTGTCCTCCAGCACTTAGGTTCATCCCTAGGATTGTATCATTCGGCTTTAATAAGGCAAAATAGACAGCCATATTTGCCTGAGAGCCAGAATGGGTCTGAACATTGGCGTATTTACAGCCAAAAATCTGACCTACTCGCGAAATAGCCAAATTTTCAGCTTCATCAACAAATTCGCACCCGCCATAATAACGCCTTGAAGGATATCCTTCGGCATATTTGTTGGTTAATATGGAGCCTGTAGCCTCCATTACTGCCAGTGAAGTAAAGTTCTCGGATGCAATCAGCTCAATCTGATTACGCTGACGGTTTAATTCGTCTTTAATGATTTTATACGCGACACTATCGTTCTTGATAAAATTTCCAACCATGATTGAGCTCTCCTGTTAATTTTTACATACAAAAAAGACGCTTCACACTCTAGTGCGGCAACTGTTCCACACTATAGACTCTTTCGATATTATCGCCATTTAACGCACCTTTTTCAAAACGATAACACCCGCCAACGCCAATATACTCACCTTGCAATCCTTCAGGTCTGTCAATCGCCGCAATTATGCAAGATATCATATCGTACGTCATAATTGTCATGCTTGTAACTTGTTTATTAAAAATGTATTGATATTGGGATTTAAAGCTGGTCTTATTTTCACTTGGGCAATAGCAAAACTTAGCACCAGACAAGAAGGGATAGGTTTCATGAGGCTTTTCATCCAGCCAATCACTGAGACCAAAAACCTGCCAAACCCTTAAGTCTATTAATTGCTCGGTTAAATAGTTCATGATCTCAGACAGCTTATTTCCCTTTGCGAGCACCAAAACTGATTGACCATTAAACTGTGCTAGTTTTAACAAATTTTCCTTTTCATCATAGTTCAAAATTTCAAATTTGAGATTTTCAACACCTGATTTTGCAATTGATGAAATTGTTTTAGAGAGAAACTTATCGCTATAGGCTCCCCCTGGGGATAATATCGCAATGTGCCTATCTCCCTGAGAGATTGCGTGATTTAGTAAAAAGAAAACCTCATCTTCAACATAATCTTTTATAATAAAGACGTTTTTCTCATTAAGGGATTCATTTCGCCCACCGAACGCGATTATAGGAACCCCCTCTTCATCAAGCATCGAACAGATATTTTTAACGCCCTTACCATTAAAACCAATTAAAATGGCATTTGCCGCCTTAAGCTTATAGTCAACAACGTCGCCTTCTCTCATAAAAATTATCGAGACATCATTTAGCCCGCTATTATTTAGTGCCAAAGTTGCACCCTCTATTATTTTTTTTGCATTTGTTGAGTTTGGCAGGACAACAACCAATGTTTTGCTGGGCAATTTTTCATTATCAACACAAACCGTGTCAATTTTTTCGCCAGTATCAACTGCATCAACGACAGGCGGGAGAAAGTTCTGTGAATTATCTTCAAGGTGGACTTGCTTTTTAGCACTACACCCCACTATAGTGAGGATAAGAAACAAATGGATAAAACTTGGACGCTTAGAAAACATGAGTAAAACCGCTCCACCAATAACAATTTCAAACAACGCTCTGCAATGGATTTCCAAAATCTCTGGTGAGGATATCATAAAAAAACTAGATTCTCAACAGAGTGTCCTTGGTCTTTCCATAATTGCAACGCCAATAGGCAATCTTTTCGACATTACAATCAGGGCGTTACATATTTTAAGTAATTCCGACCTAATAATCGCCGAGGACACAAGGGTTACACAGAAACTGCTCAATTTCTATGGTATAAAGAAGAAGCTTCTTTCTTATCACAAGTTCAACGAGCACCAAGTCACGCCTTTATTAATAACACAAATTAAAGAGGGGAAAAAAGTCGCCCTCGTGAGTGATGCGGGCACGCCACTGATATGTGACCCAGGTTTTAACATCGTTTCGGAGTGTATAAAACAAAATTTACCCATTTCATATATACCAGGTGCTTGCTCTGTGATTGCGGGGTTGGTCAGCTCTGGGATGAACGCAGAAAGTTTTTCATTTTTTGGGTTTGTCCCCTCTAAAAGGGCTGAAGCAAAAAAATTTTTGACTAGATTAAGCGAAGTTGAGCATTCCGCAATATTTTTTGAAACGACCAATCGGCTTACAGCGACAATTTGTATATTAAGTGAAATCGTTGACCCAACGCGAGAAATTGTTGTGGTTCGAGAGTTAACGAAAATTCACGAAACCGTCATTAGGAGCACCGTAAAAGAGATAGCAAACGCCCTGCCCTCAACCATTCGTGGTGAGCTGGTGATTGTATTAGGGGGAAAGACAAACACACCCAAACAGATTACAGACGACGAGCTCATTATCGAAATCAGACGGAAAATAAATGGTGTCCCTCACAATCATATTCGTGATATAGTTGATGAGTTGAGCACTGCTCATGAGGTAAGTAAAAAAAGGGTTTATAGCCTTGCGATTAAAATTAAGTCCGACCAGCCTAAGGAAGGTTAGCTATTTCAAGGGTTTATTGGCTGAATATTATGCGATTTTAATATTATTTTTAAAGGGTTATACAGTCGTTGCGAGAAGGTATAAATCCCCATTGGGTGAGATAGACATCATCTGTCGGAACGAAAATACGCTTATTTTTGTTGAGGTTAAATATCGCCCTAAGAAATATGATGGATTATTTTGTATAAACAACACGCAATATAAGAGGGTGAGAAACTCGGCGAAATATTTTTTATTAAAAAACGAATCACGGTTTAAAAAAATAAAAATTTTTAGGATAGACGCCATAGTTGTCAATCGCTACCTTTGTTTTTCTCACATTAAATCCATAAAATTATAATACTTGATTAATTTTATAAAATATGCTAGATATTGATAACATTTTAATAATATTTTATTTTTATGTTGATAAAAATTTATGGATAAGGCATTATGGTGAAGAAAATGAAAACCGTCAGTCGCGTTGTGCCATTGGACAATCGCGTTGCGGAGGGTTGTGTTTCTGGTCAAGTGGTTAATATTGGGGTTGAGAAAATGACTAATACAGGAAAAGAAGAGAGCAAAAGTGGGTTTTATAACCCAGGCAAGATGTCCGAGGCATTCAAACATAGCATTGAAACGGCTTCGAATGTGAACAAAATGTCTTTAGAAATGCTGAATAGCATCGCAAAATTGCAAACTGCCTTTGTTAAACAAATGTTTGCCGACGTCTCGAGTGCATGTAAGTGCAAGTTTGACGCGGGCAAAATGAATGAACAATTTAAAACTTCGTCTGAAAAGATAAAAGAAAACATAGAAAAGAACATCTCTCACGGCAAGCAAATCGCTGAGATGATGACCTCAACTGGCTCACAGATTACGGATTTGTTGAAAACACGTTTTTCTGAGAGTGTTGAGAGCTTTAAAAAATCCTCCAAAAAATAGTAAACAGAAAAGACTATTGCCTCACGCATAAACAACGTGGGGCATTTTTTTTATAAAAATTCGAACACATTAAGCCAGCAAAATTCAGCTAAAAACCGCAATCCGGCAAAATTTAGCTAAAAACCACCCGAACCTAAGTCGAAACGTATCCTCTCCAAACTTCTTTTGGTCGACCCAAAAAATAGCCCTGACCATAGCTAACGTTTGCCCCAACGCAACATGCGAGGTCAACCTCGTTCTCGATGCCCTCTAGGACGGTGACAATACCTGAAGACTGCAAATCATCAACACATTCACGAAGCCTAACAATGGTTTGCACTGGGCTCTCATGCTCTCTGAGTAGGGAGCGGTCAAACTTTACGACCCGAATACCCGAAGTAAAAATAAACTTTGGTTCAAAATAGTTATGAACACCAAAATCATCCAAAACCATACAAAAATTTTTGCGAAAAAACCACCACGCCTCGTCCGAGGTCATAATATCGCGGAGGGTAAGGTCTTCACAAATCTCCAGATGCAAATTATTACTCTTAAAGTTATATTCCTGACAAAGAGCGAACAGGTGTTTCCCAAGCTCAATATCCTTCACCTCATCGACCGTTAGATTAATAAACAGATATTTTGTTCGGTCTATCAAGTTGTTTTCAAGAATTGTTTTCAATATTTGATATGGTTTGGCGAACATATATCTTTTTTCGCTTTCCGTAGCGAACATTGAGTAATCGACACAAATGCTGTCGGACAGGACTTCATAGCCATATATTTCATTTTCAACAACGTTATATATAGGTTGCATCCGCACGGATATTTGCTTTTGCATAAAAAAAACTCCAAATAAATCTAAATAGTCACAGAATATTATACTACATTATTGAAATAATTATGATAAATATAATTTAATTGATAATAAAATTAATTATTTATTTACAAAATACAACCCAGCCGTTAATATATATGTTTATGACGGTGTTTTTGCGAGCAGGGGCTGGTTGTTGCGATTTTTAAGGTTTTGTGTTAGAAAGGGTTTTTTATGCTAGAGCGATTGGACAGTTTAGCGGGGTTGGTTGGCTTAAACTTTGGTCAGGTGTTGGACGGGTCGATTGTTTTGGCATATTTAATCTTCGCTCTTTATATCGGCATCAAGTCTGGACGAGACATTAAGACCTTTAAAGAATTTGCCCTCTCTGACAGAAAATTTTCCACCCCCTTCATGGTCGCCACTCTTTTTGCAACCGCTATTGGAGCCAGTAGCTTTTTATCACGGTCTGAGCGTATCTTTACGTCTGGTGTTATTTATCTAATAATACCCATGGCTCGACCAATCTTTACATATCTTACGGGCAAGCTCATCTCCCATCGGATGCACAGATTTTCTGGTCTTATGTCTACGGGTCATATAATGGGTAAGTTATATGGCATACGTGGACAGGTCACTATGGGAGTTGCATCAATCTTTGATTCCATAGGCTCAACGGCAGGTCAAGTTGCTGCTATGGGGTTTTTATTTAATTATTTTTTAGGTATCTCTTTTGAATTAGGCGTTTTCATTGGTTATGCAATAGTTGTTATTTATACCGCATTTGGTGGTGTTAAGGCTGTTATTACGACCGATTTTCTCCAATTCATCTTCACACTTATTATATTGCCATTGATTTTGGTAGGTGTTCTGATTTATATCAATGATTTGTACGGTATGAATGGATACTTCGAGTCAGCAAAAGTTGTTTTCAATAATATCCCCTCCTCTCATTTGAACCCTTTCTCGAATAAAAAAGATGTACTGCTGTATTCGTCATTATCTTTAGTTATGATATTAAGTTTTTTTGACGGCCCTTTGGGGCAACGTATGCTCATAACAAAAAGTGCTAGACAGTCTAGAAGAGCTATGTTTATTTCAGGAGCTCTCTTTTTGGTTTTAAACCTATTACTTGGTTTTGTTGTATTAATTTCTCATGCGATAATTCCAAGCACTGATTCTAATGCTGTATTTATGGAAATCATGGATAAAGTTTTACCCATGGGGCTAAAAGGAGTTGCGATAGCTGGTCTAGTTGCTGCCGTTATGTCGACCGCTGACTCTTGCATAAGTGTTGTTGGTGTATCAGTAGTGAATGATTTAATAATTCCATTGAAAAAAACGCCCCTATCAGAAAAAGCTCAATTAGTCTTAGCGAAGGTTATAACTGCCCTTGCTGGTCTAGGAAGTGTGTTGCTCGCTCTATATTTAAGAAACCTTTTCGAGATATGGAGCTTTGTCTTGTTATTCATTGGACCTATGACGGCACCACAGCTTTTGTTTGGTTTTTTCCATCGTGAGGGGAGCAGTAAAACCTTCATGATAAGTGCTGTTGCTGGGATTGTCGTGACTGCTTTTTGGAAAATATTCATGGGGCACACTCACATCCACGCCGCCCTGCCTGGTATCATAGCGAATGCCGTTGCTTTCTTGCTCGCACGAAAATTCCTCGACAAACTAACTTGGAACAACACAATCAACGGTGAACCAATCCCTGATTATAATGTGCACAACCCTTATGACAGGTCGTCCAGTGAATATCGAAAACAAACAATGCAATCTTGGATGACTTATATTAAAGAAGAGGGGTTCGTTAAGTTTCTCAGGATTTCATCTAGCTTGAGTTTCAGCCTTTATGCCTCTCAGCACATCACGTTCTCAGCCCTTGCCATCATCTCTTATGTCGGAGGGGTTTTCCTCGTGCCTGATGGCGTGGTCATCAAATACACTGACCAACTCGTCCTGCGGATGTTGATTGGTCTTATGTCTGTTTGCCTGATTTTAAGGTTTTATTGGGATAATCGGCTGTTAAAATATTTTTCATCACTATTCTTTGTCAATATTGCTTTGTGTTTGGTGATTTTGCCGACCTATTGGCTGTTGCAAAGTGGGATGTCGGAATATTGGATTCTCAACGTGGTCATGTGCAACTTGTTGCTGAGCGTTTTGGTCGACTCGAAGATGTTCGCGTTTATTTATGTCGTTGGTGTTTTGATTGCTTGCGGGTTTTTCCAACTTTTCGTTGGGATAGACTTTGATGCTCTTCACAACCCAATCACTGCGGCACATAGCATTATTTTCTCTTTGTTGTTTTCAACTGTCTTTTCTGCGAAGCGAGAGACCGTGTTTAAGGAAAAATTGTTCGTTTTGCGTCAGCTCGCTTTAAAGCTGAAACGGTCGGTCGACACGCCTGCAGTCAATTCTTATAATATTTGTAAGGAGACAATTGACCTAGTTCATGACTTGAAAAATTGTTATGGCGACGTGCCCAACATTATGCGATACATCCACCCCATCAGGAAATCGCTCTATTCGATTCGTGAAAATCTTCACAGCGTTAACAGTGTTGTGACCATGATGTGCATTAACCTTGAGGGGATTAGACCAGGCACACATAAGGGGTTTGTTTACACCTCCGTCCTAGATGAGATTGAAAAAGCTCTTCAGATGGACATCATTAAAGAGGGGCTCCGGCGGTGTCATGTTGAGGTGGTGGTCGAGAAAGACCTTGATTTTTATGCCCCCAGTGATAATAAGGCTGTTTTATATATGACCATGAATTTGCTGAAAAATTCGATAGAACGTGCCGAGTTCTTCAGAACCATCACGTCATACAGCCGGATAGACGTTTGGATTGAGAAAGCGTCTGGCGGGTGGAACGAAATTCATGTGAGAGACTATTATGGCGGGATTGACCCTGATATTGAGGAAGAGATGTTTAACAAATTCTTTGATGGGAATACCAGCACTGGCTTGGGGTTGGCATATTGCCAGAATGTGATGCGTTATCTTGATGGATATATGACCAGCAACACTGTGCTAGGGCGTTCTGCGGAGTTTGTCCTGCATTTCCCTGATATGGAGTCTCAGATAGAGAAAGCTCAGAATATGTGGCCTGCACGTTTTAGGGCTGGGAGCCTCAAAGATAAAGAGCGAAAAGCCCTCGAAGAGGAAAAAAGGCGTCGGTATTCTTCAGCTGAAAAAGAAAAGCCTTAAGAAAAACCCTTTTGCTCGCTTTTGCTCACTAAAAGACGCGAGGGGGACTTTTTGGATATTGCGATTGGGTTTGGGCTGTGGTATACCTAGGTTGTTATTGTTTGCGACATGATGTGTCGCGGTTGGTTTTTATTTTATATAAGGTATGTGATGACTAAGCGAATCCAAGCTAAGCATAAAATTGATCGTCGTTTGGGCGTGAATCTTTGGGGGAGAGCGAAAAGCCCCGTTAACAGTCGTGAGTATGGTCCAGGTCAGCATGGTGCAAACCGCAAGAAGCCCACTGATTATGCAATCCAGCTTAAGGCTAAGCAAAAGTTGAAGGGTTATTATGCGAGCATTGGTGAAAAGCAGTTTCGTAACCTATATCAAGAGGCTGTGCGTCTTCATGGGGACACCAGCGAAAACCTTATCGCATTATTAGAGCGTCGTCTTGATGCTGTTGTTTATCGGATGAAGTTGGCACCGACTGTTTTTTCTGCTCGTCAAATCGTAAACCATGGTCACATCAAGGTTAATGGTCGCAGGGTGAACATCCCTTCTTATCGCGTAAAGGACAGTGATGTGATTGAATTGGTGGAAAAGATGCGTGCTAATGCCGTGGTTTTGGAAGCTATTCAGTCTGGCGAACGAAATGTGCCCGATTATGTTGAGGTTGACCACGGTTCTATGAAGGGCAAGTTTATTCGTGCTCCGAAATTGGTTGACGTGCCATACCCTGTTGTGATGGAGCCCAACTTGGTTATCGAGTTTTATTCTCGTTAAGCTAGGTTTTTTTAATATAATTTCATTTAAATGCTTGTGTGATGCGAGCACTGGGGTCATAGCTCAGCTGGGAGAGCGCTACACTGGCAGTGTAGAGGTCAGGGGTTCGAACCCCCTTGACTCCACCAATGTGTGTTTGGAACCTAGGCGTCAGGTCACTTCTTTTTAATGAAGTGTTTTTAAGCTCTGGCGGTGGTTTTTTGCGGGCTTCTTGGGTTTTTTGTCTTTTCGTTGTATATTCATAAGTCTATAATTATAATCTCGGATTAATTAAGATGACGATTGCACTGTTGCAATTAAAAAATATTAGTAAAAATTTTGGTGCGAGAAAGCTGTTCTCTGACGTCAACTTTACCGTCAATGAAGAAGAGCATATTGGCGTTATTGGTCAAAATGGTGCTGGTAAGACCACTCTTTTTGAGCTTATCATGGGCTTGCAGACGCCAGATGATGGCGTGATAACTAAATATAGCAAATTACATATTGCCTGTTTGTCTCAGCATGATGATTTTCATGAATCTGAAAGTGCGTTGGATTATATTGTCCGTTCTTCTGGTTGCATGGAGTGGGAGGTTTTTTCTCTTTGCCATGAGTTTGGCTTGGATGAAGAAATTGTAATGAAAGACATTTCCACCCTAAGTGGTGGATATAAAATGAGGTGCAAGTTATTGGGGCTTTCTTTACAGCGGGCTGACCTTTTGCTTTTGGACGAACCCAGCAATTACCTCGACCTTGACACTATATTGGTTTTAGAGCGGTTTTTACAGGGGTTTTCTGGTGCGTTTTTAATCATTTCGCATGACCGCGAGTTCTTAAGGCATACCACCGACCATATTTTAGAAATCGAAAATGGCGAGGCGACCAAATTTAATGGCAATTTGGACGATTATTTTGAACAAAAAGCACTTTTGAGTGAACAGCTGGCATCTTATGCGGCGGGAATAAAAGAAAAACGTGAGCAAATCTTAAGCTTTGTGGCACGATTTGGTGCGAAAGCGACAAAGGCGAAGCAAGCACAGTCTCGTTTAAAGCAACTGAGCAAAATGGAGGTTGTCGAGGTCAAGCCCCTGCCCGTGTTTGCGAAGATAAAAATTCCACCACCGAAACACTGCGGAAAAGTTTTGTTGACCGTGAAGAACGCCAACCTTGGTTATTCAAGCGAGAAGGTTGTGCTCAGAAATGTTAATTTCGTAGTCAACAAGGGCGACCATATTGCTGTCACGGGTGCGAATGGTCGCGGAAAGACGACTTTATTAAAAAGCTTATCTAACAATTTGCCGCTCATTTCAGGCTCTGTTGAGCTGGGTTATGAGGCAAGCATTGCTTATTATGGTCAGCATGTTTGCAATCATTTAAATGAAAAACATACTGTTTTGGAAGAGTTTTGTTCCGCCAAAGACGTTTCTGTCAGCGAGCAGGAGGCAAAAGGTCTGGCTGGAGCGTTATTATTCACCAAGGACGACATGAACAAAAAAATCAAGGTTCTTTCTGGTGGAGAAAAATCCCGCGTTGCTTTGGGGTGCATTTTATTGAAAAAAGTGAACTGTATATTACTGGATGAGCCGACCAACCACCTAGATTTTCAAACTACCGAGGCTCTCGCACAGGCTCTGAGAGAATATTCTGGCGGGCTTATCGTTGTTAGTCATGACCGCTCTTTTGTAAAGTCTATTAGCAAAAAAATCATCGAGGTCAGTGATAAGGGTCAGATTACTCTCTACCCTGGAACATATGATGAGTACATATGGTCACTACAACAACGGCTTAAGCAGGCATAGTTAGGGTTATATCGCTTTTAACAAAGTCTTATCCTTATCATAATCACAAGTGATTATTTGTTTATTTTGTGCTCAATTTATGCTCAATTCACAGATAAATAAAATTATAATAAAATTTTATCTATTTTCTCTTTCATTAAAGTGTTATAATTAGATATGTAGGTTATATTTTTGAGGGACTTATTCTTATGCCTATGTTTTCTTATAACAAACACTCTTATGAACGCAGACTAACCAAAATTTTAGAGCTGAATTTTTTAACACTAGCGAAAAGAAATAAACTCATCGCAACTTGGGCAGCAACTAAATTGGGACTACAATCCAAAAACAAACAAAAATACATCCGTAATATTCTAGTCTTTTCCCTGCTTTACCCAAAAACTTCTAAGGTAGTTGATTATATTAAAAAAGATTTTGAGCAAGCTTCTTTAAGTGTGACCAGAAAAGATATCGAAAGGGAAATAAACAATATTAGCAAAGAAATTAAAGTAGAATAAACATAGCATTCGCACAAAAACGAAAGCGTTAAGCCTATTCTACTTCAATAAAAATTATTAATGATTTGCCTATTATATTTTCTATTTTTATTTAAGAAATTCAGTAATTATGATTAATAATCCTGCAATCAAGCAAATGTGTATCAACCATTTGTGTTTTAGCTCTTTGCAATAAAAATTCTCTTGCTTTACTTTTCGTAATAAATAGCTCGGAAGAAAAATAGCAATCACAACTAATATCGCCCCAGCAAAACCCAATATTTTTATAAATGCATTTGGCACAAAAACGACAATTAAATATGGCGGGATAACGGTAATCAAAGCAGAAACTATATTACGCTTAGTATAATGCTTAATTTTGTTCTTCAACATGGAGTTCAAAGAATCCACTAAGCCTATACCAACCCCTAAAATAGAAGTTAATACTGCAAATATCGATAACCACCAAACAAGAATTTGAAAATTTGGTAAACCTGAAATTTGACTAAGTTTACTGATTAAATCCCCAACATCTATTTTTCCGTCAATCATTGCATTATAAAAACTGATATCGTAATTATAAAGAACACTCAATATCCCACATGACCAAAGAATATACACAATAGTCGGGATTAAACTACCAAATAAAAAAATCCTTTTTTGTATTTTCGCATCTCGTCCGCAATAGTCCCTAAGTGTATGAAAGACAACTTGATAGCCAAAAGATGTAAAAACAACGGATATAACAGGTATCACTGTTGAAAAAGAACTATCGACCACAAATGGAATATTTGTAAACTCAACTGAAAAAATAATAACGCATATCAAAATCAGGAAAATACTAATTAAAATCGCAAACATAAAACTGTTAACTTTGCTCAGTGTTTTTATCGGTGACAAAAGCATTAAAAAAATGAATACAATTGAAACTGTTGTAATAAGAAGTTTGCTATAACTATACCCAGAATAGGAATAAATCAACTCCTGAGCTATTGATACTCCCGCGTATATAAATACTGATAATAATGCATAAGATAACAACTTAAGACTTACTGTACCTATCAGTTCAGCATATTTCCCAGAAAAAAACCTTCCTAACGCCCCCAAAGACATCCCATGCTCTACTTGTAGGTTTAGTTCAACACTCATTAATGATGTGTAATATGTAAGTGCCCAAACACTTAACATAATTACAATGCTTGGAATTACTCCAAGTTTTGCCATTGTCATTGGTAATGCTATCATACCGCAACCAATACACGTTCCAGCTATAAGCAATATAGCTCTAATTTGCTTTCGCATTTATTTATTCCTTAATAATAAGATTAAAGTAAAAGTAATTGTTAATTTTAGAAATGAGGTTAAGTTTGATATTGGCTATAAGCCAATAAATCGAGAATGTAAGGCGAATACGATAAAATCATATTTTACGCATTTGAAAGAAAGATGTGGTGAATAACTCATCAGATTTTCATACCATAAACCTTACAGGTTCGTAATTTAACACCTTTTAATTATTTCGTCAATTTTTTTACTGTTCTCCAACTTAAAATAGTCGCCTAAATGCGAGAAATATTAGATAAAAAACCCTAAATAAATATTTTTATTAATAACGCATAAAAAAAACCTAAGCTAAATGCTTAGGTTATAATTTTGATTAATAAAAAAAACTCTAACTAATTCGCCTGTGCTTCCTTTGGCTCTGCATCAACTTTGTTAAAAATTTTTGCAGATTCATCTCTATCGACCAACTCTATAACAGCCATCGGTGCTCTGTCACCCCGCCTAAAACCATTACGAATGATTCTAGAATACCCGCCGGTACGCTCGCTATACCTCGTTGGGAACACATCCATTATCTTAGAAACCAACTCTTGTTCACCAAAAGTTGAAATCACCTTTCTGCGACGATGCAACCCACCCTTTTTACCCAAAGTAATCATTCTTTCAATGAAAGGTCTCAATTCCTTAGCTTTAGGTAAAGTGGTTATTATCTGTTCATACTTAACTAACGACCTAGCCAAATTCATAATTAAGGCTTTATTGTGGGAACCCGTCCTATAAAACTTCCTTCCCTTTAAACCATGACGCATAAATAATCCTAAACTAAATTAAAAAGTATCATTCATTTTTTTGACCATCTCATTAATATTCTCTGGTGGCCAACCATCAACCTGCATCCCCAGATGCAACCCCATTTGAGAGAGCAAATCCTTTATCTCGTTCAAAGATTTACGACCAAAATTTGGTGTCTTCAACATTTCAGTCTCACTTCTGTGAACCAAATCGCCAATATACATGATATTATCACTTTTTAGACAATTCATCGACCTCACAGACAGTTCAAGTTCCTCAACTCGTCGTAACAAGTTTGCATTAAACGGCAAATCACTCTGCTCTGACTTCTGTTCCTCAACAACCTGAGGCTCATCAAAATTAATGAAACATTGTAACTGTTCTTGTAAAATTTTGGCAGCAATAGCAACCGCATCTGCAGGGGATACTGAACCATTTGTCTCAACATTCATAGTTAACTTGTCATAATCCGTCACCTGCCCAACACGGGCATTTTCAACTTTATATGACACTCTTTTAACAGGGCTATATAAAGAATCAACGGCAATACAGCCGATTGGCATACCCTCAACTCTGTTTTCAGCAGCAGACACATACCCCTTCCCAGATGAGACAGTTGCTTCCATCGAGAAGCTCTCTCCTTTGTCTACTGTACATATGTATTGATCTGGATTTAATATAGTAATATCATGGTCGTTCTCGAACATGCCAGCGGTCACAACACAAGGACCTTTTACTGATAACCTAATTTTTTTCTCAGAGGTTGCACCCATTCTCAAAGCTATAGTCTTGACGTTCAACACTATATCAGTAACGTCTTCAATGACGCCGCGTACCGTAGAAAATTCGTGTAAAACTCCATCTATTTTAATAGAAGAAATCGCACTACCAGAAAGCGAAGATAACAAAACCCGCCTTAAAGCATTTCCAAGGGTTAATCCAAATCCACGTTCAAGCGGCTCAGCCACAACAACCCCAACATTCCCATTTTCTTGTTCACCGTTCTCAGCACGCATTTTATATGGGCGAATCAGTTCCTGCCAATGCCTTTTCATCACAAAACCTCCAGCCATAACTTAAACCCGCCTACGCTTAGGTGGTCGACAACCATTATGCGGGATAGGAGTAACATCCTTTATAGAATTAATAGCAAAGCCCACAGCTTGCAACGCCCTTAAAGCTGACTCTCTACCAGAACCAGGCCCGCTAATCTCAACATCCAAAGTTTTTATGCCATGCTCTTTAGCAATATTGCCAACTTTCTCAGCCGCCATCTGAGCGGCATAAGGTGTGGATTTTCTTGACCCCTTAAAACCGGCATTTCCAGCAGAAGACCAAGCAACAGTGTTTCCACGCATATCAGTAACAGTGACCATAGTATTATTAAAAGATGCATTTATGTGCACCACGCCAGCAACTATGTTTTTTCTATCTTTTCTTTTAATACTTTGTGCGGCTTTATAAGCCATATTCAACCCCTTTTACAAACTCAAGCAATAACTACTATTTAGTTACTTTTTTCTTACCGGCAATTGCAACTGCCTTACCTTTTCTAGTACGTGCATTAGTATGTGTCCTTTGACCACGCACAGGTAATTTCTTTCTATGACGAAGTCCTCTATAACAACCAAGGTCCATCAATCTCTTGATATTCATAGAAATTCCTCTTCTCAAGTCACCCTCAACTTGAAACTCAGAATCAATAACCCCTCTTATTTTAGAAACTTGGTCTTCACTAAGCTGAAAAACCCTCATCTTCGAATCAATCTCCAGCTTATTACAAATATACTTCGACCTCGTCAAACCTATACCAAAAAGATAGGTCAAAGCAATCTCTACACGTTTCTTACTAGGTAAATCAACACCTGCTATACGAACCACTAAATCACCCTCTCAAACCAAATTAACCCAAAACCTTTTTTATAACACCGTCTATTTCTTCATAGACTTTTTCAACACTCGCATCACCATCAACCATATAAACAGAATTATCAGTTTTATAAAAGTTAATAATTTCTTTTATATTTTCATTGTATTCAACAATTCTAGTAGTCAGAGTATCCTTATTATCGTCATTACGCATTATTTTCTTCGTAAAACCACACTTTGGACATTCAAACCCTTCAGGAAAATCTTCCGTATTGAATATGGTTGAACATCCTCCGCACATAAAACGACCAGATATGCGAGATAAAAGTCGCTCTTCTGAAACCTCAATATTTATAGCACAAAAACGAAACTGATAAAACATTTTAAGTAAAATACTTAATTCTTCGGCCTGTGCTTTTGTTCTTGGGAAACCATCCAAAATCACCCTTTTATCTTCTGAACCCAAGAAATACGCCTTAATAACATCATTGATAACATAATCCGGCACAAGTTTTCCGGCGGACATATAGGAATGAGCAACCTCCCCCACAGCACTTTTTTTGCCCACCTCCGCTCTCAGCAAATCACCAACTGAAAAATGCTTAAACCCCAATCTTTCGACTAAAAGACCCGATTGCGTCCCTTTCCCAGAACCAGGGGCACCAAAAACAGCAACCACCAAACGAACATCTTGATTCATTACTTCAAGACTCCTCTGGATTGTGCTTTACGTATCACTCCCTTGTATTGATGAGCCAACAAATGTGTATAAACTTGATTAATGGTATCAATTGTGACACTAACAACGATGAGGATATTCGTTCCCCCAAAGAAAAATGGAACTGCCAACTTTGCAATCAAGAGCTCAGGCAACACGCATATAAAAGACAAGTAAACCGCACCAATAACGGTCAACCTTTCAAGCACAAAATACAGATACTTTGCGGTATATTCACCAGGGCGAATTCCTGGAACGAATCCTCCAGATTTTCTTAAATTATCAGCAACCTCATTTGGATTAAACACAATTGCAGTATAGAAAAACGAAAAAAAGATTAATAAAGCAACATATATTGTTATATATACTGGGTGACCATGGGACAAATATCTAGCCAAAGCCTGTGCCCACTCAGAACCAGTGCCAGCACCAAGCCCCACTAAAGTCGCAGGGAGCAACAAAAGTGAACTAGCAAATATCGGAGGAATCACACCTGCGGTATTTATTTTCAATGGCAGGTGAGAAGACTCAACATTCCCCTTACCCATAGAAGCGTGCCTTTGTGGGTAATGCACAACTATTTTCCTTTGAGCCCTTTCAACAAAGACAACCAAGGCAATCACGGCAATAACCACAAATATAAAAAACAAAATAACACTAGGAGATAAAGCACCACTTTTACCCAATTCAAGAGCATTAAGTAATGCTTTGGGCAAATTAGCGACTATTCCAGCAAAAATTATCAAAGAAGAGCCGTTGCCAATCCCTCTCGACGTTATCTGTTCACCAACCCACATCAAGAACAAGGTTCCCCCAACCAAGGTAGGGACAGCTATAATCGGAAAAAGCCAACCAATAGTTGTGATAGACCCGCTAGCAGAACCCATGTTCATCAAACCAATAGATATACCATACGCCTGAAGTGTCGCTATAGCCACGGTCAAATATCTTGTATACTGATTAATTTTTCTACGCCCGACCTCTCCTTCTTTCTTCAAAGCCTCTAGGGTCGGTGAAATCACTGTAAAAAGTTGAATTATTATGCTGGCAGATATGTATGGCATCAGGTTCAAAGCAAAAACGGTCATACGACCAAGTGCCCCACCAGAAAACATGTCAAACATGCCCAAAATACCGCCCATATTCCTACGACCAAGTTCAGAAATAATCTCAGGGTTAATTCCAGGCAAAGGAATATAAGTACCTAATCTATAAACTAACAACGCTAATAAAGTAAACAAAAGCCTCTTTTTCAAGTCTGTCGCTTGAGAAAAGGCAGCCCAACTTATTCCCTGTAAACGAGCATCTTTAATGCTTGAGTTCATTAGCCAACCTTAGTAATTTTACCACCAACACGTTCAATTGCTGAAACAGCTGACGCAGAAAAGTGATCCGCTACTACATTAACTGGACTACTTATGTCGCCACTTCCCAAAACACGCAAAACTGTAGAACTAGACTTAATAGCACCGATATTAATTAAAGACTGCAAGTCCAGAACAGAATTCTCATTAATTTTACCAGAATCTATCAATGTTTGAATAACGCCAACATTAATAAAAGCTAATCCTTTATCAGTACAAAGAGAATTAAATCCTCTCTTGGGCAATCTTCTATAAAGAGGCATCTGACCACCTTCAAAAGAGCAGACCTTCCCTCTACCAGACCTAGCTTTTCCACCTTTATGACCATAACCTGAAGTCTTACCCAACCCAGAGCCAATACCACGCCCCCTACGCTTAGGATTAGACCTAGGGCTAGGGATTAAAGTATTCAGGCAAAAAACACTATCCATCAAACTTCTCCACTTTTACAAGATGCTTAACACGATTAACAAGCCCTCTGATTTCTGGTCTATCAGATAACACCCGAGTACTTCCTATTTTACCAAGACCTAGTGCTTTCAATGAAAAAAACTGATTGTCTTTTCTGCCTATAAAACTCTTTGTTTGTATCACCTTAATACAGCAAGATTTTTCCTCAACTTTTTTAATCAAAGTTTTCTCAACCTTCACAGCACTAACTTTTTTCACTTTAGTAGAAGTTTTCTTTTTTACAGAAGGGGTGCCGTCCTTAGACACAACCTCATCAACATTTACTTTTTTAAGCACTTACTACACCTCCATGTACAACGTGCCCTCTTCTCGAGGTCAAATCGCCAACCCTTTTACCTCTTTTCGCAGCTATATAACGAGGAGATGACACATCGCTCAAAGCTTGGAAGGTCGCCCTCACCATATTATGAGGATTGGCAGTACCAATACATTTACTGACCACATCCTGAATGCCCAAAGCTTCAAATACAGCTCTCATTGCACCACCTGCAATAATCCCCGTTCCCGCAGGAGCTGAACGCATAACAACCAGACCTGCACCATAAGAAGAACGTACGTCATGATGAAGCGTTCTAGATTCACGCAATGGAATATGCAACATATTTCTCTTCGCTTGGTCAGAAGCTTTTTTAACAGCATCCGGCACTTCACGAGCCTTTCCTGTACCGAAACCTACTCGACCTTTACCGTCCCCAACAACAACCAAAGCAGCAAAAGAAAACCTCTTACCTCCCTTCACAACCTTAGCCACACGATTAATTGCAACGAGTTTTTCTATTAAGGCATCATCTCTAGAACTTGCTTCATTAACCTGTCGTGCCATACAAAAAAACCCCTTTAAAATAACAAACCATTATTGCGAGCATTATCTGCCAAGGCTTTAACCCTGCCATGATAAGCATACCCACCTCGGTCAAAAACCACTTCTTTAATACCTAAATTTAAAACTTTCTTAGCAATCAGCTCCCCAACAACAGAAGCCGCTGAAATGCCACTAGTCTTTTCAGCACGTCCAGAAAAATCCTTTTCTAACGTAGAAGCAGTGCACAGCGTAACACCCAATTCATCATCTATCAACTGTGCATAGATATGTCTTTCAGACCTAAAAACTGATAAACGCTTACGCCCATAAGCCAATTTTTTCACGTTATAACGCGTACGCTTTTCTCTACGCTTAAATTTATCACTAAATCTAGACATTTTTACTTCTTCTTCCCTTCTTTGCGTAAAACATACTGACCTTCCATTATAACGCCTTTTCCTTTATATGGCTCTGGTTTACGGAAACTCTGAATTTTTCTAACGACTTGACCAACCATAGCCTTATCAGAAGAACTAATCACTATTGTTGTCGGCTTTTCACAAACAACTGAAACCCCATCAGGAATTGGAAAAGTTATATCATGACTATAACCCAGTTGTAAAACCAAATCCTTACCTTGAACAGACGCCCTATATCCAACACCGACAAGCTCAATCCTTCGTTTAAAAGGGGTAACTAAACCTGTGATTCCATTATTTATTATTGCCCGTGTTGTTCCCCAGCAATCGCTTTTCTTCGTTCCTTGTGACATAGAGACAACAACACTGTTACCATCTATCACCACCTGCACCCCATCAGGAATTAAAAAATCAAATCCCCCATTTGAAGATTTAGCAACAAAACGCCCCGCATCAAGAGAAGCTTGAACACCAGAAGGAATTGCTATTGAATGTTTACCAACCCGTGACATAAAAAAACCTTAAAATACTTTACAAATTACTTCACCACCAAGTTTTTTTTCACGTGCTTCTGCATCTGAAAAAATCCCTGAGGAAGTAGATACGATAGAAATACCCAACCCATTATTCACTTGAGGCAAACTTTTTACACCAGAATACACTCTACGACCTGGTTTAGATTCCCTAGAAATCGATTTTATAACATGTTTACCGTTATAATATTTTAGTGCTACGGAAATGGATAAAAACTTTCCATTCACCTCTTTTTCATACCCTTCTATATAACCTTCACGTAAAAGCACATCCAATACACCTGCTTTCACTCTAGAGTGCGGAATAGAAACGTTTCTGTAAAAACGCATTCCAGCGTTTCTCATTCTTGCAAACATATCAGAAATAGGGTCAGTCATACACATAATTAATCACCTTACCAACTTGCTTTACGTACACCAGGCAACAGACCCTGAGCGGACATCTCTCTTAACATAATCCTAGAAATTTTAAATTTCCTATAATAACCTCTCGCACGACCCGTAACTTCACATCTATTTCTAATCCTAGTTGAAGACCCGTTTCTAGGAAGAGTCGCCAATTTAAGTTGAGCTGCAAAACGCGTAACAGGGTCAATTTCTTTATTATAAATAACCTGCTTAAGGGCAACCCTCTTATTAGATTCGCGAGCAACCACCTTTCTTACGAGCAATCCTTTTTCAATAGAACTTTTCTTTGCCATAAAACTTTAGCCTCAACCCCCAAAAGGAAAATTAAACATTTTCAACAAAAAGATGCACTCTTCATCACGATTGGCTGTCGTTACAAACGTAACATCCAAACCTCTAATCACATCAACGTTTCTGGTCGCAACTTCAGGAAAAATAATCTGCTCTTTTATACCAAAAGAATAATTACCTCGCCCATCACAAGATTTAGTAGACATCCCTCTAAAGTCCCTCACTCTAGGTAAGGCAATATTTATTAGTCTGTCCAAAAACTCATACATTCGAGAACCACGCAAAGTCACCTTGGCACCAATTTTATTACCAGCTCTCAACTTGAAACCAGCGACAGATTTACGTGCTTCTGTTACAACTGCCTTTTGACCAGATATCCAACCAAGCTCTTCAGCTGCGTGTTTAACATTTTTACTGTCAACAATAGCCTCTCCAACCCCCATATTGAGGACAATCTTCTGCAAACGAGGAACCTCAAACCTATTTTTATAACCAAACTCTTCCTGCAGTTTAGCAACAATCGTTTCTACATATTCCCGATAAAGCCTACTCATTGAAGCAAAAAATCCTTTAAAAATTAACTTAAAACCTTGCCAGATTTTTTCGAAAATCTAACTTTTTTATTATCAACCATTTTAAAACCTATTCTTGTAGGTCCATTAAATTCTTCATCAAAAAACATTAAATTTGACAAATCAATTGGCAACTCTTTCTTAGATATTCCACCAACATCATTTTGTGATGGCTTTACATGTTTTATAACAACATTAACCCCCTTAACAAGAGCCTTTCCTACAAGAGGCAAAACCCTCTCTATCTCGCCTTTTTTCCCCTTGTCTTTCCCAGTGATGACAACAACCGTATCACCTTTCTTTAAGCATTTAGCACACATATATACTATAGCACCTCCGGAGCCAAAGAGACTATCTTCATCATTTTTGCCACACGTAACTCTCTAGTAACCGGACCAAATATACGAGTGCCCACGGGTTCATCCTGTTTATTCAGAACGACTGCAGCATTGCTATCAAACCTAATCATTGAACCATCTTTTCTCCTTATTGGAGATGTTGTCCTCACGATGACCGCTCTAACAACGTCACCCTTTTTCACCTTGCCCCTAGGAATTGCGTCCTTCACTGAAGCAATGATAATATCACCCACTCCAGCAACACGCCTATGTGTTCCACCGAGAACCTTCACACACATTATTTCCTTAGCACCGGAATTATCCGCAACACCAAGTCTTGACTGCATCTGTATCATTTCGCTAATACACCATCCTGAACAACGACCCAACTCTTCCGTTTCGATATCGGCTTAGTCTCACATATATCAACAACTGCTCCAACAACACAAGAATTATTTTCATCATGTGCCAAATATTTTTTAGAAACACGGACATACTTTAAATACTTAGGATGCTTAACCCTCCTAACTACATTTACAGTAACAGTTTTATCGCAAACGCTACTAGTAACAATCCCAGAAAGAACTCTCTTAGGCATCTCCACCTCTCACATTTTCACGCACCGTCAAAGAGACAGCGACAGATTTTTTCAACTCCTTAAAACGGTGCAACAAAACACTCTCCCCCAAAGACCGCCGAAAACGCATTTTCATCATCTCTTTCTTAGCATCAGATATGTTCATCATCTGCTTGGAGTCATCAATTTTTTTCTTAGCCATAAATAACTATAAAACTCTTTCAATAAATTTTGTACTAATCGGCAATTTGGCCGCAGCTAAAGTCATCGCTTCTCGAGCAATTTTTTCATCAACACCATCAATTTCAAACATAATCGTGCCTGGATATATTCTACAAGCCCAAAATTCTGGCGACCCCTTTCCACTACCCATTCTAACTTCAGCGGGACGCTTTGAAACGGGCACATCTGGAAAAACACGAATCCAAACTTTACCAACCCTTTTCATATGACGTGTAATAGCACGTCTAGCAGATTCTATTTGAGCAGCGGTCAATCTAACTGGCTCCATAGCTTTTAGACCAAAAGAACCAAAACTCAACTCATAACCGCGACAAGCGACGCCATGAATACGTCCTTTAAACTGTTTACGAAACTTTGTCCTCTTTGGAGAAAACATAAAAACACCAAATCCTTTATACTAAGATTTTACTCTTTTCGGTAAAAAGACAGCAGGGATGTCGTACTTTTCACCTTTATATATCCAAACCTTAATCCCTATACAACCATAGGTTGTAAAGGCATTCCTAAAGCCATAATCTATGTCTGCACGTAAAGTATGCAAAGGCACACGACCATCACGATACCACTCCATACGAGCAATTTCATTTCCACCAAGCCTTCCAGAGCAATTAACCCTAATCCCCTGAGCCCCGAGCCTCAAAGCTCCTTGCATAGCACGTTTAATAGCTCGACGAAAACCAACTCTTCTCTCAATTTGAGAGGCAATGTTTTCAGCGACTAATTCCGCCTCTATTTCAGGCTTCCTTATTTCAACTATATTCAAAATTACGTCATTTTTAGTTAAATCAGAAAGCTCTTTCTTAAGCTTGTCTATATCAGAACCTTTTTTACCTATAACAACGCCAGGACGAGCCGTATGTATAGAAACAACAACTCTTTTCGCCATACGCTCAATAACTATGCGAGATATAGAAGCCTGAGATAATTTTTTATTTAAAAATTTTCTAATACTATAATCTTCATGCAATAACTTGGCATAATCTCTCTTAGAAAACCAACTGGAATCCCAATTTTTTATAATACCAAGACGTAAAGAACGAGGATCTATCTTTTGACCCATAACTAACGCTCCAATTCACATACTACTACGGTAAGTTTACTAGACCTCTTAAGTATAGGTCTTGCCCTACCAAATGAACCTGCTTTCCACCTACGCAAAGTGCCAGATTTACCGACATATGCCTCTGCAACAAACAAAGAGTCCACATCCAAACCATAATTATTCTCTGCATTAGCAATGGCAGAACGCAAAACTTTGTGCACATCTAAGGCGACACTTTTTTCACAAAAACTCAAAACATTTAGTGCCTTAGACACCGATTCGCCCCTAATCATAGAAGATACCAAATTCAACTTCCTAGGCGAACTCTTAACAAATCTGCTACTTGCAGTAACATCAACCGATTTTCGCACTAAACGCAACCTTTTTGACATTAACTATCCCCTTTTTGCTTTTTTATCAGCAGTATGACCATAATACGTTCGGGTTGGAGAAAACTCTCCAAACTTATGCCCCACCATATCCTCAGTGACATAAACTGGAATAAACTTTTTCCCATTATGCACCGCAAAATTAACCCCGACAAAGTCAGGAATAATTGTAGAACGCCTCGACCAAGTCTTGACAACATCCTTACGACCAGACTCAGCAACAGCTTGAGCCTTCTTTATTAAATAACCATCAACAAAAGGTCCTTTCCAAACAGAACGAGACACTAGTTATACCCTATTTCTTTCTACGTGACAATATAAAACGATCAGAAGGCTTGGCTTTTCGCCTTGTTTTATAACCCTTTGTGGAAATACCCCAAGGAGTAACAGGATGCCTTCCCCCTTTAGTCTTTCCTTCACCTCCACCATGAGGGTGGTCAACTGGGTTCATAGCGACGCCTCGAACATTCGGTCTAATACCCAACCAACGACTTCTACCAGCCTTACCTAAATTAATATTCTTTTGATCCGGATTTGAGACCACACCAATCGTTGCCTTACAGGCACCAAGCACCAACCTCATTTCACCAGAAGACAAACGCAATATCACCCTATCGGCATCTCGACCAACTATCTGAGCATAATTACCAGCAGACCTAGCAATTTGACCGCCTTTGCCAATTTTCAATTCAACATTATGAACCAATGTTCCAACTGGAATACTAGAAATAGGCAAACAATTACCAATTTTTATATCCACGTTCTCCCCAGATTCGACAACATCCCCAGCGTTTAATTTCTGTGGTGCTATTATATATGAAAGCTCGCCATCAGTATATTTTATCAAAGCTATAAAAGCTGTTCTATTAGGGTCGTATTCTATTCGTTCAACAACCGCTGACACACCAACCTTATCCCTACAGAAGTCTATAAAGCGATAAAGTCTCTTATGCCCACCACCTCTATGCCAACTAGTAATGTGCCCATGTTTATTTCGTCCGCCAGAACTTTTTTTTCCGCTGGTTAAGGCTTTAACAGGACCACCTGACCACAAGCAACTCTTATCAACTAAAACCGTTCCTCTAGATGCAGATGTAATAGGTTTCAATAATTTTAAAGCCATAATTAAAAACCACCATCAAAATTAATTGTACCACTCTCAAGCTTAACCATAGCTCTTCTAGTATTTGACCGCTTCCCAACCTTACCTTTAAAAGTTTTAGACTTCCCTTCACGATTTAATACCCTAACCGAGCCAACTTTTACATTAAAAATCGTTTCAACAGCTTGCTTAATATCATTTTTATTAGCATCAACGTTAACTATAAAGGTATAAGAGCCATTAGAGGTGCCCAACATAGTTTTCTCTGTGATAACCGGTCTTATTAAGCAATCACAATAATCCATACTATTCTGCCCCTCCAAAACGGACGTTCTGTAAATACTCTATAGAATCTAGCGTAAACACCAATTTATTTTTAGAAAAAGCGTCGTAAATGTTAAAACCACCAACAGACACAAGGTCAAAATTTTTAAGATTCATAATAGATTTCAAAAAACCACTACCTTCATTGGCGGTGTTTGAAACAAACAAAGCTGACTCGAAGCCCAATTTTGAAAATAAAGAGATTGAGTCTTTAGTCTTAGAAGATGCTTTATCTAAATTATTCAAGACAACAATGTTATTTTCCCTAAATTTCAAAGACAAAAAGCTCTTTAATGCCAACAACCTTACTTTTTTATTCAACTTAAAGGAGTGGTCTCTCACCACAGGACCAAAAGCAACGCCACCACCACGACATATATTGGTGGTCCAAGCACCACGACGAGCACGACCTGTCCCCTTTTGCTTAAAGGCTTTTTTAGTAGTACCCCGAACCGCAGAACGATTCTTCACTTGATGGTTACCAGTACGACGCATGGCAAGTTGCCACCTAATAACATCAGAAATAACGTCCAACCTAGGTTCAATAGAGAATATCTCGGGATTTAACTCAACAATCCCCGCATCCTTTCCATCTAAATCAAGAACTTTAAGCTGCATAAATTAAAAACTTCCAACTAATATATTCTACTTTTTAATTGCTTTACGCAAAAAAACAAAATTACTACTCGACCCAGGAACACTACCCCGAACAACCACTATCCCCAAAGAAGAGTCAACACTAAAAACAGGAACATTGAGAACAGTGACTTGTTTTGCCCCCATATGTCCAGCCATTTTTTTACCTTTAAACACTTTACCAGGGTCTTGATTTTGACCAGTACCGCCAAGACATCTGTGAGTTATAGAAACACCATGCGAAGCACGCAAACCACCGAAATTGTGCCTTTTCATAGCTCCAGCAAACCCCTTACCGACAGAAACACCTGAAATATCAATAAAGTCACCAGCCTTAAAAGAGTCAATATCCAAAACAGAGCCAACTGAAACCTTCTCCCCATCAACCCTAAACTCTTTAATAATTGAAAAATTTTCAGAACCCATTTTAGCAAAAGCATTTTTCATAGGTTTTGTTAATTTAGAGTCATCCTTCAAGGGAAAAGCACCAACCACTAACGCGTCATAGCCATGTTTTTGACTGTCTTTATGAGCTATAACGACATTTTTTTCAAATTTTAGCAATGTGACAGGAAAACTCGTGCCATTTTCAGATAAAACTTGACTCATACCTATTTTTTTGACAATCAAACCCACTTGCATAGCTTTAGTTCATTACCTTCACTTCTACATCAACACCCGCTGCCAACTCTAACTTCATAAGTGCCTCGACAGTTTGAGGAGGACAATCAAGAATATCAATCAAACGCTTATGAGTTCTTATTTCAAATTGCTCTCTAGATTTTTTATCTATATGAGGCGAACGTAAAACAGTAAACCTCTCGATTCTATTCGGGAAAGGAATGGGACCCTTTATAAGGGCACCCGTCCTTTTCGCCGTAGAAACAATTTCCATAGCAGAATAATCTAATATCCTGTTATCATAAGCTTTGAGACAAATGCGAATACGCTGAGTGTTCATTTATATCCCTATTTTATTATTTTGGATACCACACCAGCACCAACAGTTCGCCCACCTTCACGGATAGCGAAACGCAACCCTTCGTCCATAGCGATTGGTGAAATTAGCTCAACTTCAGCAGCTATATTATCACCTGGCATCACCATTTCTACACCCTCAGGTAACTTGACCGAACCTGTAACGTCTGTGGTACGGAAATAAAACTGTGGACGATATCCATCAAAAAATGGCGTATGGCGACCACCCTCATCTTTGTTTAAAATGTAAGCTTCACACTTAAATTTCGTATGTGGAGTAATAGAACCAGGAGCAGCCAAAACTTGCCCTCTTTCAACCTCTTCACGCTTAGTACCACGAAGCAAACAACCAATATTATCACCAGCTTCACCTTGATCCAACAAACGCCTGAACATTTCAACACCAGTACAAACCGTTTTAGTTGTGTCTTTTAATCCAACGATTTCAAGCTCTTCACCAACCTTAACGACACCCTGCTCAACACGACCTGTAACAACGGTTCCACGACCAGAAATCGAGAAAACATCTTCTATTGGCATCAAGAAAGCCTTATCTTTTGGACGCTCTGGTTGAGGTATGTAGTTATCAACCGCATCCATCAACTCACCGATACGAGCTTTACCCAAATCATCACTCTTCCCCTCAAGCGCACACAAAGCACTCCCTTTAATAACAGGAATGTCATCACCTGGAAACTCATAGCTGGACAAAAGTTCTCTGACCTCTAGCTCAACCAATTCCAACAATTCTGGGTCGTCCACCATATCAACCTTGTTTATAAACACAACAAGGGCAGGCACACCAACCTGTCTTGCAAGTAAAATATGCTCTCTGGTTTGAGGCATAACACCATCAGTTGCAGAAACAACCAATATAGCACCATCCATCTGAGCAGCACCTGTAATCATGTTTTTAACATAGTCAGCATGCCCTGGGCAATCAACGTGAGCATAATGACGCTTCTCAGTTTCATATTCAACGTGAGAAGTAGAAATCGTAATTCCGCGTGCTTTTTCTTCAGGAGCACGATCGATTTGGTCATAAGCTGTAAAACTTGCCCCTCCCGTCTCAGAAAGAACCTTAGTAATCGCAGCTGTTAAAGTGGTCTTACCATGGTCAACGTGACCAATAGTACCTATATTACAATGCGGTTTATTCCGCTCAAACTTAGCTTTTGCCATAATCAAATCTCCCTTTAGCTAAATAGATAAATCAACTTCCCTTTTGACTCGTAATAACCTGTTCTGCGACGTGTTGAGGAACCAAATCATAGTGCGCAAACTGCATTGTATATTGCGCCCTCCCTTGACTCATTGACCTCAAATTATTCACATAACCAAACATTTCCGCAAGCGGAACAACAGCATTCAAAACACGAGCATTCCCTCTCTGATCCATGCCATTAACTTGACCGCGACGACTGTTAAGGTCGCCAATAATGTCGCCCATATACTCTTCTGGAGTGACAACTTCAACGCTCATAATAGGTTCCAACAAGCGAGCCCCTGCCTTCCCCATCGCCTCTCTGAACGCAGCTCTTGCAGCAATCTCAAACGCCAAAACACTTGAGTCAACGTCATGATAAGCACCATCTATAAGGCTACACTTTACCCCAACAACTGGAAAACCAATCAAAAACCCACTATCGGAAGCTATCTTCAAACCCTTGTCAACACCTGGGATATACTCCTTAGGCACCGCACCACCAACGATTTTACTCTCAAATAATAGACCTTGGTCATAAGTCAATGGTTCAAATTTAATCTTCACCCTTGCAAACTGACCAGCACCACCACTTTGTTTTTTGTGAGTGTAATCAATTTCAACTTCTTTTGAAATAGTTTCCCTATATGTTACTTGAGGGGCACCAACATTAGCATCCACCTTAAATTCACGACACATACGGTCAACGATAATCTCTAAGTGTAATTCGCCCATACCCTTAATGATAGTTTGACCAGTCTCATGGTTAATGCTTACCCTAAAAGAAGGGTCTTCCGCAGCCAACCTATTCAAAGCACCAGACATTTTCTCTTGGTCAGCCTTTGTTTTTGGCTCCACCGCAACCTCAATAACAGGGTCAGGAAACTCCATCTTTTCAAGAACAATCGGCTTAGATTGGTCACAAAGAGTATCGCCCGTTGTAGTGTTCTTCAATGCACATATAGCGACGATATCACCGGCATGAGCCTCTTTTATATCCTCACGATTATTTGCATGCATTAAAAGCAATCTACCAACTCTCTCTTTATTATCTTTTGTAGAGTTTAAAACGCTTTCACCAGAAACCAACACACCAGAATAAACTCGAACAAATGTCAAGGTGCCAACAAACGGGTCATTCATTATTTTAAAAGCAAGAGCTGACAATGGCTGACTATCCAAAGGTGATCTCAATAATTCACTATCCGAATGCATTTCAACCCCTTTAACATCCCCAATATCAAGAGGAGAAGGTAAATAAGCTATAACCGCATCCAACAAAAGTTGAACGCCCTTATTTTTAAAGGCACTTCCACACAAAACAGGAACAAAAGCACCTGCAATCACACCCTTTCTGACACAAGAGACAATCTGCTCTTCTGTAGGAACTTTACCGCCCAAATAAGCTTCTAATAACTCATCATCCTGCTCTATAACCAATTCAATTAATTCAGAACGACAACGCTTAGAATCCTCCAACATAGCAGAAGGGATTTCCTCATAAACAAATTCAGCACCTGGTTCATCACCAAGCCAACGAACAGCCTTCATAGAAATCAAATCAACAACCCCTACAAAGTCACTTTCCGCACCAATAGGCAACTGCATCACAACAGGAACAGCACCAAGCCTATCTTTTATCATATCAACACAACGAGAAAAATTAGCCCCTATACGATCCATCTTGTTAACAAAACAAATACGAGGAACTGAATACTTATCAGCCTGTCGCCAAACTGTTTCAGACTGCGGCTCAACACCAGCAACACCATCAAAAACAGCAACAGCACCATCCAACACCCTTAAAGAACGCTCAACCTCAACAGTAAAATCAACGTGCCCCGGTGTATCAATAATATTAATTCTGTGATCCTTCCAGAAGCAAGTCGTTGCCGCAGAGGTGATGGTTATCCCCCTCTCCTGCTCCTGCTCCATCCAGTCCATAGTTGCCGCACCCTCATGAACCTCACCAACCTTGTGAGAGCGACCAGTGTAAAAAAGAACTCTTTCAGTTGTAGTAGTTTTACCAGCATCAATGTGAGCCATGATGCCAATATTACGATACCTGTCTAATGCGTACTTATTAGCTGCCATAAAACACTACCACCTATAATGAGCAAACGCTCTATTTGCCTCAGCCATACGATGCATGTCATCACGTTTTTTCACGGCATTCCCCCTGCCGCCACAAGCATCCAACAACTCTCCGCACAATTTATCTTGCATGGTCTTTTCAGAGCGTGACCTAGCACTATTAATAATCCATCTTATAGCCAAAGCCTGAGACCTAGTCGCCCTAACTTCCATAGGAACCTGATAAGTAGCACCGCCAACACGCCTAGACTTAACCTCTAAACTTGGCTTCACATTATCCACAGCTTCGACAAACAGTTCCATCGCCGGTTTTTTTGCTTTTTTCTCAGCCTCATCCAACGCAGAATACAAAACCCCCTCCGCAACGGAACGCTTTCCATCAAACATCAAAGAGTTTATAAACTTAGTTACAACAACACTTCCAAACCGTGTATCAGCCAACACTTCTCTTTTATTTGCAGCACGACGCCGAGACATCAATAAAACCCCTTAATATTACTTTGGTCTTTTCACACCATACTTAGAACGCCCTTGACGACGATCCTTCACACCCTGAGTATCCAACGCACCACGAACAATGTGATACCTCACACCTGGCAAGTCCTTAACACGACCACCTCGAATCAAAACGACCGAGTGTTCTTGAAGGTTGTGCCCCTCACCTGGAATATAACCTGTAACCTCAAAACCGTTCGTCAGACGAATACGCGCTATTTTACGCAACGCCGAGTTTGGTTTTTTAGGTGTAGTGGTTGTAACACGAGTACACACACCACGCTTTTGCGGACAAGCTTCCAAAGCGGGAACCTTATTTCTCTTCGCAACATCACTTCTAGGTTTGCGTATTAACTGATTTATAGTAGGCATTAGCCCCTTCACTCCATAATCAAAAATTCTAAAATCAAGCAATCTGTCGTATGCTAATGCCTATCGCAAATTAAGTCAACAGGTACATTTAAAATATTAATTTTTTTTAATATCCATGACCATAAATATCCGAACGATTACTAGGCGTTCACAAAAAACTAGCTCCCCTCCGCAACTTGTTTGTCCATCATTTCGGCCATTTTTCTCATTTTTTTCACAATATGACCAGTACCCGCAGGGATCAACCTGCCCACCATAACATTTTCTTTTAGACCAAACAATCCGTCAATTTTACCCATCGTTACCGCCTCAGTCAAAACACGGGTAGTCTCTTGGAAAGACGCTGCGGATATGAATGACTTTGTTTGTAGCGAAGCCTTTGTAATACCTTGTAAAACAGGTCTAAATTTCGCGACCTGTCCGCCATCTTTAATAGCTTGGGCATTGATATCCATTGCGTCAAACCTATCGACCAATTCACCGTCTATCAAAGTTGTATCACCTGCATCAGAAACCTCAACTTTTTGCAACATTTGACGCAAAATAACTTCTATATGCTTGTCATCAATATGCACGCCTTGCAAACGATAAACGCTCTGAATTTCATTCACAAAATAATCAGCCAAAGCCTCCACACCCATTGCATGTAATATGTCATGCGGTGCTAAGGTGCCGTCTATAATTATGTCACCTCTTTTAATCAGATCGCCCTCTTGAACAGTGATGTGTTTTAACTTGGACACCAAATATTCAACAGGAACACCACCCTCAGCTGATGGCTTAATGATGACGCGACGCTTACCCTTATAGTCCTTACCAAACTCTACAACACCATCAAATTCGCTAATAACAGCACTTTCTTTTGGTTTCCTCGCTTCAAACAACTCTGAAACCCTAGGCAAACCACCGATGATATCTCTCGTCCTGCCCGTTTCTCGTGGAAGTCTCGCCAAAACATCTCCCGCAAGGACTTGCTCCCCTTTATTAACTGAGATAACAGCATCAACGGATAAATAATATTTCGCCTCTTGACCATTGGGTAAAATTATTGGGCTACCCGCATCGTCGACTATCACTATCCTAGGTTTAATATCAGCATTTGCCGCTTGTTGACGCCAATCAGAGACAACCCTTGTTGAAACCCCTGTCGTTTCGTCGACAACCTCTTTCATAGACACGCCGTCAATCAAGTCCATATATTGAACCTGACCAGAAAGTTCACTAATAACGGGCAAAGTGTATGGGTCCCACTCGACGAGTTTGTCGCCTCGCTTAACCTTCACACCATCAGCAACCAACAAAAACGCACCATAAGGCAATTTATAGGTCGCCCTTTCTTTTTTCCTCGCATCTAATAAAACTATTTCGGAAAATCTACTCGCAACTATCTGTCGACCATTTTTGTCCTCAATAATCCGCCTAGACTTAATTTTGACTGTTGAATCTATGGACGCCTCAATAGAAGACTTCTCAGCACCACGCTGAGCAGCACCACCTATATGGAACGTACGCAAAGTCAACTGAGTTCCTGGCTCACCTATAGATTGAGCGGCAATAATTCCAACTGCTTCCCCTTCGCTAACCAAGTTCCCACAAGTCAAGTCCCTTCCATAGCACTTGGCACAAATCCCGCGTCTGGACTTACAAGTCAAAGCTGAACGAACCTTAACCTCAGAAATACCGCAAGATATGATATTTGCCGCAACCTCTTCGTCAATCAAACTTCCAGCAGAAACTATCACACTATCATCATTAGGGTTAACAACGTCCTCTGCAACAACACGACCCAAAACCCGCTCGCTCATATGTGCGACCACGTCACTGCCATCAACCACGTCCCTGATGATAATCCCATCAGTTGTCCCACAATCCTGACCCGAAATCACGCAATCTTGAGAAACATCAACCAAACGACGAGTCAAGTAACCAGAGTTTGCAGTTTTAAGCGCCGTATCCGCCAAACCTTTACGAGCACCGTGAGTGGAAGTAAAATACTCCAAGACGCTCAACCCTTCTTTAAAGTTCGACACAATCGGCGTCTCAATAATCTCACCCGAAGGCTTTGCCATCAACCCACGCATCCCCGAGACTTGTCGCATCTGAGCGACCGAACCTCTAGCACCAGAATTTGCCATCATGTATACAGGGTTTTCATATTCACCATTTTTAGTTTGTGACATAGAAACCATCATCGTCTCCGCAACACGGTCAGCACAACGAGACCAAGCGTCAATCACCTTGTTATATTTTTCGCCATGCGTAATCAACCCGTCCATATATTGTTGTTCAAATTCTGAAACCTGCTGACGCACCTCATTCACTATTTTATCTTTTTCAACAGGCACAACGAGGTCGTCCTTCCCGATTGAAATACCAGATAGGGTCGAGTACTTAAACCCTAATTGCATGATTTTATCAGCAAAGACCACGGTCTCCTTCTGACCGCAATAACGGTAAACATCGCCCATCAACGCATCTATATCTTTCTTAGCAAAGTGTTTATTAATCAAAGAAAAGTCTAACGCATGATGTTTTGGCATGATTTGATAAAATATTGCTCGACCAACGGTCGTTTCAACACGCTCAAAAACACTTTCACCATTTTCATTAACTTTGCTTACTCTAGCAACGATTTTGGAGTGTAAAGTGACTTGATTTTGATGTAAGGCATGCTCTATTTCGCCAATGTCGGCAAAAATTCGCCCTTCACCAACCTCGCCATCACGAGACATCGTTAAATAATATATCCCAAGCACTATGTCCTTGCTGGGCACTATGACTGGCTTACCACTAGAAGGGCTTAAAATATTATTAGTCGACATCGCCAAAACACGGGTCTCTAGTTGTGCCTCAACAGACAAGGGAACATGCACTGCCATTTGGTCACCGTCAAAGTCAGCGTTAAAAGCAGTACAAACTAGAGGATGCAACTGTATCGCTTTGCCTTCAACCAAAACCGGCTCAAACCCCTGAATACCCAACCTATGCAATGTTGGTGCACGGTTTAAAAGAACAGGATGTTCACGAATGACTTCCTCCAAAATGTCCCACACCTCAGGACGACCTTTTTCAACCATTCGCTTAGCGTTCTTGATGGTCATAGCATGACCATATTTTTCAAGTTTTGAAAACACAAAAGGCTTAAACAACTCAAGTGCCATTTTTTTAGGCAATCCACATTGATGCAATTTTAAATTTGGACCCACGACTATAACTGAACGACCAGAATAGTCGACTCTTTTACCCAAAAGATTTTGCCTAAATCGTCCCTGTTTCCCCTTTAACATGTCAGACAAAGATTTTAATGGACGCTTATTCGCACCAGTGATGACTCGACCGCGACGCCCATTATCAAATAATGCGTCAACCGCCTCTTGAAGCATACGCTTCTCATTACGCACGATAATATCAGGTGCCCGCAACTCCATCAAACGACGCAACCTATTGTTTCTGTTAATAACGCGTCGATAAAGGTCATTCAAGTCTGAAGTGGCAAACCTTCCGCCATCAAGCGGAACAAGTGGTCTTAATTCTGGCGGAATAACTGGAATACAATCCAACACCATCCACTCAGGTCTCGAGCCTGAAGCAATAAAACCCTCTATTAACTTTAAACGCTTAATCACGCGTTTACGACGCAACTCAGGAAGCCCATCTTTAATTTCCTGACGCATTTTTAATCTTTCAGCTTTCAAATCAATCGAAGCCAAAATCATCTTTAACGCTTCTGCCCCAATACCTGCGGTAAAGGAGCCCTCTCCATACTCTTCTATTGCTTTAAAATATTCATCTTCACTTAAAATTTGATATTGTTGTAAGGGAGTTAAGGCGGGTTCTATAACTATAAAATTCTCAAAATAAAGAACTCTTTCCATATCCCTAGCAGAGATATCAACCATAAGGGCTATACGACTTGGCATAGACTTAATAAACCAAATATGTGCAACAGGTGAAGCCAGTTCTATATGCCCCATCCTTTCACGTCTCACCTTGGATAAAGTCACTTCAACGCCACATTTTTCACATATAACGCCTCGATACTTCATCCTCTTATATTTACCGCAAAGGCACTCATAATCCTTTACAGGACCAAAAGTCTTAGCACAAAAAAGACCATCTTTTTCTGGTTTAAACGTTCTATAATTTATAGTCTCTGGTTTTTTCACCTCTCCATACGACCAAGACCTAATCCTTTCAGGGCTGGCTATAGAAAGTCTGATAGCGTCGAAACTGTCAATTTTATTGATTTGACCAAAAATTCTTTGCAACTGTTCAGTCATTATAAATCACCCTCCGAAGCTGTTCCTTCCAAAAACTCTAAATTAAACGCCAAAGCACTCAATTCCTTCGTCAGCACATTAAAAGACTCAGGAATACCTGGTTCAATGTTCTGGTTGCCTTTTACGATGTTTTCATACGCCTTTGTTCTGCCCTCAACATCGTCAGATTTAATCGTGAGCATCTCCTGCAATGTATAAGCCGCACCATAAGCTTGAAGTGCCCAAACCTCCATCTCACCAAAACGTTGCCCACCAAACTGAGCCTTACCGCCCAATGGTTGCTGAGTAACAAGGCTATATGGACCAACAGACCTAGCATGCATCTTGTCATCGACCATATGATGGAGCTTTATCATGTATAATTGACCAACAGTAGTTTCACGGTCAAAATATTCACCTGTCCGCCCATCTATTAACCGCACCTTGCCAGTAGGGTTAAAACCAGCCATCTTCAAATGCTGCGACACCTCGTCATTAGTTGCTCCGTCAAAAACTGGTGCTGCCAAAGGCACACCTTTCGACAAATTCACAGCAAGCTCAGCCAATTCATAATCTGTCAGCTTATCTATATCCTTGCGGTCATTTTTTGACGTATAAATTTCTTTTATCTTAGACTTAACCTCATCGAGGGTTCCATTTTCGCAATCTACTTTAGCAAGAGCTTGCTCTATCTGGACGCCCAATCCATATGCGGCACGACCCAAATGAATTTCAAGTATTTGCCCAATGTTCATACGAGAAGGCACACCCAACGGGTTGAGCACTATATCAACTGGCGTACCATCTTCTAGGTGAGGCATGTCTTCAACTGGAACTATCTTAGAAACAACGCCCTTGTTACCGTGACGCCCCGCCATCTTATCTCCAGGCTGGATTTTCCTCTTAGATGCAACATAAACCCGCACCACTTTCAAAACACCAGGAGCCAAATCATCTCCTCGACGCAATTTGTCGACCCTATCATCCAGTTTTTCTTTGAGCTTTTTAATCACCAAATCAAACTGCTTTTTTAACTTTTCAATGTCTTTAGTGGCTTCTTCATCCTCAACGACTATTTGCCGCCACTGACCTTTAGACATGCTCGAGAGCACATCATCGTCAATAGTCTTGCCGCCAAAATCTTCCTCTGGCGTAGAAACAGCAACACAGCCCTTCAAAAGCATTTCAAGTCTTGAGTAAAAGTCTTTTTCAATAATGGCTTTTTCAGCCTCAAAATCTTTTGTTAAGCATTCAATATCAACTTGGTCTATAGCCAAGGCTCTCTCATCTTTTTCAAGCCCAGACCTTGAAAAGACCTTAACGTCAATAACAGTTCCACCTGCTCCAGGGGGAACTCGTAAAGAGGTGTCCCGCACATCTGAGGCACGTTCACCAAAAATCGCACGTAACAATTTTTCTTCAGTGGAGAGCATCGATTCGCCCTTAGGGGTAATCTTACCGACCAAAATATCCCCTGGTTTAACCTCTGCGCCAATATAAACCATGCCAGCTTCATCAAGGTTTCGCAAACCCTCATCACTTACATTAGGGAGGTCTCTCGTGATGTCTTCATTACCCAACTTAGTGTCACGGGCAACAACTTCAAACTCTTCTATGTGAATTGAGGTAAAGTTATCATTCCCCACCAATCGTTCAGAAACCACTATAGCATCTTCAAAGGTGAGCCCTTGCCACAGCATAAAGGCAACATTAATATTCTCGCCCAACGCCAACTCGCCGAGCTCTGTTGCCTGTCCATCTGCGATTATATCACCCGCCTTCACAACGTCCCCCTTCTTCACAAGGGGTTTTTGATTAACGCAAGTGTTATGGTTTGAGCACTCAAATTTACGCAGGTTGTGTATGTCCACACCAACCGATGAAAAGCTCTTTTTCCCAGTTGCCTTAACGACTATACGGTTTGCATCAACTTGGTCAACCACGCCATCACGCTTTGCGATAACCACCGCACCAGAATCTCTTGCAACAACGCGTTCTATACCAGTTCCGACAAGAGGTGCTCTCCCTCGAAGAAGAGGAACCGCTTGCCTCTGCATGTTCGAGCCCATAAGAGCACGGCTTGCATCATCATTCCCTAAGGACGGAATAAGTGCAGCAGCAACCGAAACCAATTGCTTGGGCGAGACATCCATGAAGTCAATCATATCTGGAGAAACAGAAACCACGTCCCCATTTTTACGACAAACAACTAAATCCCCCAACAACTTCCCTTCTGCAGATATGGTGGAATTTGCCTGAGCAATTACATACTTCGCTTCATCAAGAGCAGATAAATAGACCACCTCATCAGTAACCTGAGATTTAATGACCTTACGATATGGCGTTTCAATAAAACCATATTTGTTGATTTTAGCAAACACAGCCAAAGAGTTTATAAGACCAATATTTGGACCTTCAGGTGTTTCAATTGGACAAATTCGACCATAATGGGTTGTATGAACGTCTCTAACCTCAAAACCCGCCCTATCTCTCGACAAACCACCTGGCCCCAAAGCTGAAATCCTTCTTTTGTGAGTAAGCTCAGCCAATGGATTTGTTTGGTCCATAAATTGGGACAACTGCGAACTAGAAAAAAACTCTCTAATATTTGCAGAAACAGGCTTAGCATTCACAACGTCATTAGGCATCGCAGTTTCTATCTCAACCGCACCCATACGCTCCCTAACAGAACGCTCCATCCTCGACAAGCCTATCCTGAATTGATTTTCTAGCAACTCACCAACAGAACGAACTCTTCTGTTCCCCAAGTTGTCGATATCGTCTATTTCACCGATGCCATCTTTCAGATTATGCAAAATCTGAACAGATTTAATGATATCTTGCTTGGTAAGAACCCGAGGTTCGTCGTTACTATCAAAACCTAACCTAGCATTAATTTTTACACGACCAACAGCTGAAAGGTCATAACGGTCTTGGTCAAAAAACAATTCATTGAACAAAAGCTCCGCCCCCTCTATGGTAGGTGGCTCACCAGGACGCAAAACCCTGTAAATGTCTATCAGAGCTTCTTCTCGGCTGTTATTTTTATCCAAAGCCAAAGTGTTCCTTATGTATCCACCAACATGGATATTATTAATAAACAACAAGTTCAGCTCAGAAATATTATATTTTTCAAGTGTTTCAAGTTTTTCAGCAGAAATCTCTTCACCTGCCTCAAGCAACACCAAGCCATTCGACGTGTCGATAACATCATTTCCGCCATACTTACCAATCAGCTCCTGAGCAGAGATAATGACATTTTCAACGTTTTTATCTTTCAATTGCTTTAAGATTCTGGCATTTATCTTAACGCCAGCTTCCAGCACAACCTCACCTGTTTTTGCGTCAATTAAATCTTTTTCTAGACGCAACCCTTTAAATGACTCTGGAACAAACTCCATAATCCAAGAGTTTTCATCTTTTCGTTTATAATTAATTGTTTTATAAAAAGCGTTCAGAATTTCTTCCCTATCCATACCAACAAGGCGAGTTTTTTCAAAAACCTCACCAAGCTCTTTCGCCTTCAGCATTTCCGCCTCGCAATCAGCTGACGGCAAAGCCATTAAAAAAGTTGTGACAGGAAGTTTTCTCTTACGATCTATTCTAACATTAATGTTTTCTTTGGTATCAAACTCGAAATCTAGCCAAGAACCGCGATAAGGGATGACATGTGCGGCGAACAAAAATTTTCCAGATATATGCGTTTTACCATTATCGTGGTCAAAAAACACACCAGGGGAACGTTGCATTTGAGAGACGACAACACGTTCAACCCCATTGACGATAAAAGTTCCATTGACCGTCATAAGGGGAATATCCCCCATATAGACATCTTGTTCTTTTATATCCCTTATTGAACGGGAGCCTGTATCTTGGTCAACATCCCAAACGATTAACCTAAATGTTGCTCTAAGAGGTGCAGCAAAGGTCAACCCTCTTTGACGACATTCGTTTTCATCATATTTTGGTTGGTCAAAATAATATTTATGAAAATCTAGTTGAGCACGACCAGAATAGTCTTTTATTGGAAACACTGATTTAAAAACAGCCTGCAAACCAATGTCTTGCCTAGACTCTGGAGCAACAAACGCCTGAAGAAAATTCTCATAAGACGAACATTGCAACTCTACCAAATTTGGCAGCTCTATAACCTCAGAAATACGCCCAAAACTCTTGCGAAACCTTTTACGTTCCGTAAAATTTCTTGTCATTACTTGCTCCGATTATAATAAAAGAAACCCAAAATATACTTTGAGTAGCGAGAGAACATGATAATATCGTTATTCAACACAGTCCACACGTATTAAATATACAGAAAAAAACCCTATTTTAAAGACCAAAAGAAACGTCTTCGTTTTAAAACTTATTTATTATTAACAGATAATTAATGAATATAGAAATGATTTTTTCAAAAAATCTGTAATAATTTTATATTTTTTAATAAAAAAGCATATTCCACATAAAAAATGTATGAGGTTATTAATAGTTATTTATAAAAAATTTTGATACAATGCTCGTGTTTAATAGTTATTTAACTTTTAATTGCGTAAGCTATCGCTATGTTTACAAAATCGGAGAATTTATCTTCTATGACCTTAAGTGCAAGTTTTAAAAAGCTATCATTAAGTTTTTTTTATCTATTGATTGGCTTATTATCATTTGAAACCAACTGCAGAACACTTGAAGCTAATCAACCTGTTTATAGTGCGGTGGTGCTCGACGGCTTGACAGGAAAAATAATATACGAAGAAAACGCACACCAACAAACCTGTCCCGCCTCTTTAACAAAAATGATGACCCTATTAATAACGTTCGAAGCATTAGAAAGAAAAAAAATCTCTTTGAATTCTTTAATAAAAATATCAAAACATGCTCATTTTCAAGCACCAAGCAAATTAGGACTGCGTCTAGGGTCAAGAATAACCGTCAAAAACGCTATACTGGCACTAATCACAAGGTCTGCAAATGATATTGCCTCCGCGTTAGGAGAGCATATTGGCGGAACCGAGCCAAATTTTGCTAAAATGATGACACAAAAAGCCCTTTCCATCGGAATGCGTAATACCACATTCAAAAATGCTTCTGGTCTACCAGCATCAGGACAAAAGACGACGGCAATGGATATGGCAACCTTGTCACTTTATTTGATAAAAAAGCACCCTGGATACTATAAATTGTTTAGAACAAAAAATTTCACTTATGCAGGATGGCATCATAGAAACCATAATAATCTTTTATGGACTAAAAAAAGCACTATCCAGTATGACGGCATCAAGACAGGCTATATAAAAGAATCTGGCTTTAATTTAGCCGCCTCTGCCATTAGGGGAAACAAACGTATGATTGCTGTTGTTATGGGCGGAAAAACAAGACAAGACCGTGACCGCAGAGTAGACTTATTGCTCAACTGTGCTTTTAATAATAATTTTTCTAAAACATTAATCTCCCCAGCTCGCGTTAATACGCCTTGGAACGATGACCCAATAGCCAAGCTAATTTCTGTTTCAACCAATGCGAATTCGGTCAAGGCACAAATTCCTTCTAAGCGTAGATTAAATAAAAAAACTAATACAAAAAAACCAACAAACAGGAAGAACAAGAAATCAAGACCAAAGACGATTTAAATGAAACACCTCTTCATATAGAACTGTTATAAAGTAACAATACGGACTATCCTTATGTTTTTTGATAAAAAAAAATTCAGCAAAAATTTATCGATTATTTCAATCCTGTTTTTCTTGATGTGTTCAATGTTCACATCCGACTTACTAGCAAATATGACAGAAAGCTCACAACAAGAATTAATCGATAAAAACAACATACCCTTCTCGACCAACGCTAAACAAGCCATTGTTATGGATTATGACACTGAAGCGATTTTATTTGATAAAAATGCTTTTTCTCGCATGACTCCTTCGTCAATGACCAAAATGCTCATGATTTATGCTTCTTTCTCATATCTAAAGGATAAAAACATTCCAGATGATTCGCTCGCCAAAATAAGTAAGTCTGCTTGGAAGATGTCTGGCTCTAAGATGTTTTTGGAGGTTGGAAAAGAAGCTGCGGTTGGCGACTTAATACGGGGGATAATAATTCAATCTGGAAACGATGCATGCATCGTCTTAGCAGACAAGCTTTTTGGTTCTAGTGAACTGTGCGTCCAATATATGAATGAACTCGCCCAAAAGATTGGGATGAAAAACTCCAATTTTGTTAATATTCATGGCTGGCCAGACAATGGTCATTATTCCTGTGCATATGATATGGCAATATTATCTAAGGCATTGATAAAAACTTTTCCTGAGCGGTATAAAGTTTTTTCAGAGAAAGAATTCACATACTCCAATATCCATCAATACAACAGAAACTCCCTCCTGTGGGACGACATCGGCGTTGATGGTTTAAAGACAGGTTCAACAGAAGCGGGTGGTTACGGCGTTGCAATCTCTGCGATACGTGATGGCAGAAGAATAATAGTGGTCGTAAATGGTTGCAAAACTTCATCTGAACGTTCGCAGGAGGCAAAAAAGCTTCTTGAATTTGGCTATAATCAATTTAGCAATTATAGCCTGAGCAAGAACAACGGAGAATCTGAGCCAGTTCAAATTTCAATGGGCAAGAAAAAAATTATAAAATCTTGTATTGAAGGCGGAGTCTCTTCTGTGACGATTCCAGCCAACTTAATAAAAGCCTTGAAGGTGAAATTAACTTCTTTCAATGCCGAAGCCCCTATAAAAAAAGGGCAAAAGGTTGGTCTTTTAACGCTTAGTTTTGACGGCAAATCCCAAGAGGTTTTTAATTTCAACCTCCTCGCAAACGAAGACGTTGAAAGGCTGAACATTCTAGAAATAGCGTTCGAGAAAATTCGCTCTTTCTTTCAAGGATTAAAGTTTTAAATGGAAATTGGAAAATTTATCACCCTTGAGGGGGGTGACGGCACAGGCAAAACAACCCAAGCCAAGCTCCTCGCAGAGAGTTTAAAACGAGTGGGGATAAAAGCAATTGCCACACGTGAGCCAGGTGGTAGTGAGTTAGGCGAAAAACTCCGCAACCTCTTAAGGGAGCACACCTCACCTATAACTGACCCGTTGGTTGAGGCAATGTTATTTTTCTCAGCAAGGCGGCAGCTTTTAAATCAACTGATTTTCCCCAACCTCCATTCGGGCGTTTGGGTCGTTTGCGACAGGTTTTATGACTCCTCGCTAGTTTATCAAGGGATTATGAAGGATTATTCCATAGAAAACCTTATGAAAATCAAGGAATTAGTCATGGGCAACTTTGAGCCAGACTTAACCATTATATTAGACATAAAAACTAAAGACGCCCTTTTTAGAATAAACGCCCGCAAGCAAGATAACAGCAAAAAAGACCCTTGGGACAGCATGCCCGAGCAATATCATCAAAAAGTTCGTGAAAGCTTTTTAAAATTGGGCGAAGTATTTTCATTTCGCAGTGAAACGGTCAATGCCTCTGGCACGATATCCGCCGTTGAAGAACGCATAAGGGAAGTTGTTTTCAAAAAATTCCTAATTAAGAAAAGCTAAAACCCCGCCCTCACTATCACCTAGGTCTAGGATAATAAATTAGGTAATTAATAAAAACCTTTGGTTGTTATATTTTTTTATGTATATAATCTCGCAGAAGGTTTTAAAACTGCAATAAATAATGCCATTACACCCTAGGGATAGTGATTTTTTCTTTGGTCATACGAACATTGTCAACTATTTGGTACGACAAATTCAAAACCCTCATAAGTCTTTTATGTTTTCTGGGACATATGGCGTGGGCAAGGCAACACTTGCTTATAGGTTTATAAAATACCTATTATCTGATGAGCTCGAGCATGAGAACGTTGAAACACTCAGCATCAAAAAAGACGCCAAAACAAACAGTTTGGTCTCCAATAGAGCTCACCCAGACCTTATAGTATTAGAGCCCGAGAAAACCAACAAAATCTCGGTTGAACAGGTCAGAAATGCGACCAATAAATTAATCCTCAGACCCGCAATATCAAAATATAATATCCTACTGATTGACCAAGCCGAAAAACTCAATCAGAACGCGGCTAATGCTCTTTTAAAAATCTTGGAAGAGCCTCCCAGTCACGCGATAATAGTCTTAATTTGCGATAAGGTTCAGCTCCTCCCTTTGACTGTAGCGTCTCGGTGCAATCAGTTGACATTTGATTCATTGTGCTTTGAAGATTTTTTTCAAATTGTAACAAAATTATTCAACGGCATCACAAAAGAAGAATTGGATGATTTATTTTCAATATCTGACGGTTCTATAGGTCGGGCATGTGATTTTTATCAACAACTTGAGTTAGAGCCGGAAAATATGAATAAACTAGATATTTATAACGCTCTACTTGAAAACTTATCAAACAACTCTTCATACGAACAGGTTATCAAGTCCATTGACCTGAATAATATTGACATTTATTGGTCGCTAATCAAAACGGTGGTTCCCAGAGTGTTGGGTTTTCTAATCACCTCGCAAGAAGGCATATCAAAACAAAATTTAACAAAAAAAGAGATTTTTTTCTTAAACCAGCTAAAACAACATTCCTTAATCAATGGGTTTCTTTTAGAAAGTTTTTCCACTACATTGGATATCATAAAACAAGCTGAAACGCTCGAGCTTGATAAAAAGGCGAGCACTATCATGCTAATTGACATCTTGTATCAACAATATAATGCTTTAAAAGAGGCACATCATGAATAAACATTTTTACATCACAACGCCGATATACTATGTGAACGACAAACCTCATATAGGGCATGCCTACACCTCAATCGCGGCTGATATCATCGCACGATTTAAAAGACTGGACGGTTTTAAGGTAATGTTTCTTACAGGAACCGATGAACACGGACAAAAAATCGCCCAAGTCGCTGAAAAACAAAACATCGCACCACTGGAGCTGTGCGACCGTATCTCTGAAAATTTTCGCCTTCTTATGAAAGATATGAACATTAGCAATGACGACTTCATCAGAACCACCGAAAAAAGACACGCCCTTGCCGCAACCAACCTGTGGCAAAAGCTTGAAGAAACCGGCAACATCTATCAAGGGACATACTCTGGTTGGTATAGCTCGCGTGATGAAGCTTTTATTAGCAACGACGAGGTTAAAGATGGTCTCGCTCCATCTGGTGCACCCGTTGAGTGGATGGAAGAGACCAGTTATTTTTTCAAACTCTCTGATTGGCAACAGGAGTTGCTGTCATTTTACGAACAAAATCCTGACTTCATAGCCCCCCAATCTCGCAGAAACGAAGTGATTAAGTTTGTTGAATCTGGGTTGAAAGATTTATCTATTTCCAGAACGTCAATATCATGGGGAATCCCCGTTCCAAACGACAATAAACACGTTATGTACGTTTGGATAGACGCGTTGACCAACTATATTTCAGCACTAGGCTATCCCAACGAAAATACTCCGGACTTTCAGGAATATTGGTCAAGTTCGCTTCACCTGATTGGCAAGGACATCATCCGTTTTCATGCTGTCTATTGGCCAGCTTTCCTGATGGCTGCTGGCTTGACCCCACCTAAAAAGATTTTCGCACACGGTTGGTGGACAAATGAGGGACAGAAAATATCTAAATCATTAGGGAATGTCATTGACCCTTATGAATTGAAAAACAATTACGGACTAGACCAAACAAGATATTTTCTAATGCGAAACATGACCTTTGGTGATGACGGGAACTTCTCGCATAATAACATTAGAGACCGGATTAATCACGACCTCGCCAACGACCTTGGCAACATGGTTCAGCGTGTGATGACCATCGTTCATAAAAACTTCGAAGAAGGCATATCATATGAAGAAAAAGAACTGAACGAACAAGATATCCAGCTTTTGAAACAAGGATATGATGCCTTAGATAAATTAAGACTGCTGTTTGACCGCCAATCTTTTGAAGGTGTATTGAACGAGATTTGGCAATTCATAAGCGAAATTAACAAATTCATTGACCGTCAAACACCTTGGGCTCTATCGAAAGCTGACCCGTCACGATTCAAGACTGTTATGGCGGTTTTAACCGAAGCAATATTTATCACCGCACTATACATAATGCCGTTTATGCCAGAATCTGCGGATAAAATCTTTAATATGCTGAACTTAAGTGATGAAGATAAAACTTTTAGTAATATTGGGATAAAAAAATCATTTCAAGGTGCGTTCACAAAGCCTAATGGGTTGTTCCCGAAAATACTCGACGCTTAAAAACAAAAAACCCCGCTATCGAACGCGGGGTTAAATTTATCCGTTCAACAAAAAGTTTCTAGAATTTATACGTCAGTCCAAAGGCAATACGATTGACTATTATATTCCGATTGTCAGTCAATCTTGCGTCTCCGTAAGCGTATTCTGTGCCTAAATCAATCACGTCCTTAATTGGGCTCCATATCAAATTCACATGCACTGAATACCCCGTTTTAAAAAGACCTCCCAAAACAAATTTTTTGTCTTTGTCATACCCACCTTCTTTAATACCCTTAGAAAGCCAGCCATGGGCGAAACCCAGTCCAACATTGCTACTAATTTGGTTTTCCTTGTCCCAATAGTGTTGCAGCGTTAAGACCGAGGCGACGGATTTGTGCAAATCAACCCTGTCGACACCCTCTACCTCAACGTTTTTTACCATTCCGCAACTGATTGAACCGTCCGAGACATAGCGACCAGCACCATTACCCATTCTTAAGGTAGCAGTTACAACGTCATTATCAGTCAACTCATAATTCACGCCGCCACCAACACCATAGCCAACTTTTTTCGTAAACCTATTGTTTTTATGGTTAACCCGCAAATACCTCAACACACCGGCAAAAAACACCTTCCCCCTTTCAATCGGTTGTGTGAACTTAGAGGCTAGGTCAGGAATAATGTCCAAAGAATTTGACCTGTTTGCCTTATATTTTTTCGTATCATCACCAGTTCTGTCCACTGCATCGGTTTCAGGGTTTTCAAGGGCTGTAACCCACTCAGCACCATCATTGAGTTTATGGGTATAACGCACCTGCCCCTGTCTCACAAAGGTCTCGCCAACTGGACCAGTCACATCAACACTACCCATCATTCCAGCATCACCGAAATTAAACACCGAGTCGTTCAAACCGACCAAAAGCTGACCCATTTCAACATAAGCGTATCGACAACGTGGTTTATAAGCGTTCGTTACCTTTTCAGATGTATCCGTCTCGCCACAAAAATCCAATTCCATCTTTGTACGTATTTCTTTTTCACCATTTGCACTAGCAAAAGGCGTCACCGTCTTAAAACCAAAACGGCTATTTTTACCGCCACACCTAAATTCATTTGTTCTATATTCTGTGCCGATCTTACCAATCGCGTCTTTATCTAGGTTAGCAAACATGGTTGAAGTCGCATACCCCTGCCCCGTTGGGTGGTTAGCATACGACGCATTGAAAGCAACTCTGCCATAAAGCCCATAATAAGTGTTCATGCTTTCAGACTTCATATAGCCTTTATATCGCCCATCATCAACTGGGGTTGAAGGTTTCACAGGCTTTTCGCCCTTAGACGCCAAACCAACTTCGCCCTGATTAGCGGGCTTTTTTACATTGTTAAAATGAGCCCCCTTGCTTAGTTTTGCGAGTTCTTTTTTTTGCTCAGCTTTCATTTCAGCCAAAATTTCAGCCTTGATTTGAGCCTTTAATGTTTTCATTTCCTCAGCCGACAAGCTCCCAGAAAAAGCCTCGCTCCCCGAAGCACAAAGACACAAACCAACACTTAACCTACAAAAATTAGAAAATCTCATAATCACCACACAAAAACAACATAACGCATTATTATTTCACAATTTTTAGATGATAAAAAGTCTTTTTAACATTTTATTAAGATTTATTTAATTTTTTGGATAATTTTTTTATTCTTCAGATGCCTTATCACTGGTAATCAAAAGCTTTTTATAACGGCGAACGCTAAATGGAATAGAAAACAAATAAACACAAACAACAAAAATCATCGTAGACCAAAGGTCTGTCACAAGCAAAGTTATAAACAGCCCCATCACTAACATAAACGGAAGCACGAATTTTTGTGATATTTTTATGGTTTTAAAGCTAAAAGTCTTAAAACGACTTATCATCAAACAACCAGCAAACAAAAGAATTGCTGAACAAAAATAGGACGACCTAAACACCCCTGCCCCACTCTTGATATAAAGTATCAACGGCATCAGTGCTATCACAGCCGCAAAGGTTATCGGGACACCTGTAAAAAACTGTTTTTCCCAATAATTATCCAAAGGTTTCAGTGCTTGAATGTTAAATCTGGCTAGGCGTAGAATACTACACACCAAAAAAAACAAGCTCACCGCCCAACCATAAGCCCCCAGAGAGTTAATCGAAAACAAATAAACAACCAACGCAGGCGATGCACCAAAAACAACAAAATCTGACAAAGAATCCAGCTCTGCCCCAAACTGACTAGATGAATTTAAAAGCCTTGCTATCCTGCCATCTGCAGCATCGAGTAAGGTCGCCCCAAGGGTGCAGGCAACGGCGGTCTGCCACTTTCCTACTAATGCAAACTTAACAGCACAAAACCCAACACATAAAGACATCAAGGTAATAATGCTGGGCAAAACACGACTAAGAGGAACAAAACTCAGGGTTTTTGTGCCACCACTCCGCTTCTTCCTTGGTTTCACTACACCAACCATTATTAAAAGAGCCTTTTAATTTAAAACACCCAACAACGTCTCTCCCGCAACAGTTGTTTGCCCCTCAATAATGTTAATCGAGGCGTTCATAGGCAAATAGATATCCACCCTACTCCCAAACCTTATCAAACCGACCTTCTGTCCGGTTTTTAAAGACTCTCCTTCACGAATATCAGAACGAATCCGCCTTGCAATCAACCCCGCAATTTGAACAAAGGCAATGTTTTCACCACCTTGGGTTTTCAAAACCGTAATTTGACGTTCGTTCAGCTCACTAGCCTTATCAAGAGAAGCATTAAAAAACTTCCCTGGGATATAAATAATCCTCTCCACCACACCATTAAAGGGGGAGCGATTTATATGCACATCAAATACACTCATAAATATGCTAATTTTCTGGCACCTCTCATACCCAAGACCGAATTCCACAGGAGACGGGCAAGACCCGACTGAAAGAACCGTACCATCAGCTGGGCTTATTATTCCCCCCTCAACACTTGGCGTCACCCTAACGGGGTCTCGAAAAAAAGCCAAACAACCAATGGTTAAGAGAAAACCAATCCACCCCAAGTGGACACTCACCATCGAGGCAATCAAAGTCGCCAAAGCAATAATGCCTGCGAACAAGACGCCGTCTTTATCTACTGATAATACGCTATTCAAAACACACCTCAGATGAAATAATTACTAAAAAACAAACCCCCAAATAATGCTTCACCTACTGGCTACAGCACGAATCCTTGTTACAACAACCATCATCACTGCTTGCGGCACTAGGTTCTTGATTATCCTCATTAAACTCCTGAAGATTCAACGCCCCCTGTGGCATGATTGTTGATAAAGCGTGTTTATATATTAGTTGGGAAGAGCTCTCCCTCTTAAGCAAAACACAAAAATTATCAAAAGAAGTCACTATCCCCTGCAATTTAACGCCATTGGTTAAAAACGCCGTCACCAAGGTTTTGTTTTTCCTGACATTATTTAAAAAAACATCTTGAAGGCTTTGTTTACGCTTGTCTGAATTCATACTATCTCACCTTATTATATCAATATTTATTATAATCCAATCTAATTTACAAAAATGAAAGCATTTTAGCAATGCTGAAAGTCACACTTATCTAAAAAAATCAGTTACTCCCCCATTAGAGTCGATTGTTTTATTAATTTTTTCAATCCCTTCATTGATAGCGACAACAATCAAACGGTCGTCCACGTTCACGATAAAATCGTCGGTTGCTACCAGCAAATTTTCAGCCCTCAAGATGAATGATATCATGATTTGATTTTTCACGTTTATATTGGCAACCTTCATCCCAACATATTGGCAAGACGCATCGACCATAACCTCGACCACCTCACCCACTTCTTGTCTAAGTGTGTGCGTTGAGCATATGGCACTGCCACTAATTTGCCCAAGAACACTTGAAACTGTGATTGCCCTAGGGTTTATTATACAATCAATACCAATATCATTCGCCATCTTGGAATATTCCCAATTATTTAGAACAGATATCGCCCTGCTTGCCCCATTTTTTTTAGCGAGTGCACACCCCAAAATGTTGACCTTATCATCATCTGTAACCGTAATTACTGCACTAGACATAGATAATGCATAGCTGGATATTAAGCTTTGATCCAAAGTATCGCCTAATAAAATTGTAATGTCAGGGAATTTTTCGGCTAATCGCTCAGCTTTAGGGCGGTTTTCCTCGACCACAGTAATTGCAATGTCACCGCCATATGATTCAATCGATTTTATTAACTCAATCGCCACACGCCCCCCACCATAAATGATTAAGGATAATGGTCTTTCAATAGCGTGACCAAAGGCTTCCAAAGTCTTGGCTAAATATTTTTCGCATACTGCGAAGTATACTTCATCATTTTCCAACAAAATTGACTTACCATCAGGGATAAAGCTCGCCCCCCCCCTAAAAACTGATAAAATAGAGATATCTAGGTCTGGAAAAATACCCTTCAGGTGATTTAGCGGTGTGTTAATCACGTCCGCCCCCTTCACACACCGCAAGCAAGCCACAACTAACTGCCCGTTTGCTAACCTAAAGAAATCAAAAACACCTGGTAAGTCCAGAACCCCGTGTATCACATCAGAGACAGTTTTTTCTGGTTTTATTATAGTATCTATTGCAAAATTATTTGAATCTAAAAGGTTCACGTCTTCGTGTTCCAGATTTTCTAGGTTTTTTATCCAAGCAATTTTTTTGGGAATATTGAACACGCTAGAAGCCACCTTACAAGCTAGGATATTTAATTCGTCGCTCTCGCTAATTGCGATTATGTGTGATGCATTTTTCGCATCCGCCTGCTCTAGGGTTTTCACGCTATATGGACAGCCACATATGACCCTGACATCCAATGTGTTTGAAATCTTTTCAACCAACTCTGCTGACTGCTCGATGATAGTGAGGTTGATGTTTGACCTAGAAGAAAGGTATTGTGCGATGCCAAAACCAATTTTACCAAGACCCAGTAATATTATATTCATGTTTTTCTGTTTTTGTTATATCATCCAACTTGGAGTTTAGACAAAAATATTGTAAATCAACAGCAAAAAATAATGGTCGATAAAATTCAAGACACACCTGACCAAACACTCGGGGTTAGTAATATTGAGGCAGAGCAAGCTTTACTAGGGGCACTGCTAATAGATAACAAGATGTTTGATAGAGTCTCGGAATTTTTAAAACCAGAATATTTTTCAGATTCTGCCCATGCATTCATATTCAGTGCCATCACCACGATGCAAGAAAGGGGCGATGTTGCTGACCCAATCACTCTCAGCAAATATTTGGCAGAAAAGTCAGATGACGAAAAAAAAGTTAACTCAGACTACCTAGTTGACCTAGTAGCCAGCGTTGTTTCAATCAACAACGCCGTTGATTATGCACGGATGATTTATGATTTATACTTAAGAAGACAGCTTATCCACTTTGGCGTTGAAACCATTACTGATGCCAAGTCTTATGATGTCGACTCAAGTGCACCCGCTCAAATAGAAGCCGCTGAACAAAAACTTTTTGAACTTGCAGGAAGCGGTCAAACTGAGGGCGGTTTTATGAATTTTTCTTCAGCACTTAATCAAGCCATCGAAATTGCGGAAATTGCCTATAAAAATGACTCGAAAATAATAGGCGTCACAACTGGTTTACGCGACCTAGACAAATGGCTTGGCGGTCTTCATTCATCCGACCTCATCATAATTGCAGGAAGACCCTCGATGGGTAAGACCGCATTGGCAACAAACATCGCTTATAACGCGGCAAAGGCTAAATTATTTGAAAAAGATAGTGGTGCCTCGGTGGCATTTTTCTCGCTCGAGATGTCATCTGAGCAACTAGCCACCCGTATAATAGCTCAAGAGTGTAGTATTTCTTCCGATAGGATTAGGCGGGGTGAAGTTAAAAGCTCAGATTTTAAAAAATTCACTCAAGTTAGCAAAGAAATCTGTCAGATACCCCTTTTTATTGATGACGCACCAGCATTAACCATCTCTGCATTAAGAACCCGTGCCAGAAGGCTAAAACGCAAACACGGTTTAGGTCTGATTGTAATCGACTATTTACAGCTTTTACAAGTTGCAGGAAGCAGTAAAGTTGACAACCGCGTCCAAGAGATTTCACATATCTCACGCATGTTAAAAGCACTGGCAAAAGAGCTCGATGTTCCTGTTGTCGCCTTATCTCAGCTATCTCGGGCTGTTGAGCAACGTGATGACAAGCGTCCGATGTTGGCCGACCTTCGTGAATCTGGCTCCATAGAGCAAGACGCCGATATCGTATTATTTATTTATCGTGATGAATATTACGAGTCACGAAAAGAACCCCCACAGGGAACAGAAAAACACGAACTATGGAAAAACAAGCTTTCGCAAATATATAATACCGCAGAGGTCATCATTGCGAAACAACGCCACGGTCCTGTGGGCACCATTAAACTATACTTTGATGGCAAGGTTACCAAGTTTGGGAACCTGAGCGAATGAAGAGGCACTTAAATATCACATGAATCAGACTTATAAAGAAAATAGCCCATATAATAGTGCTGGCATTCCGGAATATATAGCAGACCGGCTCAATGCTGCTTCACCAGAGCATATCTCAGCACTGGTTGTCGACCTCAGGATTGTTCGTGATAATTATAGACGGATAAATTTTTTATTAAAAAAAAGTAACATCCAGAAATGCATTTCTGCCTGCGTCTTAAAAGCCAACGCCTATGGATTGGGCGATGTAGAAATCGCCAAAACATTAACCGATGAAGGTTGTCGAGATTTTTTTGTATCTGACATTACCGAAGGGGTTCAAATGAGAACTTTTGTTCCCAAAGATGCCAACATTTATGTTCTTTGTGGCGTGCTCCCCAAAACAGAAGAAATTTTATACCAAAATAATCTAGTACCTGTTTTGATTGATAGGTCTCAGGTTGAAGATTGGAACGCATACGCCGAAAAAACTGGTCTTTCTTTACCAGCAATCCTTCACTTTGACACTGGCATGACAAGAACTGGTCTGAGTTGGCAAGATACCCTTTGGTATCTCAACAGACCTGATATTATGCATAACATAAGCATAAAATACATCATGAGCCACCTAACCTGCTCTGATAATCCGCATAGCTCAAACAATTTAACTCAATTAACAAAATTTCGGCGATTTAAGCGTCTTTTCCCGAGTGTTAAGGCAAGTTTTTCTAATTCAAAAGGCATATTACACGGTGCAGAATATCATTTCGATATGGTCAGGATTGGCACATTTCTATTTGGTCTTACGACAAGATTGGATAATTTTAAACCCACAATGCAACCGATGAGTTTGTATGCCAAAATCTTAAACATCAACAACGTCCCTCCGAATTGCTCGGTTGGTTATGGTGCGTCATATGTTTGTAATAGGTTTTCAAGGATTGCAACCATAGGCTTGGGTTATGCGGATGGGATTTTTAGAAACCTATCTAAAAACGGCGGTGAAGTGATTATTGGCGGAATAAGGGCAAAGATGGTCGGTCGCATATCTATGGACTTAATCACAGTTGATGTGACCGATGTGCCCGAGCACCTAACATTTCCTGGGCAATGGTGCACCGTTTGTAGCCCTGAAATGAATACGGAAGAAATTTCAGATAAAATGGGAACTATATCTTTAGAATTTTCGTGTAATCTAGGAAACAGACTTCATAGGATATATATAAAATGAAACTAATAATTACAAAAAACAATTTTTTTGCAAACATCGGGGCAAAGGTGCTTTCGGCATTTGCTGAAGCGGGAAAACTCTCTCTCTTTACTTTTAGAGCGGTCATATCTTGCTTTTCGATGCCTATATACTTCACTGAACTGTTAAAGCAGGTTATCAATACAGGATTTTTTTCGATTCCAATAGTGGGTTTGACCGCTGTTTTTAGCGGAATGGTCATTGCGTTACAGACTTATGTTGGTTTTGCAAAATTTTCTGGTGAAAGTGCGGTTGCAACCGTTGTTGTGGTTGCCATCACCCGCGAGTTAGGGCCCGTTATGGCTGGTCTTATGGTTGCGGGCAGAATGAGTGCATCTATTGCGGCAGAGCTTGGGTCTATGAAAATTTCGGAGCAAATTGATGCCCTAGAAATTTTGGGCGTTAATCCTTTTAAGTTCTTGGTTGCTCCGAGAGTTATCGCTTGTTTAATATGTCTGCCACTATTAACAGTTTTAGCTGACATAGTTGGAATATTTGGCGGTTTTTTTGTTGGCACGACGAAACTAGGTTTTTCCCCAAGTGCCTATATGACTGAAACCTTTTCAAACCTTGAGATGGGTGATGTTACGTGCGGTTTAGTCAAAGCGGCTTGTTTTGGCTTTGCGATTGCTATATTTGGCTGTTTTTATGGATTTAATTCCTCACGAGGGGCGAAAAGCGTTGGCGAGGCAACAACCATGGCCGTGGTTTCTGCATGTATGGGGGTTTTAGTGCTTAATTATATAGTTACTGCGTTGTTTTTTGGAGCTTAATAAAATGAGTAAAATAATCTTTAAAAATGTCAGCAAAACATTCAGTAACAACATGAAAGTACTCAACAATTTCAACGCCGAAGTTGATGATGGTGAATCTTTGGTCATCTTGGGCAAGTCTGGTGTTGGAAAGTCCGTGATGCTTAAGGTACTTCTTGGTCTAATCTCACCTGATGAAGGCGAGGTCATAGCCTGCGGAATTAATGCGAAGGACAGAAAACACCGTCAATCTTACTTATCTAAATTTAGTATGATGTTTCAAGGGGGGGCTCTTTTTGATTCCATGACCGTGGAACAAAACGTAACCTTTGGTCTGTTAAATCGCTCAACCTCAAAAGAAGAGGCTCTGAAAATAGCCCACGAAAAACTTTTGGCAGTTGAACTTGATAGAAGTGTTTTCAAGTTGTTTCCATCATCTATCTCTGGTGGAATGCAAAAACGTGTCGCACTCGCAAGGGCAATCGCCCTTAAGCCTGAAATTATGTTGTTTGACGAACCAACATCTGGGCTTGACCCTGTTACGGGATTAACAATAACCCAGCTGATAAGAAAAACCGTAAAAAAGCTTAATATCACGTGCATAACCATTACTCACGACCTCAGCGTTGCTCGGGTGATTGGTGACCGTGTTGCTTTGCTGGACTCTGGCAGCATTATTTGGCAAGACAGCGTTGATATGCTTGATAATTCTGACAATCAAATCGTGAAAAACTTCATATCCGCCTCTCGCGGTATAAACGTAAAAATGGTTTAATTTGCATTTTTTTATAAAACAATTATCTAAAATTAAAAATTATCAATTTTACGATTTAATGATGTTAAGTTGAGAAGAATAAAGGCGAGGGGTTTATTCCCTCGCCGGTTAGTTTTTTTGAAAGTTAAGTTCTTATTCAAGATTAGTGTAACCAATCTAAGTAAAGAAAGTTTTAATTAGGTATATTATTAATTAAACAAATTCCTAAAATCTTTAAATAAGTTCTCTAGGTATTATTAATTAAATAACTTCCTAAAATCTTCATATAATATCTACCTTGCTTTTTCTTTTCTTCTAATATCAGCACCAGTTTATTGAGCTACCATCTTTCCGTTGGCATCAACATAAGTTATTACTACTTTCTCATCAAACGCATGTTCTGGCACTTTATTAATCAATCTGTCGGACAAAAGCACTTCGTGTATTTTAGGACATTTAGCAAAACAGAAGTCTTCAAGAACGTCAACATTTGTTAAGTTAAGAATTCCATTATCTTCTTGTCCCAAAGTTTCACACTTGTAAAAACAATAATTAGGGATAGTTTTTAATTTTGAACCAAAAATCACTTTTTTAAGAACTTTACAGAAAGCGAAAGAGGAACTGTCTAAAGTACAACAGTTTGTTAAGTCCATCTCTGTGATACGCGTACCTTCGAAGGCACAATATCCGATATGCTCAATTTTATTCGTGTTTCCCAAGAATATTATACTCGAATGGTTAAAAGTATTATTTGGTATATAATTCACGCCAGCAGGTAAATCCATGAATTCAATATTTGTAAAGCTTAGCGCTGCATAGGATCCATATTCACTCCCTAGACGCACACCAAACGAAGGAAGTATATGGGAAAATATTGATAAATCTATTCCCCTTAAGTCTGTCAGATCTCCAAAATTTAAGTGTTTTATCAAAATTTCTTGAGTTTCATTTTTGTCTAAGTAAAATCTGTTAATGTTATCATACTTATCGAAATTATAATGCAAGGCATCTTTACCATTTTTTTCTCCTTTAGAAATAGCCAGTGCATCGTTTATAGACATAGAAACATTTGTAAATGTCATTTTGTTATAATGTTGACCATCTATAGCTACTATGCGTTTGACATCATCATAACCCATAGGATATTCAAATCTAGCTTGAAATATGTTTGACGTTGTATCTTCACTATTAGTGAGCAACCTAAAGTCATTTGGAGTGTAGAAGGCTTGAGTTTCCAGCTTATTATGGATTTTAGGATAATTTTCAGATGTGACAGGAACTGGGTTCATGAGCGAACGTTCCACACCATCGGTGCATTTTTTGCTTACTTGAGCAAATTCCGATAATTTTTGTTTATCAGGTAGACAACGGGCAACTATCATATTATAAACAGGTTCAAGTTGTACGGGTGGACGTTGTTGAACGACCTGCATGTTTTGATTATTTACATGA
>CAYJEJ010000001.1:0-154351 GCA_964369315.1 uncultured Alphaproteobacteria bacterium | reverse complement strand
TCTAAAATGTTGTGATATTTTTATTAAAAGTTATTATTATTTTTCTTTTATAAAAAAACTTGACAATTGATGGATGTGACGCTATATAAATTAGTGTCTTTAATGTTTAAGTTTTTTTTAAAAGGATTTTATTATGATTAATAGAAAAATTATACTGTCTTCCGTAATAGCGGGGGTCGTCTCTCTCTCAGCTAGTCATCATGTGACCGCTGCTCGTACACCCGTAAAACTCTCACACCATTTTGCCATGAAAGTTCTTCACATCATGCCTCACGAAAATGTTACTGTAAACGACCAAGATACAGGAGAGATAGGGACAGTTAAACCAATAGAAATTCTATCCAATTTTGTACAGATAAGTCGAAAATATGGCGGTGTTATAGCTGATAATAGAATTAACACATTCCCTATTAAAAAACTGGATGATAAAAATAAATTCCCTAATATGAATACTCAAGTTTTCTATGGTCAAAATGACTTTAGGTTGCCTACATGTAAGGGAAATACAGATTCAAAAATATCTCAAGCTGGATTTGAATATCCTATGGATTATGATGATGTCAAACGCATAGTAGCTATAGATGGTCAACATTATAACACAATGAAATTTAAAAATGTTTCTATGGATTTAAACGATGCACTGGCTATTCCTTTGGGAGCAAAAGGTGGTCAATATGCCTTGCATTATAGTTTCGATACGATTCATAACATTAACAGATTTTACTTAGACAAAAATGAAAATCAAGAAATTTTGATAAAACACTTAAATTTTGGAGATCTGACAGACTTAAAGGGAATAGATTTATCAAGATTTTCCCATATACTTCCTTCGTTTGGTGTGCGTCTAGGGAGTGAATATGGATCCTATGCAGCGCTAAGCTTTACAAATATTGAATTCATGGATTTACCTGCTGGCGTGAATTATATACCAAATAATACTTTTAACCATTCGAGTATAATATTCTTGGGAAACACGAATAAAATTGAGCATATCGGATATTGTGCCTTCGAAGGTACGCGTATCACAGAGATGGACTTAACAAACTGTTGTACTTTAGACAGTTCCTCTTTCGCTTTCTGTAAAGTTCTTAAAAAAGTGATTTTTGGTTCAAAATTAAAAACTATCCCTAATTATTGTTTTTACAAGTGTGAAACTTTGGGACAAGAAGATAATGGAATTCTTAACTTAACAAATGTTGACGTTCTTGAAGACTTCTGTTTTGCTGAATGTCCTGAAATACAAAAAGTGTTTTTGTCCGACAGATTGATTAATAAAGTGCCAGAACATGCGTTTGATGCAGGTGTTGTGATTTCTTATGTTGATGCCAACGGAAAGATGGTAGCTCAATAAACTGGTGCCGATATTAGAAGGAAAGAAGCAGACGAAGAAGAAAGGTTATCTGATTTATTTGAAACATTCAGAGAATTTTGGTCTTCACAGAATAATATGTAATTAAGACTTTATTTACTTAGATTTCTTATACTAATCTTGAATAAGAACTTAACTTTCATGAAAACTAACCGGCGAGGGAATAAAAAACCCCTCGCCTTTCTTCTTCTCAACTTAACATCATTAAATCTGGCAAAAATACCAAAACTATCACAACAGTACTTAACGACCTGTCTTAATATCAAGTTTTTCTGAAGGTTCGTCGTCTGATGTCTTCGGTTTTACAACGTCATTATTCGGTTGATTTGAAATTGTTTTTTCAGGGATTTTCCTAAGCGTAATCGCACGATATAGATAAGTCCCATCCCTAAAAATTAATAGTGCTACTTTATCTTTGTTTTGACTTGCATACATAAGCTTTGAGACAAAGTCTGCTATACTTGATATTGGATATTGGTCAACCTTCACTATAACATCGCCTTGACGAATGTCCTTGTCCGCCGCGTCACTATCACCCATTATGTTTAAGATAACAACACCTTTTATCTCATCTGGAACGGCTAACATGTTTCTTAGCTGAGGTGTAAAATCTGCCAAAGACAAACCCGCACTATAAATATCTTTTCCTCGCACATCGGATGAGCGTCCAATAAACACATCCCCCAACTCCGCTTCATCCTCTCGGTAACCAACCATTATACTCAAAGTGATTTCCTGAGAGTTTCGTTTTATTCTTATTGGCACAACGCTCCCTATTGGTGCGTCGGCTATAATTTTTGATAGGTGATTCTCACTCTTAATAGCAACGTCATTAATCGCAATTATTATATCCCCCTGTTGTAGCCCCCCCCTAGAACTTGGGGACTGGGGCAAAACCTTGGTGACCGTTACGCCATTAATTTTTTCAAGTCCCAAGCTTTCAGCAACATCTGCTTCAAGTAGCTCAACCGAAACACCTATCCAGCCACGCCTCATCTTACCAAAAACACGTAATTGCTTAATGGCTTTTTGAAGAACGTTTGAAGGGATAGCAAAGTTCAATCCACTACTAAAACCTGTTTCTGAAAAAATTGCCGTTATCATTCCTATAACCTTACCGTCCAAAGTGAACAGCGGCGAACCAGAGTTGCCTCGATTAATGGGGGCGTCCGTTTGGATATAATCTATGAGCCCATCGCCCATAATGTTCTTAAATTTTGAAGATATATTCCTCGCTCTGCAAGAAATTATGCCCTTTGTGACCGTTCCGCCAAGCCCATATGGATTACCAATAGATAAAACCCATTCGCCAACCTTCGCCCCATCAGAATTTCCAAAATTTATTGGTGTAAAGCTGGTATCACCATCTATTTTTAATAAAGCAATATCCAATTTTTCATCATGACCAACCACCTTCGCCTTGAACTCTTTTTCGTCATGAAGGGTAACTATTACTTCTTTTGTGCCAGTGACGACATGATAACTGGTCAATATATAACCCGTCTTATCAATGATAAAACCTGACCCCAATGGGGTATTACGCTTATTATCCGCAGATTCAAACAACTCTTTCACTTCATCAGAGCGACCACCAAAATCAGACTCTTCACTTCCTTGACCGTTAGCACGCTCTTTGCAAGAGATATTTACAACAGACTTTGTTAAATCTGGAATAACGTCCACAAACTGCGACCCTCTCGCATCCGCAACTGTCAACGCTAAAAAACACAAGATTAAAAATATATAAATATTTCTTTTTAAGTGTCGCTGATTTTGATAAATCATTGATTCCTCTGAACATTTCTTGCAAAAAACTTTAAAAACCCGCCATCAGGAGCGACGACTATTTTTGTATTCTCTGACTTCATAGCCTTACGATACGCCTGCATGGAACGATAAAATTCAAAAAATTCGACATTCTTTCCATAAGCCTGTGCATATATCTTGCCAGCCTCACTCTCACCTTTACCTATGATTATGTCCGCTTCTTTATTTGCTTCAGCGATTGTCTCGTCCCTAAACTTATCAGCTTCAGCGCGCATAATTTGTGCTTTTTCGGCGCCCTGTGCCCTTAATTGACGAGCCTCTCGCTCACGCTCACTAATCATTCTCTTACAGATGGCCTCTGTGTTTTCACGAGGAAGGTCCATCCTTTTGATACGTATATCAAGCACATCTACCCCAAAATCTTTTGCTGCACGGTTTACCTCATTACAAAGGTCGTCCATCACTTTCGCACGAGAATCGGACAAAATCATAGCGAGATTAGATGTCCCTAAAACGCTCCGCAAACTCCCAAGCACTATACTCGTAAGGCGACGCTGCAAACCTGCCTCATCACGAACCGTTTGATAAAACTTCAAAGGATTAACAATTTTATATCGACCAAAAGCGTCAACCACCAACCTTCTGCGGTCGCCAAGAGTGACCTCAAGCTCCGCAAGGTCTATTGCAAGGAGACGCCTTTCGAAAAAAATCACCTCGTCAATAAATGGCAATTTAAAGTGTAAACCCGCATTATTTACAACACGCACAGGTTCCCCAAACCGAACTATTAAGACTTGGTCTATTTGCCGGACAACAAATATGCTACTTAGCGATGAAATTATTAATAGAAAACAAACAATAATAACGCCCGACAAGCCACTTAATGGATTTTTTTTGCTCATTTTAAATCACCAAAGAATATATAGTTATAACACAAAAATTATTTCGCTTTTTTATTAGCCCCGAGCATCTCATGTAATGGCAGATAGGCAACTGTTCCTGCTGTTTGCTTTTGGTCAACAATAATCTTTTGCATATTTTCCAAAATCTCTTCCATCGTTTCTATGTATATACGCTTAGATGTCACCATTGGTGACGACTCGTATTGCCCTAATATATAACTAAAACGTTGTCCCAAACCCTTTGCCCTAGAAATTATTACACTACTTCTAGCTTGTGCTTTATTTATCAATTCACCAGCCTGTCCCCTAGCACGTGCCATTATGTCCCTCGCATAGGCATCAGCTTGGTTTATTTCACGCTGTTGGTCAGCTTGAGCACGTTCAACGTCCCTGAATGAATCAATAACTGACGCTGGTGGTTCGACATTTTGTAACTGCACTTGGACAATTTCAACGCCCATTTTATATTCATCCATTATGTCTTGAAGACGCTTTTGAGCACGGTTATTAATCTCTCCCCTACCCTCAGTTTGAGCAAAAGCAATCGGCGTTTGACCGATGATTTCTCTCATAATGCTTTCCGCAACCGCACCAACTGTGATGTCTGGAGACCTCGCGTTAAAAAGATATTCTTCAACGCCATCATCCTTAATTCGCCAAAGAACAGTAAACGTCACATTCGCAAGGTTTGAATCGCCCGTGAGCATTGAGCCCTCTTCCCAAGTTGCTTCATCACCCGAGCTCCGCCCTTTTTTCGTGCCAATATCTATTCGATTGATTGTCGTGACGCTTTTTATTAGCGTTTCTTCAAAAGGATAGGGCAAACGATAATGTAGCCCTGAACCGCAAGTGCGAACACTTCGACCAAAACGCAACACAACGCCGCGTTCATCAGGACTAATTTGAAAAACGCCACTTCCCAGCCATATTAGGACTATTACAAAAAGACCAATAATGATGTGAGGAAATTGACCTCCACCCTCATTATTTTTATTGCCTCCAAATTTGAAATTTTTAAACTTAGAATAAAGGTCTTGTATTGGGTCTTGTTTGTTCTTGACCCATGGGTTGCTGTCCTTGTTGTTCCAAGGGTTATCTTCTTCATTAGACATTGTTTGCCCCGACTAAGCTTATTTCAATAAATTCCACATGATATCACTATCTCATAGAACTTAATATTAAATTATTTTAGATATTTTTTAAATTTTATTTTTCTTTACCAATTTGACATAAAATAAAAGAAAACACACTAAGAGAAAAATAATGCGTAAAATTAAATCATTAATATTATTAACAATAATCTGTCTTTCCCTTTCAGCTTGTAGCAAAAAAGAAAACTTGTCGTTAACATATGACAAAACACAAAACAAGTACGTAGAAATTTATAACCCAGATTCAATCACAGATGAAGAACTCACTGCGATAGATGGCATAAAAGCAAACGCGACTGGAACATTAAAAAGAGCTTTTTTGTTAGAAGAAAAACATAGGCAACTTACCCTTAAGGAACTCGATTTTCTGCTAACAATAGTCAAAAATCGCTTCCAAAAAAGCGGACTGACAATCAATGAGTTAAAGCATCGTTTACATAAACGTATTGAAAGGGATACGCAAATAATCAACAACTTCAATCAAGCTATCTCGAAAATAAATTATGACGGCTCAGATAGAGCACTCTATTTATGCAAAGAAAACAGGCTTTATGCGATAATTACTAGTTCCTATGAAATAGTCCAAAACCACCTACACACTCTCGTGCAAGGAAAAATGCCCCCTGATTTTAGAAAATCATTGCTAGACATCACAACCCTAGAAACAGATAAAGGCGGGGAAATTGTCGCTGGTTCGTTTAAACCGACGTGTTTAAAAGGTGTAATAGTGACAATCCTTGTTGAACTGATGGGAGAAAAAGCTAGTGCATCCAACATTGCCATTCCTCAATATAATGGCATGGACTGGGTCGATTATAGTTTAATCTTCCACACAATCCCTCTAGCAAAAGTTAGGTCGCAACATGCTATCCACCCAGAATTCAAGTCTTTTACTTATTATTATATGGACAGCTCGAGCCCATCACAAGGAGAGCTTGGTTTTCCACACAGTGGCTATTATATGGGAAGCAATTACGCCAGAAACCCGAAAAAACGCATCTTTAACCCTGAGGATTGTTCATCTTGGGTTTTTAAAACGCTAGGGGCAAAACATATTATCACCACATACACTGCTATGCAGTTCTTCAGAATAAAATCTAAGAGCGGACTGTATGAAAAAGAATTGTCTTCTCGCAATGAATATAAATATCTAGATTCTATACTTGAGCCGTTATTAACGAATAATATTCAACATGACGTGCGAGCAGGAGACATCATTTGCATACGCAGACCCGAAATAGGCGAAAAAGTTGAACGTCACAGAAGCTATGGAACATCTGGTCATATGGCAATCGCACTTTTTGTAACAAAAACCCACATCCTTGCCCTTGCTTGCACAAGAGATGCACCAATAATGGAGGGAATTGGAATTCAGAAAATTAGTCTAGAAACAGAAAAAGACAGCGATATCATGTTCTTAAGAGAAAAAGCACCCGATTAAAACGGGTGCCTTTAAAAAGCATTTTAGAAACTGCGACGACGAGGTCCACCACCACGACGGTCACCGCCCTCAGGCTTGCTGTTTGCAACATTGACCCTTATTTGACGACCACCCAAGTCATAACCATTAAGTTTTTCTACAGCATCATTAACGGACTGTTGATTGTCAAACTCAACAAAACCAAAACCCTTTGAACGACCTGTATCCCTGTCTTTAATGATGCTTACGCTTGTCACGCTTCCACACTGACCAAACAAACCCGCCAAATCATCTTCTGTAGCACCGTAAGGCAGGTTACCAATATAAACCTTATTCATTATAAAATCCTTGAAATTAAAAAAAACATCCATTTATGATAGATTAAAAGCAAAACACTAAGAAATGCGTGACAATAAAACCCAAAATAAACAGCCAGTCGGCATTGTAACACACAAAAAAAATAGAAAAACTAATTTCTTCATATAAAAAGCAATTATTTTTTTCACCACCCAAACATTTAAGCACCAAATAAGCTTTTTAAGGAACAAATGTTAAATTATTAGACTATAATTACTATCCTATGAGTTTTATAAAATCTTTTTTTATTAAGTTTTTAAAATTTTCATCTATGTCGTTCAAATCGACTATATCAACAGTGTATGGAAGACAAGATTCTTCAAAATCATTTTTAATCTTAATTAAAGTTGAATATAACATTTTTTCTCCAGACGTTTCAATTGCCAAATCTAGGTCAGAACACCTCCTTGAAGCCCCTTTTGACCTAGAGCCGAACACATAAACCGAAACTTCCGTTAAATTCAAATGTTTTGATAAAGTTTGAATAACAAGTCTGTGGTGCTCAGGTTTTATTTCTATTTCGCAGTTCATTTAATAAATACTCTGCCTCTTGGAAAAAATTCACTGCAATCTGTGCCACAACGCATGCCTTATTTTCATCATAAGTGTGCGAGGAGATGTTCCTCATCGCTCTGTATTCAACCCAATTTTCTAGCTCGCTCTTTAATAAGCCTATTTTATCTGCCTGCCGTACTATATTACTAAAGGTCTCCTGCTCATCAACAATTAGGGCATTCATGTTTAAATATCTCTGCATCATTTTCAGAGAAAGACCATAAGTATATTCAAATCTTTGAATGAGTGAATCACGCACTATGTCATTGTTCTGGTCTTTGTTATACTCCGCGATAACCTTTCCAAGGCTCTCAACGGCTTTATTCAAAGACGATAAGTCTAGTTGTTCCATTTGTTAATATTTAAAACTAACTACATATCCTAGTTTAGCAAAATCATACCTAAAATCAAAGTCATTTGAATATTTAAATAGAGTAGTAGCTGGTTGATACCTAAAAAATTAACCTTCTGTTTTTAAATGAGCATGTCTCGATGTAAAAAATAAATAAAAATATCCCTAAACTTTTAGTTGTTTATGCGATATATTGCTCGTGAATGTCATAATTCTTAGGAGATTTTAAAATGCTTTATCCACGGAGAACCCGAATCGTTGCAACCATTGGCCCCGCCAGCTGTTCACCAGAAAATATTGAAAGGCTGTTTTGTTCTGGTGTTAACGTTTTCAGGTTAAACTTTTCTCATGGAGAGCACGCCACTCATAAAGAGGTTTATGACAATATTCGTAAATTAGAAAATAAATATAACCGCAAAACATGTATACTTGCCGATATGCAAGGTCCAAAGCTCCGCGTTGGAACATTTGAAAACACAAAAGAAATCCTTAAACAGGGCGATACATTCACATTTGACCTAAACCCAGAACTTGGCAATAGCAAACGTGTCCAACTTCCCCACCCCGAGATTATTAAGGCTGCTGATGTGGGTTCTAACCTTTTGGTTGATGATGGCAAACTAAAGTTTAAAGTCGTCTCAAAGGGTTCTGACTTTTTGGAAACAGAGGTCATCATCGGCGGAGCAATATCCAACAGAAAAGGCGTCAACGTGCCTGAGGCGATATTACCAATCCCCGCTTTGCCTCCAAAAGACCTAAAAGACCTAGATTTTTCTTTGCAATTGGGAGTCGATTGGATTGCACTTTCTTTCGTGCAAACGCCAAAAGATGTGCTCGAAGCGAAAGAAATTATAAAAGGCAGGGCAAAAGTCCTCGCAAAAATTGAAAAACCGCAAGCAGTTGAACAGCTTGAAGAAATTGTTGAGGTCGCTGATGCGATTATGGTTGCTCGTGGAGACCTCGCAGTTGAGGCGGGTCACGAGAATGTTCCGATGATGTGCCGTCAGATGGTTCAAGTCTGTCGAGAATTTGGCAAACCCATCGTCATCGCGACTCAAATGCTAGAAAGCATGACAGAAAACGCAACCCCCACGAGAGCCGAGGTTTCGGACGTTGCAACAGCTGTGTATTTGGGAACTGATGCTGTGATGCTGTCGGCTGAATCTGCGTCAGGCAAGTATCCTGTTGAAGCGGTGCAAATGATGAACAACATCATCGTCAAAACCGAATCCGACCCTTGCTTCTTTGATTTTGCCTATGACCCCCAGATTAGCGGTTTGGGAGAAAACGCTGAATCTATAGGGATGTCGCTTCAATCTATTACCGCAAATGAAAATGTCCCTGTGGTTATCATTGATTCTGATTTTGAGACATTAAAAGCAATGTCTAAATACAGGTTGCAGGCTGACCTATTGTTCTTAGCAAAAGATGAGCAGACATCACGCCAAGCATCTTTAATATATGGCGTGTCTTCAACAACCAAAAAATTACCCAATGCACTTGATAGCTCTTCAATAAAAGAGTTTGTAATGGCTCATCGGTTTGATGCTTCTTGCGTAAATAACGCAGATTGTGCAAGCCAATGTTCAAAAGATTACGCGGAACGTAAGCCTAGTGTGGTGTTGGTAAAGTCTGAGGATGGAAAAATCACCTGCACAATGTTTGAAATGAAAGCTTGTTAATATTGCTGACGGTGTAGCATATGATTTCTGTCCAAACTGCGACATTAAACTTGGTTGACTATTTTGCCTTAGGCTTTGTGGTTTTGTCTGGCATAATTGGATTTGCCAGAGGTTTTGTCCTCGAGTTCCTCGGGATTTGTACTTGGGCATTGTCTTTTGTGGGTGCGAGAATAATCTTTCCATACCTACAACCCATTATCACACCATATATATCAGACGAGATGCTTTTGAATGGGATATGTTGGTTTGTGTCTTATTTGTCTGCGTTCGTATTATTAACATTGATAAAATACTTCACTTCATTGGCTGTGCGAGGAAGCAACCTTTCTGGGGTCGACAGGATAATTGGGTTCCCCCTCGGAGCGTTGCGTGGTTTTTTTATGCTGGTTGTGTTTTTATTTGTCTTTTCACTATTCTCGATGGGAGAGGTTCCTGAATATTTATCGCAAGCAAGATGTTTTCCGTTATTAAATAAAACTGTTCAATTAATTCAACAGCGTTTGGGAATATGTTTTTCTGAATTAAAAGGGAAAATATCTGAAATGGGAAATTCTATTAATAATAATGAAGACCCGTGGTCACAACAACTAGAAAACGTTGAAAGACAGGTGGAGTCTATATCTAGCCCCATACCAAAACACCCTGATGAGGAATAATTCTAGCATTTGTTAAGCCTTAATAAAAGCCTTAGCGTTTAAAGACCTAGTCCATACGAGCTAAAAATATATAAACAAAGCTAGAGAGCTTAAGTAAGCGTGTTCTATTATCTTGATAAAAAATCGCCCCCTTAAGAATAAGAGAGCGTTGAATTGTTTATTTTCTATTTATTAAGAGAAGGATTTAAACGAACAAATCTTTCATGTCTGCAGTACTACGAACACCTACGCCATCATAGTTTTCTTTAATCCACGTATCGGCAGTCTTACGACCTTCTTCAAAGAGATGACTCAAGAAGTCCCATTCCGTATTTAGCTTAGATGACCAACCCAATTCTTGGAATGGTGCATCATTTTCAACCACGTGAATATGTAAACGCTTAATACGTTTTGGGTCTGCTATCCCCTCATCGATTAATTGCGAAATAAAGTTCACAGACCTCATCTCTCGCAATATCGAGGTATTATTTGTTATCTCATTCAAACGGTCAGAAATCTCAGAAGCACTTACAGGTAGCTTATTTCTGTGTGTTGGGTTGAGTTTTATAATCATAATATCTGGTGATTCGCAATTATAAATCAACGGATAAACTGCTGGGTTCGCAATAAAACCGCCATCCCAATAATATTCATTATCAACCATGACCGCTTGATGGATTGTAGGCAAACATGCCGTTGCAAGCAAACTTTCGGTTTTTACCTCTTCTGTTTTAAATATTCTGATTTTACCCGTGAAAACGTGAGTAGCGGCTAAAAACACCTTATGAAGCTTGTTTTCTTGAATCTGTTTAAAATTGAAAATTTCATTAATAATATCTTTCAATGGGTCTAAACCTAGTGGATTCCACTGATAAGGTGAAAGCATTTTGCTCATAAAGTCAAACCCAACAAACCCAGGTGAATTAAGCATCGTATACTTATCCATCATACGGTCCATAAGACCTGGCTTAAAGATGCTAGTTTTTCCTTTTTCAGAGGTTAAAGCCCAATATTTGGTCAACATTTTCCTTGCACCTTCAAGACCGCCATCTAAAAGACCTTGAACTGTCGCAACAGCATTCATCCCGCCTGCACTGGTACCTGTGACGCCTTCAACTTCAAAACGCCCATCTTCAAATAATTTATCCAAAACGCCCCAAGTGAAAGCACCGTGAGCTCCCCCTCCTTGCATGGCGATGTTGATACGCTTCTTCCCACTTGAATTTTGAAAAGTGTTTGGCTTTGGTGTTGTTGTTAACATAATCTATCCTTTTGTTTAATGAAAAAACTTAACCAAGAAAATTCTTGGCCTCTTCTATTGTATTGAAAATAGTTAAAATTTTATCAAAACCACTAATTTTAAATACTTCAAATATCCTATCTGCCATATCTGACAGAGCAATATTACCCCTACTAACCTTCAATCGCTTCCCTGCGAGGAGCAAAACCCTCAGACCTGCACTGGATATATAGTCAATATCTGCAAAAACTATAATAAGCTTCTTACATCCCTTCCCTATTAATCCATTGACTTCTTTTTCGAAATCACGTGCTGACATCGTATCAATACGTCCTGATGGCGTGAAAATCGTTATATCACCATTTAATTTTGTATCTGCTTCCATAGAGTATTAATTTTCCCCCGCCTTAAGCTGAACCGTCAATACATTCGCACCCCATTTGTAGTTATAACTAACACGTTGAGAAAGTTTTTTTATGAGATAAACCCCTAAACCACCTACCCTACGTTTTTCTATAGAAGATTTTGTATCAGGGTCTGGAACATTCAACGGATTAAATTGAGAACCTCGGTCGATTATTCTTATACTTGTCTTACCATCTGAGCTGAGCAAACTCACGAGAATGTCACCCTTCTCTCCGTCAGAAAAGCCATATCTTATCGAGTTAGTAACCGCCTCGTCTAATATTAGGCTAATATCGTGCCACAAATATTTCGGCAAGTTATGTTCAACACAAAACTTAACCACGTGGTCATATAGCTGTGGGATGGACTCTATATTATTTCTCAGTTTTATTTTTGTCATAACTCAAAATCGCCTTATATTGAAAGCAAAGCATAGTCACATCATCAAATGGGTCGCCACACCTTACGAAATTTTTGTGAGATTTTTTCACCCTTAAAATCTTATCCTTTGGTGTGTCTTGTTTACTAGAATCAGAACAAATTTCTAACAGCCTGTCATAACCAAATTCTTCACCATGACTGTTTTCCGATTCTGTCACACCATCAGTGTACATAAAAATGTTATCTAAATTATTAAGATGAACAATATTTTTTTCAAATTTAGCATTTTTTAAAACGCCAAGAGCAAGGCTCTTGCTTTTTTGACCAATGATTTTTGTGTCATAAATATTTGAAAAAATTATTGGAAGATGCCCCGCATTAACATATTCAAACGAAGCTTCTTTAATGTTAATTATCCCAAAAATTGCAGTTGTGAACATCATCGAATTATTCGATTCTATAATGATTTTGTTGACCATGCTCACACATGTTGAAGGGTCTTGATATATTTTTGCAAGTCCACGAAACAAAGCTTTTACTGTGCACGCCATTAAAGAAGCTGAAATATTTTTTCCTGACACATCGGCTATCAAAACCACTAGCTGGTTATTATTCAGCCAAAAATAATCATAAAAATCCCCACTCACCCTCATAGCAGGTTCATTAAAAGAATAAAGTGAGATGTTTTTGGAGGTGAATGATTTTCTTGGTAACATATTTGACTGTATGTTCGCAGAGAGGTCTATCTCCGCGTTGATAAAATCAAATTTTTGAATTTTTTCCTCATGATGTATTAATTTAGCATGATGCCTTATGCCGCGTTTAATAGCAAAGTTCACCTCTTCGTAAGAAGAGCCGTTAAACATAAAACCATCAATATCCATTTTTAAAGCAATTTTGAGATTTTTCGGTTCTTTATCGAAAATGACATAAATAACCTGTGCGTTAGGGCAATCTTTTCTTATCTGCGCAACAAGGTCTGGATTTTTCCGCAATGTCTCTTGATTGAAAAAGACCATTGAAACGCTTTCATCAACAAAATTAATGACATCATCGATAATGTTAATATTCTTGTGGCGTTTGATTGAACGCATCAAAAATTTTCTAAATCTTTTATTATTGTTAAGGTCTATTATATTTGTTGGCATCAGATTATTTATATGTCACACTCCAAGTTATAATATTTTAAAAGTGTTACAATATCGCTAATATGCTAAGAGAGATTGTTTTAGACACAGAAACAACTGGTCTTGACCCCAATTCAGGTCACAGAATTATCGAAATAGGTTGCATTGAATTAATCAACCACCTTCCTAGTGGTCGCGAGTTTCAGGTTTATATTAACCCTGAGCGAGACGTCCCAGCTGAAGCTTCTGCCATTAGCGGAATATTTACAGATTTTTTGTTGGATAAGCCTTTATTTATAGACGTTGTGGACGATTTTTTGAGTTTTATAGAGGACTCGCCACTAATTATACATAACGCTTCTTTTGACCTGAAGTTTCTAAATTTTGAACTAAAACGTGTTGAAAAATCGCCTATACTCCCGTCACGTTCCACCGATACTTTATTCATGGCTAGAAGAAAATTTCCTGGCTCCCCTGCAAACTTGGACGCCCTTTGTAGCAGGTTTAACATAGATACGTCTAGCCGAGTAAAACATGGTGCGGTAATCGACTGTCGACTGTTGGCCGAAGTTTATTTAAACTTAATAGGGGGAAGACAAACAAAATTAGACTTCCTTGCAGAACTTACCTCAAATAAGCCCACACTAAAAGCAACGACAAAAACAGTAAAACCCGCCAGACCTCACGAAGCATCTGAAGAAGAACTGATTGCTCACAAAAAGTTTGTTGATGGCATCAAAAATTCAATCTGGCAATCTTACACAAAATGATAAGACTAGCCCTGTTTCAACCCGAAATCCCTCAAAACACCGCCACCTTAATCCGCACCTGTGCCTGTTTCACGGTCAGTCTTGATATAATCGAGCCATGTGGATTCTTAATGACGGACAAGCACTTTAAACGTGCGGGAATGGACTATGTTCAAATAGCAATGGTTAAAAGACACAATTCATTTGAAGAGTTTATTGATACGCTCACACCATGCAATCGATTAATAGCCACTGTATCAAAAGGTGGTGAAAAATATTCAAACTTTACCTACTCCCCCGATGATATCATCCTCTCTGGATCTGAAAGCACTGGTCTGCCTGAAAGCATTATTAATCGCTGCAACCACATGGTGACAATCCCAACACAAGAACAGACTAGGTCTTTGAACTTAGCAATATCATCGGCAATCATCTTGAGCGAAGCAATAAGGCAAATTTCAAATTCATATAATTGAGATAACATATTGTTTCATATTAGCATTATGACCTTTATTATCTTCAAAATGTATACGAAATGCGTTACCATCCATTATATACTTATTTATTCGTTGCTTGAAAATTTTAATTTTATTATTTGTTTTTTTATGGATAACTTTTGTATTACATCTTCAGATTTCAAGAAGTCTCATTGCTTGGTCAAACCGTTTATAAAGTGGGCTGGCGGAAAAAATCAGCTTATTCAAAATATAAGCAAATTATATCCTGCACAGCTTGGTACAAGGATAAAAAATTATGTGGAGCCTTTTATAGGCGGTGGAGCCATTTTATTTGATATACTTAATAAATATGAGCTGGAGAAAATTTATATAAATGATATTAATCCTGATTTGATTAATCTCTACATAACAATTAAAGAGAATGTTGAAAAGCTAATTTCTCTATTAAAGATTTATGAAACTCTGCACATTTCTCTTAATATGATAGAGAGAAGAAACAATTATATAAAAAACCGTGAACTCTTTAATACACTTAACCTTCATTCCAGTAGTTCACGTCTTGAAAAAGCTTGTCTTTTTATTTTTCTGAATAAAACCTGTTTTAATGGACTTTATAGGGTTAATAAAAAAGGCAATTTTAATGTTCCTATGGGTAATTATAAAAATCCGCTCATATGCGACACTGAAAATCTACTAAATGTATCCAATAAATTGAAAAAAGTCGAAATACATTGTGGAGATTATATTGATACAGAAAAATTTATTGATAACAAAACCTTTGTTTATCTTGACCCACCTTACAGACCTTTGACGAAAACATCTAATTTTACTTCTTATAACGAATTTATTTTTGATGATAAAGAACAAATAAAGCTCTCACAATTTGCGACCAAGATTAAAGAAAAAGGAGCAAAGGTGCTATTAAGTAACTCTGATCCTAAAAATAATAATGTTTCAGATAACTTCTTTGAGGATATTTATAAAAATTTTGATATTAAACGCGTATATGCGAATAGAAATATTAATTCAAAGAGTGCGTGCCGCGGCAAGATAGCGGAGTTACTTATTTCAAGTTAATAAAAGAAGGTAAATATGAAAGGAGATTTTTGCTCGCGATAGCGATGGAGAATTTATTTATAGATTTAATAAAATAGAATTATCACTTAATCAGTATGCCATATTTATGGAAAAAACAGGCTTATTTGATTTACTTGAAAAACATATAATTAATAACCTTATTGATTATGTAACAGGGGTTGAAACTGGTCTTGACTCTAACGGTAGAAAAAACCGTGGGGGAAAAATAATGGAAGGGCTTTTGGAAAACCATATTATAAAAGCGGGTTTTATAAATAAAAAAACATATTTTAAGGAGATGAGTATTAATAATATAGAAAAACAATTTCAAATTGATTTGTCTACTCTATCCAATAGAGACAAAATTGTTAAGCGTTTTGATTTCGTAATAAAAACAGAAAATTTAGTATACGGTATCGAAACTAATTTTTATACCACAGGTGGCTCGAAATTAAATGAAATAGCAAGAAGCTATAGAAATATCGCTATTGAAAGTCAATATATAAAAAATTTTAAATTTATTTGGATTACAGATGGAAAAGGCTGGATGTCAGCCCAAAATGAACTAAAAAAGAGTTTCGAAATTATTGAACATATTTACAATATTCATGATTTAGAAAAACACATAATTTCCAAAATAATAGTCAGGAATTGACGCTAACTATTATTAAAGACAAACATTCATATGAAAAACGGAAGGAGGGGTTGAAGTGGTGTTGGGATAACTGCTGGAGTTAACCGGTTTCACCAATTCACTTACCCTCCTCCTTTGAGAAGTTGTTTTATGAGGTTTGTTTTTAAGGCTCTTTCTCATTCAGTTAAGCCTATAACCTCATAATATATGACTAACTACTTTCTTATATAACTGCTTTTCAGCAACCATATAAACCACACTAGTTCTCTGTGCCAAGATTATGTACTCCTTGGTGCAGTTTAACCAACATCTCCCATGATTCACGCGTCGGAAGATTTTCTTGGACTGTTAAGTTTAATAAGGATGTAAAGATACTTGATACGTTTCCATCAATTCCAAATTTACTAAAATTCACTTCATCAAAACCTCTCCTAGAGAAATAAGGAAAACGAATATTTCTCTGGAGCTCAAGTGAGGTATCCATGTCACTTAATGTGTTGATATATAACGTACCTTCATCATATATAACTCCTATGACATTACTCATTTCTTCAGGAGAATTATTCCACAATAATGATATTGCTATACTAGATAATCGATAAGATAAACTATAAATATATTGTGTTTTGTTTTCAAACTTAATATCCAACAAATTAATCATACTTTGTTTATAAGGTTCATGATTTTTCACGGGATTCATGATACTAGACAAACATCCTTGAAAAGTTGCGTTAAAACGCTGAGTACCCTCATCATCTAAGGATGCAGTGAGATTTTCAAGACTTTGTTTTACTCTGTTATTGATTGTATCAAAGCCACTAAACAATAATTCTTTCAAAAATAATTCTTTCTGATATAGAAAAGCATCATAACAAAACAAATCCATAGGTTGAATACCAAGTATTCTATGTGTAGCATGATTTAACTCATGTTGTAAAAAAGCATCCTTACCAATGGTATACACCTCATAAGACTTTTGTTCACTAATATCCGCTGGTAAACCATAAAAATTCGCTGAATACCCTGAATGAACATTAATAACAGGATATGCAATCGACGGTTCTTCATCTTTTTTTGAATAAGCAATTACCATTCCTTGATTTGGAAGGGCTGTTTTGTGTGCGGCGAGAAATGTTACTAAGGATTGACGTCCTATATGAGAGAGGAGAGTAATATCCAAAAGTTGCATAAAATGGTTTTTTGCTTCTTGTTTGGTTCCATCACCTAGTAATTTGAAATCTTTAGCACCATCTATTATATATTTGTTCTCAAATTCGACAAAATACGATTTATCTGCAAACTTAACATACTCTTTCCTGATTTCTTCAGCATTATCTCGTTTTAATAGTCCTCTAGAATGCTCAATATTTACGTCAGGACGCTTCTTTTTAATGCCATTTAAGATGCTCTCAGCCGTTATCACCCTTATAGGGGTAGTATCATATTTCTTTTGTACAACAGGTTTCAAATCTTCAGAAATTGGTGCAGAATAGTTCTTTAAAGATTCTGTATATATTTTATAATCTGAGAAATAGTATTTTACTTTAATCTTATCATCAGTTAACTCTTGTATCTCAGCTGTCTGCATAGAAAAACTTGGGTCAATTGACAAAATTGACACCGTTAGTAAACATAATATCTTTTTCATATCTTCATTCCTTGAAAATTAATTTAGAATAAGATATTACATCAAAATATTGCCTAAAACAATATCTTTTTGACAAAAATAGGTGATTGCGGTGATTAAGCAAGCAAAAAAGCCAGAAAATCAATGGAGAAAACTTTTATTATTATAGCAAATAATATTGAATTTATCATAAAAAAACCCCTCACGAAAGTGAGGGGCAAGTTCATTTAAGGAGAAAACTTAAATCACAACAAAGAGACGACGCTCCGTCTGTTGCTAATAGAAAACTTTACAACACCATCTGTTAAGGCAAAAAGCGTATGGTCTTTCCCCATCCCAACATTTTTACCTGGATAGAATTTCGTACCTCTTTGGCGAACAATTATATTACCAGCGACCACAGACTGCCCCCCAAAACGCTTTACGCCCAAACGCTTACTCTCAGAATCACGCCCGTTACAAGTACTTCCACCAGCTTTTTTATGTGCCACTTCTCAACCCTCTAATAAACATGCTCAACAAAGCAACAGTGCCCTAAGCACCTATGTTAATCTTGCTAACCTTAAGAACGGTAAATCTCTGACGATGACCGTTTTTCCTTCTAAAGTGTTTTCTTCTGCGTTTTTTAAACACAAGAATTGTTCTTGCCTTTCCCTGCTCTTCTATCGTAGCGGTAACCGTCGCCCCTGAAACAAAAGGCTTACCAGTAACGGTATCTTTCCCATTTTCTATCATAAGAACTTGGTCAAAAGTACAAGAATCACCTTTTTCTAAGGAGATTTTTTCAACTTTGACTAGGTCACCTTCGCAGACTTTGTACTGCTTTCCACCAATTTTTACTACCGCAAACATAAGTTTAATCAAACCTAAAAATTATATATAAACCAAAACCATTGGCTTTCACGCTATAAAATTGATAAAACGTATTGAGGTTTATGTCAATAGAGTTTTTGAGGAAAGCTTAATAATGAAATTTTTAGACACTGTGAAGATATATATAAAGGCTGGTGACGGGGGAAACGGATGTGTCAGCTTTAGGAGAGAAAAATTTATTGAATTTGGCGGTCCAGATGGCGGTGATGGCGGCAATGGCGGTGATGTCATAATCAAGTCGGCTAATAACCTTAATACATTAATCGACTATCGCTATCAGCAACATTTTAAGGCAAAACGTGGTGAAAACGGTCGAGGTCGAAACTGCACAGGTGCTTCTGGAGATGACCTCGTATTAAGCGTCCCTGTTGGAACGCAGGTGATAATGGATGAAGATGAGTCTTTAATATTTGATTTCACAGAAAGTGGACAAAAATTTATTTTAGCCCATGGCGGAAGAGGAGGATTGGGAAATATCAACTTCAAAACGTCGACCAACCAAGCACCGCGATATGCCGGCACAGGCACCAAAGGGGATGAATTTTGGATTTGGCTAAAACTTAAGCTAATCGCAGATGTTGGACTGGTCGGAATGCCAAATGCAGGCAAATCAACATTTCTCGCAGCGAATACCCGTGCAAAGCCGAAAATTGCCGACTATCCTTTTACAACGCTTATCCCACAACTAGGTGTGGCATCTGTTGATGACAAAGAGTTTGTCATAGCCGATATCCCTGGGTTGATTGAGGGGGCACACATGGGTGTGGGACTGGGAGATAAGTTCTTGAGCCATGTTGAACGCTGTCGAGTGCTCCTGCATTTAATCAGTGCTGACGCGGAAAGCCCCCTAGAACAATATGAGAAAATCAGACACGAACTTTCAAAATATGGCAATGGTCTGTCCGATAAATATGAAGTAATCGCCCTAAATAAATCTGACATCATGCCAAAGGATGAGCTTCTGCGAAAGGCGAAAGAGATTCAGCAAATCACAAAAAAACAAGTTTTTTTAATATCTGCTGTCTCGCACGAAGGCATCAGCGATTTAATGAATCATATTATTCATAAAATCTAGACGCATCTTAGGGGGTGATATTCTCAGTGACCGGTTACTCTAAAGGACCATTCACATAGTGATATCTATAGTATTCGTTTTTTTCAATTTTTAAATTGATATTCCATTTGGAAAAATGTTCGAGGTTTATTTTAGTATCACCTTGGTAATGTTTTTTCATTACTGTTAGAATGAAATCATCCACCAAATTGTTTGTTAAAAACAGTTCTGCAATTTGTGCCCCGCCAATCATAAAAACTTTTTTATTTGGGTCCATGGATTGCAATTTTTCCTTCAGTGCGTCTAATGAATTCACAACGTACAAAAAGGAATACTTTTTTTTCAATTCAAGGATTCTTGAAAAAACAATACCATTCCGATCATCAAAAAAACCATTTGGAAGGCTTAAAAATGTCCTGCCGCCCATAATAACCGTGCCCCCGTGAGTTACTGCCCTGAAAAATGATATATCATCTTCACACTTCCAAGGAATTTGACCATTATTGCCTATCACGCCATCAGGGTCACATGCCATTATTCCAGTAACTTTTTGCCTTATCATCTTTGCTTACCCTCCATTAGCTATTAATCAATTTGTCTGCCACAAAAAACCTCATATGGTCTTCAACGTTATGCACCCTTAGGTAGTCTACGCCAGCATCTAAGAGAAACTTGCTCACCGCGATGGTTTCAATGTCTCTTTCTTTAGAAGGTTTTTGAGTGATTGCCTCCAAATAAGACTTTCTTGAGTGCCCAACAAATAATACTACGTTTTGCTTGTGCAAACGCTTGATTTTCTTCAATAACTCTAGGTTTTGATAACAGTTTTTACCAAACCCAATACCTGGGTCAATGATTACTTGATTGCTAGCAAAACCCAAATTCTCTAACCTATCCATCGTATTATTAATCCAACGATTTACCACTTCCAAAGCGTTTTCTCTTGGGTCAATTATGCGGGTTTTAACTGGCGGAACACCCAACTCGTGCATTAATACAACCTTTATTTTATTTTTCGCTAGCTCTCGCAGGGTTGCATCAGATAATAAATTCGCTGTATTATTTATCCAATGGATTCCATAGCCTAGGCTTTTTAATGCATTTTCATCATACAAAGTCTCGACACTGATTTGACAGTTTATTTGTTCATTTTTTAGCCCAGACAAGACTGGCTCCAGCCGAGCCCATTCCTCTTCTTGGCTAAGCACTTTGGCATCGACCCTCAATGACATGGGACCAAGCTCTATTACACTTGCTCCTTGATTAATCATCGCTATTCCATGCGAAATGGCCGTTTTTGGATTAAAATAATTACCGCCATCCGAAAAAGAATCTGGCGTGATGTTTAAAATCCCAACTAATCTCGGTTTGGTGACAAAGCTTTTTGTAAACAAAGATTTTAGCTGAACCTTCTCGTATGCAATTTCTGAAATGGTTTTTTCGTCGGCTGCATTTTTTTGATTACATTCATCATCTATCGTCCAATCTGGAGCAATGGTTGCAATCAAATGCAATAAAAAAGGTCTTACCATCAAGCTCTTATGAGGAACGGTTATGTCCACTTCATTAATGTTTTGATTTTTCCAAAGCAGAATGTCCAAGTCAATACCCCTTGGGCTCCATTTGACATGTTGTTTTGGTCTGCCCAGTTCAATCTCAATATTTTGCAATTTTTTCAGCAATTCTTGGGGTTTTAGGTTTGTTTTTGCCCTAATAACCATGTTAAGAAACGGAATATCCCAAGACTTTGGTGCGTCAGGAGGTAGGACAGCTTTATTTTCTATCACTACCGACTCAACGATATCATCCAGCCCAATAGCTTTCATTCTTTCAATAGCAAGACGAAACGTCTCTAATCGGTCACCTAGGTTAGCACCCAAACTTATTAAAACTTCTGATATCACTTAACGCCTCCCCCACCTTTGCACCATGTCGCCCCACAAAGAAGCGGCTCATAAAGGTCATCTTTAATTTCAATCTTAATACTATCTTTATCTAATTGCGAGGGAGGAAAACTGGTAAATTCTATGTTATTAATCTCTGACATTACGGCAACTGGGGTTTGTTCATTTCCTTCGCCCATTGCAAATACTGCCGTTGTGGCCAACGCATCGATGACATTTACCTTGGTAACCCGCAGTTGCTTTTGAAAAATATCTTTTTCACCTATATAATTTCTCGTCGGCTTAAAACCACACCAACTAAGTGCAATCCCTATGACCCCATGTCTCATTGGCGTTGTGTGGCTGTCAGTGATGATGACGCCAAAATTATCTAATTTATAAAATTCTCTCAAATCCTGCCAAATTTGGTAGCAAGAATCAAAAACGTCCTCAGGGTAGAGCACAAACCCAGCATCCGTATTGGACTCATCTATACCCGCTGAGGGTATTAATATGCCATTTTTTATGGTGATAAATATAGGATGCGGGCTATCTTGCCTAGGGTTTATGTAGAAATCGCTTTCTTTTTTTATTAGCTCAGTTTTGTTTGTGTTTTCATTAACAACTCTTCCCTCTGAAAGGCTTACAACCTTTGATGTAATAGCTAATACGGAGTTTTCGTCAATTTTTGGCAAATGATTTTTCAGTGCATCCAGCAAATTTGAATTCACTGAGATAATAGGAAGTTTTATGGGAATAATCTTCATATTTGGAGCATTACAAATCAGCTTGGTATCCCCAACGGGAATCGAACCCGTGTTTCCGCCTTGAAAGGGCGATGTCCTAGACCGCTAGACGATGGGGACAAAAATACTAGAGAAGGTTAGTCTACTTTCTCCATTATGTAAACTGGTTTGTTCATCTTAACACTCAAAAATCCAGTTCTTTATAAAAAGGTGGTGGCGTTATTGCAGGAACGTGGTCTTCTAATATTGGTCTAAAGCTTGGGCGAGACTTGACTTTTGCGTACCAATCGCGAACTTCAGGATACTTATCCCATGAAATTATAGATATATAATCCAAACAAGATATATGTGCCGCTGCTGTTAAATCTGCAAGCGTTAGCTCACTGCCCGCCAAATAATTTTCCTGCTCTATTAACGATGACAAGTATTCAAATTGATTTCGCATATTATCATTTGCTCGCCTAATCATTAAAGAGTCTGGTCCACCTTCTTTCATATGACGTTTTAATACTTTTTCATAAAGCATCATATGAGACACCTGACTATAAAAAGTCTGATTAAGCCAATCACATATGCTGATTATCTTAAGGCGATGTTCAAAATCTTTTCCTTCTAAAGCAGATTTAGTGTCATATTTTTCTTTTATATATTCAATTATTGCTCCACTTCCAACAACCATATTACCCGAAATGTCTTCCAAAAAAGGGACTTGTCCAGATTTATTTAATTTCAAAAAATCTTCTCTTTTTTCCCAATATCTTTCTATTATCAGGTTATATTCGATGTTTTTTTCATTTAAAACAAGCCTTACTGTTCTGCAAAAGGGACACAGCCAATAATGATAAAGGGTCATCATAAATTTTACCTACTTTAGCTAAAAGCAATACTATGTTAAAAGAATAACTATAATATTCAGTAAATATCATAATGGAAATATGTCAATCAATAGTCGCAGGTGTAATTCAAGGCATAACCGAATTTATCCCTGTTAGCTCGTCAGCACATTTGGCGATTTTACCCATTTTCATGCACTGGCCAGACTCGGGACATGCCGCTGATGTTGTTGTGCACTTTGGTTCTTTGGGCGGGATATTTTTGATTTTTAGAACCCAAATATTTAGTGCAATAATGGGCTTGCTTAAACTCATCACAAACCAACAAAGAGATGAAGACACGCAATATACCCTTTCATTAATCGTTGCAAGTTTACCAACTATTATAATATTTGGGGTGGCTGAGATTTATTTTCCCTTCAGGTTAAATTCGCTCCTCGTTGTTGGAACTAGTGCGATTGGTTTTGGCACACTGTTAATGGTTGCTGACCGTTTTGCTGTTAGAAAAGATTGTAAAGAGAGCGAGATTTCTATTAAAGATGCGTTCATAATTGGCTTGTTTCAGGTCTGTTCCATCATCGCTGGTGCGAGCAGATTGGGTTGTTGCTTGACAGGGATGCGATTTTTGGGATATGGACGAAGTGTTTCATTTAAGTTTTCGATGATGATGTCCGTCATCCCCGTTTGTGGAGCGGTGTTCTTAAAGACCATAAAGGTTTTAACTGCCGTTGATGAAATATCTAGCGATGGCTTGGTGTTATCGTGCTTGATGGCGTTTATTTTTGGCGTTTTAACATTAAGGGTAATGAATAGCTGGGTAGAAAAAAAGACATTTTTCCCATTTGTAATTTATAGAATTCTGCTAGGCTGTGTGTTATTGATACTTTACTATTATAATTAACAAATTATGAAAAAAATAAAAAAGGCAATTTTTCCAGTTGGCGGCATGGGGACGCGTTTTTTACCAGCAACAAAAGCGATGCCAAAAGAGATGCTCCCTGTAATAGACAAGCCCTTAATACAATATGCTGTTGAGGAGGCTCTCGATGCTGGCATAGAAGAACTTATATTCGTCACAGGACGTGGAAAAACCGCCATAGAAGACCATTTTGACTATACAGGTGAACTAGAGTTTTTATTGAAAAGTCGTGGACGTGAAGACCTCTTAAATCAAGTCGATAAAATGGTGCTTGAAGCGGGCAAAGTGTCATATGTGCGTCAGCAAAAACCCCTTGGTTTAGGGCATGCTGTTTGGTGTGCAAGGCATATTATTGGGGATGAGCCTTTTGCCGTGCTACTGGCAGATGATTTGATAGTTGGGGCTAATTGTCTTAAGGAACTAATCTCTTGCTATGATGACTGTAATGTCTTGGCAGTGCAAAAAATTCATGATGAAGATGTTAATAAATATGGCATCATTGACCCAATAAAAACGCATGATAATGTTGTTTTGGCTAAAGGAGTGGTTGAAAAACCACAGCTGAGTAACAGCCCTTCAAACATTGCCGTGATAGGAAGATATGTCTTACAGCCCGATATTTTTGATATTTTAGCCAAAGACGAATGTAAATCTGGCGGTGAGATACAGCTGACTAATGCCATTAACCTCATGATTCCCAGCACAGACCTTAAGGGAGTGTTTTTCTCTGGCGAGCGTTTCGATTGCGGGAGCAAACTTGGGATGGTAAAATCAACAATATATAGTGCTTTAAATCGTTCAGATTTATCAGAAGATGTTTTAGAATATATAAGAGGTATAAAATAGTATGGATATTACTATAATCGGTGCTGGATATGTCGGGTTAGTGACGGGGACTTGCCTATCTTCGTTTGGATTTCGTGTAACGTGCGTTGATAATAATCAAGAAAAAATATCAAGCCTAAACCAAGGCATCGTTCCGATATATGAGCCTGGGCTTGACTCCCTTATAAAGGACAATGTCAAGCATGAAAGACTATCTTTTGTCACCGACATCACTCATGCAGTTGCCAAAAGTGATGTGGTGTTCTTGGCTGTTGGCACCCCTAGTAAAGATGGTGAGGAGGAAGCTGACCTGTCATATCTTTTTGCTGCTGCCGAAGACGTCGCAAAATCCCTTAAGCATTATACGGTTATTGTTGTAAAATCCACGGTTCCCGTTGGCACTTGTCGAAAATTACGCGAGCACATCAAAAAAATCAACCCTGATGCGGATTTTGATATTGCCTCAAACCCCGAGTTCTTACGTGAAGGCTCGGCGATAGAAGATTTTATGCGTCCCGACAGGGTGGTTGTCGGAGTAGAGAGCGAACGTGCAAAAGAGGTGATGAACACCCTTTATAAACCCCTCTTTTTACTAGAAACCCCAATTGTTTTTACAACCCTTGAAACGTCAGAGCTTTCTAAGTATGCATCAAATGCCTTTTTAGCTACAAAAATATGTTTTGTTAATCAGTTGGCAGATTTATCTGAAAAATGTGGTGCGAATATTCAACATATATCGAAAATTATGGGCTTAGACAAACGTATTGGAAAGCAATTCTTGTGTGCAGGTCCGGGTTATGGCGGGTCTTGTTTCCCGAAAGACACCAAGGCTTTAACTTTCTTCGCACGAGAACATGATTCTTCTATGGATATTGTTGATACGGTCATAAAAGCCAATGATGAACGTAAATTCGCAATGGCTAAAAAGGTCATTACCGCTTGTGGAGGGCGTTTGGAGGGCAAAAAAATTGCAATTCTTGGCGTGACGTTTAAGCCCGAAACTGATGATATGCGAGATTCCCCAAGCTTAGTAATAGTGCCCGAACTACAAAAATATGGCGCGAAAATTTCAGCATGCGACCCAGCAGATTCAGAAGCTAGAAAAATCTTTTCGGACATCACTTGGCACTCTTGCCCATATGAAGCGTGCCAAAACACCGATGCGGTTGTGATTATTACCGAGTGGAATCAGTTCAGAAGCCTAGATTTTAAAAAATTAAAACAAGTTATGAATGAGCCAAATATAATAGACTTGAGAAATGTCTATTCCGCTCATGAAGTTGAGCCCCTAGGCTTTAAATATGAAAGCATCGGCAGAGGCACTCCGCCAAAATACTAACTAAAAGACGTTATCATTCCAAGGCATGGCGACGCTTGTTGAGAAGTAACTAACCTATAATTAGTTCTTCTTTTGCCTTCAGCTGACCGCATGCAGCCATGATGTCTTGACCGCGACTTTTACGGATTGTGCAGATGTAACCCTTTTTGCGTAAAAAATCAGAAAATTCTATTACCCTTGTACTCTGTGATGGTTGAAAATCGCACCCTTGCCAAGGATTGAAAGGAATTAAGTTGATTTTTGCTTTAATCCCCTGCAATTGTTGAGCTAATAATTTAGCGTCTGGCATAGAATCGTTTATGTCTTTTAACATAATATATTCAAAAGTAACTCGTTCTGTTTTGCTGATTTTCGGATAGTCTTTACAAACTTTTAATAGCTCAAGCAAGGGATATTTCTTATTTATCGGCATGATGCTTGAACGTGTTTCTGGGTTGGCAGAATGCAATGACACCGCCAAATTTACACCTGTATCCACTCCAAGGGGCAAGATTTTATTTGTTATTCCAGATGTTGAAACAGTAATGTTGCGACTTGAAAAGGCTAGCCCATTTTTATCGGTAATAATCTTAAGAGCTTTTGTCAAATTATCATAATTAAACAAGGGTTCACCCATTCCCATAAACACGAGGTTCGTGATTTTCCTATTATGTGGAGTTGTAGGCCAGTCACTTAAAATATTTTTTGCATGCATTAATTGAGCAACAATTTCTGCACTGGTGAGATTACGCTTGAAACCTTGTGACGCAGTATTACAAAACTTACACCCCACAAAACAACCAACTTGGCTGGATATACAAAGCGTTCCACGTGTCCTTTCTGGAATAAAAACGCTCTCGAATAAGCTCCCATCTTCGCTTTGCATGAGCCATTTTTGCGTCGCATCAGATGAAACTAGCTTCTTGATACAAACAGGAAGGTCAAAGACTGAGGCGTTAGACAGCACTTCCCGTTCTTCTGGGGAAATATTGCCCATGTCATTAAAGTTAAGCTTACCTTGGACATAAACCCAGTTCCAAATCTGTTGAGCACGAAATCTTTTCATTTTCAGAGAAAGCACGAGGCTTTCAAGTTCATGCATATCTAGGTTAAGAAGATTGACTTTATTGTTCATTCCCAACGTTCTTAAGGAGTGATTTTTTCTTTTCTGATTTGAGATATGCTGAAAATAATCCAAGTGCTATTAATGAGACGATGGTCAATATGGTGCTATACCTATAAGCTATAGATAATTCAGAACTAGATGCAATCCGACCCCCTATAAAACCTGCAAACATCGTTGACCCGCCAATAATTAAATTAAATATTCCAAGGGCAGTGCCAAGCATTCTATTCGGAACAATGTCAACTATGCATGCGGTTGAAAGAAGCTGAGATGTGCCTCTTTGAACACCCCACAATATAATCCCTATCAAACCGCCTAAAACCCCACCATTATATGAAAAACAAGCATAACAGACTATTAAAGCCAAAAATGACAACATTAATACCGTCGTCCTAGATAATTTATCAGATAATACTCCCATCGGATAACAACTAAGGGCGGCTGTTGCGTTATATATCCCACTAGCACTGGCATAAAACCACTCAGGCGAGTTCATCTCTTGCAATCTTAGGAGCACAAAACCATCTGGCATTCTTGAACCCATGAAAAGAGTCATAACCAACATAAAAAGCCAGTACTTTGCAGGAAGGTGTAAGACATCACTCAGCTTGAACCGTTCTTCTTTTTTCTTTTTCTTAACCCCAGTATTATTAGCATTAATAGGTTTAGACTCGTCCATATTTTTGAAAATGAGATACACCGCGATAAAACATGGAAACGAACCTATCCAAAGTAATGTGCTCAGCACAGATGTCTTTTCTAAACCAATATATTTACAAATCGCTAATAGCATCACCAAGAAAACTGGTCCTGCCATACACCCAAAAGTTTTGAGCGTTAGCATTATTCCAAGATAAGCCCCTTTTTTATCCTCAGGAGCACTTTCAGCGACATACGAATCTCTTGGTGTGGCGGATATTCCGTTACCAAACCTATCAAAGATTTTTGATGCCGCAACAACGCCAACTCCATTTGCCATAATAAAAAGTGGTTTAGCTATCGCAGATAAAACAAAACCCAAGAGTAACAATGGCTTTTTCTTACGGGTCATATCTATAATAACGCCTGCTAAAAGCCTTGTTAATTGAGAAAGGGCTTCTGTTGTGCTTTCGATAATGCCCACAGCAACAAAGCTTAGACCCAGTACCTCACGCATATAAAACGGCGAAATACTGTATGTTATGGTCGTGGACATGCCCACTAGCATAGTGCCAATACAAACAGCCCGAACGCCTTTAGATAACTGGAAAATTGAGGAAAATATGCCCGAGGTCTTAGAAACAACACGACCCAACACGTTCAACTTTCTAGACTCGGTCAAAACAAGCTCCAAAATTAATTTTTGCCACTTGAACCGAGATAATACACTGACTTTATTAAAATGTCTAGGATTAATATCCTATTGGTTATTGTTTTTTGCGTTTCTTAACAACTGCTTGGGCTAGCTCTTCCCATTTTAAGCATATTTTTTCGTACGAAAAATTTTCTTGCACGTGTTTTTTTGCATTATCGCCCAAGTATTCCCGCAAAGTTTTTGAATTTATTAACCGAATTAAAGCCTCGGCTAGTTGCTCAACATTTTCTCTTTCGACCAGGAGACCTGTTTCATTCGGAATTATTAATTCATCTGAGCCGCTTATATTAGTATAAATCACTGGCAGACGCGACATCATTGCCTCACACAAAGCGTTTGGAAAACCTTCATATTTTGACGAAAAAACAAAAATGTTGGCTTGTTTTAATTTTGAAACGATATCTCTGGTTGAGCCGCATAATTTTATTTTTTCGTTTAAATTTAAAGACTTGATAAGGTTTTGGAGAAATTCACGTTGCACACCATCGCCCCAAATGTCCAAACTCCAATTAGGATATTTGGGAGATATTTTTGCAAAGGCTAATATTAATGTATCTAATGACTTTAATTTTATTAGCCGTGAAACGCTGATAATCTTGTTTTTTTCCTTAGTTTCATATGGCGGAATATCAGCAACTGGATTAGAAATTATACTAATATTTTTCACGGACTTAAACTGCTTTTTTACCCTTATGGTTTGAACGACAAGGTGCGTTGCGTACTTATAAAACCAAAACAAAATCCTACTAGTAATTTTTTTAAGATTTGTATCATAAAATTCTTTACAAGTACGTTCGCTAATAATTACCGGCACTTTTAAACCTAAAGACGCAAAAATGGTTTGAACGTTTTGTAATATTAAAAATGATATAATAATGTCTGGTTGAAAATCTTTTATCGTTTTCCGCAACTTAATTATAGAAAACAATTTTGGGAAAACAGAATTAATATGAAAACGATTCACCTTGTGTGATAGGTCATAGGCGTCATTTTTTTTATCATCTTGAACAGCCAAAACCACATCGTGTTTATCAGAAAAATAATTCGCCAACATACACATCACACGCTCAGCCCCCCCTTGACGTAATGTTGGAATGGTGAATAATATCTTCATGTTTTATGACCTAACCAAATGAAAAAAAAGATAGCACGATTTGTGATTGGTTCAACATCAACGGGCGGTGCTGAAAGGCAAATGAGCCTAGTACTGCCAGAGTTGGTTAAATTAGGATGGCACATAAGACTGGTTACTCTAAATCCAGTTGACGGCGTTTTCACACCTTTATTACTAGCCAATGGTATAACAATCTCAAAACCACGTCAATTTAGATTAACTAAGGGTATATTTGGACTAATCAACAAGTTTTTTGTGATTTTGTATCATCTGTATTCAGAGTTTAAAAATCATAAAAACATTACCACTATTTTCATGATGTCACACTCGGTCTTATTTGGAGTTAGTGCAAGCATCATCGCTAGGGACAGTTGCAAAAAAATAATCAGCATCCGTAATGAAATAGACAGACAATATAATCCTATATTAAGACTATATGAACGTCTGTTATATAGAGTTGCGAATAAAATTATCGTCAATAGTAATGCTTTATTAAAGTATTTAGTATCAGAAGAATCTCAGCCAGAAAAAAAAATATCTATCGTCAATAATGCCATTGACTTCAAACAGTTTGAAAACAGCCAAGAAAAAACTGCCATAAAACAATCTCTATCTCTAAAACAAGATTCGTTAATTTTCATGAATGTTGCAAGGCTTGTTGAGTTCAAGGGTCATGAAGAAACCATTGAAAGCCTTTATCTAGCGAAACAAGATTTGTCTCAATTAACGCAAGATAACTGGAAGTTTTTGTTTGTTGGTGATGGTCCAATGCGTAATCATTTAGAAAAAATGGTCAAAAAATTTTCATTAGAAGAGCATGTCCTATTTCTCGGGGAGCGACATGATGTCGCTGATTTGTTAAATATTTGTGATGTGTTTGTTTTTCCATCACACGCTGAGGGCATGCCAAACTCTCTTATGGAGGCGATTTGTGCGGGGTGTGAAATTATAGCCAGCGATATTCCTTATATAAGGGAGTTAGTAGGGGATGAATTAAACCTTGTTCCGATTAAGAGCCCTAAGTTGCTTGCTGGTGCAATTGTTGAAAAAATTAAATTTTTTAGTTCACAGACGCGTTCGAGTGAGCTAAAAACCTTAATGGAAGCGAAACATAACATCTCTCATGTATGCAATCAGTGGGAAAAGGTTCTTTTGGAACAATAATAAAATATTTTGCATCAATGTTTGTTGTGTGTAGTATATTTAAGTAGTAAAAACGGTTTATAATGAAATTAGTCATAGTTGAGTCTCCTGCTAAGGCAAAGACGATAAATAAATACCTTGGGTCAGAATATAAGGTGCTCGCAAGCTACGGTCATGTACGTGATTTGCCGTCTAAAAATGGCTCTGTTGACCCGAGCAATAATTTTTCGATGTTGTGGGAGGTTAGCGAACGCAGTAAGCGTCATATTGACCAGATTATAAAAGAATCCAAAAAAGCAGATGAAATTCTCCTAGCGACCGACCCCGATAGAGAGGGTGAAGCCATTTCTTGGCACATTAAAAACATTATTTCTGAACAAATCGGCGATAAAAAGGGAATTAATAGAATTGCCTTCCATGAAATCACTAAAAGTGCCGTAAATAAAGCAATAAAATCGCCAAGAGAACTTGACCAATCGCTTATTGAGGCTTATCTGGCACGAAGAGCACTGGACTATTTAGTCGGTTTTACAATATCGCCCGTGTTATGGCGTAAATTACCAGGGAGTAAGTCCGCTGGAAGGGTGCAATCAGTCGCGTTACGTCTTATCGCAGACAGAGAATGTGAGATTGAAGTCTTCAAACCAGAAGAATTTTGGACTATTGAGGCGTTTTTTAAAAAATCTAATGGCGAAAATTTTCCCGCCAAACTTACTGTATTATATGGTAAAAAGCTCGACAAATTCACCATAAATAATGCAACCCTTTCAAAAACAGCGGTTGAGAGCGTAAAAAATAAAGAATACTCCGTTAAAAAAATAGAAAAAAAGACTATCAAACGCAATCCTTGGGCACCGTTTATAACATCTACATTGCAACAAGACGCTTCCAGAAAACTCGGTTTTTCAGCAAAAAAAACCATGCAATTGGCACAATCGCTTTATGAAGGCGTCGATGTTGGAGGGGAAACAATTGGTCTTATAACTTATATGAGAACAGACAGCGTGAACCTGTCTCAGGAGGCAATCGTATCAATACGTGAGTTAATTAATAAAGATTTTGGCGAAAAATACTTACCAAACACGCCAAGGACATTCCAAAGCAAGGTAAAAAACGCCCAAGAAGCCCACGAAGCCATCCGACCCACCAACATAGGAATAACCCCATCCAGCGTACAGGGGAGCTTGGAAAAAGACCTTTTTAAACTATATGAGCTGATTTGGAAAAGAACCATTTCTTGTCAGATGGCACAAGCTCTTATTGACCAAGTAATAGCCGATATATCTGATATTCAAGATTTACATAATTTCCGTGCTGTGGGCTCGATGATCGCATTTGATGGATTTATGAAGGTATATCAAGAGGAAAAAGATGATGAAAATTCAGATGAATCCAATGGTATGTTGCCAATCATTAAGGAAGGTGAAGCCGTTGCATTAGAGAAATTAGAAGACAAACAACACTTCACACAAGCACCTGCCAGATATACTGAAGCCAGCCTTGTAAAAAGGTTGGAAGAGCTGGGTATCGGACGCCCATCGACATATGCAAACATTATTCAAGTTTTACAAGACCGTAACTATGTTCGTTTGGATAAAAAAAGGTTTTTTCCAGAAGAGCGCGGGATGATAGTGAACGCATTTTTATCAAATTATTTTACAAAATATGTTGAATATGATTTTACGGCTGGTCTCGAGCAAGAATTAGATGACATCTCCAACTCAAGGATATCTTGGCTAGAAGTGTTAAAAAACTTTTGGAACGGTTTTGTTGCTGTTGTTGATAATTCCAAAAATTTACGTATTGCCGAGGTGCTCGACTTTATAGAAACCAAGCTGAGCAATCACTTTTTCCCAATAAAAGATGGCGAGGACATTGAAAAAATCAGGGTGTGTCCAACCTGTGCAAAGGGCAGGGTCAACCTCAAAATAGGCAAATATGGTGCATTCCTAGGGTGTTCACTCTATCCAGAGTGTTCTTTTGTCAAGTCGCTTTATAATGCGAATAGTTTTGGCGATGAAAGTGGCGAGGATGCAAAGTATTCTAAGTTTGAGCCAAAAATTTTGGGGCAAGATGACGTCAGCGGGGAAGACATCTCCTTAAGAAAAGGTCCTTATGGGTTTTACCTACAAATTGGCGACGCCCCAAAAGGAAAACCATCTAAGAAAAACGAGCCTATCATAAAGGTTAAACGAATTGCCGTTCCAAAAAAAATGGAGCCTTTTAGCATATCTTTAAGTCAGGCACAAAGCTTATTAAACCAGCCAAATGTTTTGGGTAAACACCCTGAAGACGGTCAAGAGGTGTCAACTGGTGTCGGTCGTTTTGGTCCTTATATAAAACATAATAGCCAATATTTTTCGATTGATTACTCAAAATTATTTACTATTTCTAGCATAAGCGAAGCTATGGATGTCATAAAAATAGCGTTAAGTAAAACTAAAAAATAAGTTGACCTATTCCTCGAAAGTTTAACTATTTTTTTACGATTAAAATCTATTCTGCGGTTTATGGAAAAGTTAAAACACACTCAAATTTTAATAATCGCCGATAGCCCTATACAGGCACTGATGTATCAAGATATGTTGCAAACACACGAGATAAATGCTACCTCTGTGTCAAATATTGACGACATTATTAGTTTGGAAAATATTAATTTGATTATTTTTGATGAACATAATCTAGAAAACCAATCAAAAGAAATCGCCAAAATGATAAAAAATGGCGAAAAATACATAAACAGTATAATAATCACATCTGACACTAATAAAAACAGAAAATCATTTTTAAAAAAAACAGGGTATGATAGAATACTAAATAAGCCCTTAAATTTGCTTGAATTTGTTCAAATTGTAAGGGAATTTTTTAATGAATATGAATGAGGTATTGGCGGATGATATTAATTTGCGGAGGTGCGTGTTCTAATCGACTTACGCGTATTGTTTCAAATGCCTTGGGCAAGGTTCATTTTGTTGATAATATCTCAGATGTATATAGCTTTATTGAGCCAAAATCTGCTAATTTAATCCTATTCGATAGCCTTACGGTTTCCAAACACCTCAACGACCCTAAGTTTGTAAAATATGTTCATCAATTGAAGAAAAAGTGTTTTGCTCGCAATTTATATGTTCCTATATTTGTTGCGATTGAGGGCAATAATTTTTTCGACACCCAAGCATATCGCGACCTAGGTATAGATGGTTTTATTAGGTTAAGTTTTGGTGAAACGGCATTTTCTCAACTAGTGAGAAGATATCAACATATCACAAAATTTTATAAAGACATGTGTGAACGCTTAATCAGGAATAGCGATTATTTTCATTTGGAAGAATTTAAACTTCGCCCAGATGTTAACCTAGGCGATATTAGTGTTGTGACGTTTGACGTTGACAAGGATGTCTTTGAGAAACTAAAAACTATCAATTTTGCAAACCTAAAAAAGTCCAACACTACGCAGGTTCAAACAAAAAGATTAGTTGATAAATTTGACTGCATTATTCTCGGTTTCCAAAATTTTAAAAAAAATCCATCGCAGTATCACGACCTTATAATGTCTCGAAAGTTTGGCACCCCTGTGTTATTCGTGAACGATGATGTGTTGGCTGAATATGACGAAACTCTCAACTATATAAATGATATGGATATCGTTTTGTCTTGTTCTGACGGATTTGAAATTCAAAAAAAGATTGAAAGTCTAGTTTTATATAAAAAATTATACAATGAGTTAAATAATTACTTTTTTAACAATTTTGAATTATCCATAAAAGACAGCTTAACAGGTCTTTATAATCGACGGTTTATAGATAACTTTTTTCTTAAACTCGACCCCAATGTTTATGCAAAAAAACCGATTAGCATATGTATTATTGACCTCGACAACTTTAAGAAAGTTAATGATAGCTTTGGGCACTTGTCAGGAGACGCTGTATTGACCAATATTGGCAAAATAATGAATAGCTTGGTGAAAAAAACTGACTATGTCTGTAGGTACGGCGGAGATGAGTTTTTGATTATAATGCCCAACACGTCAAATGAAGAAGCAAAAAACACAGTTACTGAAATAACAAACCAAGTAAATCTCTATAGCTACTCTTCGGATAATGGCACAATAACAATAACCTTCAGCTCTAGCGTTTATACATATTACGACGATATAAGCCTTGAGAAAGTCATTCACGATGCTGATAAAAAATTAAGGTTAGAAAAAGATTTCAAAAAATCCCAAATGTAAAACATCATTTAACCCCCGCAAAGCCCTGAGTCCCGCGGGTGTTTAGGAGGGGGGATATATTTTATTGTTTGGTATTAAGGATGTGACTTTTGAATTCACTTTATTGCGTCTATAAACATATATTGTTTTATTTAAGAGAAAGGAGGGGGGTAGGTGGTGTGTTGGGATAACCAATAGGGTTAACCGGTTTTGCCAATTCACCTGCCCTCCTCCTTTGAGAAGTTGCTTGATGAGGTTTGTTTTTAAGGCTCTTTCTAATTCAGTTAAGCCTATGACCTCACTCATAATATATGCCTAACTACTTCTTATATAATCGCTTTTCAGCAACCATATAAACCACACTAGTTCTTTATGCCAAGATTATTTGCCCCTTGATGCAGTTTAACCAACATCTCCCATGAATTACGCGTCGGAAGATTAAAACTTCTTGCATTGGAAGAAAAAATTTCAAACCAATTTTCAAGTTCTTCCTGACTAGGAACATTTCCTTCTGAACGTAACTCAGCTTGACCTTGTCTTATAAAGACATAAGGAAAACGAATATCTTCACCAAGCTCAAGTGATGTGTCCATGTCACTTAATGTGTTGATATATAATGTTTCTCCATCATATACAACCCCTATTAGGTTATTCATCTCTTCTGGACAAGTAGCCCATAAGCTTGAGATAGTCATAAAAGATAACCTTTCAGACAGTTCATCAATAAACCCCTGTTTATCATTTTCGATGGTTTTTGTTAAATCTCCAACTGAGATAAAAGAATCGTTATAAAAAAAATGTCCGAAGGCTTCTTTAATGTTGTGTTCAAAACCTAGGAGCTCGTCACCTGTAAAATCTTTTACCTTTTTATTAATGATAGCACTTACATACTTCTGAATATCTTCTAATCCGTTAAACAGTAAGTCCTTTAAAAAATCATTCTTATTATATTGACGAACAAAGGAAATCTGTTGTCTAGACGTATCCAATTTTTCATGTGTCGCATGGTTTAATTCATGCTGTAGGGTAGATCTATTGAAATCAATCGTGATAGGGATATTTTTATATTCCACTTTATCTCCCATCTGTGCGGATAAACCTGAAAAACAAAAATCTCCTAAATCCCTATAACCCGCTATGGCTAAAACAGGGTATTTCATCATTGCATCGTACAGCGAGGGGTATGCAATAATAATTCCTTCATTGCCAATTAAAGCCTCATTCGTGGCTAAAAAGGTCACTAACGATTGACGTCTTGTCTTTGTGGTTAAACCTATATTGACCATTTTCATAAACTCTTCTCTCGCTGTTTCAAGTTCATCATTTAATAATTCATATAACTCACACCCCTTATAATGAGTTCCTTCTATTCCGACAAAATACGATTTATCTGCGAGCTTAACATATTCTTTCATGATTTCTGCAGCATTATCTTGTTCTAATAGTTTTCTATAATGCTCAATATTTACGTCAGGAAACTTCTCTTCAATGCCGTCTAAGATGCTCTCAGCTGTTATAATCCTTATAGGGGTGTTGCCGTATTTCTCTGAAAAACTCTTCTGCAACTCAACTGAAACTTCTGTTGAATAATTATTCAAACTATCTATATCTAAAGTCCTGTCGTCAAGTAATCGGTACTCCAAACTTACAAATACATTCTGACCTTTTATCTTAATTAAATCGCGAAATCCTGTATAATTAATGACGTCCTTATAATTCATTATTTCGCCATTATACTCTACTTGATAAGGCACATACCCTGTATAACCATCAATTGGCTCTGCAACATAACCCTTTGGAGGGAAGACCTTCATTTTAACAACTTTATCAAAATGAATGTCGCTATCTATTCCATTTGGTAGTGCACAAAAACTTGGGTCAATTGACAAAATTGACACCGTTAGTAAACAAAATATCTTCTTCATATCTTCATTCCTTAAAAATTAATTTAGAATAAGATATTACATCAAAATATTGCCTAATACAATAGCTTTTTGACAAACATGGGGGAGGGCAACTATAACTGGTCACCAAATATTAGGTTCTGTTATCTATTAATTCGTTACGTGAACAACATCAAGGTTCGAGAATCAGTGATTTTAGCCTTTTTTTAACACATATTGTAATTCCAGCTGAATGGATTGGTTTCCGAGATTTTTTGTTGAATGTAATTAATCCATAGTAATAGCCATCTCTTGATGGGGCAATTTTTATTCCTTAGAATATTTGTATAATATGAAAGCTGAAATAGTATGATACAGTATGCTTTTGAATTAATATAACTCTATATCTAGGGTTAATACGATACGTTATATATATACCTGTTCATCTCGTGCTCGTGCAAAAACTTGAAACCAACACTCTCCAGTATCTTCTTCGATGCAACGTTCCCACTAGCAACCGTCCCTGTAATAGAGGGAACAACAGATTCTTTAAGAAATTTTTTTGGCGATTTTATATCTTTAAGGGTGATATGACTAAAAAATTCTGGTGGAGTCGAGGGGAGTTGAACCCCTGACCTCGACAATGCGAATGTCGCGCTCTCCCAACTGAGCTACGACCCCAAGAGGCTCCCGATTTGAGCTCGGGAGCACTGAAAAATGACCTATTGACTAGCTTCAGAATTTACAAATACTTTAACCTTTGCTTGAGCAACAAGACGCTTTACTAAAGCCTCCATAGACTCTTGTTTGACGATTTCAGCAAGCCTTGGCTTTGCTTCTTCAAAAGGAGGAACCTTTGCGTCACGCACATCTTCAAGCTTAAAGATATGGTATCCCACTTCAGATTTTACCGCCTCTTTGGTATACGTGCCTGCTTTCAAGTCAGCAATAGCTTTGTTAATGGGTTCAGGCATACGGTTGATTATTATATAACCAAGGTCACCACCTTTCTCACGTGCCATTGCATTGTATTGGTCGGCTAGTTTAGCAAAATCTTCGCCCTTGTCCAATTTAGCGATGATTTCTTTAGCCATGCTTTCTTCTTTAACAAGGATATGGCGAACTTTGTGTTCTTTTTCTTTTGCGACGCTGTCTGACAATTGTTTATAAGCACCTTTTAGAGCGGATTCCGTGATTTTTGATGTGATTTCTTTTTCTAGGTATAACTCCATCAACAACTGGTCTTGCATTTCGTTAAGACGAGCAAAAAACTCTTTACTGCGGTCTATCCCAGCCTGTTTGGCGGAAGCTTTAATCACTTCAGTTCGGATTTTTGCTTCCAAAACCATCATAAACAACTTTGCCCTGTCAGGAGATTGCATTTTTCGAGCTTTTGCAATATCCATATAAAGGTTCACAGCTTTATCTATCTCGGATTGATAAATGACCTTATTATTAAAAGAAGCTACAATCTTATCACCGACAACTTTCTTATTGCTACTATCAGTGTTCTTACTGCTATTATCAGTTGTTGTGTCATTAGAATGAGCGAAATCAAACGCCATTATAGAACAAAGACCAACGCAGGCAATGGCAGATGACATTTTCCCTACTATTTTCATAAAATTACTCCCTTCTGGTTTATAACATATGGAGGATACCCCCAAAATCAGCTTTCAACAATAGTAAAATATTATTAATAAAGAAGTAATATACTTAAAATTAATCACGGTAGTAGTTTTTTAAGCACTTAAGTAGTATACTCCGAAACACGTATTATCGAGGTATTTATGTTTTTATCGAATATATTCAAAATTATTTTTGGCTCCAGCAATGATAGGGCTGTAAAAAAGTATGCACAAACCGTTAAGGTCATCAACGCATTAGAGCCAGAAATATCAGCCCTTGATGATGAAAAATTAAAATCAAAAACCCAAGAATTCAAAAATCGCCTTGAAGAAGGTGAGCTGCTAGACGACATATTGCCCGAGGCATTTGCCGTTGTGCGAGAGGCGTCAAAACGTATTTTGGGAATGAGGCATTTTGATGTTCAGCTCATAGGTGGAATGGTTCTGCATTCTGGAAAAATTGCTGAAATGAAAACAGGTGAAGGAAAAACCTTGGTTGCAACGCTTCCAGTATATTTGAACGCACTTGCAGGTAATGGCGTGCATGTTGTAACGGTAAACGACTATCTCGCGCAAAGAGATGCTCAATGGATGGGCAAGCTGTATGAGTTTCTTGGTTTGACTGTGGGGGTGATAGTTAACAGCCTTACTGACGCTGAGCGTAAAGCCGCATATGGTTGCGACATCACCTATGCCACAAATAATGAGCTGGGCTTTGATTATTTACGTGATAATATGAAATTCTCTAAAGAAGACCTTGCTCAACGAGAGTTTTATTATGCAATAGTTGATGAGGTCGACAGCATCTTAATTGATGAGGCCAGAACCCCACTGATTATTTCAGGTCAAGCAGAGGACTCAACAGAGCTTTATAACAGAGTTAATCAGCTCATACCATCGCTAGTGCCAGATGACTACGAAGTTGACCTTAAGCAAAGACAGGTACTATTGACAGAGACTGGCAATGCTCATACAGAAAGTTTGCTAAAAAACAGTGGACTGCTAAAATCGGACAACTTGTATGATTTTTCTAATATTTCAATAGTGCATCACTTGAATCAAGCACTGAAAGCCCATTTTTTGTTCAGAAAAGATGTCGATTATATAGTAAAAGACGACAAAATTATCATCATTGATGAGTTTACAGGTCGTATGATGGAAGGGCGAAGGTTCTCGGAGGGGTTGCATCAAGCCTTGGAGGCGAAAGAAGGCGTAAGCGTCCAGATGGAAAACCAGACGCTTGCCTCAATCACATTTCAAAATTTTTTCCGAATGTATCCAAAGCTCTCAGGCATGACAGGCACTGCCGAGACAGAGGCACAAGAGTTGATGGATATCTATAAACTGGACACTATCGTTATTCCAACAAACGTTGCCGTTCAAAGAAAAGACCTCGACGATGAAATATATCGAACAGAGGAAGAAAAATTTAAAGCCATCGTTAGCTTGGTTAAAAAATGCCAAGAAAGGAAGCAACCTGTTTTGATAGGGACTATTAGCATAGAAAAATCTGAACAGCTGTCGAACCTCTTAAAAAAAGAGTGCGTAAAACATAATGTCTTGAACGCTCGATATCATGAAATGGAAGCCCAAATTATAGCTGAAGCAGGAAGACCCGCAGCCGTGACCATCGCAACCAATATGGCCGGCAGAGGAACAGACATAAAACTTGGCGGGAACCTCGAGGCGCGAATAAGCCTAGAAACCGCAGAGTTAACAGATGAAAAGCTAATTCAAGAAAAAATTGCCCTCATTACTCAGGAAATCGAGCTTGCCAACAAGCAAGTGAAAGAATCTGGTGGGCTTTATATAATAGGCACTGAAAGACATGAAAGCCGAAGAATAGATAATCAATTAAGGGGTCGTTCTGGTAGGCAAGGCGACTTGGGAACCTCGCAATTTTTCCTTTCACTAGAAGACGACCTGATGAGGATTTTTGGCGGAAACAAACTGGACAAGATGTTGCAACGCTTGGGGCTCAAAGAAGGCGAGGCAATCACCCACCCATGGGTTAATAAAGCAATTGAAAAGGCTCAAGGACGAGTCGAAGCAAGAAACTATGACATCAGAAAACATTTGCTTCGTTATGATGACGTTATGAACGACCAAAGAAAAGTGATTTACCATCAAAGAAAAGACCTAATCCTAGACGTAAACATAGAAGAATTAAAAGATGAAATCGCCGATATGCGTTTAGAGGTGATTGATGGGTTGATAAAAAAACATGCAACGCCCGAAAATGATTTAAATCAAATCAGTGTTATAGAAGAATTTAGGGACTTAACAGGAATCCACCTAGATGAAGGGAACATAAATTCAGATAACTCGACCTCTTTAAGAGAGAAATTTATAAAACTCAGTAACGAGGCATACGCTAAAAAAGAAGAGCAATATTCCCCCGAGATAATGCGTCAAATAGAAAAATCCGTCATGCTTAGGGTAATCGACCAATATTGGAAGGAACATTTACTGCAACTAGATTGGCTCAGACAAGGCATTAACCTTCGGGCCTATGGACAAAGAGACCCTTTGAACGAATATAAAACAGAGGCGTTTACATTGTTTGAACACATGTCAGATGCAATAAGGCACGAGGTTGCAAAAATAATCAGCAAAATAGAGCTCGCCCACCCCGAGGAGCTTGAGGAGAGTGCTCAATCAAACAATAAACCTAAAGACATTAAACTTCAGCCTGAAGGTGCAATAAAAACATCAAGGAATTCGCTCTGCCATTGCGGAAGCGGAAAAAAATATAAGCATTGTCACGGGCAATTGTAAAGCTTGCAAAAAACCTCGGTGACCATACTTAAAGATATTTTTAATATTTTTTAGTTAATGTAATATCATTAAGTTATATTTATTAATAATTATTCAGGCATGGTCATCTATGAGAATTCTAAGTAAAAACAAAATATCTTTAATATTATTATTCTCGATTATAGCTTTTGCGGGGGGGTATTTTTGCCTAAAAAAAGACCCTAGCGAAGTCCAAGTAAACTTTGCAAAAAATTATAATGAACCCACAATAATCACGACTAAACGCTTAATATTAAGACAAGCAAACCAAAATGATAAAAATCTTGTTATTCAGATTTTCCAAAATCCTGAGATTATGAGCACTTTATCTGATGTCAAAAGTTTTTCAGATGAGACCATAGATTTCATGCTAAGCCAATGGCAGGATAACCTAAAAAACAAAATACCTTTTACGGCTTATATTGCCTATATTAAATCGACAAATGAATTTGCTGGATATATCGCACTCGAGCACTCCCCAAGTACAAGACCTGACAGGGCGAGCATATCCTATGCGTTGCTTAAAAAGTTTTGGCGACAAGGATATGGCATTGAAATGGCTCGTGCCGTTATGGAACACCTCCTGCCGCAATCGTTGAAAGCGGGTTATAAACTGCCTGACGCTCATAAATTAACCTCTATTACAGGGACGGTTGCTAGTGGGAACGTTGCATCGAAGAAGATACTGGAGAGTGTTGGTTTCAAGTTTTTGCACGAGCACGAGATGAACAGGTATATATATAACGTATCGTATTAACCCTAGATATAGAGTTATATTAATTCAAAAGCATACTGTATCATACTATTTCAGCTTTCATATTATACAAATATTCTAAGGAATAAAAATTGCCCCATCAAGAGATGGCTATTACTATGGATTAATTACATTCAACAAAAAATCTCGGAAACCAATCCATTCAGCTGGAATTACAATATGTGTTAAAAAAAGGCTAAAATCACTGATTATCGAACCTTGATGTTGTTCACGTAACAAATTAATAGATAACGAGACCTAATATTTGGTGACCAGTTATAGTTGCTCCCCCATGTTTGTCAAAAAGATATTGTATTAGGCAACGTTTTGATGTAATATCTTATTCTAAATTAATTTTCAAGGAATGAAGATATGAAAAAGATATTATGTTTACTAACGGTGTCGATTTTGTCAATTGACCCAAGTTTTTGTACACTACCAAATGGAATAGATAATGCAAGTAATGATGCTGGGAACATTAAACGGATTGTAGGGACAACGCCAAGAGATATAGATTTAATATTGTATGATTCCAAAGATTTTTCAATTAGTGAAAAAGTTCTTATTAAAAAAGGTCAGGAACTAGATTTAATTATAGAGGACGAAGAAAATAAAAATATTAAACTTTTACATTCTTGTAAGGACAGGTTATCATATTCAAAGAACTTGCACGATTATTCAACAAGGGCACCTACTCAGTTGCAAGAGGAATTTTCAGAGAAATACGGAAACATACCTATAAGGGTGATAACGGCTGAGAATATATTCTCAGGTGTTGGAGAAAATTGTGAGTATGCTTCAAGTATAATAGAAGATTTTAAGAGATTATTTACTAATAAAGATACTACTAAATTAGAGGAAAAGTTTAATTCTCTCATAGATTGCTCATATTTTGTCGAAGATTATTCTAACCTAGCACTAGATGATTGTTGGGAGAACACATCAGATGGTAAATACACTTATCATTTACCGTATAAATTGATTGATGAAGATTCGAAAAACAATTGTGCAACACGTTCAAAAAAAATGTTAAAACAAACTTTGAAATGTGACTATAATTATAATTCTATACTAACGTTTTTGTTGGCACATAACCTAGTTCTTCCTAATGCAGGTATCGTTATGGGATACGCAGAAAAAGATGAAAGCCCATCAATGCTTTATCCTCATTTAAAGATTACAGAAGAAACATCAAAAAAATATACAATGCTACCCAAGAATATTAATGGTGAAATCGCATATACTTACTCAGACTTTGATATTTTTGAATATGCGTTATCGCATGAATTAAACCATGCTACGCACGATATATTGGGTATTACACCACGAGATAAATTTTCTGTTTTTAAGGAATATAGCGAAAATCAATTTTTGAAAGAATTACTGTTTAATGGATTAAAAAATATCTCAAATAGTGTGAAAGATATAATGATGAACAAAATAAAAGACCTAAATGGTGATGAGCTGAAACAATTTGAATCAAACGGTAAAGAAGCATTTAATAAAGGCATAATGTTTTCAGATTATGTAGGTGTTTTTGGAGAATTTTCAAAAGACATGTTAACAAACAAAGAAGATTTTATCTCAGACCTTGCGGATAGATTAGCGTTTCTTACAGCGACGTCATTGTGGGATAACTCTCCTGAAGAAATCAGTAATATGATAGGAGTTATATATGATAACGGCACTTTATATATCAACGCATTAAGCGACATGGACACAGCAATCGCATTGGATAAAGATGTGTTTTTCCCACACCTAGGAGTTAAGGATGACATTAACATAACTGATAGAGTTGAGTTGCGTTCAGAAGGAAAGGTTCCTAGTAAGGAAGAATTTGTAAAATGGTTCGCTGACTTTATCTCGCAAGCAAGATACTCTAATCTTCCGACGCGTGAATCATGGGAGATGTTGGTTAAACTGCACCAAGGGGCACATGATCTTGGCACAGAGAACTAGTGTGGTTTATATGGTTGCTGAAAAGCAGTTATATAAGAAAGTAGTTAGTCATATATTATGAGTGAGGTCATAGGCTTAACTTAACGAGAAAGAGCCTTAAAACAAACCTCATCCAACAATTTCTCAAAGGAGGAGGGCAGGTGAATTGGTAAAACCGGTTAACTCCAGCAGTTATCAAAAAACCACTTCAACCACTCCCTCCTTTCTCTTAAATAAAACAATATATGTTTATAGACGCAATAAAGTGAATTCAAAAGTCACATCCTTAATACTAAACAATAAAATATATTTCCCCTAAACACCCGCGGGACTAAGGGCTTTGCTGCCTTTAATCCAACCACATTGGCACAACTCCCCAGTTTGCAGAGCATCCAAGACCCTTAAGACCTCTTGCGGGTTCCGTCCCACGCTCATATCCGTGACCATCGCAAACCTGATAACATCATCTGGGTCAACTATGAACAATGCTCGCTTACAAACCCCACCATCTAAATCCAATATCCCTAGGCTAGTTGATAGCTCTCGCTTTATATCTGATAACAAAGGAAACGGAAGATTTTTCAATTCTGGCTTATACTTTCTCCAAGCCCAGTGGACAAACTCACTATCAACACTACACCCCAAAATCTGTGCGTTCCTACTAATAAATTCCTGATTTAAGTTAGCAAAAGCAATCACTTCGGTCGGACAGATAAAAGTAAAATCCTTCGGATAGAAGAAAAAAACACGCCATTTCCCTGAATAACTTTTATTATTAACTGCACTAAACGCATTCTCAAGGTTCAAATCATCACAAGCGATGTTTGATAATGCTAATAAACTAAATTCTGGAAACTTGTCACCAACTGTTAACATAAGAACCGTCCTATTTATTCTCTACAATATCTTAATATTAACGCAATCCCACCACAATATAAAATAAACTTTTAATTAATATTGATAAAAGCAGGTTAAATTAACTCAATGTTAGGTTATAATGGCGACATATTTTTTTATACCGCCCAAAGAGAGAGCACACCATTGACTGATGATTTTGAAAATATGCGTAAGGCGGGCAGGCTTGCCGCGATGACCCTTGACTTTATTACCCCACACGTACAAGAAGGTGTGACGACCAATCAACTAAATGAGCTTTGTCACAATTATATCATCTCAAATAAGGCAATCCCTGCACCATTAGGATATCACGGCTATCCGAAGTCTGTATGTATTTCTATCAATGAAGTGGTCTGTCACGGCATTCCTTCGGAAAGGAAGCTAATCGACGGCGATATATTAAACATCGATGTCACTGTCATCTTAAATGGGTGGTATGCAGATACGAGCCGAATGTTTTACGTTGGCACTCCTAGTATTGAAGCACAAAAATTAGTCCTAGCAACTTACAAATCGATGATGCTCGGCATACAGGCGGTCAAACCAAAAGCGACACTTGGCGACATTGGAAGTGCAATACAAACCTACCTTGAAAGCAGGAAATATTCCGTCGTTCGAGACTTTTGTGGGCACGGGATTGGGCAAGAATTTCATATGAGCCCATCTGTGCTACATTTCGGTCGCCCTAAAAAAGGACAAGTTTTAACAACTGGAATGTTGTTTACTATAGAACCGATGGCAAACATAGGAAAATATGACACCGTAACATTAGAAGATAATTGGACAACTGTCACAAAAGACGGCAGTTTGTCGGCACAGTTTGAACATACTGTCGGCGTGACAGCTAGTGGGGTTGAGATTTTCACCCTATCGCCTATGGGTTTTACTTTTCCGCCATATGATTTATCAAGGTAAGCATTTATGAATGATTTAGCATCTGGGCACAGAAAACGTCTAAAGGAAAGATTTGAAAAAAGTGCTGGTGCAGGAATTCCAGATTATGAGATTTTGGAAATGATTTTATACCTTTCCATACCAAGAAAAGACACAAAGCCACTTGCCAATTTGTTGTTGAAAAAATTTAAAACCCTCCGAGGCGTTTTATATGCCGATAAAGTGCTCTTAAAAGAGATTACAGGCTTTGGTGAAAGTTCATCCCACCTATTTGCATTAATTCGTGAATGTATCACCAGAACATTTAAGGAACAAATCACAAAAACAGATGTAATGAACTCGTTCAACAAAGTAATTGACTATTGCCAAATGTCGATGGGCTGTTTACCCATCGAACAGGTGAGAATCTTGTTTTTGGATAATAAAAATTACCTTATATCCGATGAAATTCTGCAAGAGGGCACGATTAATGTAACAGCACTATACCCGAGAGAAATATTAAAAAGGGCTTTTGAACACGGTGCAGCTGCTATGATTATTGTACATAACCATCCCAGTGGCGACCCAACACCATCCGCAAGGGATATTGAAATTACCAAAACATTAATTGAGCTCGGAAAACAAGTCTCATTAAAAGTGCATGACCATGTTATAATCGGTCGGCAACAGTATAAATCCTTAAAACGTCTTCGGTTAATGGATTAGATGATGAAATTTTATAAATTCTTTTTGTTAGTATTATGCTTAATAAAACTAAGCTCTAACGCACAGCTCGTCGGCGATGATGAGCGAAATTTATATTTATATAAAATAGAAAGCTTTTTAAAAGAAATAGATTCTATGAACGCACAGTTTATTGAAACCAATAGTAAAAATCAAATAGCCACTGGAATATTTTTGCTCAAAAAACCCAACAAAATTAAAATTCAATACACTTCACCTCACCAAAACACAATCGTGACCAGCGGGAAGGAAATTTTTTATTGGGATAGCGAACTCCAAGAACAATCAAGATATGACAGAAGGTCTTTACCGATACTCAATATATTAAGTAAAAGGATTGATTTAAGCAAAGATACAAAAATCAATTGGATAAAAAAAGATGAAAAACGTATTTGGGTAAACCTTGTTATGTCCAATTATATTAGTTCAACTTGCCTAACACTTGTGTTTAACAAATCGCCATTTTTTTTAAGCGAGTGGATTATAAATAACAACAATGAGCTGACAAAGGTTCAATTGCAAAACGTAAAATTGAATGTAAAAATAGATTCAAACGAATTCAAATCAAGGTAAAGTTATTTTCTTCTTTACTCTGCTGACGCTTCTGCCAAGAGTCTTTCCTGCTCGCTGATTATCAAGGATTCAACCATTTCATCAAATGGTTTGCCACCTAGCATGATTTCTTCGATTTTATATAACGTCAAATTTATTCTATGGTCTGTTACGCGACCTTGAGGAAAGTTATATGTTCTTATCCTCTCTGAGCGGTCGCCACTGCCGACTTGACTTCGTCTTTCTGCCGCACGAACAGCATCGCTTTTCTGCCGTTCCCATTCATACACCCTAGAACGCAAAATCTTCATAGCCTTAGCTCTATTCATATGTTGAGAACGCTCATCTTGTTGAGTAACGACTATACCAGTTGGAATGTGGGTAATTCTGACGGCACTTTCAGTTGTGTTGACGTGTTGCCCACCAGCACCCGACGCCCTCATGACATCAACCCGCAGGTCTTTTTCATCTATGTTGATATCAACCTCTTCAGCCTCAGGCAAAACAGCAACTGTTGCCGTCGATGTGTGAATTCGTCCGCTAGATTCTGTGGTTGGCACACGCTGAACCCTATGAACCCCTGACTCAAACTTAAGCCGCGCAAACACACCCCTGCCTGAAACACTAATAATTGCCTCACGCAAGCTCCCTAATTCATTTTCGCTCACAGATATTGGTTCAAATTTCCAGTTACAGTTTTCAGCATATTTTTGATACATACGAAAAAGGTCACTTGCAAAAAGACCAGCCTCATCTCCACCAGTGCCTGCCCTGATTTCTATTATTGCGTTTTTTTCGTCCAAGTCATTTTTTGGGAGGAGCAAGACCTTTACTTCGTGCTCTTTTTCCACAATTTTTATTTCAAGGTTTGATATCTCTTCATTAATCATGGAAAGCATATCTTCATCTGTCTCAGGGTCGCTGACCAATTTTTTCAATTCGGTTAACTCAGAGCGATGCCTATTTAAAGCATTAATCACCTCAACTTTTTCGTTTAAATCAGAAAATTCTTTTGATAGTTTTACAAACTCTTCACCACCAATCTCACCTGTAGACATCGTATCTTTTATTAGTTCAAAACGGTCAATAATCTTCTGAAGTTTTTCGGAGTTAAGCATTAATTATCTCTAATAATCAGTTCTAAAATTTCGTTTTGGCTCATATTGACTTGTGTTCCAAGCTCAAGATTTTTCATTGTTAAGGTATTATTTTTTAGCTCAGTGCTGCCGATTATTATGGCATATTTTGCCTGCATTTTCACTGCCTTGGACAACATCTTACCAATATTTGTTCCACCACGAATAACTTCAACCTGAAGACCTGCACGACGCCAAGACAACGCCAATTTCGTCCCGCACAACGCCTCTTCTTCCCCACAAGTGAGAATAGAGACCAATTTTGTTTTCAAATCATCTGGTTTATAGAGCATCGACAGTCTTTCTAAGCCAGCTGCCCAACCAAAAGCGGCAACTTTTGTCCCACCCATGGCAGCGACCATTCCGTCATATCTACCGCCAGCTAAAACCGTTCCTTGTGAGCCAAGTTCAGATGTTGTGACTTCAAATACTGTGTGAGTATAATAGTCCAACCCTCGCACCAAACGATTATTAATAATAAACGGCACATTAATCGCCTTTAACCCCTCAATGACCCTATTGAAAAAATCACCAGCCTCTTGGGTTAAATAGTCCAGCATCTTAGGTGCATCACGTACCAGTTCTTTATCTTGTGCTTCTTTTGAATCCAATATTCTCAATGGGTTTGTATCAAGCCTGTTTTGGCTAATTTCTGATAAATCCTGTCTATGTTTATTAAAAAAATCGACTAACGCCGTTCGATAATTAACCCTGCTTTCACTGTCACCCAACGTATTGATTTCAAATTGTATATTTTTTTCTATTCCTATACTTCTCAAACTTTCATATGCAGCTGAAATACACTCCACATCAGACCAAGGGTCAGACTCTCCCAAAGACTCCAAACCTATTTGGTGTAGTTGACGTAGCCTTCCTTTCTGAGGGCGTTCATACCTAAACATTGGACCGCTATACATTGCTTTGAACGGCAATTTTTCATATAACCTATGTTCAATAAATGCCCGAACAATTGCAGCGGTACCCTCAGGTCGCATGGCTAGTGTTTCCCCCCCTCGGTCTTGGAAAATATACATCTCCTTTCCAACAACGTCACTAGTATCACCCAACTGTTTGGTAAAAACCTCTACCTTTTCCAAAATTGGAGTACTCATTGGTTTAAAACCAAACTTAGAACACTCTGAAAAAATTTTATCTATTATTTGCTTATAAGTCGCATATTCATCAAACAGATGGTCTTTCATCCCACGCACAGAGGAGAAAATTGGCACATTTGGTTTAGAATTCTTGGATTTATCATCACATAAGATAGACATAAAACAATTCCCTCAAAAAGCTAAAAATATATTCACTACACCAAACTTATTTTTTCGTAAATCACTTATTAAAGAAACCTTGAAGGAATTTAATAAAATCATCATTTGATAAAAAGTTTATATTCAACTCAGCAACTTCAATATAACTACGAAATTTTGGTGAAATTTTCACAATATCTTTCTCTGTTGTGACCAGTTGCAGTCCTTTTTTCTTGGCATAACTAAGCATAGCTTCTATATCTAGGTTTTTATAATAATAATGGTCAGGAAAAGTCAACCTCTCCTTCACACAGCAACCTGCTTTTTCTAATGAATTGAAAAAATTATCTGGAAAACCAAGACCACAGAAAGCAAAGAGCTCTTTTTGTTTATCAAGCTTGTCTAATTTCAACACTTTTTCTGCATAAAAAATTGGCACTCCTTCAAAGGTCATTCCAATTTTATTATCTCTATCATCTCCAATAATCACAACGGCATGTATGCGATTTTTCAATATTTCCAAATCTTCTCTCAAAGGTCCTGCAGGAAGTAGGCGTCCATTGCCAAAGCCCTGCTCCGCATCAACAACGAGAATATTCTTGCTCGCATGGATGTTGGTGCTCTGAATGGCGTCATCTAATAATAAAACATCTGAAAAATTTTTTGCTAACGACGATGCCCGCACCTTATCATCGGTGACAATGACGTCATAACCTTTTCGATTAAGCATCACAGCCTCATCTCCGACGATTTTAACATCAGATATAGTGTTCACATCAATTAGATAATTCTCTATTTGACCGCCATACCCCCTGCTGATGATTATTGGTTTGAATCCTTCTTTATTGAAAATGTCATATATATAAGCAGTAACAGGCGTTTTTCCAGCTCCACCAACTGTTGCTCCACCAATTGCAATGCTTAAAATATCTGTCCCTTTTGATTTCGAGAATCTCACGTCTAATTTTCTGCCTAGCCCATATATTAAGCTAAGTGGATATAAAAAAAAGCTAACTAATCTGCTGTAAGCAGTATTTCTGTACCAAAATTTTGGATTCCTCATGGTAAAATTCCTTTTATTGCATTTGCGACTTTTTCTAATATAACATACTGCGAGGTTGCGACCTTAAAGGCGTTTTGCTGAAGAGTTTTTAATTTCTTTTTATCCTCTATTTGTTTAATCACCTCTTCAGCGAGCTCTTTGCCGTCGTGCACGACAACAGACGCGTCTGCCCGCCTAAAAGTCTCGTCCAGTTCTTTGAAATTATGCATATATGAACCATGCATCACCGAGCAACTTAATTTTGCGGGCTCTAGGATGTTATGCCCCCCATGGCTAACAATTGAACCGCCAACAAAAGCAATCTCTGCCATTGAATAAAAAGTGCCCAACTCCCCTATTGTATCGACAATATAAACCTCTGTATTACTATTTATTGCATTGCCCACCTGCGACCTACGTAAATAATTAAACCCCTCGTTAAAGCACATCAGCCCAATGTCTTGGCATCTATTGGGGTGCCTTGGTGCAAGTATGGTGAAAATGTCATAGCTCTGTTTCAATATCCGATGAGCCCGTATTATCTCTTCCTCCTCACCTTTATGGGTGCTTGCGGCAATAAAAATGAATTTATCTTTAATAAACTCACCCATAGATTTCAATACGCTCTCATTAATCGGGAGTTTTTCAGCTGAATGTTTTAAGTTGCCGTAATATCCGACTTTTTGTTTAACAAAATTTTGAATGTTGTCAGCGTCATATTGAGACTGTGCGATGATAACGGAAAATTTTTCTAAAACCTTGGATATACTCGCACTAAACTTTTGCCAATTTTTTAGGCTATTGACAGATACACGTGCATTAATCAAACCAAGTTTAATAGATTTATCACTGGCAACCTTAATTAAATTTGGCCACAGCTCCGACTCAAAAAACAAGGCAACATCTGGATGCCAATAATCTATAAACCGTTTACACCAAGGATATACATCTATCGGTGCATATTGATGAACACAGCAAGAGCTCAACAACGGGTTCAATTCAAATCTAGATAATAATAAATTCGCCGCTGTTTTTGTTGTGGTGGTAATCAAAAACTTTAGCTGAGAGTCTAAGGACTTTAAATGCTCCAAAAGAGTAATCGCCGTAAGGGTTTCGCCGACGCTTGCAGCGTGCATCCAAACAATTTTTCCATCAGGTCTGGATAAAGTTGCCTTCCCGCAATGGTTTTTAAGTCGTTTTTCACAATCATCATATTTCCTAGACTTATAAAACGAATACAACCAGAGCAGAGGAGCCAACACATAAGAAAGCCAGCTATAAAACACTAATAACATCGTTGATTAATCACCTTTATCTAAAAAATTTTGAGCATCATACAAGCGTGCATAAAAACCATTCAGCTTGATTAAATCTTGATGCTTGCCCGATTCGACCAACCTACCCTTATTTAAGACCAAAATATTATCTGCGTCCACAATTGTTGACAGTCTGTGTGCGACCACGAGGGTCGTTCTTCCTTCCATTAAGTGGGCTATGCCAGACTGAACCTGATTTTCAGCCTCGCTATCAAGAGCACTTGTTGCCTCATCAAGCAAAAGTATCGGTGCATCTTTTATCAATGCCCTCGCAATTGCAATACGTTGCCTTTGCCCACCAGATAATGAAACGCCATTTTCACCAACCATCGTTTCAAATCCAAAAGGTAAATCCTCCACAAACTCCAGTGCAGCCGCCATTTTTGCTGCTTTTTTCACATCCTCAAAAGAGCAGCCTTCTCGACCATAGGCTATGTTTGTGTATATTGTGTCGTTAAATAAGATATTTTCTTGACTAACCAACGCAATGTTGTTTCGCAATGAGTTCAGCGTCACTTGGCTAATATCGACGTTGTCTATTAAGATTTTTCCTTTTTTACAATCATAAAACCTTGGAATTAGGTTGATTAAGGAACTTTTTCCCGCACCACTCGCACCAACTATTGCGATTTTTTCCCCACTTTGCACATCAAATGTGATGTCATGTAAAGCTGGGGTTCCATTGGGATAATCAAAATCTACATTCAAGAAAGAAACCCGTCCCTTTCCCCTTGAAAGGGTTTTTGCCCCCTTCACATCCACAATACTTGGTTTAATATCTAAAAGACTATAAAGCCTGCGTGCAGATATCAGGCTTTCTTGAACGTTATTGTTCAGCTGGGTTAAGTTTTTAATCGGTCTGTATGCAAGCAACAAAGCCCCCACAAAACTCAGCAATGTGCCAGCAGATTGCTCTCCACTGATGACATACATCCCGCCAATAAAAATCACACCTGCGGTAGCAATTCCGATTAATGTTTCCATAATTGGGTGAATCAATGCTTTTGTCTTCGCTGATTTTATGATGATTTCTTGAATACTATTTAAAATGTCTCGTGCCCTAGTGGATTCCATGTTTTCGAGGTTATAAGATTTGATGAGCCGTATTCCCTGAAAAGATTGTATTAAAAACGTTGACCAAGCCCCCATTTCACTTTGCGACTTATTAGCAAAACGACGCACCTTAAAGCTAATCTGTAATATTGGCATCAAAATCAAAGGAAAGCCCACAAACCCAACAAGTGCCAATTTCCAATCTTTATAAAACGCTAAAATAATCAAAAAGATCAGGGTTGCTAGGTCTTTTCCAATGTTTGTAAGTGACGTTGTCACCATATTACGCAAAACCAAAACATCGTTTGTTAAGTGAAAGACAAGGTCGCCTGTTTTATTTTTATGAAACAATTCAAGGTCGCCGGCAATTAAAGTGTCAAACCCCCTCATTTGAAACTTGGTGACCATGCTTTGACCAAGCTTTGCTAAGGCGATGTCTTTAATAAAATCACCCAGCCCTTTCATTATTGAAATAAACATCGCAATCACTGCAATACTGACGAGCATGTCAAAATTTAAGTTCACAATGACATCATCAATCACTCGCTGAATGATAAACGTTAACGCACCAGTGCTCGCCGCAGCGATAAGCATCCCCAATAATGCAATCAACAAAACTTTAAAATTAGGTTTTATATGGTCTAGATAAATTTTTGATAGAATTTTCCGACTATCTGGTGAATAATTTTTTATCAGCAAACTATTTTCCTGCTACAGTCATATGGTCAAATAACACTGCTGGGGAGTCGACACCCGTATCAAAAGACAAATCATCTCCGACTTGCATCCCATCAAACATGTTTAATAAGTTCCCCGCTATCGTAACCTCATTAACAGGAAAGGATAAATTCCCTCCGTCAATCTTAAAGCCACACGCCCCACAAGAATAATTTCCAGTAATAGGGTTGGCCCCAAAACCTAGGATTTCAGTGACATAAAAACCATCACTAATACTTCCAATTAGCTCTTTCGTCGAACTTGAACCTGATGAGATAAAAACATTTCCTGCCACAGGCGGACATATTGCAGTGCCCACCACTCTGCTAGCATGTGCGTTTGATTTAAAGGGGTGACCCAATTTTTTCGCATAATAGCTGTCCAACAGCCAATTTTTTAAAACGCCATCTTCGACCAAAAACATCTTCTCCGTCAACATGCCATCCGCATCAAACGGTCTTGAACGCAGTCCATGTTCCATCGTTTGGTCATCTGTGATATTCAAGCCCTTTGGCATTATACGCCTCCCTAAGCTGTTGAGCAAAAAGCTCGAGCTCGAGGCAATCGCCGATGCATTTATTACCTTCAAAAAATCTTGCAATATCCCGCTTGCCACCCGCTTATCAAACATCACAGGCATGGTTGCAGAGCTTATCTTTCTACTATGGAGCTTGGCAACGGCTTTCTCAGCCGCATTAACGCCCAATTGCCTAGGTGATGTCAGTCTTGAAAAGTCTGTTGCATTTGAAAAATCATACGCATATTCCATACTGTCACCATCTTTCGCGATTGGCATGACCGAAAGTGAAAAAAACTGTTTTCTATAAGCTCCTCGAACACCTTTACTAGTGCTTAAAAAACAATCCGTCAAAGACCAAGATGCATTTGCTCCCTCTGAGTTAACAATCTTGTTGTTCTCTAAAGAACTGCTTTCAGTCTCATCTGCCATCAAATACAAATTTTCTATCTTTGGAACAGAGTAGTCATCATCTAATATCTCAGGCAGGTCACCCTTCGCTGACTCAAGGGCACAGAACTCGTCTTTAGGTAACGATTTTGCGATATTCAAAGCAGAATCGACCATATTTTCTGCATCATCAAAAGAATTAGCTGAAACAGAAGCACAAGAAAAATCGCAAAACACCCTCAAACCGACATCAACGGTGTGCGAGCTTTCAACCCCTTCTTTCTTACACATCCTAGTTTTCGCGTTCAACCCCACACGGTTTAAACAAAAAACCTCAACCTCACTGGCTCCTTTTTTTAAAGCTATGTCAATAAGGCGTTGCGAACGTTGAAATGTGTCTTTACTGTTCAAAATAAAAAATCCAACATATCATTATCAAACCAGTATAACGATAGCCAATTAAAAGTAAATCTTCAATCTAATTTTATCCCTATTTATGGACTTAACGCTAGCGTTTATTAAATATGTCCATTGCGGTCAACCGCCCCATAGAAGACAAGATTGTAAAGAATGCTATCACCTCGTCATTTTTAACTTGCACGAGCCCCACCTTTGCATTCAGTAGCTCCTGCTGTGCGTTCAAAACATCCAGTTCAGTACGCCCCCCGTTTTGAGCCTCAGCAATCACGCATTCAAGGGCTTTAACGCTGGCATCAACCTGAGCCTGACAAGCCTTAACCATGGATTTTTTTGACTGCCATACATTCCAAGATTGTACCAACAACTTTGTGATATCACGCCGTGTTTGACACAATTGTGCCATGCATTCAGCAAGGTTGTGCCTTGCCTGTGCTGTTTTTGAGCTTGATATACTCGCGTCATACAGAGGAACCGTTGCAACAACCGAGGCTTGAAGAACATCCAATTTTTTATACATTAATTGTTTATTATCCTTTTGTGCCAACATTTGTAAATTCACATTTGGTCTGTATGTTGCACCAGCGATTTCTATGTCCTCTTGTGCTGCTTGTTGCATCGCGTACATACACAAAATGGCAGGATGATTTTTTCCTGCTATCACTTCAGCGTCCTCAACTGTTTTTGGCACGCAACCGACAAACCTTGATAAGTCTGGTGTGCTAGCACAATCGACATAAGTGCCAGTCAAACCTTTGAGTTGTTCTTTTGCGTTTTCAACACTATTTTTCGCATTAAACACATCAGCTTTAGCCTTTTCAAGACGAGCAAGTGCTTGTACAACGTCAGTATTGGTTCCTTTGCCCAATTCAACCATCAGTTTACACCTTTCATAACGCTGTCTGATAACCTCGTGATTTTGTTCATGAAGGTTCAAGATTTCTTGAGCATTCAAAAGTGCGAGATAAGAACAAACGAGCGAAAAAAACACGTCCTGTTCTTTCAGCCTCAAAGATTGTTCCGCCGAAACTCTTCTAAATTCAGCGATTTTTATGTTTGAAGACGTTTTTCCGCCCTCATAAAGGTTAATCGCCATATTAACACCGACAGAGTTTGAAACTTGGTTAGCAGACATTTTTTGCTGACCAGTACTCATCGTTGCCTCGCTACTATTAGGTGCGAGAGTACCGTTCAAGTTTACTCTAGGGTGCCATCCAGCCATCGCCTGATTTTTCAAAGTTTTAATAGCCAGCAATTTTTCCCGCTCAGCGATTATGGTGGGATTGGTTGTGTTAACTTGCTTAAATAACTCTATTAAAGTGTTCCCGAACGAGGTTGGAGCCGACATCAACCACATAAAAAAACAAAAAGTAAACCTAATAGTCATTTTTTTCCCTATAACGTGACCTTAAAACGCCTAAATGCAAAAACTGTCGCAACCCCACCAAATATTATCATCGCTGAGGTGTGTTCAATGAAATATTTCAAGTCTCCACCCTTTAAAACCAAATTTCTCACCAAATAAGTAAAGTGGCTGAGTGGATTAATATAACAACAATACTGTAAAACATCTGGCATGTTCTCTATTGGAAACATTCCCCCAGACAACATTATCATTAAAAATGACATCATCATCATACATAACATAGCCTGCTGTTGCGTTTTGCAATAAGTCGACATAAAAAGTGCCAAAGTTGATGACGCAAAGGCAAACGACATAAACGTCAAAACAAACTCAATAATCCCCGCCCTAAAGGGCAAATCAAACATTATGATGCCAATTGATAAAATCGTAATAAAATTTAAAAAACTGATTAAAACAGCTGGAATAACCTTACCGATTATTATATGAAATTTATTAATAGGTGCAGATATAAGCGTCTCTATTGTCCCGTTTTCTACTTCTTTTGCAACAGAAACACACACCATGCTCATTATCGAGGTAAAGACCACTATAGACATGATGAATGGCACCATGAATAATTTTGTATCCAACTGTGGGTTGAACAATACCCTTTGGCTAAAGGTGATGGTGCTACCCGCGGGGAATTGTAATCTTTTCATTTCATCGGCTAACACTTCCCAAGTAATTGCCCTTATATAGCCATCTAATGCCTGTGCCCTGATGATATTTGTGGCGTCAATCAAAATTTGCATCTGACCTTCACCGCGTAGCAATGCCCTAGTAAAGCCGCCCTGTGGTGCAATAATCGCCGCATCTGCTTTGGCTGATTGAACCGTCTTTAAAGCGTCACTTGTTTGGTTATCAACCTTTAAGAACCATCCTGAAGATATCGCTCTATCATAAACCCTCGACATTAAGTAGTCATTCGGTTGAATATCTAGTGCTATTTTAAGATTTTTGGGTTCATTTGTAATCGCTGAGCTCAAAATTAACACCTGTACAACGGGCATCACTAACAGTGCAAAGATTAAGACACGATTACGTAATAATTGCGTGATTTCCTTTTTTAAAAACCCTTTTAAAATCATTCTAAATTCCTCTTAAATTTAAGGATTGCCCCAGATGTAATGATTATTCCTTGCAATGTCATAACTGAAAATGGAACAATTAGGTCAAAAAAAGTTGAGCCTTTTAAAAATTGGTCTCTACATACCTCAACATACCACTTTGCAGGAAAGATTGAAGAAACCCACATAAATATTTGTGGCATATATTCCACAGGAAAGATAAAACCCGACAGCATTGAGGTTGGTAACATCCCAACTATTAGGGCATATTGAATTGCCACCTGCTGTTGCTTAGTTATGACCGAGATATATAGTCCAATGGCAAGATAGTCAAAAATGAACAGTAATGTCCCTAATAAAAGCAAGAAATGGCTTCCTATGAATGGAACGTCAAAAATCAGCCTTGCTGCAAGATAAACTATTAAAAATCCTGATAAACCTAGAAATGCATAAGGTAATATTTTACCAATGATAATTTCGCTAGAACGTGCAGGAGTAGACAGTAACAGCTCCATGGAGCCCAGCTCCCATTCCCTACAAATCGTCAATGATGTTAGCAATATTGCAACCAAGGCTATAATCACTGCTGACAAACCTGGGAGGGCGAACCATTTTGAATTGAGCTCAGGATTAAAAAGATATCTGACTTTAAAATTGACTATTGGTTTGTTATCGAGATTATTCATCTGCAATTTGCTTTTTGCCATCTCACTTATGGTCGATAAATAGTTAGAAACGGCAGAAACTGAAGAGTTATCGGCACCATCTAATAAAATTTGGGAATTGATTGGTCTTGCTTGCAGGGTCTCTTTTTCAAAGTTTTTTGGAATAAACAAGCATATTCTAGCTCTTTCTCCAATAATTTCTTTCATTCCTTTCTCGGCAGACACTTCGCCGTAAGTACGAAAGTATCCGGAGCTAGTAAAAGTTTCTAAAAGCTGTCTGGATGATGGCGTTTTATCCATATCAATTACAACAGTGGAGATTTTTTTTAAATTAAATTCAATAGAGTTTCCCAATATCAAAACGATTAAAAGAGGTAGCAATAACGATAATAGCAAGGTAAAACGGTCACGTACTATGTGCTTGAATTCCTTTGTAAAAATTGCCTTAAAACGAATAAAATTAAACACTATATTTACCTATCACCCTCAACTAGACGAATAAAAACATCCTCGAGTGATGGAGGAATTTTTTTTATTTCACAATTTTTTGATATTATAGAGATAACCTCTTTATCAGAATAATTTTCTGCGATAATTCCATGGTAATGTTGACCATATGGGGAGAGCATCGCGAAATATTTCTTGTCTTGGTTTAATAGCGTTTGCCGATAATCCGGTTTTTTCAGTGTTATTTTATAAATTTGTTCTTTATAGGCGGTCTTTTTTAAATTTTCTGGACTATCTAGGGCTATTAACTCCCCAGAACGCATCAAGGCAACCCTTGAACAATTTTCTGCTTCATCCATATAATGCGTGGTGACAAAAACTGTTTTACCTTTTCGGGCGAGGTCATTAATTAGCTCCCAAAACCTTGCTCTGGAAACTGGTGCAACGCCAGCAGTTGGCTCATCAAGGAAAATTATCTGTGGGTCATGTAGCATGGATGCCACTAATGCTATTTCTTGCTTAACTCCACCAGACAGCTCGCTAATCAGAACACTTGTGTCTTTCTCAAAGCCTATAAAATCAAATAAAACCTTTTTCCTCTCTTCATAGAGTTTTTCTGGGATTTGCCTCAATGACGCTGTAAACATTAAGTTTTCTTCAACACTCAGGTCGTCGTAAAGGGTAAATTTTTGAGACATATACCCAACTTGCTTTTTTATTAAGTTTTCTTTGCCTTTTACAAGTTTTTCACCTCCTATCAACACTTGACCGCCACTTGCCAGTAAGAGTCCGCAAAGAACCCTTATTGTGGTTGTCTTCCCAGCGCCATTGGCACCTAAAAACCCAAATATTTCACCTTTTTTTACAGAAAATGACACTTTTTTAACAGCGTAAAAATCGCCGAATATCACATCAAGATTTTTCACTTCAACTATATTGTTCATGAAGTCTTGTCCTGCTTCATACGTTTCGAACGTTTTATAAAAAATTCATCAAAATCATTCACCTCATCAGCATTGAGCATTGCCATGGGCTCGCCTTTATCAATGAGGGTGCCGTGTTCTATTAAATGAACATAGCCGCAACGCTCAGCTTCGTCCATGTATGCTGTGGTCATGATGACCAATATCCCGCCTAATACAGCTTCATTCAAAATATCCCAAAATTCTCTTCTACTGATTGGGTCAACACCATTGGTTGGTTCATCTAGAAAAATTACTTTTGGTGACCTTAAAAGTGCACACATCAAACCTAGTTTTTTATACATTCCTCCAGACAATTTTCCTGCTGGACGGTTTAAAAACTTGTCAAGTCTGGTCATTTCTAATAGATTTTGGGATTTTTCTTTATAAACTTTTTTGTTCAAGCCATACATATCTCTAAAGAACTCGAGGTGCTCTTTTATTGATAAGTCTGCATATAAACTCTGTTGTTGCGGCATATAAGCGATATGCTTTCTGAATTCTTCAAATTCGAGAACACTCCCGTCATTATGATATTCAACTGTTCCATGGTCACAGTTCAATAATTTGAGTAGTATACGTAAGAATGTTGTTTTACCCGCACCTGCGGGACCAATAATGCCATGTAATACCCCCGAGCCAAAACCCATGGAAACATCTTTGAGAGCAGGCGGCTCTGTTTCATTAAATCTTTTTGTTATGTTAAAGCTGTTTATTGAAACAGAGTTATTCAAGATTACTCTCCAAGGTCATACCTGATTTAATTAACAGGTCTTTGTTTTCAATTTTTACCTTCACGCCATAGACAAGTCTTGTGCGTTCTTCACGTGTTTGTACGTTTTTAGGTGTGAATTCTGCTTCTTCGTTAATTTTGATTATGCGTCCTTCTAGTTTTTTTTGTGACATTTCGCTTAAAACCACATCAACCTTTGCACCTATTTTTAATTTATGCACGACATCATGTGGCACATAAAAATATACCCAAACATCCTTGGGGTCTGCTAAAGAAATCAAATATGTGCCCATATTTGCGAATTCGCCTTGTTCCTTAAACTTTGTGACAACAACCCCACTTATAGGTGATTTGACTTCACACCACTGTTTTTGTAGGTCATTGTCTCTTTTTAGCCGTTCTATTCGTTCAAGCTCTTCAATTGAAGAATGTCCCTTGCTCGCAAGGGCAGAGACTCTTTTAAAATCGCTATCGATTTGTTTAGAGGCAATCTCGTATTTTTCATCGTCAATTTTCGCGATTAAATCACCTTTATTTAACGTTTGTCCTTCTTCTATTGGAAAAGAAAGGATGTCCCCTGATACTTTGGTTGAAACCATTATTTTAGTTGTTTCAGCGGTTCCAGCGTACATAAAATCAGTTATTGCCCTCATTCTTTTGATAGTTGCAATAGCAAATAATGTTAATACCGCTCCTACTATAAAAAATATTTTCTTATTCATGTGATTGTTTTTTGACCTCTCAGTAGTTCTATAAAATTTGTGACGTTTTTATATTTTGTTTGGATGATATCACTCTTTTCGGTGAATTATCCATTATTTTTTAAGAATTAAATATATGTATTTTTAGATATTATCATGACAGCATAAATGGTCATTTTTAGATTTATTATTTTTTTGTTAATTAGTCAAAGTAAACAAATGTTTTTTATCAATTCAATTTATTAATTATATCATCTAAGTTCATCAAAGAATTAAAAAATATCTGTATTGAACCTCTGCCAGACATTCCATCTATATTGATAGAGACATTGGCACCTAATTTAGACGACAGGTTGGATTGTAGTTCTAGTATTTCAGGATTTAAATTTTCTGCTCGTTTTTTGAAAAAATCATTATTACTCATCCCACGTCTAACCAACGATTCTGCCTGTCTCACGTTCAGTCCATTATTTATTATTTGCATAGCCATTTCCTCGGCTTGGGGGTGTCCTATAAGGGCTCTAGCCTGACCAAAATTTAATTTCCCTTCTAATACATATCCTTTAACATTTTGTGGCAAGGATAGTAGTCTTAGCATATTCGCTATATGTGAGCGGCTTTTACCACTGAATTTTGCTATTCTTTCCTGAGTATAACCATATTGAGTTGTCAATTTAGCGTATCCTTCAGCTTCTTCTATTGGATTTAAGTCCTCCCTTTGTATGTTTTCAAGGATTGCGACCTCCAATGATTTTTCATCAGAAAACTCACAAATAATCACTGGCACTTCTAATAACCCGGCTTGTTTTGCTCCTCTCCACCTGCGTTCTCCCGCCACTATGTTATATTGACCTGTTGCACCTGTGACTAAAATTGGTTGCAAGATGCCGCTTTCTTTTATAGAAATGGCAAGTGAGTTTAATGATTCTTGGGAAAAGTTTTTTCTTGGCTGATATTTATTAGGATATAAATCATCAATTTTTATATAGTGTATTTGTGGGTTATTATTCATTTCAATGTTTTCGTCAGTATTTTTAAAAAGTTCTGATAAACCTTTCCCTAAAGCTGTGGTCATGTTTTTTTCTCTATATGATTTAATTTTTGTAATACTTCCTTTGCAAATTCTATGTATGCTATTGAACCTTTGCAGTTATGGTCGTACAATAGCACTGGTTTTCCATGTGAGGGTGCTTCACTTAGTTTTATATTTCTTGGTATAAAAGTTGAGAACAAGTATGTTGGAAAAAATTTTTTTACATCCTCAACAACGCTAATATTGAGCCCATTTCTTTTATCAAACATAGTAATCAATATTCCCAACACACTCAGTGATGGGTTAAAAGATGATTTGATTTTTTTAATTGTATTAAAAAGTTGAGATAGTCCTTCTAATGCATAAAATTCGCACTGAAGCGGTATTAAAAGATGTTCAACTGCTGTTAATGCATTTATTGTTAGCAAACCTAAACTGGGAGGACAATCAATTATTACATAATCATAATCATACTGACTATTGGATAGGGCTTTGTTTAAATAATTTTCTCTAGAGGTCATATTCACAAGCTCTATTTCCGTTGCTGATAAGTCTTCTATAGAAGGCATTATATCTAAACTAGGCACTATCGTTTTAATTATACATTCATTTAATGAGGCTAATCCGAGTATAAATTTGTAGCTATTATTTGAAAGAGATGTTTTTAAAACGCCCATACCTGTTGTAGCGTTTCCTTGAGGGTCTAGGTCTATAATCAAAACCTTCTTTCCAATTGCAGCCAATGCAGTTGCCAAGTTTACTGTAGTGGTTGTTTTTCCGACTCCACCTTTTTGATTAGCAATTGCTATTTTAATCATTTTATATCCGTAATTTTAATAATTTTACCTTTATCATGAAATTCATTATTCAATTCAGAGCAAGTAAATTCATGAAATTTCCTAGCATCATCAATTTCACTTATATAAGATTCTCCTTTCATAAACAAGCATTGTCCATTTTCTTTAAGCAAATTTTTTGAAATTTTTATTAATTCCTTTAAAGAAGAAAACCCTCTTGCCGTGATATTATCAAATCTTTTAGCAAGAGAAAAGTGTTCTATTCGCACGTTATGAACAAACATATTATTCAACTTTAAATTTCTTTTCACTTCATTTAAAAACAGTGCTTTTCTTTCATCACTTTCAACCAAATGGACTAAATGTTTTGTTGATACAGCAATAATAACCGCAGGAAATCCTCCTCCTGAACCTATATCAAGAACTTCATTCCCTTTTATATATTTAGTCAATTGAAAGCTATCTAAAATATGTCGTTCCCATAACCGTTCAACATCATTATTACTTATTAAATTAATAGCTGATTGCCATTTTAATAATATTTTTGAAAAATTTTCGAGTACCTCTACTGTTTCACGTGGAACATACTTAAAAACATCAACCATGTATATAAACGACAGTAATCACAACAAAACATATGATATAAAAATATTTTCTTTTTGCAAGTATTATGTTAGATTAAGTTGAAAAATCAGGAAGGGTGCCAGAGCGGTCGAATGGGGCGGTCTCGAAAACCGTTGTGCATGCGAGTGTACCGTGGGTTCGAATCCCACCTCTTCCGCCATGGTTTAATAAAGATAAAGTTGTATGATTCATAATGATTTAAAGTTTTTATTAGAAGGGTTTAACACATTTCATGAAAAATATAAGCTAAATGATACCCCTTCCACTAAAAACAAACCAAAATTTTTAGTTGTATCCTGTTGTGATTCAAGAACTGACCCAGCAATATTATTTCAATGCGACCCTGGAGACTTATTGGTGGTTAGAAATATCGCAAACATAGTTCCACCATGTGAAGATGACAACCTCCACCACGGAACAAGTGCAGCACTAGAATTCGGAATCAAATATTTGAATATCCAACACCTCATAATCATCGGTCATACAGAATGTGCAGGAATTGAATTTTGGATAAACAATAAAAACAACACAAATAAAGAATCTTTTCTAAAAAATTGGACATCTATAATTAACGTTCAAAACAAATGTTGCACACAAAATGAATGTGCGAAAGAATCTCTCATTAACTCATATAAAAACTGCTTAACATTCCCATGGATAAAAGATAATATAGAAAAAGGAATCCTCTCAATCCACTTGCTCTTTTTTGATGTAAACACATTGGAAATTTTATATTATGATTTTGATGAAAAAATCTATAAAAAATTCGATTTTTGCCAATAATAAAGGACTTCTTTATAATGTCAAATTCAACTGAAAAAAATAATATTATTTTAGAAGGAATAAAAACACACAACTTAAATAACATCTCCGTAAAAATCCCAAAAAACAGCCTGATTGTCTTTACAGGTGTTAGTGGCTCGGGCAAAACATCTCTCGCATTTGATACTATTTACGCAGAAAGTCAAAGACGATACATAGAAAGCTTATCCGTCTACGCCAGAAAATTTTTGGACATCATGCCAAAACCAGATTTTGACGATATCAAAGGATTATCCCCCTCAATTGCTGTTACTCAACGCGGAGTACAACACAACCCAAGGTCAACCGTCGCAATAATGACTGAAATTTATGATTACCTAAGATTGCTATTTGCAAGAATCGGAATCCTTCACTCCCCTGCAACAGGTCAACCAATAATCATAACGCCTATTAATAAAATTGTTGAACACTTATTATCAAATTTTGAGGATAAGAAATCTTATATCCTAGCGCCAATAAACAAAAAAGAAGACATACCTTCATTACAAAATCATGGTTTTCAAAGAATATTACTCGACGGCAAATTACTGGAAATTGAGCAAATCCCAGAACACACAAATTTAAATAAAAATAATATAGATATCGTAATTGACCGCTTAAGAATAACTCATGAAAACAAAAGACGTTTAGCTGACTCTATCGATATCGCCTGTAAACACGGCAATGGAATAGTAAAAATTTTTGATGTTGAATCCTCAATCATACAAACCTTCTCAAAAAAACACGTCTGTCCTGTCAGCGGGTTTTCATTAAAAGAAATTGAACCGAACATGTTCTCATTTAATAGCCCATTTGGTGCATGCGAAGACTGTCATGGACTTGGTGCATTAAAAAAATTCACTGAAGAATTAATCGTTCCCAATAATAGTCTGAATGTCCTGACAGGTGCAATAAAACCTTGGGCAAAACTAGAACAATCAATAATCAAAGAACTTCTTGCTCCAATATTTCAAAAACACAAAACATCTCTGTTTGCCGCATATCAAAAATTACCGAAAAAACTGAGACATGAATTGATTTTTGGAAGCAAAGAATTTGAAGGCATCGCCAATATATTAGAAAAACAATATAAAAAAACCGAAAGCGTCTGGAGAAAAATCGAAATTGGACAATACCAAACCACCGAAAAATGCTCCAAATGTGAGGGCAAAAGATTAAACAAAACAGCACTATTGATTAAAGTACTAGACTTAACCATAAGCGACGTCACCGCCATGAGCGTCAAAAACGCTAAATTTTTTTTCGAAACACTAAATGAAAATATCTCAACACAAAAACAAATTATTGCTGAAAAAATAATAAAAGAAATTCAAATCAGACTAAATTTTTTATATAACATAGGTCTGGGTTACCTAACGCTCGACAGACCCGCTCCCACACTCTCTGGTGGAGAAAGTCAAAGAATCAACCTCGCATCTCAAATAGGTTCGAAATTAACAGGCGTTTTATATATACTGGACGAACCATCTATAGGATTACACCAAAGGGACAATCACAGGCTAATCGAAGCACTAAAGGAATTAAAAGACATTGGCAATACAGTGCTGATAGTGGAACATGACGAAGAAACAATCCTAGAATCTGATTATATAATAGACGTAGGTCCAAATGCGGGCATCCTTGGTGGGAACATAGTATACTCTGGCACAATAGACGGCATAAAAAAGGTCAATGACAGCTTAACTGGTCAATACCTAAGTGGTAAAAAAGCAATATTCACCCCAAAAAAAAGAAGACCATTCGAAAAAGATAATAAAATTTCTATAACTAACGCAAGCACCAACAACCTAAAAAACATTTCTGTCGACTTCCCCATAGGTTGCTTTACTTGCGTAACAGGTGTGTCAGGATGCGGGAAATCATCACTTGTGATGGAAACATTATATCCATTAATCAAATGTCACCTTGATGGTAAAAATCAAAAAAGCTCCACAACAAAAATTATTGGTCACGAAAAAATAAAAAGATTAGTCGTCATAGACCAATCCCCAATAGGCAGAACCCCTCGGTCAAACCCCGCAACATATACAGATATTTTCTCATCTATACGAGACTTTTTCACAACATTACCAGAGTCAAAAGCTCGTGGTTATGCAGCAGGAAGATTTTCCTTTAACGTCGATGGAGGGCGGTGTATCGCATGCAAAGGTGAGGGCTTTTCTAGGGTGGAAATGCACTTTATGTCAGATGTTTTTGTTGAGTGCGACATATGTAAAGGACAAAGATTTAATGAAGAAACATTAGAAATAAAATATAAAAACAAATCCATAGCCGACATCTTAAACCTCAGCATAGATGAAGCGAGAGATTTTTTCGATGCAATACCAAAATTATCTAAAAAACTGGTCTTCTTACAAGACGTCGGACTAGGATATATAAAACTAGGGCAATCTTCCACCACACTTTCTGGCGGTGAAGCACAACGAGTAAAGCTTGCTAAAGAGCTCTCTCGTGCTGAGATAGAAAACACACTATATATACTTGATGAACCGACCACAGGGCTACATTTTGAAGATGTAAACAAGCTATTAAAAATCTTACATAGGCTGGTCGACAATGGCAACACATTAGTCACAATCGAGCATAATCTAGATTTTATTAAAACAGCCGACTGGATTATAGACCTCGGGCCAGAAGGAGGCGATGAAGGAGGACAGTTGGTCTTTGCATCAACGCCAGAAGAACTCATTAAACATAAAACCAGCCACACAGGTCAATACCTAAAAAAATATATAAATAAAAAATAATTTTAAGCGTTCCCATAAAATCAATAAAAGCACAGAGTTTATAGACGAACCCTCGAGTTGCACATACCCTCTTTTAGCCTCAATCAACACACATAAACCCATGTTTGTTTTTGTTAATTTCAAAAATTATATTTTACAAGTTGTACAGTATATGGTAGTTAAGAAAGTATTAATCGCTACGCAGGAATGATTAATCAAAAACCTATGAAGAAGCCATCATGACCTCTAATCAAAAAGCTGGTATACCCAGTTTAATCAAAAGAATACCAAGCACAATCTGGACTTTAGCATTCGTTAGCTTGTTAATGAACTCGTCGTCCATTATTATATCAAGCCTATCGCCAATATTCATCATTGGGCTGCTCGGCGGGAGCAGTTTTGACCTTGGCGTTGTGCGAGGCACGACTGAAGCACTGGCATATGTTGTAAAACTGTTTTCAGGTGTTTTGAGCGACTATATTGGCAGAAGAAAACTGCTTGTCTTGATTGGCTATAGTGCAGCTATGTTTACAAAGCCAGTTTTTATGGTCGCAAAAAGTGTTTATATGTATATGTTTGCACAGACGGTTGAGCGAATTGCAAACGGTCTGAGAGACACCCCTCGTGACGCACTAGTGTCAGAAGTCTCACCAAAGGAGCTCAAGGGAACCTGTTTTGGTCTACGCCAAGGGATGGCGACACTGGGGTCAACCGTTGGTGCTGTTTTATGCTGGCAGATTTTAAAAAACATGGGCGGAGACGAAACCGCTATTCGTTCGATATACCTAATTTCCATAATACCTATAATATTGGCCGTTGCTTTATTATATTTCGGCATAAAAGACCCAAAAGGCTTGTCTGCATTAAAAACGAGAAAAGGCTTCCCGATTAAAAGAGAAGACTTAAGAGAGTTGGGAAAAGACTATTGGTACTTTATATTCGTAAGCCTCATATTCATGATGACACGGTTCAGCGAATCATTTTTGGTTTATCGCTCTCATACTGTGGGATTAGAGGTGAAGTATCAATCCTTGGTCTTAGCAGTCATGTACTTATGCTACACCCCTGCGGTCAAACTTGTTGGTCTGTGGTCAGATAAAGCCGATAGAAAACTTTTTTTGTTATGTGGTTTTATATTGATGGTCATATCTTGCATCATCTTGGGCTCTGCCACTACTGTAAATGAGGTCATGGTTGGGGTTGCAATATATGGTTTGCACTTTGGTGCGACACAAGGAACGCTTTATGCCTTGGTTTCTGACTATTCTCCAAAGCATATAAAAGGCACAACATTTGGTATTTTTAATATCACATGTGCCATTGGAATGTGGGTTTCCAGCATGTTAATGGGCGGACTGTGGGATAGACATGGTGCAGATGTTGCTTTTTTTGTAAACGCTTCGGTCGCACTTGTCGCTGTTATTTTCCTATTATTTTTAAAGGCTCCGAAAAGAAGCTGACCTTCCGCATCCAAGATTTTTATTAAACATTAGAATATTCAATATAATAAAGAGAAATTTAGAATAATTTTTATCACAGATTGATATCTGGCAAGACCTATGAAACCTTCCTGTCTGAGTTGAAAGGTTTATTTTTATTCAATTGATTGTCCATGATTAACTGTGCTAATTCATTTTTACAGGACTTCAGCCTGTTCAACTCTTTTGTATCATCCTTATCTTGCACCAAGAGTGCCCCAAGCTTAATCTCGACAAGGTCTAGTAGCATTTCCAAAGATTGTTTTGACATACTCATGATTTTATAGCTCCAAAATACTTTTGCTGATACATTGTATGCAGTTGTCAATTAAAAAGATGTTAATTTAAAAAATATTTATAATATAAAGATTGCTTATGATTTTCGATAAAGAGGTTTTTTTCTCATCCCTCCCCCAAACAGGAAGGCTTTTGGGACTGGATGTTGGCACAAAAACAATTGGCGTTGCAACATGTGATAATAAACGCATAATATCATCCCCCCACAGCACAATCAAAAGAAAAACCCTAAAGATTGACGTCATCTCTGTCCTCAATTTAACTACTATTGAAAATATAAAGGGCATCGTTGTCGGCTGGCCACTCAATATGGACGGCTCGATTGGTTCCCAGTGCAAATTTGTAGAAAATTTTGTCACTCAAATAAAAACTGACAGCAAAAACATACCAATACTAATGTGGGATGAACGCTTGTCCACAGCCGCGGTAGATAAAGTTCTAATTGAAGCAGGGACACGAAGAGCGAAAAGAAAAGAGGTCATTGACGGAGTAGCCGCATCTTACATTTTGCAGGGAGCCCTAGATTTTTTTCAAAAGCTTGAAAACCTAGCAAAACCATCATCACCATGAACGAAAACACAGAGCGACATTAAACCCTAACAAGGATTTACAAAGATATCCCCTTACTCAAGCCTAAGACTTTGTTGTTGCGATGAATACAAAAATCAGATATCCCCGAGCTGTTCAATTGGCTGAATGCATTTTTTAAACTCAACCTTACGTTCTGTATGGTTTGTTTTTTATGCTTGTGTGCACCGCCAAGAGGTTCTGGGATAACCTCATCAATAATTTTTAACTTTAAAAGCTCGCTCGCCGTAAGCCTTAAAGCATTTGCTGCCTCAGCCGCATTTTCACGGCTTTTCCATAGTATGGAGGCACACCCCTCAGGCGAGATGACAGAATAAACCGAATTTTCCAACATCATCATATAATTCGCAACACCAATAGCAATCGCACCACCAGAGCCGCCTTCACCGATTACAATACTAATTATCGGGCTCTTAACCTTCAACCCTTCTTCCAAACACTTGGCAATTGCCTCCGCCTGACCACGCTCTTCAGCTTCAACACCAGGGAAAGCCCCCGCTGTGTCTATTAGCGAGATAATCGGCATATTAAAACGGTCGCCCATTTGCATTAAACGCCGAGCTTTTCTGTAGCCTTCAGGGTTAGGCATGCCAAAATTACATTTCACCCGCTCTGCCGTATCATGTCCCTTGTTTTGACCAATGATGACCACTGACTGCCCATCAAATCGCCCGATACCGCCGACAATTGCCTTATCTTCCCCAAAATTTCTATCCCCTGCAAGTGGCGTAAAATCTTCGATAAAGTCAGCTATATATTCTGGCGACTTTGGTCTTTCGCCATGTCTTGCAACCTGAACCCGTTCCCAAGGGGTTAGGTGGTCGTATATTTTTCGTGTCATTTTATCTAGCTTTTGTTCTAGACGCAAAACTTCATCTGCAATATGGCTATCGTGCGACATTTTTGGCTTTAATTCATTAATTTTAGCCTCAACCTCAAGCAACGGTTCTTCAAATTTTAATACTATCAATTTAATCAACTCCTAAAAATATTGACCTAGGCACCTAGTGAGGCATCGATAATTTTTTTCCGCCCAATATATGGGTATGAAAATGTTCCACCTCTTGACAGGAATCATTTCCTGAATTGGAAATCGTTCTATAACCAGTTTTATCAAGACCTAGGTTTTTCACAACTGTATTTATAGCCTTAAAATATTCAACCAATTCTATATTAGATGCGTTTTCTGTAAAGTTCGTCAAATTCATATACTCACCTTTTGGCAAAGCCAGTAAGTGATGCGGAGCTTTTGGAAACAGGTCTTTAATAATCAACACGAACTCGTTTTCAAAAACTTTATCAGAACCTAATTCACCACGAATTATTTTTGCAAAAATATTATTTTTATCGTATTTCCGTGACATTTTTATTATACTCACCTAAACTTTGTATATTGTTACCACAAAAATCAAGAGCTTAAAATGACCTATAATCCAAACATACATCACGCATCAAGTTGGTATGGCACAACAATCTTATCCGTACGCAAGGAAAACGAAGTAGTCATTGCGGGCGACGGGCAAGTAACGCTGGGCTCGTGCGTAGTGAAAGCCACAGCAAAAAAAGTCCGAATATTATCAAACGGTTCTGCCTTAGCTGGCTTTGCAGGTGCAACGGCAGATGCCCTGACACTATTTGAAAAATTAGAAGCAAAACTTGAACAATACCCAGACCAACTATCTCGAGCATGTGTTGAACTTGCAAAAGATTGGCGGAGCGACAAATATTTGCGGAAACTAGAAGCTATGATGGCGGTTGTTGATTACAAAACGTCTTTAATACTCACTGGCAATGGTGATGTTCTTGAACCAGAAGACGGGATAATCGGCATAGGTTCAGGCGGAAATTATGCCCTAGCCGCTGCAAAAGCCCTCGTAGGGGTTGAACATTTATCAGCAGAAGAAGTTGTTAGAAAATCGATGGCAATAGCATCTGACATCTGCATATATACCAACCAAAATTTAACATTAGAAAAATTAAAAGGATAGTTTCAATGAAAGGTTTATTAACGCCAAAACAAATAGTAAATGAACTAGACAAACACATCGTTGGTCAAGAAGAGGCAAAACGTGCCGTTTCCATTGCCTTAAGAAACCGGTGGAGACGGATGAAGGTTCCAAGTCCCTTGCGTGAAGAAATCTTACCGAAAAATATTTTAATGATTGGTCCGACTGGGGTTGGTAAAACTGAAATTTCTCGCAGACTAGCAAAACTTGCCAAAGCCCCATTCACCAAGGTTGAGGCAACCAAGTTTACTGAAGTTGGTTATGTGGGTCGCGACGTTGAACAAATTATCCGCGACCTCCTTGAAGTCGCCGTACTTGAAGCCAAGGAAAACGCCCGAACATTAAATCAAAAACAGGCTGAAAAATTGGCAGAAGAACAAATTCTTGTGGCATTGGTTGGCGATAATGCCAGTGATGAAACTCGCGAAAAGTTCAGGAAAATGCTCGATGCCGGCACACTAGAAGATAAAGAAATTGAGATAAAAATCTCTGATAATACCAGCAACGCTGCCCCAATGTTTGACATTCCAGGCGTGCCAGGGACTCAGATGGGTATGGTTAATATCAGCGAGATGATTAATAAAACTCTTGGAATAGGCAATAAGAAAAAAACATCTAAAGTATCAGTAGCAAAAGCAAGACAGATTTTATCATCGGACGAGTCTGAAAACTTAATTGACCAAGAAAAAATCATTCGAGAAGCGATTAACAATGTTGAACAAAATGGCATCGTATTCATAGATGAAATCGATAAAATTTGTGGCAGAAGTAACACCTCTGGTGGAGAAGTCAGCCGAGAAGGGGTGCAGCGTGACCTCCTGCCCCTCATTGAGGGGTGCACAGTTTCGACGAAGCATGGTTTTGTGAAAACAGATTATATACTCTTCATCACATCTGGTGCTTTCCATATGGCAAAGCCAGCTGACTTACTGCCCGAGCTACAGGGTCGACTGCCTATCAGAGTTGAGTTAAAGCCGTTGACGGAGGCTGACTTTGTGAGAATCTTAACAGAGCCAGAATCGAATTTAATACAACAATATCAAGCACTGATAGCAACAGAAGAAGTAACCCTAGTGTTCACCAAAGACGGCATATTAAAAATTGCTGAAATGTCAGCGAAAATCAACCGTAGCGTTGAAAATATTGGTGCTCGCAGGCTACACACATTATTAGAAAAGGTCGTCGAGGAAATCAGCTTTGACGCCGAACAACACAAAGGCACAACGATAAAAATCGACTCGCCTTACGTGGAGAAAGCAATTGGCGATATGGTGGCAGAAAAAGACCTTTCACGATTTATACTGTGATGGGGTATAATTTTTTCCATATAATGTTGAGTGATAACGCACCGAGATGACCGCCCTGATAAGCCCCATAAAAATAGGTACTATCGCAGTAGAAACACCCGTGTTTCTAGCCCCCATGTCTGGTGTGACGGACTTACCTTATAGGAGGCAGGTTCTACGTTTTGGAAGTGACGTTATCACATTTTCTGAAATGATTGCCTCCGAAGCGATTAAACGCCGGAATAAACGCACCTTACAGATGGCTTTGTTTGATGATAAAATAAGCCCAAAGGCTTTGCAATTAGTCGGGAATGACCCAACCAGCTTAGTAGAAGCAGCAAAAATAGCCGTCGACCTTGGTAGTGAGATTGTTGACATTAATATGGGGTGCCCTGCAAAAAAAGTGGTGAACGGTTTTGCTGGCTCAGCGTTAATGAAAGATGAGGTATTAGCTAGCAAAGTGATAAAGGCAGTTGTAAACGCTGTCACAGTTCCTGTCACTTTAAAAATGAGGATGGGATGGGATGAAAACTCCCTAAACGCTCCAAAGCTCGCAACAATTGCTCAAGATTGTGGGGTCAAAATGCTCACTGTACACGGCAGAACCAGAATGCAAATGTATGGAGGCAAAGCTGACTGGGAGTTTGTAAAAAAAATAAAAAACGCAGTATCAATCCCCGTGATTGTTAATGGAGACATAATAGACGAAGCATCAGCAAAGCGTGCTCTTGAGCTGTCTGACGCTGACGGAGTGATGATAGGACGCGGTAGCTATGGCAGACCTTGGCTATTACACCAGATATCTCATTTTCTAAAAACTAATCAAACAATCCCGCCACCCTCTTTAAAGGCAATCTGTGACCACGCCATTGAATTTTTAAATGATTTATCAGAGTTTTACGGCAGTGAAACCGCAACGCTACTGGCAAGAAAACACATCTGTTGGTATGTCAAAGGGCTTCCTGATGCAACTAGCTTTCGCAACCATGTGAATACCCTCGTATCAATGAATAAATTAATCGAATATACCAACCTTTTTTTTCAAGAGAGAATTAACAATGGATAAAGACAAAACCACCAGCCTTTCTGAAGTGCTGAACCAACAAATGGAAATTTATTTCCGCAAAATTAACCCCAATGAACCCAAGTCTCATTTATTCAGTCTGGTTATTCACGAGGTTGAACAAACGTTAATTAAAAAAACGCTAGAATATACTGGTGGCAACCGCTCGAAAGCAGCAAAAATATTAGGCATTAATAGAAACACCCTAAACTCAAAAATAATGGGATTAAACCGTGCAAAATAATCATCTTTTCTCAAAGATATATTCACATCTAAGAGCGGCGTATTATAACCCCACACTCCGCAAGTTTTCCTCTTATCTCATTTTTATATTGGCACTGGGGGCGTGTGTTCTGACCTATTTATCATTTAAAAATCATGGCGGCATACTCTCAAAAAGTGGTGATTTTACCCTAATATATATTGATATAGCGATTTTTTTGATAACAGCATTCACCGTGGGACAAAAGTTAGCCGACTTATGGGCAGAAAAACGTCGAGGCGTTGCTGGTTCCCGCCTTCAAACAAAGCTTATTTCAACGTTTTCGTTTTTAGCGATTTTCCCTTGCTTAACGATGATTATATTTGCCGCGACATTTTTTCATGGGGAAATAGAAACTTGGTTCACAAAAAGAAACCATATTGCACTCACAACAGCGAGACAGGTTGCTGAGTCTTACTTAAAAGAACATCAAAAAAATATTATAAACGATGCCAACGCAGTCTCGTTCATCGTCACACATCAAATGCCTGGGCTTTATAGCTCAGAAGAAGCTCGCAATAACTTCATCTCTCAGTTAGCTGCTCTTAAATCCCTCGCAGATATCGTTGTGTTTGACAGGTCTTTGACCATATTTGCAAGGTCAAAATTTAGCTTTGCGGCAGAATTTGCCCCCATTAACACCTATGACCTAGAAAAAGCGTTGCAGAAGAAAATAGTCCTAATCAGCGGAACAGACTATCGGTTTGTTAGGGCTTTGATTGCTACTGAAATTGGGTCGCAAACATTTTTTATTTTGGTTGGTCGACCACTTGATGTGTCCGTGCTGGAATATATGGAAAAAACGAAAAACACCGTCCAGCAATATGAAGAAATTCAAGGAAAAAGATGGCACCTTGAAGCAAGTTTTATATTAGTCTTTTTGGTCTTGGGTTGTTTGCTCTTACTCGCTGCGATTAGCGTTGCGTTAACAACGTCTTGGCAACTCATCAAACCCATCAGTCGTTTGATAAATGCTGCTGAAAAAATCAATAATGGCGACTTAAACGCCCGCGTCCCTGAAACTAATAATAAATCTCAGGAAGAACTCGGGATGCTCGGCAAAGTGTTCAACCAGATGGTGAACGGGCTAGTTTTTCAAAAAAAGCAATTGGAAGATACTAACTCTGAGCTCCACATTCGGCAAAAATTCACCGAAAACGTTTTATCAAGCGTTTCATCTGGCATTTTGAGTTTAGATAGTGCAAAGAAAATAGTCCTTGCGAACAAATCTATCAACTCTTTATTTCACACTGATATTAATCAATATGTGGGAAAACCCGTTTATAAAATATTTCCTGAGCTTAATGAAATCTTGCTCGAAGTTGATAGGTTAAATAAAAAAGAAGTTTATGAAACAGAACTACAAATCAAGATAAAAGAGAAACACTGTTTCTTGTTCATCAGGGTTGCATTAGAACAGGGTGGAGGACAAAAAACATATGTGGTCACTGTTGATGACCTGACAGACCTTTTCGTGGCACAAAAAAAAGCTGCTTGGTCTGACGTGGCTCGTAGGGTCGCACATGAAATCAAAAATCCACTGACCCCCATCCAACTTGCGGCAGAAAGACTGAAGAGAAAATATAAAAATCAAATCTCTGAAAATGAGGATACTTTCTCTAAATTAATAAGCACTATCATAGACCAAGTTGACGACATACGAAGGCTGACAGATGAGTTTAGTTTGTTTGCAAGACTTCCAGACCCCGTTTTTAATAACTTTAACTTAGTCTCTACTTTTGAGGATGCGTTATTTTTTCATCAAGCAGCTAATACCGACATCATATTCAAAAACAATTGCAAATATGCTACACTGACCATCGATGGAGATGCAAGAATGTTACATCAAGCGGTTTGTAATGTCATAATTAATTCAATTAACGCCATTCGCGGTGTTGATGGGTTTAGTAAAACACCAGAAATACTTGGCAACATTCTTGAAAAAAAAGATGAAGTTTTAATGATTATAGAAGATAATGGACCTGGTTTTCCTGATGGATACATTGATAAGCTCACTGACCCATATGTAACACTTACAAAAAACGGTTCTGGTCTTGGTCTTTCGATAGTGAAAAAAATTATCCTCGACCACGGCGGAGATTTATCCCTTGAAAACAGGTCTGAGGGCGGGGCTCGGTTAACCATGTCTCTGCCGAAGAAACAAAATGACAGCTGAGGACAGTTAATAATGTTAAAACAAGACATACTGGTCATAGATGATGAACTAGAAATCAGGAAAATCATTGCCGACATCCTCGGTGATGAAGGATATAGTGTAAGACAAGCACCTGATGAACCAACCGCCTTAACACTCATAAAAGAATCTGTCCCAACAGTAATTTTGCTAGATTTATGGATAGGGGATAATGAATCTGGCGGAATAGAAATATTAGAAAAAATCAAATCAGAACACCCAAACCTGCCAATAATTATGATATCTGGTCATGGCACAATCGACATTGCAATAGAAGCAACGCGTAGGGGAGCGTATGAATTTATTGAAAAACCATTTGTCATTGACAGGTTATTACTCGCTGTAAAACGTGCTGTTGAGACCTCATTACTCAATCAAGAAAATTTAAAACTCAAAAAGAGGATAGGGCAAGACACTCAGCTCCTTGGGTGTTCCAACGAAATCTTACAAATAAAAAACTTACTGAAAAAAGTTGCTGAAACCAATAGTCGCGTTTTGATACATGGCGGTGTTGGTGTTGGCAGTGAGGTATTGGCTGTCGAACTGCACAACCTATCAAACAGAAAGAATGAACCGTTTATAGCTTTTAGCTGTTCTGGTATTAACGCAAACATGCTTGAAAAAGAGCTTTTTGGAGAAGAAAATGAAAAGGGCGAAATCTTAACCGAGGGCGTATTTGGAAGCGTTCGCTCTGGCACATTATTATTAGAAGATATCACCGAACTACCCCTAGAAATGCAAACAAAGATGATTCGCATTTTGCAAAATAACGCATATAAAAGAGTTGGCGGAGTTCAAACCATCGAACTGAAAGCAAGGATTGTTAGCTCGACATCTCAAGATATTAATTCGCTAGTGGCAGATGGTAAATTTAAGGAAGAGTTGCTTTATCGGTTGAACGTCGTGCCAATTGTCATTCCCCCGATTAAAGACCGCCGAACGGACATAGAATATATAGCAGAATTTTTCTTAACACATGCTCAAGATTTTTTTGGTCTTCCTTCAAAGAAGATGGATGAAGAGGCGATGTCTATATTATTAATTTATGATTGGCCTGGAAACGTTCGACAACTCAGAAATGTAATAGAGTGGGCGTTGATAATGAGTGATGGAAGCGACAGCGAGACCATCTGTGCCGACATGTTGCCCCCAGAGCTTCGCCAGTCTGAAAAACTGCACGGTCAATTTAGTTTGGACAAAACTATTGGTCTTCCACTGAAAGAGGCACGTGACGAATTCGAAAAGGAATACCTCACTATGCAGATAAGCAGGTTTTTAGGGAACGTTTCAAAAACAGCTCATTTCGTTGGGATGGAACGCTCTGCCTTACATAGAAAAATAAAGTTACTTGGAATTGGAAGATATATAGATGAATAAAACCGACAATACCCTAGATATTCTCAACGTGATGATTGCTCGCCTTTGCCACGACATGTCATCCCCCATAGGGTCAATAAACCTCGGCGTTGAAGTCCTCAACCCCGAAAACTTTGATGAAATAACGCCGCTTATCAATATGGGATATCAAAAAGCTGTAAACACCATAGATGTGTTCAGAGCCCTCTGCACGGAAGATATGTCACTGGAACAGACATTGAAGATACTTTCAGCTTTTGCAAAAAATAAAGATATCGCCCTCAACCATAGCCTAGATAATACTCCGAAAAAAGTGCTCAAGGTTGTTTACTTAATGTCATTAATACTGATTAACTGCACCAATAAAAATGGTCATATCCAACTAAATTTGCTAAACGAAAATCAAATTTCAATAATGACTGATTCAGGAAACATATCATCCGCCGAGATACAAAAGCTTCTTAATAAAGATGATGCCATGTCTTCAAAAAACGCGATTGCATCTTATTTATTGATATATTTGAACCAAAACGCGATAGATATCCTAGTCAACAAAGACGAGCCATCAAAAATTGAAATTATAATAAGCCATTAATTTTTGTTATCTTTGCTTTTGACATAGTCCTGTGTGAATAGGCTCACATTCCTTTTGGAAAGGTTTCGAACCGCCCATAAGCTTGGCATAGAAATGAAAAAAACAACCAAGTAAAAATTCACCCATCCCAAATGGTCAACCATGACGCCAGATAGTGCCCGCGAAATAATTCCGCAAACGTCATATATCGCCCACAAGAGGGCAAACTGGGTTGCAGGATACCCCCTACGACACAAGCTATATAACATTGACATGAATCCAACCGAGACCATCCCTCCAGTTAAATTTTCTGCCGAAATTGCAAAATAGAGCATCGAGACATTATAACCCACAAAATAAACAACTATATACATGACTGTCATAATGGCATGCAGGCTGCCGACAAAAAACATCACTGGAAACAGACCAAGTTTTCTGGTTAAAATCCCGCCAATAAAACCGCCCGCTGTTGTTGTGAACATTCCATAGGTCGTAACTATGTTTGCAATTTCAATCGGTGAAAATCCAACATCCAGATACATCGGTTTCGCCATCTTATGAGCCATGGCATCGCCAATTCTAAATGTTGCGATAATGAACAAAAACCAAAGCCAATCTGGGTGACGCTTAAAAGAAGCCATCGGGCAGATGAAACATTCTAAAACAAGTCCTCTCAGTTTTAACATTTTAGAATCTGCGAACTTATGTTTGAATTTATAAGAAATCAGTTCAAAAACACGTCGCTCTTTACAAGCTCTTCCTATTGGCTCTGGCATTAAAGCAATTGGCACCGTGCTTATTAACACAGCAAAAGCCAAGGCGATATACGTAAAACGCCAACCAAAGTAATATGACAGATACAAACCACCACTACTGGCAGTTAACATACCAATTCGAAAACCAAACGTGACCATGCTCGCACGTGGTCCCACAGATTTTGCACCCATCTTATCAATTTGATATGAATACAACGCCACCCCCTGACAACCATATGCAAAAGATATCAATAACGACATCACCGCAACTGGTATTAAGTTTTTATCTGGACGAGAAAAAGCAAGACCGCACAAACCAAAAAATATTATTATTTGACTCGCCAGTATCCAACCTTTTTTTTGACCGAATTTACGTGAAAAATATGGGAAATTTAGTTTATCAACAAATGGCGATAACAAAAATTTGAACGTAAAAGGCCAATTGCATATAGCAAATGCACCTATAATACTAAGGGAAACGCCTGACTGTTTTAACCATATATCTAATAAGCTTAAATTCATCAAAAAAGGAAGCCCCGCAGCAAACCCCACAAAAATTGTGGAAAACACTGTAGGGTTCAGAAATGACCCTTCAGATGAGGCTTTATTTTTTATAAAGGATTGAAGCTGTTTAATAATCAAAGACGTCTTATTCCCTTTCAGTTTAATCGACAATATAAACGACCATGTTCGTTATAAAATACCGTCTGAATTAAGTAAAGAACTATATAAAAACAATACGATAAATGATAATTTAAAAAACAATTCTTAATTTTAAAGGGAAATCAAATGTTTCAGGTATTTGGCGGCTCGATGTTTGACGGCGGTAATATTACTCTCAATCAATCCGATATAGATTTAATTAATAAATACACCTCAACAGAGTTACCGGCTGGTCTAAAAACGCTCGAATATTCCCAAGAGAACATTCAAACATCAAAAGATATAGCAAAATCATTTAAAAACGTGAAAAAATTCGTTGTATTGGGTACTGGTGGGTCAAGCTTAGGCGGGCAAGCCCTGTGTGCATTAAAAAAATATTCCCAGACAATTAATAATGCCCCTGAATTAGATTTTTGGGAAAACATCGACCCGATAGAGATGCATGTTTTACTCAAGAACACGCCTTTCCAAGACACAGTGTTTATCGCCATCAGCAAATCTGGTCAGACCCCCGAAACAATATGCCAAACATCAATAGTAATCGATTGGCTTCTAGAAAATGGCTTAAGCAAACAAGAAATAAAAGAAAAATTATTAATCTTAACAGAGCCCAAAGATTCATCATTAACGCAAATAGCCATCGACTATGACATCAAAACACTTGCCCATCCATTTGATGTGGGGGGGAGATTTTCAGTTTTTTCAATTGTTGGCACTTTGCCTGCCGTCTTGACAGGTCTAGATGTGCAAGCCTTTCACAGGGGTGCATTTGATGTGATTAATGAATTAAAATCCAATAAAAAAAGTGAGCTAGCTTTAAGCATTTTAGCAATCGCAAAAAGAGTAACGTCCAACAACCCGTATAAAATAAACTCCCATGTATTAATGCACTATTGTGACGCCCTAGGGCTATTTGGAAAATGGTTTTCACAGCTCTGGGCAGAAAGTTTGGGCAAAGATGGGCTGGGTAGCACGCCATTAATCGCGAAGGGAACTGTCGACCAACACAGCCAATTACAACTCTATTTAGATGGCGAAAACGATAAGATTTTTACAGTCATTGGCATGAACAAAAACATATATGATAATGTTAATCGGTCGATTAACCACATCCCACATTCCGCACTCGCATCTTACCTAAACGGTCATTGTCTTGGCGACATATTTAACGCTGAAAGGGATGCGACCACAATGTCGCTCATCCAAGCGAAGAGACAAGTGTTGACTATTGAGCTGGCGGAACTGAATGAACGTGCCTTGGGACAATTAATGGCATATTTTATACTAGAAGTAGTCATTACAGCTGATATAATGAAAGTGAATGCATTTGACCAACCTGCAGTAGAAAATAGTAAACGTATTTTCAAGGAGATTTTAACCCGAAAATGAGTATCCGCCTTTTACCGCAAAACATTATTAACCAGATATCCGCTGGAGAGGTTGTTGAAAGACCCGCATCTGTAATCAAAGAACTGGTAGAAAACTCAATAGACAGCGGTGCGGACACCATCGAAATTAAGCTATTAAATGCAGGTAAAACATTCATAAGCGTCCGAGATAATGGTTGTGGAATGCATAAAGAAGACATTTTTATGTCGATTAAGAGACACGCCACCTCAAAAATCCCTGATTTAAATCTAAATAACATATCAAGCTTTGGCTTTAGGGGAGAGGCTTTGGCGGCAATAAGCTCTATATCGCGATTATCAATCAAAGCTTGGACTGAAGATGAACCAAATGGTTGGCAACTCGATGTGAACGGCTCAGAAGAGTTCGAAGTTAGCCCAATTGCAAAGGCAAACCACGGCACATATATTGAAGTGCGAGACCTGTTTTTTGCTACTCCAGCTCGGCTAAAGTTTTTAAAGACTGATGCAACCGAGTTTTTCCAATGTATCTTGACCGTGAAAAATTTGGCAATGGCGAATAATAACGTTAGTTTCAAATTTATTGGGGATGATAAGACCTATTTAAATATAGAAAAAACAACCTCAGTTGCACAACGCATCAGCGATATAATCGGAGAGAAAAGTTTTGAAAATCTGTGTGCTATCGATTTTGTTGAAGATGATATTAAAATCACTGGTTTTTCAAGCCTGCCCACAGCAAACTCGACCAGCACGGCTCAACAGCACGTGTTCGTAAACAATCGTCCGATAAAAGACAAAACCTTAACAAGCACCATAAATATCGCCTATAAAGACCTCACCCCTATGGGAAGATATCCAACGGCAATTATCTTTATTACAGTGCCAAATCATGATATTGACGTTAACACTCACCCCGCGAAAACGGAAGTAAGGTTTAAGTACACAGAGAAAATCAAAAGCAACATAATAAAAGCCATTAAATCCGCCGTGTCGCCGTTTACTAACCGCACATCGTCTTTTCTGGGCTCTGCGTTAATTGATAAAATAGCAGTTAAACCGCCCACATTAAATACTCAATCCGCGAAGATTAACCCCGCACCTGTGTTCTATGAACCTGCAAAACCTCAAAGCTTTTATTTGGGCGAAATTGATAAATCTCCAAAAACCCCAACCCCTCAAAATAAAAGCGAGAAAAAAGACCCCGCAATATCAACACAAAAATCCCTACTGGAACCAGAAGACAGCGGGTTTTTAGGCGTCCCAATTGGTCAGTTAATTGGACGCTATATATTAACGCAAACTGACAACGCCCTGCATATCATCGACCAACATGCCGCTCAAGAAAGAATATTATATGAAAGGTTTAAAAAAGACCTGAAAAACAATAACCTTGCAACCCAGCAATTCTTAACCCCTATAATTATCGACACATCTGAAGAATCTGTTCAGTTAATAATAGAAAACAAAACACTATTACAAAGCGTCGGTATTGGTCTTGATAAGTTTGACCGCACTCGCTTAATTTTAAGATATTTACCCGTAAATGTTATTGATACAGTCCCGCCTGAAAGCTTAATTTCACATGTCATTCAAGCGATTCAAAATGAACAACAAGAAAATTTAACCCACGTAATAGAAGACAATCTTTTCAAAAAACTAGCCTCGCTTGCCTGCCACTCGAGTATTCGTGGTGCACACCGGCTGTCACAAGACCAAATGGGCGACATCATTAAATCTATTGAAAATCATGAAAATACTGGGCAGTGTAACCACGGTCGACCAACTTATATTACCGTGAAAATCGCTGAGATAGAAAAATTATTTATGAAAAAATAAACGCTTGCTTGCCTCCATAAATTTTGTGGTCAATTGTTTTTTGCAATATTTAGGTGCATTTAAAAAACTTTATATAAAAATTATCTTTTATTTTAAATAAATTTTATAGTACTGTGTTAACTAAATTTTAACCACTAAAAAAGCACGAAATTGAAAACAACGATATTAAAAGCATTCACTATTTTATTTACAGGGTTATTGCTTTGTATCATCACTTATTCCACGCTCGAGGGCATCAGGTTTAATGCCCTATGGATGACATCAATATTCATCCTACAGGGTGTGATTTGTTTTTTGATTTATCGTTCTTACAAGGTCAAAATAGATAATGCCAATTTAATCAAAAGCGTCCTCAACACCATCGATGTCCCAATATGGCACGATGGCTCAGACGAGCTCTACAGTCAGTCTGCAAAAGACATTAATCATCACCTTGCATCACAAAACCTCAGTTTAAAGAAAGTTTTTTCTGAAATAAACTCTGGCGAAAATTTAAGAAGATTTTTGATATTAAATGGTTCAAGAAAACTATTTGAAGCAGTATCAAAACAATCACCCGACCTAGGGTTCCCAATCCATTACTGCACAGACAAAACCACTGAATTCGAGCTCAGCAACAAATTAAAACATACCATAGACGCCAACAACCAAGTGATGGAGCTTTTTTCATCTGGCATTTCGATTTTTGACCACAACATGAAGCTAATATTTTATAATGCCGCCTATAAAAAAATAACTGGACTAAAAGATGAAGAAATAAAAAACGGTCAAAGCTTCTCTGCTATCCTTGACCTACTTCGAAGGAACCGAAAACTGCCCGAGCTGATAGACTTTCTTGAATATAAAAATGAACAAATAGCCCTTTTTAGAACCATTACCGCACCGATACAAGATTTTATCTACCTCCCTAATAGCTCAATCATCAGAAAGGTGACCGCACCATATTCTTCAGGTGGTCTTATAGTGATATTTGAAGATATCACGGACAAAATGAACCTAGAACAACAATATAATGGTCTGTTAGCCGTGCAAAAAGAAACCATCGAACATCTTTACGAAGGTATAATGGTTTTTGGCATAGACAATCGCCTTCACATAATTAACAAAGCTGCCAAGGAAATCTGGAATCTTGAAAACACTAATGTGGGAATACACCTGTCAAAAATAGTCCACGATGTGATTCAGGTTATCGAATTTTTTACAGAAGAAGAAGAATTTAAATCTGGCTTGGTAAGTAATCTAACTGACCGCATCAAAAAACAAGGTAGACTGGCGTTGAAAAATGGACGAATAATCCAATTTTCTTACATACCCCTCCCTGATGGGGCACATCTACACAGCTATATTGACATCACCGATTCATACAAAGTTGAAGCGGCATTTTTTGAAAAAAATCAGGCACTAGAGACCGTCGTCCAGATGAAAAATGACTTCATTACCAGAGCGTCAGCTGAACTTTTAGAACCTTTAAATATGATAACGGGGTTCACTCAATTACTGAAAAACCAATACTACGGCAGCTTAAACGAAAAACAAATGTCACACCTTGATGGGATAAGTCATGGCTCCAAAAATTTAATGAGTCTTGCAAATAATATAATCAGCCTCTCATCACTACAATCTGGACACGTTACCCCAACATATAGCGTATTTTCAATCAAAGAAATGTTAAAAGACATCATTACTTCAACACAAAAACAAGCTCTGGAAAAAACAATTAATTTCAAAATAATAAATAACCTAGAGAATATCACTATAAAGGCGGATGAAATGCTCCTGAAACAAGCTTTCATCGTTTTACTCAACAAGACCATTAAATCTTCTCAACAAGACAGCAACATAGAACTTTCATTATCGAACGATGATAAAAATTTTAGTTTTATTATTGTCTGCCCATCGGATATACTGGGGCGAAATAGTCAAGAAAAAGTCCTCTATAGGACTGAAGAAGGGCTTGATAAATGTATGTACAATTTTACTAGCGTATCGCTCCCCTTATTTAATCACATAATCAAATTACACAATGGACTATTACGAATAGAATATGACGGTGATAAAAACACGACCATCAGTGCCGAAATCCCCTTATCTTGATTATTTGACGTAAAGCAAGGTTTTCAAAAAATCAATTGTAATGACCGCAATGATTATTTACTATCATAACACGTTTATCAGACATTATAAGGCTTTCTGCAATGATTAAAGCGTTTTTGAAGGCGACAATCAGGTTTTATCAGCTAACCTTATCAAGCTTAATAGGGAGAAACTGTCGTTTCGTGCCAACCTGCTCAGAGTATGCAATCATCGCAATAGATAAATACGGATGTTTTAAAGGCGTCTCACTTACAATCAAACGAGTGCTCCGTTGTCAGCCTTTTTCTAAGGCAAAAAACATTGAGCTCGACCTCCCCTAGAACACCTATTCTTCAACGTTTGGGTTTTTTGTGATTTTAAGTATTTGTATTTGGTTTGCCCTGCGTTTGATGACCTCAATATTTAAGTTAAATATTGAAAATGACTGCCCTGCCTCAGGAATACGGCGAACCTCCTGTATCAAAAGCCCCGCGATGGTCGAAGCCTCTTCAGGCAAGTCCCAATCAAACTCTCTATTCAAATCTCTCACTGGGGTTGAGCCGTCTATTATCACGCTACCATCTTGCTGTTTTTTTATGCCGCTTGTATTTACGTCATATTCATCAACTATCTCGCCAACAATCTCTTCAATAATGTCTTCTAAGGTCACTGACCCCATCAAACTGCCATATTCATCAACCACAAGAGCAAAGTGAAGTCTTTTGATACGGAAGGCATGCAGTTGATCCAAAAGGCTAGTGTTTTCGGGCACAAACCAAGGGGTGCCCGCCAATGACAAAATGTCGATTTTTTCAAGCTCAGCATCTGTCTTAGATTCTATTGCCCTGAACAAGCTTTTTACATATAAAACACCCACAATATTCTCTGGGTCGCCCTTCCATAAGGGAACTCTCGAATATGGGCAATGTAACATCTCATTAATTATCTTTTTGATTGGCAGTTCGCTGTTTAATGTCATCAAATTCTTTCGATAGGTCATCACCTGCTCAACTGTTACCTCATCAAGGTCTAGAATACTTTTCAGCATGAGCCGTTCTTGTGCTTCTTCCTGACCTGACTGAGCGTGCATATCGATGGCACCTCTCAATTCCTCGTCGGTGACGGTATTATTCGACTCATTACTGATTTTTACACCAAATAATCTCAAGCTGATACGACTGATATACTCCAATGAAACGGCTAATGGCCGTAATATGATAATCACAATATTAATCACTGGTGCGGCCAAAAGAGAAAATTTTAAAGAATAATTAATCGCCAACATCTTTGGCAGAATCTCGGCATAAACAATCACCAGCATGCCCACAAACAAAGCAACCGCTGGGATTTTGCTCTCGCCAAACATATCAATCGCAAGCCACGTAGAAATCGTGGTTATCACATGATTGGTCATTTGGTTGGTGATTAATATCGTGCTAATAGAATTCGACAACTTCGACTGCAGAGCCTGAACAAGCTTCGCTTTTTTGTGACCACCTTTACCTAGTTGATGCAAATGTGTTTTTGACGCACCTGTAAGAGCAGTCTCTGAACCAGAAAAAAACCCCGAAAACACAACCAAAAATAACAAGAATATTATGAAAAATATGTGGATGACCGACATTATAAACTACGTGAAGATATAAAATTTACTCAAAAAACACTTTAACTAAGCCACCTATTTTTGCATAATACCAGATAAAGTAAAGTAATATTATGAATATCCTAGGAATAGAATCTAGTTGCGACGACACTGCCGTTGCCATAGTCAATGACAAGAAAGAGATATTAGCAAACGTTATATACTCTCAGATTGAAACCCACATGCTTTATGGCGGGGTGGTGCCCGAAATCGCAGCCAGAGCACACAGCGAGAAAATTTATCCTGTAATACAAGCAGCTCTTAAAACCTCTGGCATAAAAATCAATGATATCGACGCCATTGCCGCAACGGCTGGACCTGGGCTCATTGGGGGGCTTATTGTCGCAACAAGTTTTGCAAAAATGCTCTCTTTATCACTTTCTATCCCATATATCCCAATAAACCACTTAGAGGGGCACGCACTAACAGCTCGGCTTACCGATAACGTGCAATACCCATATATCTTATTTTTAACCTCTGGGGGGCACTGCCAAACAATGCTAGTCGAAGCATTGGGCAGATATTCGACCATAGGCAGGACTATTGACGATGCGATAGGCGAATCTTTTGATAAGGTGGCTAAGATGCTCGACCTTTCGCCTGTTGGCGGCGTAATTATCGAACAGTTTGCGAAAAATGGCGACCCAAATCGCCTAAAATTCCCGAAACCATTGAAGTCGAAAAAAGATTTCTCTTTCTCTGGGCTAAAAACAGCTGTTAGACTGGCAATAGAAAAGCTTGAACCTTTAAGTGAGCAAGACAAACGAGACGTGTGTGCCTCTTTTCAAAAAACAGTTTGCGATATTGTGGCGGATAAATGCGAACAAATATTAAAAGACGCCCAATTTAATCATATCCAAACCTTTGTCATTGGCGGCGGAGTGGGGGCAAATGTTGAGATTTGCAAAACGCTGAGGAGCATCTGCAAAAAACACGGCAAAAACTTTATTGCCCCACCAATCAAATTATGCACGGACAACGCCGCGATGATAGCTTGGGCAGGGGTTGAACACCTCACAAACGGCTTTGACGAGCAGCTCAGCTTTAAGCCCAACCCTAATTGGAAGTTATAATTGTTGATAATAAATAATGACTAAACTGATTTTACAATATATCATCACGCCAGAGCTTGGATTATGTGTGATTAATAGATGGTTGATAATTTTATGAAAAAACTTTCTTATATTTTTATTTTGTGCTTGTTTAACGCATTTGTGCCCACCAAAGCAGAAAAAATCAACTTTTTTCACATGGCTAACATTCAAATGTTGAACAAAAACATCCCTAAAGAGCAAAAGGTTGTTGTCTTGACGTTTGACGATGGACCGTTTGAAAACTCTACAGCAAAAATAATAAAAATATTAAACAAATATGACGTTAAAGCGACATTCTTCTTGGTCGGCTCTTTAATAGAAAAAAACCCTGAGTTAACTAAATTGTTAATTGATTCTGGGCATGAGCTCGCCAATCATTCCTATTCTCATGCTAGCTTAAAAAAACTCCCCAATGAAAAAATTAAAGAAGAAATCACCTCGGCTCAAAATATCCTCGCAAAATTTGGTGTTCGGTCTGAATGGTTTCGTCCCCCATATCTCTCGCTCAATGATTATGTGATTGAATGTGCGAATCAACTTGGTTTGAAGCCCATATCTTGGTCTTTGTGTTCAGATGACTTTAAAGGGCTTTCGCCAGATGAGTTGGTCAAACATATAGAAAAAAATCTCCACAACGGAGCTATCATACTTCTACACGAACATGGATATCGGCAAAACACGATAAAAGCCCTGCCAAAAATAATAGAAATGATTCAAACCAAGGGCTATAAAATAATCACGCTATCACAATGGCACGAGTTAACTAAAGCTCGCACAAATGAAGAAGACCCTTCACTCAAGACGGCTGAATAAATCTGGTTTGAATATTTAGATAAAATTTTTCGCTATAGGCTTTATCAAAAAAATCTATCCGCCAATTGAACTGTTTAACCACTGGACGATTTGGGTCTTCGACTGTGCCCCTACTAACACAGCACATTGCTCACCACCTTTGAACAAAATCAAGGTGGGAATGCTGGTCACACTCAAATTCTCAGCGATATCGCCGGATTTATCTATGTCTAATTTAAAAAATTTTAACTTCCCTTCAAACTCTTTTTCCACCTCTTCCAAAATTGGAATCATTGCTCTGCATGGTGGACACCACTGAGCAGCAAAGTCAACCAAGACATAACCCGTTGATTGTTCGACTTCTTGTGCGAAGTCAGTGCTGATAATTTCTTTCATAATTTTTTCTATCTCCAAACTTACTTATAATAAAATATTTATACCTCTATCAGAAATCAACTGATTATTATAAAATTTATTTAATATCATTTTATAACATATGTCTCAAATTAAAAGATTTTATATCAAATCCCAGCTATCTCAAGGAAAATCGCTTGATATCACCGGTGACCTGCATCATTATTTAGCCAAAGTGCTGAGATTTCAGATTGGCTGTCACATCAACCTCTTCAACCAACAGGACGGCGAGTGGCGTTGCGTGATAACCTCCCTTGATAAAAGATGCATCATTACAGAATGCCTGCACCAGACCAGACCAGCCCCCGCTAAAGCAGAACGAGAAATCACCCTCATATTCTCGCCACTCAAACCGCACAGGAGCGATATATTAATAGAAAAGACCGTCGAGCTCGGCGTTCATCACCTGATGCCTGTGATAACCGAGTTTACTAGTTCAAAAATTAATATCGAAAAACAAAAACACCATATCATATCCGCCGTCCAACAATCGGAGAGGCTTGACCTACCCAACCTACATGAACCGCAAACCCTCCCGAAGCTCCTCGATGATTGGGACAGGACAATCCCCATAATCCTAGCACTTGAAAGAATCCCAGAGGGGCATACCCCCCTCTCAATACTGAAATCGCTAAAAAATCACAGCAAACTCGCCTTTATCGTGGGGGCAGAGGGAGGGTTTTCACAAAACGAGCAGATGTTACTTAAAAAGCATGACTTCATCAAACCCTGCTCCCTCGGGAAAAACATCCTCCGTGCTGAAACCGCCGCCATCACCCTAATCGCCCTCTCAAACCTCTACTGCGATGATTGATGATTTATGTTTGTGATAATAATTAATTTGTTAACCCCCCCATGGGCAGACAGTCCTCAATAAAAAACATGAATAAAAAATATTCTAAAATTACTTGCTTAAGGACGCACATGGTAGTATGTTTTGCTTGAGTGTGTTCACTCGTGTTTAAGTTGCCCGTGTGGCGGAATGGTAGACGCTGCAGACTTAAAATCTGTTGACCAATAGGTCGTGGGGGTTCAAGTCCCTCCACGGGCACCAGTTCAGGTTTCTCTTCCTTTTAACCTCATCATCTGTTAAATTACCATTACTAGGTTTTTAGGGGTAATTATGACCAACTCACAATATGATGAAAGTTCCATTAAAATTCTAAAAGGTCTTGAGGCCGTCAAGAAACGTCCTGGGATGTATATTGGCGATACAGACGATGGAACAGGTCTGCACCATATGATTTTTGAGGTTGTTGATAACTCTGTCGATGAGGCGTTGGCTGGATATTGCAAAAACATTGAAATCACCTTGCATCTGGACGGCTCTGTGTCGGTCAGTGATGATGGTCGAGGCATGCCCGTTGGCATCCATGAGGAAGAAGGCGTCTCGGCGGCTGAAGTCATCATGACCAAGTTGCATGCTGGCGGTAAATTTGACCAAAATTCATACAAAGTCTCTGGCGGACTGCATGGCGTGGGTGTGTCTGTTGTGAACGCCTTATCTAAAAAATTAGAGCTGACCGTCTGGCGTGAGGGCAAAGAACATTTCGCCCGCTTTATGGACGGCAACGTTGAGACGCACTTAAAAATCGTTAATGAAGATATCAAAAAAACTGGGACAATGGTCAGGTTTTGGCCATCTGACGTAATCTTCACAAAAACAGAATTTGATTATTCTACTGTTGAGCGAAGGCTGAGGGAACTCGCGTTTTTAAATTCTGGCATATCGCTTGAATTAAAGGACGAACGCTCAGTTGAACACAGCCAAGGCACAAAAATGTGTTATGCTGGCGGAACGGTCGAATTTGTGAAACACCTCGACCGCAATAAAACAGCCTTGCAACGTGAACCAATCTATATCTCTGGTGAGAGAAACAACATCCACGTCGAACTTGCACTGCAATGGAATGAAAGCTATCACGAAAACATGCATTGCTACACGAACGCAATTCCTCAAAGAGATGGCGGAACGCACTTGGCGGGGTTTAGGAATGCATTGACAAGAACCGTGGGTGCCTACCTCCTCACAATGGCGGGCGGGAAAAAAGATAAGATTAACTTCACAGGTGATGATGCACGTGAAGGCTTAACTGGTGTGCTCTCAATAAAGGTTCCTGACCCAAAATTTTCTTCTCAAACAAAAGATAAGTTGGTCTCATCTGAAGTGCGTTCAGCTGTTGAAGGAATGGTCGGCGAGAAATTGGCACAATGGTTTGAAGAAAACCCCACTGAAGCCAAGAAAATCGTTGGGAAAATTTTCGAAGCCGCAACCGCCCGTGAGGCAGCACGAAAAGCACGTGAATTAACCCGCCGTAAAAGTGCCCTTGAGCTTGCAACCCTCCCTGGTAAATTAGCAGACTGTCAAAGTCGCGACCCAGCAGAGAGCGAGCTTTTTATTGTTGAGGGCGACAGCGCTGGCGGCTCAGCAAAGCAGGGGAGAAACCGCAAGTTTCAAGCCATCTTGCCCCTAAGAGGGAAAATTTTAAATGTTGAACGAGCAAGGTTTGACAAAATGCTTGGCTCAGCGGAAATCACAACGTTAATATCAGCACTTGGAACTGGTATTGGGGCAAATGACTTTAATATCGAAAAGTTGCGATACCACAAAATTATCATCATGACAGACGCCGACGTGGACGGCAGTCATATCAGGACGCTGTTGTTGACATTTTTCTATCGACAGATGCCTCAATTAATAGAGCGAGGATATTTATATATCGCAAGACCGCCACTTTATAAGGTCAAGAGGTCGTCGTCCCAAGTTTATCTGAAAGATGAGCAAGCGTTGGATGATTATATCTTTGATATTGCCTTAGACTCTAGTGCGATGGATATGAGTGAAAATAATGTGCTCAGTGGGACGCGGTTGAAAAACCTATTACGCGAGATATCAAAGCTCAAACGCTTAATATCATCACCTTATTTTTCTTCTTACTCGCTAGATTTAATAGAGCAAGCAGCATTTACTGGCATATTTGATGATGAAAACGCACATAATGAACAGATGCTTCCAGCGTTTGCTCAAAGGCTCTCTAACCTTGATGGTGCGTTGTGGAACTGCTTCTTAGATGAAAATAATGTCATTAATGCCGTCCGGAGTGAAAAAGGCGTGTCTGAGACCTACACACTGCCGCCATATGACCAAAATCGTAACGAATTTAAGTTAATCAAAAACTTGGTCAACGTAATCCGTGAGGAATTGGACTACCCCGCTAAGTTAAAAATTAAAGATAAAACACTTCACATTACATCGCCTATTAAGATGCTCGATTTATTTATGGCTGAGACAAGGCGAGGCTTCAGTATCCAACGATATAAGGGTCTTGGTGAGATGAACGCCGAACAGCTTTGGGAGACAACGCTCGACCCGAATGCTCGCTCGCTTTATAAAGTCGACCTGAACAACGAAGAGGTCGACGATACGTTCTCTATGTTGATGGGCGATGTGGTCGCCCCCAGAAAAGCATTCATTCAAGAAAACGCCCTCTATGCAACAAACATCGATACATAAGCATAAAAATACTGGGCTCTTTCCAGAGGTGACTTAGAATTAATAGCAGTGAAATAGCATTATGAAAGAAGAACCGAAAAAACAGCTCTAAAAAATAGCCTCCTCAACAAAAATTCACTTGCTTTGAAAACCGGCATAATGACGTTGGGTCTACATCCCATACTGCATCTTCTAGGGGCTTTAAGGGAAGGAAACTTCATACGAACAAGCTCTCGCTCACCATTATACACCTGACCCCCACCATAGAATAATCAACCGTTTGGGTGTTGTTATCATCACCATAATATTATATATTAGCTTTATATTACATAGAACGTTTAATTATAAATATGAATTATAAATTTTGCAAAAAACACCTCTCATTATTTCTAAAATATCTTTCTGCTTTAATCACTATAAATTTATTTAACTTGCCTCTTATTGCGGGAGCTTTTCATAAAGTCTACCTCAAAGACCCAAACAAACAGTTCTTAACAAACATAGTGGTGGAATACGATGGGATATAATATCTCTGACATTTTGCTTCAATCCGAGGACAACGCTAACATCAACGAGGAAAAGAAAAATGAACCAGTGCAAGTTGACCCTATACAAACAGTCTAACCCGTCCGGTGAAGGGTACATGCAGTTCATGACCGGTCAAGTCGGTAAACATAAAGACGACTTAAAGAAAAACGCTTCCACCGACAATGTGTCTAAGGCACTAGATACGTTCTCCATGAAACTCCATCAAGACTGGGCTAACAAATCCTTCTCGGAGGAAAACGCTATGCGGGTAGCAAACACCAGACAGTCCGCACTGCAACAAGCCGGTCAAATGCTAAACATCTTGCGAGATACACCTGAAAACAAAGACGCAATATGGGTCAACTACAAACAAACCATCGAGAACTGCAAAGGCATCTTGCCTGCTAGTGACTACAACAAGTTCGAGAAGAAGCTTACTGAAGACTTCGACGCGAACGTTATTCTCGGACATGTCTCCAAAGACCCTTACAACGCAATGGCTCTGCTTAATAGCAAAGAACATACTAGCAATCTGTCCGCCGAGAAACGTCAAAGCCTTCAGAGGTTCGTTGCTTCTAGCATCAAGTCCCTCGAGAAAAGAGAGAGACAAGCCGAGAAAGTTGCAGAGGCTGACCTCAAGAATAGAGCCAACATCGAAGAGACTGAACTTAAGATACAACTCGTCAAAGGAACTCTGACTGAACAAGACATCGTAGGAAGCCAGTACCTCTCGGAAGTCCAGAGAAATAAGCTCATGGCTAGACTGGTTCAAAAGGATAAGGCTACGCTCAAAGCTCAAGACAATTACGCACTAGTGTGCAAACATGCTGAGACCGACACAGAAACAGGACTAACTAATGAACAACTAAACAAAGCATTCGAGTATGAGTTGTCTATCTTGTCAGGTCAGAACGGCGAGCCAACTGCCAATGTGTACGCAATCCAAGGTGCTAAGTATCACACCAACCTCAACAAATACTGCAAGAAGATTGAGAACGCTTTCAAGTATGGCGGGGCAACTGAAGTGGTCGAGGCTGTCGGGGCGTTCAGAGTGTCTCAAGGATTAAGAGCTGAGAACATCTCGTCCATCAACACCGAAAGCTATAACGCATTCGCAACAATGGTCGAGGCATCGTTCAACCCCAACGACCCAAAATCCCATACATACGAAAACATTAAACGATACAGACAAATCATCTTCGAGAAAAACAGAACAGGCTTGACTGACGACCAACGAGAAACCATCAAGAAGTTTGACGCTGAAAGCAAGGCTAAGGCAATGTTCGACCAAAACTTTTGGTTTTGGCAATCAGTAGAGGTCGGAGGCAATGACATACATAAAGCGTCCGTGTTCTTGAGGAATAAGTTAGCAGAAGGTATGAGGCTAGGGCTAAGCTCATCAGATGCTGAAACATTCGCAAAGGCTGAAGTCCAACGCATGAGCTCCACTTCCGCTCTAAATGATGGACACCTAATGTTCATGGCTCCTGAGGTAACAGGCAACCTCTCACCTGAGTACGTGAAGAACATAACGGCTTTGGCTATAAACACGTGCACGAAAAATCAACCAGACCTAGTCTTCAAACCAGATAGAATTAAAGACTGGACAAAACAAAACATCAACATCAAAGATTGCACAACACCAGACTACAACGTCGTGTATTTCAAAACCAAAGGAGTATCACAAGCAAACGTAGACGTGAGCGGACACATTGGGTCATCGAAAGAAACACTAAAAGCCACAGTCGTAGGCGAACACCTCAATGGATCGAGGTATAATCTCTACTACATACATCCAACGACTAAACAAAAAGTCTACCTAAAAGACCCAAACAAACAGTTCTTAACAAACAAAGTGGTGGAATACGGTGGACTCTGATATCCATGACTATATCTTTGGCAATGAGTCTCAATCCGAAGACAACGCTAATATCAACGAGGAAAACAAAAATGAACCAGTACAAGTTGACCCTATACAAACTGAAGGTGGGCAGACTAATAATCAGATTGTGGGGGATTTTGGTCGACAAGAATGTGGGCTCTGTTCTATTTTATTTGTTATTTTTATAGTTTTTTTAATTGCATGTTTTATTAAAAAAATATTATTAAAATCGGCTCCTGAATTACGTGATAAGTACCTTAATATTTTTCTTATAACCATACCTATTTTCGTATCAGCATCATTGTTGGGATGGTTTATTTTGGCAATATCAAACGACAAACTATCTATAAATGTTGTAGCTGGAGTAATGATAGGTCATTTATTGCCTATCATATTAAGCATAAATATTTTAAAAACTTGGATTAGAAAAAACTTCAACCCTAATTTCTGCTACAAAAAATATATTCCCAAGTTTATTACAGCTTTTCTTTTAGCCCTTAACATTTTTTATATGACGTTTAAGAGTTATAGTTATGGCGATGTTAAATTTAAGTATGGCTTTCTTCTTATTCCTTTAATAACTATATCATTATCAATTTTTTCACGCCTAAACTCTGTTGTTCATAATATTATTTATAAACTGTATGAGTTGTTCAATAAATACAAGGCTTCTAAACTGTTAACTCTTGCTTTTATTATATCAGGTTTGTTCATTGCAGTTTTGTTTTTTATAGGTGTTCTGACTTTGACAGGAATTAAGGGTTTGTATAGGTAATATTAACCTCAAATTAATATTTTGACGAATTCGATAAAAATTAATATTTATTTAACTAAATTTTTCTGATAAAACTTCGGTATGAAAACATACCTGAGTTTGTTCGCCTTTTGTTTAATCATCTTATCCCTCGCAAGCTGTTCTCAGTATATGAGCAAAACCGAGCTCGATAAAAAAGCCATTGAAAGAAAAGTATTAGCAACCATAACCGAACCGCCAAAAAATTATCTGCCTCCTGAAAAATATAAACCAATAAAAAACATCTTACCCAACGAACAACCAATAAGCCCAAAATTTTTGTCAAAAGTGAGCATTTCTTTTTCTGAATCCGCACCAATCAACAAAGTGTTGATAGAAATTGCAAAACAGCTCGGCATCAGTATTGTGGTGTCATCCAAAATAAAATCTCCTGTCGAGTTTAATGCAAAAGATAGACAATTTATTGAAGTCATCGCGGACTTATGTGAGATGAGTAAATTACGCTATAAAATCAAGGGCTCTACGGTTCATATAGAGCCCGATAAACCGTATTTAAAGCTTTATAATTTGCAATTTTTATCAATGGCGAGGCATGGGAGCAGCGAGCTGTCGACCACACCAGATATGTTTAAAAGCAAGAATAAAAAAGAAGATGATAATATGACTATAAACGGCTCCAATAACACCATAAAAGGTGAAACGAATGTCGACTTTTGGCAGGAGTTAGAGTTCACACTTAATGCAATTATTAATGCCAATGACCCACATGGACTACAAAAACCCGTATCAATTCATAAACAAGGCGGGTTGATGTCGATAACAGCAACTGAACGCCAGCATAGGCTAATTAGCACATATATTAACGCCCTGAAAATGACCGCCACCTCCCAGGTGTTAATAGAGGCAAAAATTTTTGAAGTAACGCTAAATGATAAATTTAAAAGCGGCATAGACTGGCAATCGGGAATGTCTAGCCAAATCATTGGCGTCCCAACAGGAGCCAGCATCCAAGACGCATCAGTGAACATCCTCTCTGGTGATGCGAACTTGTATACCCTCGGATATACTAGTAAAAACATCTCTAGTATATTAAAATTTATCGAGGGTTTCGGCAGTGTCAGAACGCTTTCAAACCCAAGAATAACGGTTATGAACAACCAAACTGCCGTGCTCAAGGTTGCAAAAAATGAAATATTTTTTCAAATAAAATTCACGCACAATACTAAAAATGAGACAGCAACTACCTCCAGAGACTACGTCACAGCAGAGAGCAAAATGCAAGCGGTGCCAATAGGGTTAATCATGGCAGTACAACCTGCAATCAACCTAGAAACTGGCGAGGTCATTTTAACCATCAGACCGACCATTTCAAGGGTTGTAAGCGTCAAAAAAGACCCAGCAATATCCGTATTGGCTAGCCAACTGACACAAAACAATACAACAGATACCGCCAAGCTATCATCAATATTAAACAGCATCTGCTCGGAAGTGCCTGTCGTTGAGGTGCGTGAAATAGATTCCATACTAAAAGTCCAATCTGGACAAGGGATTATTATGGGCGGATTAATGCAAGAAAATACTGACAGAAAAAACTATGGCATCCCCGCAACAGACAAGATGCCTGTCCTGAGTGAAATTACAAGGGGACGCAGCAGGACAAATGATGTGACCGAACTGGTGATTTTTTTAAGAGTGCATATCGTCCCGAATGAAAACATCACAATCGACGCTGCTGATAAAAGAATATTTAAATCCTATAGCAACGACCCAAGACCAATACATTTTTCTGGCGATTAAACCAAATATTTAAGTGCTTAAAAAATGACTGTAACTTTGATTATGTGGTGAAGTAAATTTCAGTTGATGAGAATTCTTTAAAGGCTTATCATTTGATAGTCATGGCGATAAAAGAAAAATATTTTTGTTGTAATTCTATCGAAACCGTTGCAAGGAATATTATCTCAAATACCCCTTACATACGCCCAGTTGATTTCGATATATTTTCTTCTGCTTTATTAGTGGTTGATATGCAGGATTATTTCCTCGAAGAGGGCTCTCATGCACATGTTCCATCTTCTGAAGCAATTGTAAAAAATATCAAGCATTTGATAGATTTTTTTAAGTCACACAGGCGTCCTATTTTTTTCACTCAACATATGAATAACCATAATAATGCGAAAATGATGGGCGTTTGGTGGAACGATATATTAAATGTGCAATACAGCAATATTTCCACAAAATTACCTCTCTCAGATGGATTTATCATAACAAAAACCCAATATGACGCTTTTTTTAATACGGATTTAGAAAAATCACTAGAAACACACAACACCTCTTCTGTTGTCGTCACAGGTGTCACCACACACTTATGTTGCGAAACGACTGTTCGCTCGGCATTCGTGCGTGGATATAAGGTTTTTTTTCCAGTCGATTCCACCGCGACATATACCCTCAGGCTACATGAGGCGTCTGTTTTAAATTTATCACATGGTTTTGCATATGTTTGTGTCGCGAAAGATATATATGCTCGGGAAGAACAATGTTTGATTGTCTAATAATCGGTGGCGGACCTGCTGGTATAGCCGCAGCATGTCAAATAAAACGATATGGTTTCAAGTCTGCCATCATCGAGAAATCTTGCGTTGGCGGTTTGGTAAGAAATGCAAATTTAATAGAGAATTATCCCAACTATTATAACGGAATTTCTGGTGAACAATTCGCTCATGAGCTCGAAAGTTTTGCAATCAACTCTGACGTTTCAGTGATAAAAGACACTGTAATTTTGGCAGACTATTCTCATTCATTTTTTCACATCAACACCTTGCACCACACATATGTTTCAAAATCTCTCATTGTCGCTTCAGGCACGAAAGCGAAGAAAAACTTGGGCTTTCCGATTGATAATAACGCATTGACAAGGATTTATTATGAAATTGCGACGCTAAAAAATATTCAAGGGAAAAATATTGCTATTATCGGTGCTGGAGACGCCGCCTTTGATTATGCATTAAACCTTTCCCGAAAAAACAATATTACAATTTTAAATAGAACAGATATAATCAAAAGCCTAGGGGTTATTTATGAAAGGGCGATAAGCCTTGATTCCATAGAGTATTTAGCCAATTTTCGCATAACGCAAATTACAAGTTGTGAGGATAAAATCATGATACACAGAAACGCTGATGAAACCCGCCAGTTCGATATGATTATCGCTGCTATCGGACGTGAGCCAAACGATGGATTTCTCTCGAACAACTTAAAAAAGCTTTACCCAAATCTTGATGCCTATCAACAAGCTGGGGATGTAAAAAATGGATTGTTTAGGCAATGCTCAATCGCTGTGGGCGATGGGGTGAGGGCGGCAATGAAAATCAACGAATTTCTGAAAAAAGAGTGTAATTTATGAAAATAATTTCAAAAATAGGAAACGATAAAATCGCCACTGTTTATATTGGCGAAAATAATGAGGGTAAGCAGTGCGAATTTGTGGAATCTATACAACCCCCTAATACTAGGGAACAAAAGTGGGTGTTGATGATTTCGACACTTTACGGGTGCCCAGCACAATGTCGGTTTTGTGACGCAGGAGGGACTTATCAAGGTTTGGTCTCTTACGATGAGATGATGTTTCAAATCGATTATTTAATTAAGTCTAGATATCCGACGTTAAGCGTCCCTGTAGAAAAATTTAAAATACAATTTTCCCGCATGGGAGAGCCTGCACTCAATAACAGCGTATTAGACGTAATAAAAGATATCCCTAAAAAATATGCTCTAAGCTCTTATATGCCGTCAATTTCGAGCATTGCACCCGCAGGATGTGATGTTTTTTTCGACCAGCTTTTAACGATTTTTCATGAAATGAAACAAGGTTCGTTTCAAATGCAATTTTCGATACACTCAACTGATGAAAATTATAGAAATTGGCTTATGCCTATAAAAAAATGGGACTTCACTAAAATAGCACACTTCGGTGAAAAGCTTTATAGAGCGGGGGATAGAAAAATCACGCTTAATTTTGCTCTTTCTAAAGATGCAGAGATTGATTCAAACGTCTTAATTAACTTCTTTGACCCAGAAAAATTTTTAATAAAAATCACGCCCATCAACCCCACACATAGCGTCATTAAAAATAATATTTCATCATTGATATCTGAAGATAATCAAAGCTCCAGACTGTTTGATGACTTAAAAAAACATGGATATGACTTGATAGTCAGCATTGGCGATCTGGAAGAAAACATCATCGGTAGCAACTGCGGGCAATACGTAATCCGTCACTTAAACTCAAACACAACAATAGATAATGGATATAAGTACAAACCGAATTAATTTTGATATAAAAGCTGGAAATTAGCTCAGGTGATTTCTTGTTTAACCATGATTGTTGTGTTAAAATTTTGGCGTGTGTTATAGGTGAGACCTGTCGTGGAAGAGATAAAAAATTTAAAATTTGAACAAGCCCTTCAAGAGCTCGAGGCAATAGTTCGTAAACTAGAGGAAGGCAACACCCCCCTAGACCAAGCAATTGAGCTTTACGAAAAGGGCAACAAACTTCGTAAACACTGCCAACAAGTCCTCGATGAGGCAAAATTGCGGATAGACAAAGTCATTCAAGATGGCGAGAAAATAAGTTTAGTAGAACATAAAATAGAGGCATAGAATGGACATTTTATTGGTTCCATTATTTAAATTATTAGACTCTATTCTTAGCATAGCGTCTTTTATAGTCATGTCGCGTGTGGTACTAGAGCTGCTTTTTAACTTTGGTTTATTGACCATGAAACATCAGTTTTTGTGCCGCTCATATGAATTATTACGCAAGTTAACCGACCCATTTTTTGATTATGTTGGACGTTTTGTCCCCAATATTGGCGGATTTGATATATCGCCCATGATTATTATCCTCACAATATCGTTCGTTCGAAATATGTTAAGCATGTTAGCCGTTAAACTTTTGGGGTGATTATGAGCGAAATTATCGATGGAAGAGCCCTAGCAAAAGATGTTACCGCATTAGTAAAAGAAAAGTTACTTGTATCGTCAATTGACGTCACCCTCGCAATCATTAAGATAGGGGACGACCCCGCTAGTGAAGTATATATACGAAACAAAACAAAAACAGCTGAATCTATTGGAATAAATGTTGAAAAATTTGAACTAGACAAAACAACTTCTCTAGAAAAGGTCACATCCCTAATCAACCAACTGAACGAAAACCCAAAAATTAATGGGATTTTATTACAACTTCCCTTACCTGCACACCTTCCATCAAGATTGTTGATTGACACCATCTGCCCAGATAAAGATGTTGATGGTCTCACCTCCATAAACCAAGGAAGGTTATTCGTTGGGGCACCAGAGACTGTTTTTCCTTGCACCCCTATGGGAGTGCTGCACATGTTACGCTCAGTCTGTAGCGACTTGGCTGGTATGCACGCCATTGTGTTAGGGCGGTCTCAAATTGTTGGAAAACCTCTTGCACAGATGCTCTTACAAACCAACTGCAGTGTTAGTCTCGTTCACTCATATTCACAAAATTTGCCCGACATATGTCGCTTAGGTGACATCGTTATCAGTGCTGTTGGAAGACCATGTTTTGTTAAAGCAGATTGGGTCAAAGAGGGTGCGATAGTAATCGATGTTGGCATATCTAAAAAAGAACATGACGAAAAAATCTATGGGGATATAGATTTCCTTCCTGTGAGCTATGTTGCAAAGGCGATATCACCTGTTCCAGGTGGCGTTGGTCCCATGACCGTTGCTTATTTGATGCACAATGCTTTACAGCTCGCCATACGTCAACAAAAAAACACTTAAAGCAAAATCTTTACGAAAAGTTAGTGTTTTTGATTAATATAAACTATATAATGTTGTTAACTTTATTAGGAGAGTAATGATGGTTAATAAATCTTCGAGGTCAGCACAGACAATTTCTATTGAAAATAGTGCACAACTTCATGGGTATATGTCCCGCGTTTATAATTATATGGCAATTGGACTGGGCATCACAGGTGTTATTGCCTATTTAGTCGCAGCCATTCCTGGGTTAATGTATGCTGTGCATACCTCCCCGCTCAGGTTTTTGTTTTTAATCGCACCGCTGGCAATGGTCATGTTCCTTAGTTTTCGGATTAATAAAATTTCCGCATCAGTGGCACAGATGTGTTTTTGGTGTTATGCCGGTTTAATGGGGGTCAGCCTTTCATATATTTTCGCACTTTACTCTGGCGAGAGTATTACAAGAGTGTTTTTCATAACATCGATTATGTTTTTAAGCATGAGCATTGTTGGTCATACAACCAAAAGAGACTTGACTGAATTTGGCTCTTTTCTATTCATGGGATTGATTGGGGTGGTCGTTGCTTCTGTTGTCAATCTGTTCTTACGCAGTAGTATGATACACTTTGTATCATCTATAATCACCGTGATTGTCTTTACTGGATTAACAGCATATGACACACAAAAAATCAAAATGATGTTTTATAATCATGACGGTGACGCCGAAAACATCAGTAAAGGTGCCATATATGGTGCTTTGATGCTTTATTTAGATTTTATAAATATATTCATTAGTTTATTACAGTTGCTCGGAGATAGAAAATAATACACTTACTGTTGATGGCTTGATGTTTTTTTCAAATAAAAAATTTTTAAAGCCCGAAGAATATGTCGACTATTGGCAAGATAATATGAGCGAGATTTTGTGTAATATCTCGCTCGATGCCTTGTTTGATATGCCTAATAACGCAAAGAATCAGACCGGATTATTAGGATTTTTGAACCTTATTACTCACAGAAATTTTAGCATTTCGGAAACATCCGAAGCTTGGAAACATTATGTTAAACATAAAAAATAATTAATGGACGAACGCGACCTAAATTTTTCTATGGGCTCTGCACTGACGCCTTGGCTTCTTGGGTTAAAGACGCTTTATGACCCGCGTTTACTAAAAAAAACAGGTTGCAAATTTTCAAAAAAATCCCCAACAAGTGAATTTAATACCTTGGTTGAAGGGTGCGTTCAGGAAAGATTTGAAAAATTTATTCATGGCGTGGTTAAGTACCAAAAGTTCAACAGAGACTATAAAAATTTTGATAAAGAACAAGACAGGGTTCCTTTTTGGAGCTCTGGTTCTGCGAGTGTTTATGGGTATAAAACGCTGTGGCCCTTTACCCCAAAGGCAATCGCATTTTTTATTAGTGCACCCATGAACAACCCGTCCATTTTTCACCTTCCTGCGAACAATTTTGCAAAACACCTGTTAAAACTGTCCATTTTGCCGATTTTCTTAGATTGGGGAAAACACACACATAAAGAAAATTATGATATGACAGGCTATATAGAACACATCTTAATGCCCGCCTATAAAACCGTGTATGAGCAATTTAAACTGCCCATTTATACTTTCGGCTATTGTCTTGGCGGCGTGTTGACCAATATATTGAGCGTTTTATTAAAAGACTCTCAAATACGCCCAGCGGGTTCTGTTCTAATGGCAACTCCTTGGAACTTTCGTTGCTATCAACCTTCTGAGCAACAACTGATTGATAGGTTTATCACAAAATATGCAAAAAACGTCAGCCTTAGTATACAAGAGTTAAATGGCTTATTAAAAAAGCTCCTAAGCAGCCTTCAGGCGGGTACTGTCATTAATAAATTTTCCAAGTTCGCCGATGAAGAAAATGAGAAAAAAATTGAACTCTTCGTCCAAGTTGAAGATTGGATAAATGACCTCAGACCTTTGTCAGAAAAATTTTTCTCCGAATGCTTGATGAATTTTTTTAAGGAAAATCGATTATTTAATAAAAAATTATATATTAACAACCAACTAATCGATTCAGATTTTGTTAACCATTCCGTTTTTATAATAACGCCAACCAAAGATAAGATTGTCCCGTTCAATGCGTCAGATGGTTTAGTCGGCATTGACGCTGATGTTACAGCTGTTCGCCCTAATGTAGGACATGTCGGTTTTATGGTTGGTAGTAGAAGTGAGGAAGAGTTTGTTTTTCCTTGCATGAGTTGGCTGAGTAACAGTATTAAGAGTAGGAAAAATGTCTAGAATAGCTTTAGTAACAGGTGGAACACGTGGAATTGGCGGTCAAATCTCCCAAACTTTGAAGCAAGCAGGTTATAACGTCATCGCCACTTATAGCGGGAATGACGCGGTCGCACAGGAATTTCATCAAAAATTTGACGTCCCTGTTTTTAAGTGGGATGTGTCGAACTTTTCAGCCTGTGAAGAAGGGCTCAAGAAAATAGAAAACCAATTTGGTGCGGTTGAGGTTTTGGTGAATAATGCTGGCATCACCCGAGACAGCATGCTCCATAAAATGAATGAATCCCAGTGGTCTGAGGTTATCTTGACGAACCTAGGCTCCGTATTTAACATGTGCAGATTGGTCATTACTGGAATGAGGGACAGGAGGTTCGGCAGAATAGTCAACATCAGCTCCATTAACGGTCTTAAGGGTCAGGTAGGTCAGACGAATTATTCAGCTGCAAAAGCTGGTATCATAGGATTTTCTAAGGCACTGGCACTAGAGTCAGCTCGCAACAATATTACTGTAAATTGCATTGCCCCTGGTTACATAGATACTGATATGACCAAACACATCCCGCAAAACGTTATTGACACCATAAAAGCTCAGATTCCTGCTGGCAGACTAGGGCAACCCCAAGAAATCGCCGATGCTGTTAAGTTCTTGGTCAGTGATTCATCAGGATATATAAACGGTGCGACAATGAGTATAAATGGCGGGCAGTACCTCTGTTAGAAGAGGCAACTATTGAAAACATACTTATAAACATATATCGCATCACATAAGCCAAAAATCTTAAAAGCTTTCTAGTGCGTTCGGATGCGGGCAATTGCTACCCCGTTTAGACTGTTCCTATGCCATGCGTGATGGTGATATATCAGTTTTGTGGATATTGTCGTGGATATGGTCGGTCTTCTTGCTCTGGGGGTGAGAGTTTTCCGCGTTTGCCACACCCCGCCAGTGCCATGATGCAAATGAGAACGACCGCCTTCCTGAATAAACTGTTCATTTACCACCATCTGAATAGAGACGTTTTTTTAACAGCTCATTGACCACCTGCGGGTTTGCTTTACCAGATGTTTCTTTCATCACCTGACCGACAAAAAAGCCAAAAAGCTTTTCCTTGCCTGCCAAAAGCTCGCTCACTTTATCTTGGTTCCCAGCAATCACCGATTCGACCGCAGCCTCTATTAACGAGGTGTCTGTCACCTGTTGCATTCCTCGGTTTTTCACAATCTCAGCAGGGTGGTCACCCGTCTGCCAACATATTTCGAACACATCCTTTGCTATTTTGCCAGATATCGTTCCATCTTGAATTAAGTCGACCAGCTCTGTTAAAAATTTTGGCGTGACCAAACTCTCTGCAAGTTTTTTACCTGTCTTATTAAGATAAGAAAACAAGTCGCCCAAAAACCAGTTCGCTATCATCTTGGCGACGCTGGTGGAAACTTGTCCAGCCCTGTCTTTTTCAAATGCAAGGCAGGACTCATAAAAATCTGCAATATCTGGCTCAGATATGATTAAATTCGCATCATAAAAAGAAAGCCCCAAATCATCCATCAGTCTTCGTTGCTTTAAGTCTGGAAGTTCAGGCAGATTTTGCCTAATCTGTTCAACCCGCTCTTTATCAACTATCAGAGGAGGCAAATCTGGGTCTGGCATATAGCGATAGTCTTGGGCATCTTCTTTCGAACGCATTGAGCGTGTTTGCCCAGAGCCAGAGTCAAATAAACGCGTTTCTTGGATAATCTTTTCTCCATTTTCTAGCTTATTAATTTGCCGAGAGACCTCAAACTCTATTGCCTGTTCAACAAACCTTGATGAATTAATGTTTTTCACTTCAACCCTTGTGCCAAAAGGTTCATCAGGACGACGGACAGAAACATTGACATCCGCCCGCATGCTCCCTTCCTCCATGTTGCCGTCACATGTGCCCAAATACCTCAAAATCATTCGTAGCTTACGCAAAAATGCCGACGCCTCTTGATTGCTCCGCATGTCTGGTTCTGTGACAATTTCCATCAACGCAACACCCGCTCGATTTAAATCGATATAAGATTTTTCAGGATGTTGGTCGTGCAGGCTTTTACCAGCATCTTGCTCTAGGTGAATGTGGTTAATCCGAACAGAAAAAGCCTTGTCCTCATCTAGGTTAATATTAATTTGTCCTGCTCCAACAATTGGATGATAAAATTGAGAAATTTGATACCCAGATGGCAAATCAGGATAAAAATAGCTCTTTCTATCAAACGAGGATTCAAGATTGATATCACAATTCAAGCCAATCCCAGTTTTTATAGCTTGGTCAACGCAGTAGCCATTAATCACAGGTAACATCCCTGGGAAAGCAGCGTCAACACATGAGACATTTTCATTTGGTGCAGCACCAAACACTGCACTAGAGCCTGAAAATAGTTTCGATTTTGAAACGACCTGAGCGTGCACCTCCATCCCGATGACAACCTCCCACTCACCCGTTTGCCCTTTATAAAGGGTTGGAGTATAATTTCTTTCAAGCATATTTACACCCATATAAATTTTAACAGCCCCACGGCTTAAAGTTTGATGATTTTTCTATCACATACCCTGCACTTAAAAGCGTTTCTTCCCTAAATTGTGCTGATATTAATTGAATTCCTAACGGCAAACCCTTAGCGTCCAATCCAGCAGGGACAGAAATCGCCGGCAACCCCGCCATATTCACTGGCACAGTAAACATATCGTTCAAATACATGGTGATTGGGTCGTCTTGCTTTTCACCAATACCGAACGCAGATGTTGGCGTGGTCGGAGTTAAGATGATATCGACCGATTCGAAAATATTATCAAAACTTTGTTTAATCAACGCCTGCACTTTTTTTGCTCGTTGGTAATAAGCGTCCATATGCCCAGCCGAAAGGGCGTAGGTGCCAATCATAATACGCCTGCGGACTTCGTCGCCAAACCCTTCGCGTCTGGTTTGCTTATAAACATCTGCCATGTTTTCAACATCAGCTCGCATTCCAAAACGAACCCCATCAAACCTCGATAGGTTAGATGAAGCCTCGGCTGGAGCAATCACATAATATGCCGCCAACGAATACTGTGCATATGGCAGGCTTATGTCAACTATTTCAGCCCCCGCGTCTTTAAGGCAATTGATGCTGTTTTGACAAACATGTTTAATGTCAGCACTGCAATTATCAATCCATGCATCCTTCAAGATGCCAACCCTCAATCCCCGAACGGTTTTTCCAACTGCCAGCTCAAAATCCGGCACATTGATATTTGCTGATGTGGCGTCTCTCATATCATAACCTGACATCGAGTTCAGCATAATCGCACAATCATTGACCGACTTGGTTAAAGGTCCAGCTTGGTCAAGAGATGAGGCAAACGCAATCATCCCCCAGCGTGAACACCGCCCATATGTTGGCTTCAGCCCCACAATGCCGCAAAAAGACGCCGGCTGTCTTATAGACCCGCCTGTATCCGACCCAGTCGCACCCAAGCATAGATGCCCCGCAACAGCAGTAGCAGAGCCGCCTGATGACCCCCCTGGTACCAAAGGTTTTTCTTCATTGCCAACCTCAACCCAAGGGTTGATAACATTCCCAAAATAACTCGTGATATTCGCCGACCCCATGGCAAACTCGTCCATATTGGTCTTACCAAGGACTATCGCACCATCGTTAATCAACCGTTCGCTTATACCAGATTCATAGGGGGGGATGAAATTTTCCAAAATCTTCGAGCCCGCCGTTGTGCGAACACCCTTTGAACAAAACAAATCTTTCATCGCCAAGGGGATGCCTTCTAATGGTCTTTTTTTACCAGATTGAATGTTCAAGTCGCTTTGTTTCGCTTGATTAATCGCCCCATCCTCATCTAGGGTGATGAAGGCGTTTAAGTGTGAATGTTTTTTAATGGCACCTAGAAAAGCTTGCACCAACTCTGTTGCAGAAATTTTTTTAGATGACAACAGCTCTCTAGCCTCAGAAATCGTTAAACGAGTGATATCTTCCATACTTTTCAATTGACCTCAATCAATAACTTTGGGAACAACAAACATGTTAGCTGCTTTTTCTGGTGCATTAGATAATATTGCATCAACGCACCCACCATCGGTTACAACGTCTTCACGTTCAGGCATTTTGCTGATTGAAACATTTGATAGGGGCTCAATATTATCGCAATTTACTTCATTCAATTGGTCGATAAATCCAAAAATTTTCTCCAGTTCAGAGCGGATTTTTGAAACCTCCTCAGGGCAAATACTAATGCTGGAGAGTTCAGCCACTTTAAAGACGTCTTCATCTGATATTTTCATAAAATCAACCATATTACCTAACACTATGAACAATACATTTGTTTTTCATCGAATTCCAGAATAATCTACACAAACATTTTATTATGTGATGACATATGACTATATTGGCTTTTGATTGTTGCCTCAACACACTATCGGTCGCATTGTTTGATAAAAACCGACAGCTCATCGGTAGTTTGAGCCACCATCACCAGCTAGACGCTCCAGCCTTGCTCACACCAATGATAAAGCGCCTTCTCTCAGATGCCAGTTTAAAGATGTATGACATTAATCAATGCATATTCACGGTTGGACCAGGCTCTTTTACTGGCGTACGGGTGGCAGTGAGCACTGTGTATGGAATAAAGGTTGCAATCCCAGATATGATATTTCTCCCCATCAATACATTACAAGCCATGCGTCTTTCATATGAGCAGTCTAGTTCATTGGGCTTGACCCTCATGGCGGCAGATACCAAAACGAACGAATGTTACACACAAGTCATTGATAAAAATCTTAATGAAAAATCAGAAATAAAAATATACCCGCCCGATGAGACGCTCGAGTTAACAGAAGAGAACAATATAATACTGACTAATAATAAAAGCCTGTTCTCAGGATATACGCCTAATAACATAGAAATTATTGAGCAAAACATTCTTTCGACCTCGCTAATAAACGCATTAGATTTCTTGAAACCTAACAACGGCGAGATTTGCCCTATTTATGGAAGAAATGCCGCCGTTACAATTAAAAAATGATAATCAAACAACTTACCCCAACACATTGCCAAGAAATTGGAGAGCTTCATAAAAAATGTTTCTCTAATCCTTGGAGTAATCGCTCTATTAAACAGTCGTTAGAAAATCCGAACGTGCTATGTTTTGGTGCTTATAAAAGCGAGTGTTCAAACCTCGCTGGCGTGGTTATGAGCTCATTTTTAGATTATGTAGATATTTATACAATCTGCGTCCAGCCAGAAGAACAAAGGCTAAAAATCGCTACCAAACTCTTTAAACACTCTTTAGGTGTCGCAAAAGAAAATAACCTTCAGGAAATGTTCCTAGAAGTTGAACATATTAACGCACCTGCGATTATGTTTTATGAAAAAATGCTATTTCAAAAAATCGCAGAACGAAAACATTACTACGGTCAAAATCGACATGCAATTGTTATGAAAAGACCAGTATTCTTAAAGCATTCGGATTAACTAAACCCCAAATATATTAGTGTTTATGGCTGCCTTTTATTGAGCGGATGGGTTGCTTGATAGACCTTAAACATCTCTTCATCAGAGATATCTGTATAAATTTGTGTACTTGCAAGGCTGACATGACCAAGCAATTCTTGGAGCGACCTCAGTCCCATCCCCTTTGACACCAAATGACTTGCGAAACTATGCCTTAATGCGTGGGGTGTGGCACTGTCTTCAAAGCCGAGCTCTTTCCTGATTTTTAACATATATCTTTCAAATACAGCTGCGTTAAGTCGTTTGCCTCGCTTACCATAAAATATTGGGGCACTTCCACTTTGTTGGTATGGAACACGCTCTAGATATTTACTCAAAGACTTCTGCACTATAGGGAGTAAAGGCACCACTCGTTCTTTACGCCCTTTACCCATCACACGAACTTGTGATTGATTTTCGTCGATGTCTTCTATGTTCAACGACAACGCTTCATTAATACGCAAACCTGCACCATATAACAGATAAAACAGTGCCTGATTTCGGAAAGATATCCAAATATCTTGAGATTCGTCTATATAATTTATTACCTTTAATACACGTTCCTTCGTTAACGGTCTTGGTAGCAATGGCTTGACGCGTGGTGATTTAAACTTAAATATAAATTCAGGAACGTCTTGCTTGACGCTAGACATATATCGACAAAAAGACTTCAAACCTGAAATCGCCCTCGAGTTTGAGCGGGCTGAAAACCCCTGTGCGACACGTGATGCCAACCAAGAACGTAAATCTGATATTTTTAATTCAGATAAACAGGGCGTCACTCCTTCACCCTTGTGGGCTTTCATAAATTGATGAAAACTGACAACGTCTATTCGATAAGACTCCACCGTATTTGGCGAATAACCCCTTTCAATTGATAGGTATTTAAGCCAATTTTTTATATGTTCATCATACCGCACAACTATTTGGCTGCTCTGTTCCAATCGTCCATAAAGGTTTTTAAACCGCTGTCGGTTAATGGATGCTTCAAACAATCATATATTAACTTTGCAGGAACTGTTATCGCATCAACACCTATGTTCACCGCCTGTTGCATATGAGAATAGTTTCTAATCGAGGCTGCCAGAACTTGCGTGTCATATTCCCCTAAGGCGTCACAAATCTCGTCCAAAATTGAGATGCCGTCCACCCCTGTATCATCTAGTCGCCCAACAAATGGGGACACATAAGTTGCACCAGCCTTGGCGGCCATAAGTGCCTGTAAAGTAGAGAAGCAAAGCGTCATATTCACCTTAATCCCCTCACTAGATAGTATTTTACAAGCCTTTACTCCATCCAATGTAATCGGGATTTTCACCACTATATTTTTCGCAAGACCGACAAGAGCCCGACCTTCTTCAACCATTTCGTTACAATTCATCGTCGTAACCTCAGCACTAATCGCCCCTGAACAAATATTTGCTATATCTTTGATTAAGCTATAAAAATTTTTCCCACTTTTTGCAATTAATGATGGATTAGTTGTCACACCATCAATCAACCCATAATCAACCAAATTTTGTATATCTTTTAAATCTGCGGAATCTGCGAAAATTAACATATATCCTCATATCATTTGACCTAATATAAGGTTTTACCAAAAATCAGCGATAAAATTAAGAATTTTCTTTGTTTAAAAACAAAAACAAGTTATACTTATACTCTTGAGGGGTTTTTTTTAACCTATTCTTGGTTGGCATGCTATGTAGCAATTGGTTGTTTTTCTAGTCTTTCGCTACATAGCACTGACCACAAAAACCTTAACGCACTTTCCCAGAATTTCGTGGTTACAAATCCATAATATAGTTAAAAAAGTGTTAATGTCTACACCAAAAAGTAGAAAAAAATAATTTTTTTCAATTTTTGTTATAATTTTATTCAAATGCTTAACATAAAAATTAAGGTTCCTGTTAGAAAACATTTGGTATATATTACTTTTAGGTTTGTTTTTATCACTTTAAGGGAGTGGATATATGAATTTTAAAATGAAAAACATTAACATCATTATGTTAAGTACGCTGTGCGTCCTAATATCTGGTTGTGCAAAAGACCTCTCGTCCGACAGTTACTCGTCCTCGCAAGCAGGAGAAATTGCAGCGACTTATCGCGGGAAGGTGTTGAGCGTCCGCAAAATTATGGTTGAAAATGGCGACTCACTGGGTAGTAACATTGTCGGTGCTGGTCTTGGAGCCGTTGGCGGTGGCGTTTTGGGTAGTATGATTGGTCAAGGAAAAGGTCGATTACTTGCAACAGCTGCAGGAGCCGCAGTTGGCGGTGTTGGTGGTGCAATGGCCGAGAAAAAACTCAAACAGCAAGAAGCACTCGAATACATCATACAGCTAGACAATGGTAACACCGTGACACTCGTTCAAGGTCTCAGCCCTTATTTGAGCGTTGGCACAAGAGTGTTTGTCCACAGCAGTAACAATGGCAGGTCAAGGGTCGTTCCAGACACTTCTGGGGTTTAATCTATAAAGGCATTTGGGGAGCGACTCACATTATGTGGTGCTCCCTTTCTAGCCCTGTTTTTTGATATTAATTATTTGTTTTTGTAAAAAAATTTTAGGTCAGACATGAGTAGTGTCGTTGATTTTGTTGCAATAGCCAAAGAAGTCTTAGAGCAAGAGTCCAACGGAATTTTAGCAGCTGCTAAATTTTTGGATGAGAGCTTTAATAGGTCTGTCAAAATAATCGGTGAGACCAGCGGCAAAGTGATACTGACAGGGATGGGTAAACCAGGGCACATCGCCAACAAGATTGCCGCCACAATGTCCTCAACTGGCACACCAGCCATCTTTGTGCACCCCGCTGAAGCAAGCCACGGGGATTTAGGCATGCTTTGTAAGGAAGACTGCGTAATAATGTTTTCACTGTCTGGGGAAACGGCTGAATTAATTAATATGATAAGTTTTACAAGACGCTTTGGTATAAAATTAGTCAGCGTCACAGCAAATCAAAATAGCACTTTAGCCAAATCATCTGACGCAGTAATCTTAATCCCAAAATTACCCGAAGCCTGTCCAAATGGGCTCGCACCAACCACATCAACAACCATAATGCTCGCAATTGGCGACGCGTTGGCGGTCTCTTTAATCAAACACATTGAGTTTGGAAAAGAAGACTTTAAAGTGTTTCATCCTAGTGGTGCGTTGGGGAAAAAATTATTGACGACATCAGATTTAATGGCAAAGGGCGAGATGATGCCCTTGGTAAAAACTGGAGTATTAATGAGCGATGCACTCATTAAAATGTCTCAAAAATCCTTCGGATGCCTAGGGGTAATAGATGAGCAGAACAAATTATTAGGGATTATTACCGACGGCGACCTCAGGAGGCATATGTCGGATAATATTGTTAACTATTGCGTTGACAATGTCATGACAAAAAACCCTATTACAATTTCACCCAGCACCTTGGTGATTGAGGCTGTCGGCATCATGAACAGCAAAAAAATCACCTCTCTATTCGTAACAGACCAAGCAAACCAACCTGTTGGGTTGTTGCATATCCACACATTGCTTGGAGCAGGCGTTGTTTAGTAAACAAAAATTTTATCACTTATTTGTGATTTTATTTTTTATCTCGCCCACTATAGCCCCTTGTATTGGAAATATCGCTGACAATATCGACGTAACCGCCAAGAATGTCAGCTTGAATCAAACCAGCAATACGATGAGCTTAAGCGGTGATGTTGTCGCCTCAATCGGTGAGGGTCGGTTGACAGCAGAAACAGCCAGTGCCCGATTCTCTCAAGATATGAAGCCAGAAAAAATTTCACTCAAAAAAAACATCCATGGCAACATCTCGGGTATGGAAATCACTGCCGAGAGCGGGGTATATTACGCAGACACCAAGACCTTAAAGTGTAAAGGTAGCCCAGTCAAAATCAGCTCTGCTTTGGGTGAAAGTATAACAGCTGATGAAGTGATTGTAAAAAACCATACTATATTAACAGCACAGGCAAACGGGTCAGTAGAGGTGAAAAATAAAACTTACACACTCAAGAGTGCAAGCATTACCACATACTTCAAAAAGACAGCGAACAAACCTCTGCTATCAAAAGCCGTTGCCAATACTCGTTTGAACATCTCCTCAGAAAAATATATAATCGATGCAGACAAGGGTTATTACGAAAATGGCATATTATATTTAACGGATAATGTTATAATCAAAAATGGCTCTAACGTGATATTTGCAAATTCTGCACAGGTTAACTTATCAACAGGAAGCTATAAAATTAGTGGTGAAAAATCGCCCATAAACGCAGTTATTCAATCTTCAAGGCAGAGTTCACATGGAAGATAAGTATAAACACGGTCTGTTCGTTAATAAAATTTCAAAAACAATCGGGCTTGGACGACGGAAAAAAGTCATTATACGTGAAGCAAGCTTACAGGTTGAGCGTGGTCAAATAGTCGCCCTCCTTGGACCAAATGGTGCGGGTAAGACCACCTGTTTTTCTGCTATTTCTGGACTTATCAAACCAACATCTGGCAACATATACTTGGACGGAAAGGATATTACAATGTATCCGATGTATAAAAGAGCGAGGATGGGAATTGGCTATCTTCCGCAAGAGACGTCTATATTCAAAGGGCTGAACGTTGAAAATAATATCATGGCTGTCTTAGAAACGATTGAGCCTAATAAAGGCGTTCGAGAGCAGGAGTTAGATAGACTCCTTGAAAGCGTGTCCATCACCCACCTTCGATATAACTCACCCATGACGCTCTCAGGCGGTGAAAGACGCAGGCTTGAGATTGCACGTGCCCTAGCGGCAAAGCCAACTTTTATTCTCCTAGATGAACCCTTAGCTGGCATTGACCCAATTGCAGTGCAAGAAATGAGGGGATTAATTCAACAGCTCAAGTCCCTTGGTATCGGAATTTTAATCACAGACCACAATGTTTTAGACACATTAAAAATTGCTGACTACTCTTATATAATGTATGAGGGCAAAATCCTCGTTGAGGGAACCGCCTCCGAAATCATTAATAATGACATCGCCAAACAGGTTTATCTCGGCAATAATTTTGATATATATTTACAAGAATAGGGGGGAAGCTATCTGTGAGCGGCTCGTCTCAACCTGTCGTTTATTGCAACCCCAACCCCAACTTCTGGAATTGGCATTATAGCAATTGCCCTTGGTTTGAGTTTGTCGACCTGCCTTAGCATAATAAACAAGTTACCAGCAGCCTCACGTAGGTCGCCTGTTGGACTCAAATTATAAGATATTGCACGACATTGACCGTGACTTAAAATGTGTTCATCGTTTCCAAATGCTATCAACACTTCGCCTTCCTCTAGGCTTGTAACGTTCAGCTTAATCCTCGAGTTTGGGGCATAATGCCGATTCATTTGACCTGATGCAGTTATGTGTGTCAAATCACTGCTAGAAAAGTGTTTTATGGGCATAATCTGAGATATTTCTTCTTTTGTTATCGGACCTGCTCTCAAAATTCTCACACCACCATTTATATATTCTAAAATCGTTGACTCAACGCCAGAATCACATCTTCCCCCATCAATTGTTAAGATATCTTGACGTTCAAGGGCTAATAACGCGTCTTGTGCGGTTGTGGGGCTGATGCCACAAGAAAGGTTGGCACTTGGTGCGACAATGGGTTTGCCAAAATTTTTTATTAAATCTCGTGCTATCGGGTGGCTTGGAACCCTCACCCCTATTGTATCAAGACCCGCGGATGCGAGAAGCGAGATGCCCTGAGAATTTTTTCTTCTTCCTATCAGCGTCAGTGCACCCGCCCAAAATTTTGATGCAAGCGGAATCAGGGCTTGCGGTAAGTCGACATAATGCAAAACATGGTTAATATCATAAAAATGTGCAATCAATGGATTAAATGTCGGTCTGTTCTTGACCTCATATATCTTCGCAACGGCAACATCATTTGTTGCGTCAGCTCCCAATCCATAAACAGTTTCTGTCGGAAAGACGACGACATTACCCCTGTTTAAAACATTAACAGCTTCTGATATAGCACTTTCGTTATAATCAATAATCGCCAAGATTCTGCTCTAAAATTTTAGACTTAATTATATGGAATAACCTTATTGTTTTAAAAAGTCCAGAATGCTATACGTTAAATAATTGGAAAAAAACATTTTTGAGGGTACCAGATGTTTAGAGGATACTTTGCAGCGGTTGTCACGCCTTGGCGAAATGGCGAACTTGATTTAGAATCATTTGAACCCTACATAGAAAGATTAATAGTCAATGGCATTTCTGGGATTGTAGTGTGCGGAACAACTGGTGAAGCCCCTTTGCTCAATGAAAGTGAAAGAAAAAAATTGATTAGTGCAGCCGTTTCTATCGCCAATGATAGGATTAGCGTCATCGCTGGTGTAGGCGGCGTTGACACCAACAGTTGTATCGCCCAAGTCAAAGCAACCCAGCAATCAAATGTTGACGCCCTAATGGTGACTTGCCCCTATTATGTGAAACCCTCACAAGAGGGCATCTTTCAGCACTATAAAGCGATTCACGATTCAACTAAATTGCCCTTACTCTTATATAACGTACCTTCAAGAACGGGGGTGGACATCGCCACTGACACAGTGAAACGCATGGTCAAGTACTTACCGCGTGTATGCGGGCTAAAAGAAGCAACGAATAACCTAGTCAGAATTACTGAATTGACAAAATCATTTCCTGCAGACCGTTTTCAGGTGTTGTGCGGAAATGATGAAATAATGCCTGCAGCTTTTGCAATGGGGGCTTGTGGAGCAGTGTCTGTGACCGCAAATATTACGCCAATGGAATGTGTGAATATGTATAAAGAATTTTTTGCAGGTAACCACAAAGAATTTGCAAAAATAAGGGACGTCTTACAACCGATTCATGACGCCATGTTCATAGAGGCTAATCCCGTTCCGGTCAAGTATGCCCTGCACCTGATGGGGGAGATGCTCCCTGATGTGCGACCTTGTTTGACTCAGCTATCTGACGAGTCTAAAAAACTTGTAAAATTAGCCCTGACGGAAGCAGGAATTTTATGTCCGCAAGAAAAATAATTGCTCAAAATCGCAAAGCTCGTTTCAACTATGCCATAGAAGAAACGTTTGAAGCTGGGCTGGTGCTTCTTGGCACAGAGGTCAAGTCTTTGCGTAATGGAAGAGCCAGCATTCAAGAATCTTACGCATGCGAGGAACAGTCCGGCGAGATTTTTTTAATCAATTCTGACATACCAGAATATCCGCATGCATCACGTTTTAACCATGAGCCCAAACGTCCTAGAAAACTATTATTAAAAAGTCGCGAGCTGAAACGCCTCTTGGGAAAAATAAAACGCAGTGGGTATACATTGGTGCCCCTGTCATTATATTTTAATGAAAGAAACTGGGCGAAGCTAGAAATTGCCCTCGCTCGCGGAAAAACAAACGTCGATAAGCGAGAAACCATTAAAAATCGTGACTGGCAACGAGATAAGGCACGAATAATGTCTAATTATAATAAAAATAGGTAATATCTTGGTTGTAAGAGTAAAGACCGTTTCGTTTCAAGGCATTGACGTGCAAAGCGTCGAGGTTCAGGTTCAGCTCCAAAGTGGCTTGCCGTCATTTAATGTGGTTGGTTTGGCAGACAAGGCTGTCGGCGAAGCGAGAGAGAGGATTCGCTCGGCACTATATTCCATGGGGCTTGCAATACCTGCGAAAAGAATAATCATCAATCTTGCCCCTGCCGACATGCAAAAAGAGGGCACCCATTACGACCTGCCTATGATAATGGGGCTGCTTGGAGCGATGAACGTGTTGCCCACAGATGCCTTAGGGGATTATATAATCCTTGGGGAGTTGTCATTAGACGGGAAAATTAATCGGGTCAATGGCGTCCTACCCAGTGCCATTTTTGCAAATGCTCAGGACTTGGGTATCATATGCCCAAAAAACTGCGGTTCTGAAGCAACGTGGGCGGGCGACCTGCCAATTGTCGCCGCAGATAACGTGCTGGCTTTAATTAATCATTTAAATGGAACCCAGCTGATTAATCGTCCTTCTGCTGACTTGATGTTTCAAAATGAACAAACACCTTGCTTCAGCGATGTGCGAGGGCAATCGGTCGCAAAAAGGGCTCTGGAAATCACCGCAGCTGGCGGACATAATCTCCTTATGAAAGGTCCCCCAGGTGCTGGCAAGTCGATGTTGTCTTCAAGGCTTTCTGGAATATTGCCTAGTTTGACGCCAAAGGAAGCGTTGGAAATTTCTATGATTTATAGTGTCGCGGGTATGCTGGGGGATGGGGGATTAGTCACATCAAGACCCTTTCGCGAACCTCACCACTCATCCTCACTACCAGCAATAGTCGGTGGGGGATTGAAGGCAAAACCAGGGGAAATCTCGCTCGCACATAATGGCGTATTATTTCTCGACGAACTTCCAGAATTCTCACGGAGCTGTCTTGAGGCTTTGCGTCAGCCACTGGAGACAGGCAAAGTTACCGTATCACGTGCAAATGGTCACGTCACATATCCTGCAAAGTTTCAGTTAATCGCCGCGATGAACCCTTGTAAGTGCGGACACCTCGGCGATAAAAACAAACAATGTGCCCGTGCAAACACTTGTGGTCAAGAATACACGATGAAAATATCTGGTCCCCTGCTCGATAGGATAGATATCCAGCTAGATGTCCCTGCAGTGGCAATTAATGAACTCGAAAAACCAAAATCTGAAACCGAAACCAGTAAAACAATCTTAGAAAGAGTCTCCAAGGCACGGGTCATTCAATCATCAAGGTATGGGGAATTTTTCACAAACGCTAATGTTCCAAACGCAATCTTAGAAGAAAAAGGGAACCTTTGCACTGAGGCAAAAACCATCTTATTGAACGCAGCTGAAAAATTTGGCTTATCCGCCAGAGGCTATCACAGGGTTATTCGTGTTTCTCGCACCATTGCAGATTTAGAAAATAGTCAAGCAATCGCTCCTTCTCATGTGTCAGAGGCACTGTCTTATAGGATTAGGACAAATAAAAACACCCTATGAACACCGTTTCGCAATCATCAACCATGAGTTTTATTATAAGCCGTTTAAAACACTATGAAGCACTGGGCTATAGGGCAGGGGTTGGAATGGTTGTGACGAATAATCAAGGCAAGATTTTTATTGCTGAACGCCAAGATATTCAAAACGCTTGGCAACTGCCACAAGGGGGGATTGACGAGAATGAAACGCCTTTAGAGGCTGCGTATAGAGAGCTTTTTGAAGAAACTGGCATATGCAAAAAATCATTGGTCTATCTTCAGCAGAGCAGTGATGTTTATTCATATGATTTTACAGACAACATCGCCAAATCTAAGTTTTCTAACCGTTATGTTGGGCAAGCACAGGTCTGGTTCTTATTCAAGTTTCTCGGGCACGACAGTTCCATTAACTTGCACCAAAACCACCCTGAATTCAGACAGTGGAGGTGGGCACTCTCTACCGAGGTGATTGACCTAATCGCTGAGATAAAAAAGGAAGTTTATAAACAAGTTTTTTATGACTTTTCGTTAAATATAAGTTAAAAATAATAATCTGTCTAAAAAGGATATTTTATGGATAAACAAAAAGCATTAGAATCTGCACTATCACAAATTGAAAGAGCCTTCGGCAAAGGCTCGATTATGAAACTTGGTCAACATGAAATTGCAGTCGATACTGATGCTGTTTCAACTGGCTCTTTGGGTCTTGACATCGCCCTTGGAATAGGGGGGTTGCCGTTTGGTAGAATCGTTGAAATATTTGGTCCTGAAAGCTCTGGTAAGACAACCTTGGCACTGCAAGTTATCTCGCAAGCTCAGAAAAGAGGGGGGACATGCGGTTTCATTGACGCTGAACATGCCCTCGACCCAGTTTATGCAAAAAAGCTGGGGGTCAACCTTGATGACCTTTTAATCTCTCAGCCTGACGCAGGTGAACAAGCACTTGAAATCGCCGACACCTTAGTGCGTTCTGGGGCGATGGACGTGTTGGTCATCGACAGCGTCGCAGCACTGGTTCCTCGGGCGGAACTTGAGGGTGAAATGGGCGACACACACGTTGGATTGCAAGCAAGATTGATGAGCCAAGCGTTAAGAAAGCTGACATCAACCATTGCACGTTCTCGTTGCATATTAATCTTTATCAATCAAATACGTATGAAAATTGGCGTAATGTTTGGCAGCCCCGAAACAACAACTGGCGGGAATGCACTCAAGTTTTATGCCTCTGTAAGGTTGGATATTCGCCGTACCGGAAGCATAAAAGACAAAGATGAAATCGTTGGTAACCAAACCTCTGTTAAGGTTGTGAAAAACAAAATGGCACCTCCGTTTAAGGTCGCAAGCTTTGATATTATGTATGGTGAGGGTGTGTCAAAAGCAGGCGAGATTCTTGACCTAGGGGTCAATGCCGAAATTGTCGAAAAATCTGGCTCTTGGTATTCTTACAAAGACCAAAAATTGGGACAAGGTCGTGAGGCGTCCAAGCAGTATTTAAGAGATAATCCCCTCATATCCGACGAAATTGAAGGGTTTATTAGGGAAAAAGCAGGTCTAAAACCTCAAAAACCGCTAAAAGAACAGGCTGAATAAATGACATCATCAAGTGATTTACGTAATGAATTTTTGAGCTTTTTCTCTAGCAAAGACCATGAAATTCTTCCGTCGAGCTCACTAATCCCTAGTAATGACCCGAGCTTACTTTTTGTCAACGCCGGTATGGTGCAATTTAAGGACATTTTCACTGGTGCAATAAAAAGTAACATCTCAAGAGCGACCACTACTCAAAAGTGTGTTCGTGCCGGCGGGAAGCATAATGACCTTGAACAGGTCGGTCATACTGCACGGCATCACACATTTTTCGAGATGTTGGGCAATTTTTCATTTGGAGATTATTTTAAAGAAGAAGCGATTGTTTTTGCGTGGGAATTTTTAACAAAAACCGTTGGATTAAACCCTAATAAACTGTTGGTCACCGTCTATCACACTGATGAAGAGGCAGCTAGCATTTGGAAAAAGTTAACTGGCTTTGATGATTCAAAGATAATACGCATTTCGACAAATGATAACTTTTGGTCTATGGGCGAGACGGGTCCTTGTGGACCGTGCTCTGAAATATTTTACGACCATGGGGAGCATATATGGGGTGGAATACCTGGTTCAGCAGAGCAAGATGGCGACAGATTTGTTGAAATCTGGAATTTGGTATTCATGCAATTTGAACGCTTACAAGACGGTCGCCAAATCATGTTACCAAAACCATCGATAGATACTGGAATTGGGCTAGAGCGTCTCGCCGCAACCCTACAGGGCGTGGAGAATAATTATGAAACTGATATTTTAAAATCGTCTATATCCGATATCAACGAAATCATTGGTAATCCTATTAGTGATATGGGCGTATCGCATAAAGTGATTGCCGACCATATCAGAACTATTTGCTTTTTGATTGCAGACGGAGTCTTACCCAGTAACGAGGGACGAGGATACGTTTTAAGAAGGATTATTCGCCGTGCAATACGCCATGCTCATCGGTTGGGAGTTTCATCAAAAAAAGCATTCCTACCCAAGGTTGCTGAAAGATTCATCCCTCGGATGGCTGGGCACTATCAAGAACTGGAAATTTTTAATAGCACTATTAAGACCGCAATATTGCAAGAAGAAGAACGATTTCAACAAGTGCTGGATAAAGGGCTTGAGCTCTTAAACTTTGAAACAGCAAAGTTGACAGGTGCTAAATTAATGTCTGGTGAAGTTGCCTTTAAGCTTTATGACACATTTGGTTTCCCCCTCGATTTAACGCAAGATATTTTGAAAGAAAAGGGGATGTCAGTCGACATTGATTGTTTTAATGCTTGTTTAACTGAGCAAAAAGAAAATTCGAAAAAAAATTGGAGTGGGTCGGGCGATAATGCTTTGAACCAGTCACTTTTGGAGCTGAAGCAAAAGATGATTGGGAAAGATACAATATCCTCTGTGTATGAGAAATCTGACAATTGCTCGATTGTGGCCTCCATTATCACTGAAAACCAAGTGTCTGAAAGAATATCTGAAGGGCAGCAGGGAGCTCTCGTCACTTATGAAACCTGTTTTTATGCTGAATCAGGTGGACAGGCCGGTGACCAAGGGCTGATTTCGAAAGGAGATTTTGTCTTTTCTGTAGAGGATACAAAAAAAGTTGGAGGTCTCATCCTGCACTATGGCAAGATGCTCACCGGCACCTTAAAAGAACAAGACGACGTCTTCATGAAGCCAAACCTTATCATACGCACAAAATTACGTGCTAATCACAGTGCGACCCACTTATTACACGCGGCATTACGCAAGGTCTTGGGCAGCTCAGTGCTCCAAAAGGGCTCTCAAGTCACCCAAGAGAGAATCCGTTTTGATTTTAGTTTTGCAAAAGCACTCAGCACAGAACAAATCCAACAAGTTGAGCAGATTGTAAATTGCTGGATACAAAGTTCGTTGCAAGTCACAACAAAAATCACTGATAAAGATGACGCCATAAGCTCTGGTGCCATGGCATTATTTGGCGATAAGTATGGCGACAAGGTTCGCATAATCACGATGAAGGATAAAATATCTGGCGATACAATATCATGCGAGCTCTGTGGGGGCTTGCATGTCGAGGATTCAAAAGCTATCGGTGTATTTAAAATAGTTGAGCAAAGTGGGATTGGCTCGAATACCCGCAGGATAGAAGCAATCTCTGGGATAGAAGTCTTTAATTATTTTGCCGATTTTGAACATAAGGTCAGGGACGTCTGTGCGGTGATTAAGTGCTCTCCACATGAACTTGTTAATAAGTGCTCTAGCTTGATCGAACTTAACAAATCGCTTGAAGAAAAAATCAGTCACCTTCAGCAAAAGTTATTATTTGTTGCTTCTAATAATGACACAAACTTAACACTAGAAAATGGTGTGCATTTTATTGCCAAATCAGTCAATCAAATTAATAAAAATGACCTACGCCCACTGATGGACTATCTCAAGCTCAAAAACCCACAAAATAGCGTATTTGCAATAGCCAACACATCTGAAGAAGGTAAAGTGTCGTTATTAATCGGCGTGAGCGAGAACATATCCAACACTATTCGTGCTGATAATTTATTACAAGATGTGATTAGTATAATTGGCGGCACAGGTGGTGGAGGCAAGCCAACCTTCGCTCAAGGGGGAGGCACCGCCCCAACTCAAATTCAAAAAGCATTCAATAAAATGCTTGAGGTGATTAGTGCAAGCGATTTCTCTATTAAAAAATAAATAAAAAACACCATCTCCTTTATACAAAAAAACAGCAATTTTTAACAAAATTCAAAATAAGGTTTCTTTGACTATTACGGTATATTTGTGATATATAGTGTATATCGTTCTAAAAATAAGGAGTAAAAGAATGAAAAAATTATATACTTATTTATGTCTTGCCATCACATCAATAGTTAGTGCTTGCCATTTAAACGCTGCCTTAAATATTGACGACATGCTCAATGTTGCTTCTCAACATTTTAATATTGATAAAACAAAATTAGTACAAATATCACCTAATGACGACACTAAAGCTCTCGTGGAAAAAATACACTATCCAATAGAGAAAATCGCCCACATTTACAAACATGAAAACCATATTATCAAAATTGCCGAATCCCAAAGAGACAATGAAGAATTCAAAAGCCTACAAATCCTTAAGTCCCAAATGATGGCAAAGAACATAACACCATCTGACAATGGTTTAACACCTATATTTGATTTCGATTTTGATGGAGAAACTTATAAGGTCATCGCCGTGCACCCCACAGATATGTTGATAGTAGATACATCAAGTCACAATGTTAGAAAAATTAACTTCTTATCCGATGACCTAAGTCAAATAGGGAAGTTAAATCCAAATGAAAAACTTGTACAAATACAACCATTCGCTCAAGGAACAAAAATATTTGACATCTTATCTTCTCACATAAAAGCAAAACAATTCGATGAAGCCGAGAAAACTGAAGAATTTTGGGGTAATTTATTATGCACTCTCTATGAAAACAAAATTTCCCATGGAGATGGTAATTCTGGTAATATATTGTTCTTACCTAATAAAAGAATTTGTTATTTTATAGACTGGAGCTCCGCAAGAGAGCAAGAAGAGATGGAGCTAATACCGCTTATTCTCCTTCCATATGCTCTTAGCTTTAACGCAGAGAAACAATTATCCCGCCTTGGTCAATTAGCTCAAAATGATGCCCCACCCTTAGACTGGGGTATGGTACAAAGGGGGAACAATGCTGCACATATCCTTGAAAAACTTAGAAAACACTTCAATAGAAAATTTTTTGCTTTTTTCGATTCGTCACCCGTTTATGAATATCTCTTTGGATGTGAAGATTGTCAATTATTAGAGATGCGTGAAAATACGTTAGAGTGGCAAAACCGTGGGGCACAATCTTTTAAAGATTTAGCAACATTAGTAGATTCTATGAACAGTTATATCGCTAGACACATAATCAATAGACAACACCTACCTTGCTTTCACAAAGACATAATTGTTCAAGACAATGCAATCTTTTCTCTTGAATATCTCAAAGAGTCTGTATTTAACTCACACTGGGACACAACCTTTCAATTAGGTTCATTGTTTTCTTGCAACCCATTTTGCGACACGGCGAATGAATATAATTTCACCAATGCTCAAGGGGAAATAAAAACAAAGTTCCCAAAAGCATTCGCTGAAACCTACCCTAATGAATTAGATTACTTAAAATCTGTCATAAAATTCTCTGACGTGTTGCTTAACCCAAACAGCACCCTAGAGCAATTGAAAGATAACAATCTCTCTTGTGGTTTTAACGAATTAGCTCTACAAATAACCGCTATTAAGTACTTTGATTTTAAAATAAAAGACTTCGAAAACCTTTAACAAATTGCATGGGGCGGATACTCCGCCCCAACTCAAATTCAAAAAGCATTCAATAAAATGCTTGAGCTAGTTAGAACAAGCGACTTCTCTATTAAAAAATAAATAAAAAACACCATCTCCTTTATACAAAAAAACAGCAATTTTTAACAAAATTCAAAATAAGGTTTCTTTGACTATTACGGTATATTTGTGATATATAGTGTATATCGTTCTAAAAATAAGGAGTAAAAGAATGAAAAAATTATATACTTATTTATGTCTTGCCATCACATCAATAGTTAGTGCTTGCCATTTAAACGCTGCCTTAAATATTGACGACATGCTCAATGTTGCTTCTCAACATTTTAATATTGATAAAACAAAATTAGTACAAATATCACCTAATGACGACACTAAAGCTCTCGTGGAAAAAATACACTATCCAATAGAGAAAATCGCCCACATTTACAAACATGAAAACCATATTATCAAAATTGCCGAATCCCAAAGAGACAATGAAGAATTCAAAAGCCTACAAATCCTTAAGTCCCAAATGATGGCAAAGAACATAACACCATCTGACAATGGTTTAACACCTATATTTGATTTCGATTTTGATGGAGAAACTTATAAGGTCATCGCCGTGCACCCCACAGATATGTTGATAGTAGATACATCAAGTCACAATGTTAGAAAAATTAACTTCTTATCCGATGACCTAAGTCAAATAGGGAAGTTAAATCCAAATGAAAAACTTGTACAAATACAACCATTCGCTCAAGGAACACAAATATTTGGTATCTTATCTCATCACACAAGAGCAAAACAACTCGATGAAGCCGAGAAAACTGAAGAATTTTGGGGTAATTTATTATGTGTTCTGCCTGAAAGGGGTTATCATCAAGGAGATATGCATGGAAAAAATTTTTTTATAAATTACAGTGACATGACACCTCAGAATCCAACAATTTTTATAATAGATTGGAGTTCTGCAAGATTATACTCCGAAACTTTTCGCTATTTAACAACAGACAATCTTAGCTTAAATGCAATAAAAAAAGAGAAAGAATTAACAAATATATGTGCTGACGTCTCAGATATACTGCTCGACACAACCACAAATACGTCTGAACAAAAATGTGTGTTTCTTAAGCAATATTATCAATTATTTGATAATTCTATTGCTTTACAATATGCATTGGGGGAATATTATTATGGTTTAAAAATATTTGATGAAATATATGGTGGTGGTAATAGAAGTTGGAACAACCGTGGGGCACAATCTTTTAAAGATTTAGCAACATTCGTAGATTTTATGGACAGTTATATCGCCAGACACATAATCAATAGAAAACACCTACCTTTCTTTCACAAAGACATAATTGTTCAAGAAGAGGAGCCCCATCGAATGCTTCTTGGGTATTTCAAAGGTTTTGCATTTAACTCATACTGGGACACAACCTTTCAATTAGGAGCATTGTTTTCTTGCAACCCATTTTGCGACACGGCGAATGAATATAATTTCACCAATGCTCAAGGGGAAATAAAAACAAAGTTCCCAAAAGCATTCGCTGAAACCTACCCTAATGAATTAGATTACTTAAAATCTGTCATAAAATTCTCTGACGTGTTGCTTAACCCAAACAGCACCCTAGAGCAATTGAAAGATAACAATCTCTCTTGTGGTTTTAACGAATTAGCTCTACAAATAACCGCTATTAAGTACTTTGATTTTAAAATAAAAGACTTCGAAAACCTTTAACAAATTGCATGGGGCGGATACACCGCCCCAACTCAAATTCAAGAAGCAATATAAATCTATAATAAGGTTATCTTATCCATTGTTTAACCTAAATCAAATGGTGAGAGTAACTCAAAAGATAATTTCGACTTCAAAATACAATACTATTAGAGTACAATAGCAAGAAAATTCGCGGAACTGTTATCGCACTTCAGTATGTGCTAGGTTGATTTTTATGATATCGTGGGATGGCTTTTGTCTAATAATTTTAAACTAATTAGTTTGTTCTCTGGAGCTGGGGGCATGGATTTAGGCTTTAAACAGTCTGGATTTAATATTATTTTTGCGAATGATTTTGACAAAGATGCCTGTACCACTTATGCGAAAAACATAGACCCAAACATATTAAATCTTAATATATCTGAAATCAAAGATGATTTAATCCCTAGAGATGTCGATGTTCTAATCGGCGGGTTTCCTTGTCAAGGCTTTTCAATCGCTAACAAAAACAGGCATGTTAATGATGACAGAAATGCCTTATACAAAGAGATGATTAGGTTTATTACAATTTCTAATCCAAAAATTATTGTCGCTGAAAATGTCAAAGGTATATTGTCCCTAGGTAAAGGGCTAGTTTTTGCAAATATAAAGCAAGACTTGGAAGACCTTGGATACAAGGTAGCCTATAAACTGATAAATACCGCCTTTTATGGTGTGCCACAACAAAGAGAAAGAGTAATAATTATTGGAAATAAAATTGGTTGCGAGAATTTTTTCCCCAAAGCATCCCATCAAGCTAATAATTTTATTACAACAGAACAAGCAATCGGTGATTTACAACATATAGATATTCAATTTGAGCCTATAAAAATCAATAATAAAACCATCTATAACCACTATAGCTCTACTAATGTACATGATAAATTTTGGGCAAGAAAACACAAGGTCACTCAATTCGAAATATGCGATTATCTGAAATTATGGAGAAAAAAAGCTAATATTTCAACAAAAAGTATAGACCAAATTTTTGGTTACAAACACACAGCAGGACACTGGTTCAGGAAAGACAATAATTCTGGCAGTATCCCGAAGCCAAACGATTGGTGGAAATTAAAAACAATTTTAAATTTTGATGATAAATACGACAAACAAGTCACTGAGCTTGAGGAAAAACAGATTGTATTTGAGCAGTCGCTCAGAATAACAAACTGGAAAACCCCAAGTGACACTATCACTGCTACCAGCCCAGAAATCCACATAAATAAACACCGACGACTATCTGCTAGAGAATGTGCTAGAATTCAAACATTTCCCGATGATTTTATATTTTACGGCAGTTTAAATAGCATGTATCGACAAATAGGAAATGCTGTCCCTGTTAAATTTGCTAATCGTATTGCACAAGAAGTGTTACATATGTTACAGATATATTATGATAACAGATAAAGAATTAGAAATCTTAGAATATAAATATTTGAAAAAATTTTATTATTTCTTAAAATTTGCAGAAGATGAGATGCTCTCGGGCTTTCAAACTAAAGAAAAAATAAAAGGTCAATGGTATAAGTTTTGGAACACTAATGGCTCTGGAGATTTTAGTGTCGGAGCAGAAAGGATAGTTTACGCTTTGCTTAATGGAAAAGCCATTGGAAGACCTAATTCGTGTCCAGTGGGCTCTGATTTATTTTTTGAAGTTGAAGATGCTTTTATCCATATAGACCTAAAAACTGTTCAAACTAGGAATATCGGTGACTACAATAATTCCATATTTGTTGGTGAAAATCAAAATAGTTACAATTATTTTATGGATGTCAACAAAAAGGAAAGAGAATATTCCCCACATCTCCCACATTATTATCAATATGACGGTTTATCCAAGCCTTGTTTAACATATTTTATTACCATTTTATATGAGGATAACAATCTTGAAATTTTAAATATTAATATCATATGCATGCCGAATGGACAGTTATCAAACATTTATAAAAAAAGACCTCTTAAGGCAGGTAAAAATCCAGGAAAAACTAGATTTAATTTTCATAAAACTAAAGATTTTGAATTATTGGTAGATAAAAGACGAGTAATGGTTATTTTTTTCAATGAGGGCAACATTAAACCTGAGCATAAAAATAAATTACTATTTCTAACAGACCTATATAAGTCACAATCTAGGTCTATATAAGGATAAATGTCACCAGTCCTTATTTCAAAAATCAGAAAGCATTCTAATGTTTATCCCCGCCCTATTGAGGGACTTGGGGATTATTCACTTGTTTTGTTGAAGGGCTGGCATCCCCGCCTTTAGACGGGACATCGATGACCTGCTCTTGGGCAGCTTTATCGATAATTGAGGTGCTTTTACCAGATGGTTTTGAAATCGTCGCCATAACAATGCAGTTAACAAAAAATAGAATCGCCAATCCACCTGTAATTTTGGTCAACAAGTTTGCCTGCCCCCTCGGGGTTAAAAGCCCGCCTGTATTCCCGCCAATACCCAGTGCACTATCACCACTTTTTTGAATTAAGATAACGCCAACCAAAGCCAAGGTTACCAAAAAATGAAATGCTAGCAAAAATTTCATAAAAAACACCAAAAACAAATCTTAAGACAGGAGCTTAACACAGCACAAAACATCCTTCAATGTTTTTCAACCAACAAGTTCACACGTTAAACCGAAAATGCATGACATCACCATCTTGCACAACATATTCTTTGCCCTCAAGACGCATCTTGCCCGCAGCTTTTACACCTTGCTCACCACCATATTCTAGATAATCCATATATGATATGGTTTCGGTGCAGATGAACCCACGCTGGAAATCAGTGTGGATTGTGCCAGCTGATTCTGGTGCCTTGGCTCCATTTTTTATTGTCCAAGCCCTTGTCTCTTTCTCACCCACCGTGAAAAAAGTGATTAAATCAAGCAACCGGTACCCCTCACGAATAATCCTTGAAAGCCCAGCTTCTTCAAGCCCCATAGATTTGATATATTCGCTTTTTTCCTCTTCAGTGTTAAGGATGGCAACCTCTGCCTCAATTGCGGCAGAAATTATCACTGACAAGGCGTCATTTTGTTGGGAGAACTCCGCAACGGTTTTAGAGTATTCGTTCCCGCCGACAACCTCATCCTCGCCAACGTTACATATAAAAATCACAGGTTTTGAGGTTAATAGCTGCAGCCCCTTAAATAAGCTTTCTTCATCAGCGTCATTTAACGCCATCTTACGTGCTGGAAGGTCTTTTTGTAAGACTTCCAAAGCCCTGTCGATTAAATCAATCGTGCGAGAAAGCTCCGCGTCTTTGCTTACCCTACATTTTTTCTCTAGGTTTAATTTGCGTTTTTGCAGGCTCTCAATATCAGCAAGAATTAGCTCTGTTTCCACTATCCCAGCATCTCTTATCGGGTCAACGCTCCCTTCAACGTGGGTGATGTCATCATTCTCAAAACACCGCAAGACATGCAAAATCGCGTCCACCTCGCGAATATGACCTAAAAACTGATTTCCAAGCCCCTCGCCGTCACTCGCCTTCTTAACAAGCCCTGCGATGTCTACTATTTCCAACTGGGCGGGAATTTTTTTCCTAGTTTTAGCCATATCAGACAGCAGGTCTAAACGCTTGTCCGGAACGCACACAAGCCCCACATTCGGCTCAATAGTACAAAAAGGATAATTAGCCGCTTGGGCTGCTGCTGTCTGGGTTAATGCATTAAACAACGTCGATTTACCAACGTTTGGAAGCCCCACTATGCCACAATTTAAGCCCATAAACTAATTTTCCAACGCGTCATTGTTTTTCGCAACGCTCACCATAGTTGGTCTTAAGAGCCGCTCCCCAATCATATACCCAACCTGTAAAATACTCACAATCTTGCCAGATTCAACGTCAGCCGACTCAACTTCAAGCATTGCTTGGTGTTGTATCGGGTCAAACAAGTCCCCTTGCTTGGCTTCAATAGGAATGATGCTATTTTTAGCTAAAACAGATAACAACTCTTTTTCAGTAATTTTTATGCCGTCAATGATACCCACATCAACAGATTCTATTAAATTATTCGTCGCCTCAATTGCCCTAGCAAAATTGTCTAACACAGGCAACAAATCCCTTGCGAATTTCGTCAAGGTATATTTAGTTAAATCCTCTTTTTCTCGCTGCATGCGTTTTTGGAAGTTTTCATTTTCTGCGATTGTTCTGAGCAAGCTATCTTTTAATTGTTTAATTTCTTCGTCCTTGATAGCGATTAGCTCTTCCACCTCAACCTTTACTTGCTCAGGCTCAGATTTGACATCTTGTTCCACTATATTATCATTTATCATATCATCGTTTTTTTCTTCAATTATATTTGAGTCGTTCATATTTTATATCCTTTCAAAAGTTCATGTGTTTAAGACATTTTTTCGATAATTCTAGTAGTAAAATCGACCAAAGACACTATCCTTCCATAATTTATTCTAGAAGGTCCCACAACGCCAATCGCCCCAATTGTCGTCGATCCAGGCACAACGCAAGGTGCCATTATAACCGAACACCCCGTTAAATTAAATAAAGAGTTCTCTGAGCCAATAAATATTTGCACGCCATCGGCACGAATGACCAAATCTAGCAAATGCTGCACCATTTCTTTTGTATCTAAGGCTTCGAATAAACGCCGAATTTGGTCAAGTTCGCTCGCCTTTTGAACATTTTCTAGCAAATGCGACCTTCCTCGCACGATATAACACTCATTATCGCCATAACCTGTAAAATGAGATTTTATCGCCAACCCCTCTTTCAATACACGCAAAGTCAACTCGTTTAACTCAGCCTTCTGAAGTTGAATTTCGCTTTGTATAATTTCTCTTATATCATCGAGGGTTCTATTAGCGATTAGGTGATTTAAAAAATTGCTCGCCTCTTGCAAAATAGATGCGTCTATTTTCTCTGGGGTTTCGATTATCCTGTTTTCCACTAGTCCATCTGCAGTCACAATGACAATGAGCACTCGCTGAGGAGCAAGATATACAAATTCGATATGTTTCAGCTTCGCCTCGCCCTTGGGTGCAATCACCAAACCAGCACATTTGGTCAGACCAGCCAGATTTTGCACAATCTTTTCAAGAGCTTGACCAACTGACCCGCCAGATATTGTTCCTTGGCGTTCAATCATATCTTTTTCTTGCAAAGACAGGTCGCCAACCTCTAGTAATGCTTGCACGAACATCTGAAACCCTTTATCGGTCGGAACCCTTCCTGCGGACGTGTGAGGCGAGTAAAGTAGACCAGCATCCTCCAAATCAGACATCACCCCCCGAATAGTGGCAGGGGAAAGAGAGATGCCCATCGAACGAGCGAGCGTTCGCGAACCAACAGGTTCACCCGTGTCGATGTAAACATCCACGAGATGTTTCAAAATTTCTTGTGCTCTTACGTTAATATCAAAAAAATTGGACATTTAATCCGTGACTTCAAAACAAAGTATGCCTATAATATATAGCAGATTATATAAAAATTCAAAGGTTGAGTATATGCTACGCCAAGGTCGAGGTTTATCTGAGCTTAGGGAATTTTCTTTTACTACAAATTATATTAAACACCCAGAGGGTAGTTGTTTAGTAAAATTTGGCGATACTCAGGTGATATGTTCAGCCTCTGTTGAGGAAAAGGTGCCCCCATTTTTGCGAAATCAAGGCATTGGATGGATTACTGCAGAATACTCTATGCTCCCACGTGCTACTAATACCCGCACTGATAGAGAGGCGTCCAAAGGCAAGCTAACTGGTCGAACACATGAAATTCAACGGCTTATTGGACGGTCTTTACGGGCAGTGATTGACTGCAAAAAACTTGGAGAGCGTCAAATTCGTATTGATTGCGATGTTATTCAAGCAGATGGGGGCACTCGCACGGCGTCCATTTGTGGCGGATATGTTGCGATGGCTATTGCTTGTCGCAGGCTTGTGAACAACCGAATGCTAAAACAATATCCGATATTTGATAGTGTCAGCGGTGTGTCATGCGGGATTGTCAATGGCTCGGCAATGGTCGATTTAGACTATAATGAAGACAGCAACGCTTATGTAGACGGCAACTTTGTCATCACTGGTTCTGGCAAATTGGTCGAGGTTCAAGCCACTGGAGAAGGCGGGTCATTTACACAAGAGGAAATGTTTAATTTGTTAGCCCTTGCAAGCAAGGCTTCTGAACAAATTGCACAAAAACAAGTGCTGGCTCTTGCTGAATTATTTGAAGATTAATTTTTAACGAAAGATTGTTGACCAATATCAACCAACGCGACTTAGCTATCTATTTACATTGGCCATATTGCTTAAGTAAGTGCAATTATTGTGCGTTCAATTCAATAGCCTGTTCAACCCCCAATCAAGAAAATTGGCATCAAAGCATAATACAAGAGCTGATATTTGAACATGCTCGTTTACATGATAGAAAGGTGAGCAGCATCTATTTTGGGGGCGGGACGCCATCGCTGATTAAACCAGAAATTATTTTCGACATCATCAGTTTTATAAAAAACCATTGGACGTTTTCCAATCCTAAAATAGAAATTACGCTAGAGGTCAACCCCGCAACCATAACAAAAGGGCTCCTCTTGAATTATCTGCAAGCTGGAATAAATCGCCTATCGATAGGTATACAGTCTTTTAATGACAAAATGCTGACATTTTTAGGGCGGCAACACACAATGAAACAGGCAATAGAGACGTTTTTTCTAGCTCGACAAGTTGGCTTTCAAAACATCAATACTGACATTATTTTTGCAACCCCACATCAAACCATTGCGGACTTAAAAAATGACCTGCATCAATTGATTAATCTAAATCCCGACCATGTGTCTGCGTATCAACTGTCAATAGAAAAGGGCACTCCTTTTGGACGGGCACACAACCTTGGTCAACTCAAAATGCCAAACGAAGCCCATACAATTAAACAATTTAAAATAATCGATGACAGCCTCTCCAATGCTGGGTTCAACCATTATGAAATTTCAAATTTCGCAAAAACAAACTGCCAATCTCGTCATAATATTGCATATTGGTTTTATCATGAATATTTGGGCGTTGGAGCTGGTGCACATAGTCGGCTCAAGCTGGATAATCAAATTTTTGAGGTCAAGCGTTTTAATAACATTCATAAATGGCAGAAAAGTTGTCCGATAGCGTTTCACCAATCACCCTTAGCAAAACAAGATATATTATTAGAGATGGTAATTATGGGGCTGAGAACTTCGTTTGGTTTGAACTTAAACACTCTCGAGGCAAACATCGGAGAAGAACTATTCAGGAAGTTTATTACATCAAATAACTTGAACAGGCTCTTATCTCAAAAATTCCTTGCAAAACAGCGTGAGCACTTAATCATCCCCCACAGGCATTACCTCAAGACTGATGCGATAATCAATGAGATAACCGACTGTTTGTAATCAAAGCAAGAACTTGATATTTGAAACAAATAAATCCTGAAGTAACCGATATTAAAGATGGCTGAAGAAAAAATCGGCGATAGCGATAAACACAAAAAAAACTATCTTGGAGCGGGCGAAGGGATTTGAACCCTCGACCCCAACCTTGGCAAGGTTGTGCTCTACCCCTGAGCTACACCCGCATCACACTTGTATGCTACATAACAATCTAAAATCTGCAAGCAATTTTTTTATTTATTTTCATTATTCATGACTAAAAATGGATATTCTGAACCATTTTTATATCTACGTGCTTCTCACCATAACAAATTCACCACAACCAGAGCCGAAAAATCCGATTGGCTGTCTGTTTTCTATGTTTCTGGTTTTGAGTATCTTAAAGCCAATCTCGTTTGCAAATTTTTTCATCTCCTCTAGAGCAATCGACTCATAAGGATAGCCGCCCAACCAATCATGGACATCATGCAAATAACTCATCCCGCGAGATTTTTTATAATCTTTGATATATTTGAATGGGTTGGTAGCTTTGAACAATAACTTAACGGATACACCCAAAACCTGTAGAACCTGCACACACTTTTGCAGTATGGATGGCAAAGACTTATAAACTCGTTTAATATGTTTCCAAACTTGGCAACACTTGGTTTTTTGATATAAAGCTATGATAAAAACTCCATCTTGTTTAACCATGTCGGACGCTTTTTTAATGGCGCCATACATATCGCCCGTGTGGTGCAACACTCCCCAAGAATAGACAACATCAAACCGACCATGTGCATCAGGGTTCAGGTCAAAAACACTAATGACATCAGACGTTACTTTAGCCTTTGAATCAAAGCGTTTTAAAACAGCTTGTGCGGTTTTAACAGATATCGGGTCTATGTCAGTTAGTGTGATATCGGTCGCACCCAACTTTGATGCTGCTAAAGAAAACAAGCCAGAACCACACCCGATGTCTAAAAAGCTTTTCCCTTCGAGAGACATTTCCTTTCCATCAATATCTAAGAGCTCGGTTAAAGAACGTTTCGCCTCTTCAATACGGTCTTCATTGATTAATCTTGAATATTTTTCCCAATTTTCGCCAAAAGCGAAATGTGTATCTAAATTTTTTAACTCATCAGACATTGTTTATACCCTATAAAATTCTCTGTACCACTTCACAAATTGTTTAATGCCATAGTCTATTGACGTATCAGGGCGATAGCCAACGGCGTCTTTCAAGTCGCTAACATCCGCCCAAGTTTTTTCAACCTCACCTGGTTGGATGGGGAGCATCACCTTCTCTGCCGGCATGCCTAGTTCTTTTTCTATGCAAGCGATATAAGTCATCAAATTTTCAGGCTTGTTGTTGCCGATATTATAAATCTTATACGGGGCAACAGGGCTGTTCGACGCATCACTGATATCGTCAAGATTTTTCTTTGGCTCTGTTTCGAATGCAATTTTCAAAACCCCCATTACTATGTCATCTATATAGGTAAAGTCTCGCTCCATATTCCCGTGGTTAAAAACTTCTATTGGCTGACCTGCCAGTATGTTTTTAGTAAAAGAAAACAACGCTAAATCTGGTCTGCCCCAAGGGCCATAGACATTAAAAAACCTCAGTCCTGTAACTGGAATGTTAAACAAATAAGAATATGAATGTGCCATCAGCTCATTCGCGCGCTTAGTCGCAGAATATATGCTTAAAGGGTGGTCTGCATTGTCATGTTCAGAAAATGGTCTTTTCACGTTACTCCCATAAACCGAACTTGTCGATGCATAGACTAAATGCCTCACCCTATGGTGTCGACACCCTTCTAATACATTCAAAAAACCCATCACATTCGAATCAACGTAAGTGTGCGGGTTTTCAAACCCATAACGCACCCCAGCCTGTGCCGCGAGGTGAATGACGAGCTCTGGACAATGTTTCTTAAACACGCCCATGACGGCGTCTTTGTCTTCTAAATTGATTTTAAATTCAGTAAATCGAGGATTTTGCTTTAAAATGTTTGCTCTGGCTTCTTTTAAAGAAACATCATAATAATCATTAAAATTATCAATCCCAAGAACGTCACATCCTTGTTCTAGAAGCTTTTTTGCAACAAAAAACCCTATAAAACCTGCCGTCCCAGTTACCAGAACCTTCATTTTACCTAAAGCCTCCATAAAATTACGTTATCTGGGCAATTACTTCGCTCGAGAACAGATTTTATATCCATCACCAAACATTTTTGGTTTTTATTGATTAATTTTTCAACCAAATCCCAACCTTGTTTCACAAACTCTGCGTGTGAGACGGCTAAAATCACAGCGTCCACATCACTAATCGATGCAATTGGCGTGTTTTCTATACCATAATATTGTTTCATCTCATCATTATCGGCATATGGGTCAGACACAACAACATTCAGACCAAAGTTTAGTAAATTCTGGACTATATCATACACTTTACTGTTTCTTAGGTCAGGCACATCTTCTTTAAAGGTCATACCCAACACGGCTATTTTTAAGTCGTTTTTTAAGAGTTTATTTTTCACCAAAATCTTCAGCATATTTTGAGCAATATAAAGCCCCATCCCGTCATTAATACGTCTTCCGCTTAAAATCACTTCGGGGTTATACCCCAATCTCTTGGCTTTATGAGTGAGGTAATATGGGTCAACCCCTATACAATGTCCACCGACAAGACCAGGTGTGAATTTTAAAAAATTCCACTTCGTGCCTGCCGCTTCCAAAACATCATTGGTATCAATGCCCAAACGGTCAAAAATTAACGAAAGCTCGTTCATCAAAGCTATATTAATGTCTCTTTGTGTGTTTTCGATGACCTTTGCCGCCTCAGCGACTTTGATGCAAGACGCACGAAACACTCCTGCTGTCACGACTGATGCATATTCTCTTTCAACTATGTTGGCTGTTTCTAAGTCTGAACCAGAGACGACTTTTTTAATAGTAGAAAATTTATGCTTCTTATCCCCTGGGTTTATGCGTTCAGGGCTATAACCAACTGAAAAATCTTCACCGAACTTTAGACCAGATGTTTTCTCTAGGATTGGAACGCACTCTTCTTCTGTCGCACCTGGGTAAACAGTGGATTCGTATACCACGATATCGCCTTTTTTCAACGCTTTTCCCACTGTTTCTGAGGCTAAAAATAATGGGGTTAAATCCGGCTCATTTGAAGAATCTACAGGGGTAGGGACGCAAATAATATGAAAATCAGCATGTTTTAGGTCTGATATATCGCTGGTATAGGATACATTAGATTTGATTAAATCTGCTTGCTCTACCTCGCCAGTGGCATCAATCCCATTGATTAGAGATTTTATCCTCGCCTCATTAACGTCAAAACCAATCACTTTTCTGCTTAAGCCAAACGCCACAGCAACAGGCAAACCAACATAACCAAGACCAATGACAGAAACGCTTCTCAAGTTTAATCCCCCATATATATTTACAAGGTTGAATAAATGTAATTGATAGTCTCATTAAAATAGTCATTTTGTAAACCAATATTTGATTGATTTAATTGAATTTGTTATAATTGTTAAAATATATTTTTTGGATTGTTATGGAAGAAGAAGAAAAATTACACGAAACACAGATTGGTATCATCATGATGTGTAATAATGACGTTTTGGCGACTAAGCGAGATTTGTTTGTATATTGGTCATTGCCAAAGTTTGAGGTGGTTGGAGATTCGCCAGAATATTTTTTACACCAAACACTAGAAGAAAAGTTTTATCTCACGAAAGAACATTACTCCATCGAAGGAGAGTTTCCTTCAATCTGTCGATATAACTATACTACAAGAGAAGAAGAGGAAAGAAGCCTGAGCGTTCACTGGTATCTTGTCAAAGCCGATAAAAACAAAGTCAGACTTCTGGGAAATCAGTTTAGTTTTATTAATCCCAAGATTTTGTTAAGTATATCAACGCCTTTTTTAAAAAAGGCGTATACGGAGCTGTTCAATTACTTTGAATTAGATGTCTAGGTGATTTTTGCTGAGACTAAAGCTGTTAATAGTCTGTTAAGATTGTGTTGATAGCTTTAGCCTTTTTTTAAGTGGTGGTGTTTTGTCATTTTTATTCAGATAAACACCTCGAACTTATCAACATCATCAATATTATTTCAACAGATGTGTATAAATCTTTGGTTATGCTCGGTTTTCTTAGATTAAAGACAGCATCTTTTGTGTGGATAATTGTTTAACAAAATGTTAATTCACACAGTTCACATCACTACATCAAATACAATATTTATTATATTAATATATTAGTATTATGTATTAATATCGTCTTTGCCATCCAAGACCAAACTCTCCTAGAGAGTTTATTTGACCAGAGACGTTTTTCGTGAAAACAATATGAACCTTCATGAAGGCAACCTTTTTAGTAGTATCGTTTTCAATACTTAAATAAATATTTTCGCCGACATACTTTCCAAGACTGATATTACTACTTGAAGGGTTGTTATAAGACGATAAGTCCGAACTTAAGTCTTGTTGCTCAACAGATTCTAGTAATTTGAAAGTTTTATTTGATTGTTCTTTCACGGCAGAAACAACGCCATTGACCTGTAAAGCCTCTAAAATAGTTAGATTATATTGTGCTTTATTAAATAATAAATAAGAAAAAATAGTCTCTAAAGGTAGCTGGGGATTAGAGTTTAAATTAAAAACAACACTACTTGAAGTTTGTTTTATGTTTGCTGTGACTTTTGCAATATTAATGTCTTTACTGGCGTGCATATTAACAACGGGAACAAACGGAGCATGCTCACTGTAGGAGATGGTTCCAACTTTTATGGGGATGTTCCTTTCTAAGAAACAGAAATGCCCTTCTCTGAGCTTTAAAACCCCACTTAATGCAGCGTTTTTATCATACCCTCCCAATAACTTGACATCTCCATACCACACAGAGTCCAAAAGCTTTCCTTTTAGATGCAGCTTTTGACAATTCAGTGCCACATTACATTTAAAGGGCAAGGAAACCTTGATTTCTGGGGTTTCAAACACATCTATATGTTTTCCGTTTTCTAGGACTTGTAAGTCCCCTTTTGAATCGCTATATGTTGTGTCGATATCGACTAATACATATGGCATGTCGAGTTTACCAGTAAAATGAAGACAGTCTAATCCACCTTTTAAATAAGAATCGCCTTTTACACTGACGATTAAATCATCTTCGTCTATTATTTTAAAATTATCAAAATTTACTAGGCAGTCTAAAACTGGAATAGATTGTGAGTCTTGGCGAATAATATTACCAGTGACAAATGCTTTACCATCTGAGTCGTCGGTCGCACTTGCCTTTATAAGCATTTGACCATTGTTATTGGTCTTGGCGAGAATATTGATGTTTTTTACATATGTGCCAGATGAAATTTGTTCAAAACCGCCATCTTTTAAATTAAGCTGACCATCGATTTTGGGTGAACTTGGCGTTCCTGTGATGTTTAGATTAGAGTTTAAGACGCCCCAGCATTCCATCCCATCTGGTAATAAAATGTTCATGGGAACCGATAGGTCTGATTTTAGGGTGCATAACATCTTTAAATATTCATTTTTATAAACATCAACATGAAAAGGAAACAGAGTAACTTGGCAACCAATGTCTAAGTTAATGCGACCAAAAATACCAACAAAATTGGGAAAGTCTATATCAGCAGTGAATCTGTTGTTTTTATATATACCTGAAAAAATGCAATGTGATTTGATATTATGTAATTTTTTGCCGATATTTTTACATTCTCCCTTAAAGATTATATTGGGGGAGTTTGGTGAACCATTTATTGTGAAATCAGTTGAGATTGTGCCAAATTTATAGGCTTTATATCCAACTAGGTTAAATAAAGATACTGGTAAATCTTTTAAATAAAGTGAGCAATCAATTTGTTTGTTATTTTTTTTGAACCCTAATCTTAAAAACTCTCTATCATTAAAGGTCAAGCTTGGGATTGAACAGTTGATATTGTCATTTTCATAATGTATTGATGCGGGAGTGACTAATCGAAGCTTGGTTGTGAGATTATTGACTGAAAAATCATTGATTTTTAAGTTTATGTTTTTGGGGGAGTAAAAAACGCTACCTGATGAAAGTAATAAAGCATTTTTAAAGTTTTCTATTAGTGCTGATAATTTATAGTTTAATTGACCTGTTTTTTCTTGCTCCGAGATGAGGGTCAAATTGTTAATTTTGTTACCATATAGGGTTGATGATTTTACAGTAACATTAAGAGAAATTGGATTGGTTTCAATTTGAGCGTTAATGTTGTTGAAAGATATTTTATCTATTTTTAATTTATTGGTGTTTAGTTTTGCAATTAATTTATTCCCTGTGCTGGACAGGTCAAAACTTCCGTCACATTCAATTTTTTTCTCAAGAAAATAGTTGATGAAATTTAAATTTTTGAACGTTCCGCTGATTTTACCTACAATATGGTCAAGATTTTTTACGGATATTTCAGATTTATTTATCAGGTGAATAGATTTATTTTTAATTTCTAGCTTAGAGATGTTAATGTTTTGGTCAATTCCACCATTAACTTTTGCCTCCAATGTCTCGTCAAGCAGCTTCAAGTCGATTAACAAAGAAAATAATTTATTCTCAAAAGTGCTTGAAAAAGCTAATTCATGAACAGGGATGTTAAAAGTATTTTCGCTCGCTTTTATAGAAAAAAAGAGTTTTTTTTTGAGCCCTCTAGAAACCTAGCTGAGACCATTAATTGTCCGCCACTAAGAAATTTGATGTTTTTTAGATATGAGCACTCTTCACAAAGGATTTTTTCTGAATTCGGGTTTTCTATGTCCATATCAAATTCGATGTTGTCATCATATTTAATTTGTCCGCTCAATACGAGATTGTTATCGTGAATGCTTTCTGATGTTAGCTCGAAAAGACCAGATTTTATCTTTTTTAATTCAAGAATTGGGCAAAAACTAACACGATTTGCTGGGTGAAATTTCCAATTAATATTATCACCATCATATGAAAAATCTATTCTCGAGCCCTGAAGAAAATTTACTATTGGATATAGCCAATGAATGTGAACTTTGCGTAATAGGTGTTTGAAAGTTTGCCCTTCAATTGATTGAATAAAAATTTTCCCTGACAAATTATCGTCTTTTTTAATGCCAGTTATTTCCATTAAACAACCCATAAGCGACAAGTTAGTCAGGTCAAACGAGACCTTATCGTCAGAAAAACTTAATAGTGCGTCCGATTTAACTGTGCCAATTTTGATGTCTTTGAAAAAAGAATCTAGGGCTGAAATCTGAGCGTTTAGAACTTTATTATCAGTGATATTTCCAGCGATTGTTACGTTTTTTCCGATGAAATTGTTATAGAAAACATCACTAGATGAGATGACATATGCCAATGTTTTGCGGTCTTTTTTTGTTAAATTTATCGACAAATCTGCACAATGAGAAATCTGTTTGCTCTGCTTAAAGATTTTAATGTCACCGTCAATAACTCTAGCTGAATGTATGCCATTGAATAGGTTTATCTCGATGTGTTTGGACGAGATTTTTATGTTTTGTGAGTTTTTTGTGTAATTTCCATTAATAGAATTGATTTTTATAAAAAGCCCAGACAAGACATTAACATTAATTGAAATATCATTAGCACTAGCAACAAAATTTTCGTGTTCTAGTTCAGCATTCTCTAAAAAAATTCCTTTGAATAATGACCCTCGACCAGACGAAAATTTTAAGAGAGCATCGTAATTAAACAGTTTTAAACCAGCATTTAAGACAGTCTTTAAGCCTTTTTGAGAATGTAGTGCAAGCTCTAGCCCGCACACAGACATTAATACTGCTGAGAAAATGATGATGAAATATTTTGTTATCTTTTTCATTAAAATGCTTGCCCCAAACTTAATATAAATTGCATAGAAGGGTCTATGTTTTTTCTTTTTCTACATGGAAATGCGAAATCTGCACGTATTGGTCCGATTGGTGTATTATACCTAAAACCAACCCCCCAACCACTGTATAAGGTGTCTGATGTTGACGGACAAAGTTTACTAGACACTTTTGCCGCTTCCCAAAAAGGAGCCACCCCAAGCTTTTTTGTGATATTGATTCTGAGCTCCCCGCCAAATTCTAGGGCACAGCGTCCCCCTGTGGGTTCGTCGGTTGACCCTATCATCGGACCTGCAAGCTGTTCTGCATAGGCACGCACAGAATTGACGCCACCGGCATATAAACGCTTGTCCAATGGTAACATTGCAAAATCAAGACCTGAAACCTGCCTGAAGCTCGCCCATCCTGCAGGGACTAATCGTGCGTCATCATCAATTTTTTGAGTGATGGCACATCGACATTCTAAGTAGTTGATGAAACTAGATTTTTTTGAGTTATTGAACTTATATTTTAAGCTAGCATATTGGGGCAATTCCAAAACCTTAATGTTGAAGCCAGATGTTGGATTGAGCGGGTTGTCATATGAGTTATACAAAAAATACACAGGAATTCCAGTAGTAATATAGCCGACTGATTGTACCATTTGATTGTCTGTAATTGTATTAATATCTTTTACATTCGCCAATTCTAATGCTAAGCCGGTTTGAATATTCGCAGAGCTTTCAATAGCCACATCATACAAGGTTTCAACGCCAACGCTATTTTTTGTGTAGACATAGGTCGGCTCTTTAGCCACTTTTAATCGATAGACAGCAGAGTTATCTGTTTTTAAAACATCTGGCTGGGTCATTTCGACAGTTAAGACAGATTCCAAGTGCTTTTCTTTTTCGTTTTCTAGCAACGCAGTTGGAGTGATTTTTGCGTCAACTGCCAGTTTTTCGCCTCCCTCAAACATATTAAAATGTGTCCATGACCCTTTCACTACGGCTGCTTTTAAACTGTTATCTAGGTTATTAAACCTAAAGCCCTGTTTGTTTCTTCTCTGAATGGACGATGAAGAAAGACCCGCTCCAAACTCGACCATCCTTTGTTTATCGTTGACCAAATTTATATTCACAGGAACAGAATTTGGACTTGATTCGGTGTCGCACTGGATATCTACATATGAGAAAATTTTAGTATTTAAAAAATTATGACTAGTTTGTTCAACCTTGCTGACATCATAGGGCTGTCCTTCTTTCCAAGTTATTCTGTTATCAATAAATTTCTGTTTGAGCGAATTTTTCATACCCAGAGCATTTTGCCCAAAGACCTTAAAATGACCAGTTTCTAATTCAAAATATAACGTTACAGTTTTGGTTTCTCGGTTGATTGATTCTACTTTTTTTGTCACGCGAGCATTAGGGTAGCCGTTTTTTTGATAATTTCTTTCAAGAAGATATGCCGCTGCCTGCACTGTTGTGTAAGACGCAGATTTACCGATTATCGGTTTTAAACTATCTAACACAGTTTTCAGTGGTTGCGTTCTGCTGGATATTTTTATATTTTTTATTATAAATTTTTCGCCAAAATTTGGCACTATTAAAACCTCGATACCTTTGGCATTTTCAAAAATTACATAGTCAATATTTGGTTCAAAAAAACCATATGCCTGAACCCTTAATTTGAGCATATAGATGTCTTGTTTTATCCTATCTTTTAGGTGTTTTTTGCTTCTGACCTGACTTTTGGCATATTTAAAAAGCCTTGCATCGCGTTCAAAAGCCTCCCAAAATTCGGTAGGCAAACGCTTATAGTCCTTGGTTTTTTTTATATGCACGGAATAAGATATTTTCGATGATTTCTTTTGCTCCGCATAAGTATTAAAAACGAATACAGCAAAAAATATGCTTATGATAATTAAAGTGGACTGAAATTTTTTATATATTGCCATTTTTCCAATCGTTTTTAAATTTTTCGAGCGTATTTGTTTTTATCGCAGAGCGAACCATAGTCATGAAATTATTCATAAAAGCGATGTTGTGAACACTAATTGCTTGAAAAGCTAGGAGCTCGTTCGCTTTTAATAAATGATGCAGGTATCCTTTAGAAAAGTTTAAACATGCATGACAACGGCAACCTATTTGTATTGGGGTGTCGTCTATTTTATAAATCGAATTTTTTAAGTTAATATGCTCTCTTTGACCGTTCCTGACTTGTGACGGCACGGTTAAAGCAGCTCCATGACGGGCTATTCTTGTTGGGTGGACGCAATCGAAGGTATCAATGCCATGAGAGACATTTTCCAAAATATCACCTAATCCCCCAATCCCCAAGAGGTGGGTAGGTCTGTTTTTATTTAGGTTTTCCATCGTTAACCCAACAATTTCATACATTTGTTCTTTTGTCCCGCCCAATGTTCCGCCGACAGCATTTGCGAAAAATGGTTGGCTATTGACAAACTCTACACTCTGATTCCTTAATTCTTTGTAAACGCCGCCTTGAACAATGCCGTATATTGACTGTGTTTCGTTGCTATGTTTAATAAAGTCATTCAGGGAGCGTTGTTCCCATCGATGACTGCGGAGCATGGACTGTTTTGTGTATTCATAATCGCTATGGTATGGGGTGCATTCATCCAGTGAGACCATAAAGTCAACCCCAAGTTTTCTTTGAACTTCAATTGATTTTTCAGGCGTTAGGTGTTGAACGCTTCCATCAATATAGGATTTAAAAGTTGCCCCATGTTCTGTTATCGAAACCAAGGAGGATGGACGGGCATTAGAGCGTCGCCCTTTGATTTCATCGGCAACTGAGCCGTGTCCAAGGCTGAAAATTTGGAAACCACCTGAGTCCGTTAAAATTGGTTTGTTCCACCCCATAAACTTGTGTAAACCGCCATTTGCTTGAATGATGTCTGCTGTGGGTTGCAACATGAGGTGGTAAGTATTAGACAGGATGATTTGTGTGCCGCATTCGTGCAGTTGCTGAGGAAACACACCTTTTACGGAAGCTTTTGTCCCGCAAAAAATAAAAGCTGGGGTTTCGATTTCTCCGTGAGGGCATTTTATTATGCCAACGCGACTACCACCGTCTTGATGGGTGATAGAAAACGAAAATTTTGGATATAAATTTTCCATAATATATTTATCTGTCCTTTTATCTATCCTTCGGGACAAACCTCTTGGCTAAGTATACAATCGGTGAACTACACAAAGAGATTATCAAAACAAAGACATAGTTACCTATAACATATGTTGAAAGCAAAGTCTTCCAGCCAATTGGGAGGGCATAAAAAACCTTCCAAGCCAATACTGAATATACTATCACATCTACAAACGTTGAAGTTGCCAAAGACAGGAGTGACCTCAGCCATATCATGCTCTGGGGCGTGATACGTTTTATGGCACTATATATTGTAACATTTGTGTATTGACCAATGATAAAAGCCAATATGCTCGCAATCAATAAATATGGCGTGGGGGTGAAGACTTGTCTCAAAGGCTCATGTAGGTTGACCGTTCCAGCAGGGGCGGTGTAACAGGTCGGATATTTGATTGTTAAAAACATAATTAATGCAAAAAATATATAACCCGCGAAACTGATTAAAATGCCCCGTTTGGCCTCTTGCTCGCTGTAGTACTCCGCCATTAAGTTGCCCACGATATAATTTGTTGAAAATACTATGGTGCCAAGTACCATGGGCGTTTGAATAAAAGAATAATTTATAATTTTTAGCGACTGGATATTGGCGGTAACGGAAGTGATGACCAAATAAACATATAGCCCCGATAGCCCAAAATATCTTAGCATCAATATCATCGCAACGCCGCACATAGACAGCTCGAGCATAGAGATTATGTCAGTGCTGAAGAATAAGGGCACACACCCTTCTATCATAATGTTCACTCTTGTTTAATGTTGTTTAAAATCAATATTGGGATATATTAAAACGAAATATTGCTTCTAGTCCAGAGATGTTAATTGATAGCCATTGTCATTTAAGTGAATTAAATTGCGACACCGAACTCCCTGCTTTGCTCGAGAGGGCGAAAAATTGCGGGGTTGAGATGATGCTTTCAGTCTGTACAGGTGAAGATGAGTATGAAAAGATTTTAAAAATCAGTGATTTATACCCTCAAATCTTTCACACAGCAGGTGTGCACCCCAGTGAGGCGAACAAATATTTGTCTGATGGATGTTTATCAAAATTATATGACTGGATTATAAACTGTGCACAGGATAAAAAAACTGTTGCTGTCGGTGAGATAGGGCTGGATTATTTTTATGGAAAACAAGACAGCAAAATCCAGCAACAAATATTTGAAACCCAATTACAAGCCGCTCTTCATACCAGCTTGCCAGTTGTGATACACACACGTGATGCGGCTCAAGATACGTTTGATTTGTTAAAGAACAACGCTCCCTTAAAAGGGGTTGTTCACTGTTTTTCTGGCGATGAATGGCTACTTAATAAGGTCTTAGAATTGGGGATGTATGTGTCTTTTTCAGGGATTGTTACATTTAAGAAAGCCACGCAATTACGCGAATTATTAAAAATCGTTCCGTTAGAGCGACTGTTAATAGAAACAGATTCCCCTTTCCTCGCACCTGAGCCCGTCCGAGGGAGGGTGAACGAGCCAATGTTTGTGAAGTATGTTGCACAATCTATTGCTGATATAAAAGGAATAGAATACGAAAAATTATTAACGGTCTGTGCAGATAATTTTTTCAGATTATTTGAAAAAGCAAGAGTAGAATATGCTTAAAGTAACAATCCTTGGATGTGGGTCTTCTACAGGTGTGCCAGACTTGACGATAGGTTGGGGTGATTGCGACAAGACCAACCCAAAAAATTATCGCACTCGCTCATCAATATTGATTCAAACAGAGCAAACTAATTTATTGGTGGACACTTCGCCAGACTTAAGGACGCAATTAATCAATGCAGGCGTAAATAAAATAGACGCCGTGTTCTATACCCACATGCACGCAGACCACACACACGGCATCAACGAATTGCGTTGTATTTTTGGTCTCAGCGGTGCAACTATTCCAGTATATGGCAGTTGCGAAACAATGGCTGATATTACAAAAAATTTTGATTATTTATTTGACAATAACAGTGCTGATTATTCTATGTACCCTCCATGTTTAGTGGCAAATGAGATTGTTCAAGGGAGCTTATCCATTGGCGATATAGCCCTTCAAACCTTTGAGCTAGACCATGGGCTCTGTAAAACATCTGCGATTAAGATTGGCAATTTTGCTTATACGGTTGATTTTCAGGACTTGTCAGAAGAAAACATACAATCTTTAAAAGGAGTTGAAGTTTGGGTCGTTGAAAGTTTAAGACCAGACCAACATTTTACTCACGCAGGGCTTGAGCAGGTGTTAAAATGGACTGAAATCATTCAACCAAAGCAGGTGATATTAACGCATATGGGCGTTAAAATGGATTACGATAGCCTGATTAAGAGATTACCAAAAAATATTGTGCCCGCATATGACGGCTTAATTTTAGAAATAAGCTGAAGGTAGCGTGAGTTGATACTTTAACAGAGCTTTTGTTGTTAGTGCTTGTGCTTTTGAATAAATTAGTTTAAAACTATCAAGATTATAATAGTGACCCTAGGATTGTAAAATGGCTGTTCCAAAGAAAAAAGTATCGAAGTCTCGTCGTGATATGAGGCGTTCTCATCACGCTTTAAAAGCAGTGAACTATGTAAAGTGTGCTAATTGTGGTAACAATCGTCTACCACACCATATTTGTAAAAGTTGCGGTTTTTATAATAATCGACAAGTGTTTACAAAGCCTGTTGCCGAGTCCGTTGTGGATAATGCATAAACAATTATTTTAGAGAAGTATTACTTTGATAAGTGATGATGTAGTCGTCTCGATTGATGCAATGGGTGGAGATGGCGGCTCTGAAATGGTTGTGCGAGCTGTTGCATCGCTCACAGCTTCTGTTCGTGCGAAATTTTTGTTGTTTGGCGACAGGGACGTTCTAGACCCTTTGGTTGAGAAATATTTTGCTGGTCTTCCTTTGCCTGAGGTCAGGGATGTCAAAACGAGCATATCTGCCGATGATAAGCCATCTGTTATGTTGAGGAAAGGGCGTGACAGCAGTCTGGGTAAGGCGATTGAAGCAGTGCGAGACGGTCAGGCTGATGTTGTCGTATCAGCGGGGAATACAGGAGTTTATGTTGCGTTGGCGACATTAATCCTTGACACCCTCAATGGGATTAAAAGACCGGCGATTGCCACCCAGCTACCAACGGTGAATGGCTCCTGCATAGCCTTGGACCTTGGGGCTAATACAGATTGCTCGAGTGAGCGGCTTGTCCAATTCGCTATTATGGGTGAGAGCTTGGCGAGTTCTTACACATCATCAAATGCTCCAAAGGTTGCCTTATTAAACATCGGTTCGGAAGCAACCAAGGGCAATAAAGTCATTCAAGAAACATCAAAACTATTAAGCGACGGGATTGTCAAAAACTATGTCGGGTTTATTGAAGGCGATGGAATCTGGATGGGGGAAGCTGACGTAATCGTCACAGATGGTTTTTCAGGGAATATAGCCCTAAAGTCAGCTGAGGGAGCGGCGAAATTGTTAATCAAACATTTTAAATCGGCGTTCTTAGAGGGCGGATTTTTGATGAAGGTTGCGGGCTTTTTGCTCAAAAAAAGACTGAAAAAAGCCTTATCTTGCTTTGACCCACGAGCATTTAATGGGGCACTTTTAATGGGGCTGAACTTCCCTGCTGTCAAGAGCCATGGGGGGACAGATTATATTGGCTTTGCTAACGCTATAAAGTTTGCAATCAAGGTTTGTGTCGATGATGTGATAAATAAAACAAAAAAGCACAGTGTCTTTTCTGCTAATAATGAGAATTAGGTGAAAATGTGAGCGAATTAACGACCTTAGAAAACGGTATTAGAGTTGTCACCCACCACATGCCTCAGCTAGAGACGGTTACACTGGGCGTTTGGCACGAAGTGGGTGCTAGGTATGAAAACCAAGAAAACAACGGCATCTCACATTTTTTAGAGCACATGGCTTTTAAAGGTAGCAGACGTAGAACGGCACTAGATATAGCCGAGGCGATTGAATCTGTCGGGGGTGACTTAAATGCCTATACGTCTCGCGAGGCAACAGCGTATCACGCACGTGTTTTGGGCAGTGATGTGGAGCTAGCGGTTGATATTTTATCAGATATATTGCTAAACCCTGCATTTCCAGAGCATGAGTTGGAGCGGGAGCGGGGCGTAATCTTGCAAGAAATTGGTCAAACTGTTGACGCACCTGATGAGGTTGTCTTTGAACACTTTCAGTCGACCGCTTTTCATGGTCAGCCCATGGGACGGTCAATTCTTGGCACGAGTGATATTATTAATACAATCAAGTCCTCAGAGCTGCGAGCATATATGGACATGTTTTACGTGCCAGAAAACATGGTTTTTTCTGCCGCAGGTAATGTCGACCATCAGCAAATTGTTGACTTGGCGAGGCAATATTTTGGAAAACACAAATCCGAAGGACATAATATCCAGCCAGAACCTGCGAAATATCAGGGAGGACTATTTGTCGATAGGCGAGACCAGTTGGAACAAGCCCAAGTAACTTTGGGGTTTGAGGGCGTTAATTTGAGGTCTGAGGATTATTATAACGCTGCGGTTTGTTGTGCTATTCTTGGTGGGGGGATGTCATCAAGATTGTTTCAGGAAGTCAGGGAGAAACGTGGTCTAGTCTATTCTGTTTATTCTTTTAATAGCTGTTATGACGACAGCGGGACTATGTGTATTTATGCGGGGACATCACCAAATCATATTAAAGATGTGATTGATATTTCTATCGAGCAATTGTCGGATATATCCAAAAATATTGAACAAAAAGAATTTGAACGTGCGTTGGCACAGTTTAAAATGGGGCTGTTAATGTCGCTTGAAGGCACCGCGTCTATGTGCGAGCGAAATGCCAATCAAATTATGATTTTTGACCGACTAATCACCAATCAAGAGCTGATTGAAAGAATTAATAATGTCAATATTGCTTCTGTACAGGATGTGGCGAATAGAATCTTAAACTCTAAAAAAACATTGGCTCTGGTCGGAAGAGTTGACCAAGACAAAGCACAACAGATATTCGATACGATTTAAACAAACGAGAGTGCGTTGTGGTGATAGGAGTGTTCAAGGCGATATATTTTACACACTTGAGAACGCGGAATATATGAAAAAATTTGAAAGATATGGTGCCCCCGGGGAGACTCGAACTCCCACATCCGTGCGGATAATAGATTTTGAGTCTATCGCGTCTACCAATTCCACCACAGGGGCAAACACTGGAATATTAGCTGATATAAGAAAATGGTCAACATGTTTTATTTAAAAATAGCTAAAACATTAATATTGGAGTTAAAAATATGAAAGAACGGTCAACGCTCAAGTGTGCTGTATACTTGGTTTTGGAACAAGATGGGCAAGTGCTCCTACACAAAAGAAAAGGCTCTGGTTTTTATGACGGTTTTTATAGCTTGCCAGCAGGTCATTGGGAAAAAGGTGAGTTTTGCAAACAAACCATTATTCGTGAGGCAAAAGAAGAGGCAAATGTTGATATTCTGGGTGATGACCTTGAGCTAAAGATGACTTGTAGCTCCGGCGGGGATAGTTATATTGGGCTCTATTTTGTCGCAACTAAATATTCAGGTCAGGTGAACAACAATGAGCCAGATAAGTGCGATGACTTACGCTTTTTCCCTTATGACGCTTTGCCTCAAGAAACTGTGCCATATATCTCTTTGGTGCTGGAGGCAATAAAAAAAGGACAAAATTATCTGGAAATTGAGATAGAATCACCTGAGGCTTTGAAAAAAAGAACACAAACACATGAAAATAAAAGTTCATAAAGAAAACTTTAAAAGCAATTCATCCAGAAGATGGGTTGAACGGCAATTGAACGACCCATTCGTTTTAGAGGCAAAAAAACAAGGTTTTCGTTCTAGGGCAGCTTTTAAGTTGGCTGAAATTGACGATAAATTCCGATTAATAAAAAAATCTTCCAAAATTATAGACCTAGGGGCAGCCCCAGGGGGGTGGAGTCAGGTCATCTCGACGCGAGCTAATTTAAGCGGCGGGGCAAAAGTGGTTGCTGTAGATCTGTTAGAAATGCCTGTTTTAAATGGTGTAAAATTTATTTTAGGCGACTTTAACGATGAAGAAATTATCACAGAAATCATGAAAAGCATTTCTGGACGACCAGATTTAATTGTCTCTGACATGGCACCAAACACAATAGGGCATGCAAAAACAGACCATATTCGTATGATGGCTTTGGTTGAAATCGCCGCTGAATTTGCGATGGATAACTTGCAAAAAGGGGGAAGTTTTGTCGCCAAGGTTTTTCAAGGTGGCGGAGAGAGGCAATTGTTACTAAAACTAAAGCAAAATTTTGAAAAAGTGGTGCACTTTAAACCAAAGTCCAGCAGAAAAGAATCTTCAGAGTTATATATGATATCCTTAAACTTCAGGGGAAAGGAAGTCGTGCAATGATTTTTTCTTCACTTGTGCAAGCCGTGATTGACATTGTTGTCAACGTTGAGGTGACAACGTTTCCTGCTGATAATATTATGACGGATTATTTTCGCAGGCGTAAATATATCGGTAGCAGTGATAGGAAGTTTATTAGCGAAACATCATATGCAATCATCAGAAACAAGGCTTTATTGAATTGGCTGTTGAACCTTCAAGACGGGCAGGTCAATAAAAATGAAAATTATATCAGGGCATTAGTCATTGCATGGCTTTTATATTCTGGTAACCCCACAGAGCAAGTGCAAAAAACGTTTGTGGGCGACCAATATGGTCCAACGGCGTTGCGTTTAAATGAGCTCGCTTTAATCCCATTGATTATAGAGCGGATGAAACTTGATATCCCAATAGAGATAAAAAGCGGTCTGCCCTTTTGGGCATTGAACGAATTTCAAAAAAGTTTTGGCGAAAATTGGCTCGATTATGCATACGCTTTGAACGAAAAGGCACAGGTTACACTCAGGGTAAACGTTCATAAAACCTCTAGGGAACAGGTCGCATCAATGCTTTATGACGAGGGGGTGAAGACCCAGCCCGCGAGATATTCCCCTTGGGGATTGTGTGTTTGTGGGGATGTGCGTCCATCACCACGGGATTTAGCGTTTTCAAAGGGGTACTGCGAGGTGCAGGATGAGGCTTCTCAGCTGGTTGCATTATTAACTGAGGCAAAGCCTAGCCAGACGGTGGTCGACTTTTGTGCTGGTGCAGGCGGTAAAACACTGGCAATGGCAATGATGATGCAAAACAAAGGGGTGATATACGCTTTTGATACATCTGATAGAAAACTTGGCGAGGCAAATAAGCGACTTGTGAGAAACCATGTCGACAATGCTCGGGTTTTTGTGCCAACTAGCAAATGGTTAAAACGTCATAGAGGCTTTGCAGATGTTGTATTAGTTGACGTTCCGTGTTCAGGGAGCGGCACTTGGCGACGCAACCCAGATATAAAATGGCGTTTCAACGAGCAAGAATTGGAAAAATTAATCGCTCTTCAAAGACAGATTTTGGATAATGCAAAAATGCTTGTAAAAAATGGTGGAAAGCTCATATATGCAACTTGCTCAGTTTTGATGTGTGAAAATGATGACCAAATATCCGCTTTTTTGAAGGACAATCAGGACTTTTCTTCTGCAACCGTCAATTTGGCTGAAGTGCCTAATGCCAGTGAAGTTGTCAAGGACGGTTATCTCAAAACCAATCCTTTTGAGCACGGTATGGACGGGTTTTTTGCCGCTGTTTTAGAGAAGCATGTCTAGATTTTGTGCGACTAATGAGCCATTTATGATTTCATAAATATGTGTCAGCTTGATTGATTTTAAAAATAATTCGTCGTGCGAGACAATGATTATCGCACTTGGATATTCTAATAAAACATCAATCACGTGAGCTCGAGTTTCAATGTCTAAATTATTCGTGACTTCATCAAGGATTAATAAATTTGGCGTTTTCGCACCAATTTTTGCCAACGACAGCCTCGCTTTCTCTCCACCAGAGAGGGTGGATATGTTGGCGTTGACCTCTTCATTTTTTTTAAATAAAAAATTATTCAAATGTTTCCTTACCTCGTCATGCGACCAATGGGGCGTAAGGCTTTGAATCGCCTCTAGGGGCGAGGCGTCAAGGTTGAGCGAAGTATAATTTTGATCTAAATATCCGATGTTTTCGGGTTTACTGATGTCCCATGTCCCGCTCAACACGAGGTCTTTATGATTGGTAAGAATGGCATTAAGCAAGGTTGTTTTCCCGCTCCCATTATTGCCCAAGACTGCAACCCTATCTGTGCTAGATACTTCGAGATTGATATGGTTTAAAATATTTTCATGATTGGGGTAACTAATCCCTCCATTTCTGATTGATACGACGTGTTGTGTCTTAAGGATTTGAGGATTGATATAAAATTTGGGCGTTATCTTTTCCGGTAAGCGAGTTTCGCAAAGCTGTTTGGTTAAATCGGTTTTTTTATTCTCTATATTTTTTGTTATGCGACCTTGTGACTTTTGTGCCCCCATGGCTTTCAGGTCGGCGGTGGATTTCATCCATTTTTTATTATTTAATTTTTTTTGCCCAGCAGCTTTGCTTTTGGATGATTTGACTTGTTGTTTCATCAAGCTTTCGTGCAGTTGTTTTTTTTGGAGGTTGAGCTGATGGATTTCTTTTTCGATTTGTCCTCTTTTTAAGCTGAGCTCTGACACATAGTGTTCATAATCGCCAGTGAAAGTTCTGATAGTGTAGTTATCGATGTGCCAGACGGTATCTAGGCATCTGGTAATTAATTCAACGTCATGTGTGACTATTAACGTTGTGCCGCGAAACTTATTCAGCATCTGCATCAGGCTTTTTTTATTTGACCTATCTAAGTGATTCGTCGGCTCATCGAGACACAAAAAATTCGGCTGTTTCGCAATGATTTCGCTCAGCCTTTTATTAATTCGTTCGGCGCCACTCAGAGCTTTCAGATTGTCTAGTGCCTGAGGGAGGTATCCAAACTCAACATCATTCGAGCGAATAACAGTGCCGTCACTAGGCTCTAATAAGCCTTGTATTATCTTTAAAAGAGAGGATTTCCCAGAACCATTTTTCCCTATAATAGCGATTTTATCCCCACCCCCGATATGGGCTGAGAAGTCCGCAAAACAAATTTTATGAGGCAAGATGTATGATAAATTCTTAATAATAATGGGTTTGTGGCTCATATGTGCCTCCATGCTTTGTTATCCGTTCTGAAGTTATAATAATCTTGAACTTTTTGCTACATGAATTCTGCTTAAAACATAGGCATTTGAAAAAAATTAATAAAAAAATAACTATTTTTTAAATTTATTGGTTGACGAGGGGTTTTTATTGCGGTATACCACTACCTACATTAAGAACGATCATTGAAATAGTGAACATATGAAGGGACATTTGGGTAGCGAGGTATAAGTACCTTACTCAAGTGTTTTTATTTAGTAAACGATGCAAAATCGTCAGTTGAATATTTTGAGTGAGATGGGCTTGAACTTATGTTTTTAATTTTAAAACATTAAAATGTTTTAAGCATTAACATGAGAGTTTGATCCTGGCTCAGAACGAACGCTGGCGGCACGCTTAACACATGCAAGTCGAACGGATACTATTGGGGCTTGCTCCAATAGTATTAGTGGCGTACGGGTGAGTAACACGTGGGAATCTGCCCTTCGGTGGGGGATAACTCTGGGAAACTAGGGCTAATACCGCATAACCTCGAGAGAGAAAAGATTTATCGCCGATGGATGAGCCCGCGCCTGATTAGGTAGTTGGTAGGGTAATGGCCTACCAAGCCAATGATCAGTAGCTGGTCTGAGAGGATGGTCAGCCACACTGGAACTGAGACACGGTCCAGACTCCTACGGGAGGCAGCAGTGGGGAATATTGGACAATGGGGGAAACCCTGATCCAGCGATGCCGCGTGAGTGATGAAGGCCTTCGGGTTGTAAAGCTCTTTTAATAGGGAAGATGATGACGGTACCTATTGAATAAGCTCCGGCTAACTCCGTGCCAGCAGCCGCGGTAAGACGGAGGGAGCTAGCGTTGTTCGGAATTACTGGGCGTAAAGGGCATGTAGGCGGTTTTATAAGTTAGGCGTTAAAGACCTGGGCTTAACCTGGGGGGTGCGTTTAATACTGTAGAACTAGAGTATGAAAGAGGAAAGTAGAATTCCCGGTGTAGAGGTAACATTCGTAGATATCGGGAGGAATACCGGTGGCGAAGGCGGCTATCTGGCTCATTACTGACGCTGAGGTGCGAAAGCGTGGG